>MWFC01000019.1 GCA_002071415.1 Bacteroidetes bacterium ADurb.Bin012
TCTTACCTGATGTATCAATTCATGATAAGGTTTCAGGTTGGCTTTTAGCGCTTCAAGCGACATGGCAGTGGCAATCTCTGCTTGCTTCAGCCAGCGATTTGCATCATATAAAAAAATTGCACTCATGGCCGTAAGTACATTGCTCCCATTTATGGCCGCCAGCCCATCCCTTGCCTTTAAGCCCGGTACTTCTATGCCTGCCCTTCGCATGGCCTCCTTCCCATCTAATAATTCTCCCTCATAATAGGCTTTACCTTCTCCCATCAACAAAAGAGCTATCTGTGCCATGGGAGCCAAATCACCACAGGCACCTACCGAACCTTTCGTACATACATAAGGTGTAACACCTTTGTTGAGCATCTCTACCATCGTAAGAGTAATCTCTGGACGACATCCCGAATTGCCATGTGCATGCACATTGATGCGACCCAACATCGCTCCTCTGACCCACTCCTCAGGCATGGGTTCCCCTATCCCTGCTGCATGATTGTATATTAAATACTTTTGAAAATCCTTAACCTGATCATCGGTCAGTACCACTTCAGAAAACTCGCCAATTCCAGTATTCACTCCATACATGATTTCGCGAGCTTCGATCTTTTTTTCGAGCATGGCGCGGCATTGCACGATCTTCTCAATTGCTTCGGGATGCAAAACTACCTTCTGGTGATGTCGAGCTACAGCTACTATATCTTCTATAGTTAACCCCTCGCCATTTACAATTAATGATTCCATAGAATTAGGTTTTTCTTACAGCGAAGAAACGAATTTTTCGAAATCTTTGCAAATACTTCATTAAGTTTTATAATTTTTAACCGATCCCTACTCTTCAATTTATTGCATATTCTTGTCATTAAGCTTTGGTTATTTGAGGGTTCAACAAATTTCGAAGGTCATTTACTGACTCATCGAATGGAAAAATTATTCGAGCTCTTCTTTGTTTTATTTTCTATTTTATTGACTGAGTCTTGCCGTAACATCTTTGATAAAAGGAAGAAGGGCAACTTGCTGAATCTATTCTCTCCACAAAAGATATTGAATGGTGAGGGTAAGTACATCGTTATATTGACCGTAGTTTGGGAAACGACTGGCTCCCGAGGTATGATCGCGAATCTGGTAGAGTGAATTGGTGCTTCTGAAACCTGCCGCCCATTTCTCGGCAAATCTATAATTTAGACCCACCAAAATGTTGAGTGCATGGGTATGAAATCCAGCATCACCGACATTCAAACTGAAATTGGCTTCTTCGTAATGGTGGAGCAGATAACCATACGATAGACCGCCTTCGAAACTCAAACGATCATTGTACAAATATTTGTAAATAAAAGGAATATCAATATAATTCAAACGCAGAATATATTGCTGATATCCATTCTTTTCACTCGGGTTTTTTCGTGCACCTTTCTGACTATAAACCAGTTCCATCTGAAAAACCGACTTTTCGCTGATATGGGTATAGGAAAAAAGACCAACATGAATTCCTGCCTTATCATAACCCGATGCTACGTCGCCTGCTACCTGGCTGCCATTGACGCCTGCTACCAAACCTCCATATACTTTCTGAGCCCTTACTCCTGAATAAGTCGAAAGCATGAAACCAAGCAGGATAAAAACAAAGAAAGAACGCATTATAGACTTCCATAGAATTCCAATACCGAAACGCCTTATATATTTCTGAAACATATTTTTATTTATTTTCTTTCAAAGCAAATTCCTCGATGCATTTCAAGACTCATGCAAATTTAGAAATTGCTGAGCATAGAATCCGATTCTTTCGAAAAATACTGCAATAAACATTTCATTTTACCGGCATAGTCTTAAGAATAGCTTCGCTAAAAAACATGACCCATTTATTATCATTTCATTAGTTTACTGTGCAGATATACAAAGTAAGAATTGGTGTATGAAATAAGCTGCAATTCGTCCGAGAAACAATAAAAAGCGTAATTTTGCCGCATCATGTACGGTTATTTTCTGACATATAAGATAAAAATCAATCGAGCGGGTCTTTTTTAAGCCATTTGATAGGAGGAATGTCGTTTTTGGATTTGTCTTCGACCTTATCTTTAAGATTTATCATTCATTTTTCTCCTCTTTTGCGCTTTGCGGGCGAGGGACTAACGAAATCTCATTCATCGATTTTTTAAAAACACGATAAAATGCCGGTATATCAAATTTCTTCGAAGGAACTTACTTACGAAAACATACAACATTTAATGGAGGAAGGATGGCAGATTGCCTTATCGGATGAAGCCATCCATAAAGTCGAACATTGCAGGGATTATCTCGATAACAAACTTGACATGCATGCCGGGCCAGTTTATGGTATCAATACGGGCTTCGGTTCGCTATGCGAGATAGAGATATCGAAAGAGCAACTGAAAGATCTGCAAAGAAATTTAGTAATGAGTCATGCCTGTGGAACAGGGGATGAAGTCTCCGAACAGATCGTAAAACTCATGTTGCTGTTGAAGATTCAGAATTTATCTTATGGGCATAGCGGTGTCCAATTAGATACCGTGAAATTGCTCGTTGAATTTTTCAATAAGGGAATCTACCCTGTGGTATATGAGCAAGGATCTTTGGGAGCGTCGGGCGATCTGGCGCCTCTGGCTCATTTGTCGCTACCCTTATTAGGATTGGGTGAAGTAACTTATAAAGGGGAAAAAATGCCTGCCAGCAAAGCCCTGTTCGAAGCCGGTTTGAGTCCTGTTGATTTGAAATCGAAGGAAGGGCTGGCTCTTTTGAACGGTACTCAGTTTATGGGAGCTTATGGAGTTTATTGTCTTTTGAGAAGTTTTCGCCTTTCTACTCTTGCTGACTTGATTGGGGCACTTTCGCTCGATGCCTTCGATGGCAGAATAGAACCTTTTTATTTGCCTTTGCATGAAATTAGAAACCATAAAGGGCAGATTTCCACTGCAAAAGGAATTGCCAATCTTCTCGAGAGCAGTGAGCTGATGAACAAACCCAAGAATCATGTGCAGGATCCTTATAGCTTCCGTTGTATTCCGCAAGTACACGGCGCCAGTAAAGATGCCATTGAATATGTTGCAAAGGTTTTTTCGTGCGAAATGAATGCAGTTACCGATAACCCTACCATTTTTCCCTATGAAGACCTTATCATTTCAGGGGGAAATTTTCACGGACAACCTCTTGCCCTTGCGCTCGATTTTTTAGCTATTGCCCTTTCCGAATTAGGAAATATCTCGGAACGTCGCACTTATCAGCTCATTTCAGGGAAACGAAATCTACCGCACTTCCTTGTAGTAAATCCTGGCCTGCATTCTGGCTTTATGATTCCACAATATACCGCTGCAAGCATAGTCAATCAGAATAAACAGCTTTGCACTCCTTCTTCGGTCGATTCCATCGAAAGTTCGCAAGGTCAGGAAGACCATGTAAGCATGGGGGCTAATGCAGCCACCAAGGCTTTGAAAGTGGTAAATAATTTGCAGCGCATTCTGGCCATCGAACTCTTCAATGCAGCACAAGCACTCGAATTTCGCCGTCCTGCAAAAAGTTCTCCCCTCATCGAAAACTTTGTCCATAAATACCGCCAGTATGTTCCTTTCATTCAATATGATGAAGTGATGCATCCCCATATCGAAAATTCGATACGTTTTCTTTCTGAAGTAAAGCTCCCAATTTCTGACCTTTTCATCCCCAACCTTTAAATCCATCCGAGAGGTATCCCTTTATCAAATCCTCCGCTTTTGATTGCAAGGGGTAGTATAATACCCCAAAACTTTGTAATCACTCACTTCAGCTATCTTTTTACTGTTAACTATCTTTGCATCATGAATCCATACGATATTTTCAACATCGACAATGAAGACGAGTTCAACCAGATGGCGTTGTCGATTTATCATTTTCAAAAAGAACATAATAAAGTTTACAGAGAATTTTTAAAGGCAAGCCATCATTTCGATATACCGATCCATCATTATTCGGAAATTATCTGTTTACCGATTGAATTCTTTAGAACGCAGAAGGTTATCGTCGAACAACAATCTCCTCAGATGGTTTTCGAGAGTAGTGGAACTACTGGCCAGAATGTTTCTCGCCATTTCGTTGTCGATGTAGAACTTTACCGTCAAAGCTTTCTAAGGGGGTTTGCACAATTTTATGGAAACCCTTCAGATTGGACTTTTCTAACTTTATTGCCATCTTATAGGGGAAGGCCGAATTCCTCACTTATTTTTATGATGAAAGGGTTGATGGAAGTTAGTGAGAGCCCATATAATGGCTTCTTTCTCGATGAAGTCGAGAAACTTTCAGAGCGAGTAGAGAAAGCGAAAACATGGCGAGAAGGGAAAGTCTTGTTGATGGGAGTATCTCATGCATTATGGGATTTGGCCGAAAAGTTTCCACAAAATCTTCAGGGGGTTATAGTGATGGAAACTGGGGGAATGAAGGGCCGACGCAAAGAAATAACCCGTTCACAATTGCATAAAATCTTAAGCCATAGTTTTGAAATGGAAAAAATCCATTCCGAGTATGGAATGACGGAGATGTTATCTCAAGCCTATTCTCAAGGAGAAGGCATTTTTAAAACTCCACCCTGGTTGAAGATTTTGCTTACTGAGGCTGATGATCCTTTTTCACTTACCAAACCCGGGAGATCGGGATTGATTAATATAGTGGACCTGGCTAATTATTATTCATGCAGTTTCATAGCCACGAGAGATTTGGGCCGTTCTGTGGGAATTGAGCAATTCGAGGTTATTGGACGTCATGACTTGGCCGAATCAAGAGGCTGTAATCTGATGGTTTGGTAATTCCCTGTCAGTGCTTACGAAGCAGAGGAAATTTGCCGGAGAAAAATGAGAGCTGGTTGTTAACTGAAAAACAGAAAAAGCGGAAGACTCTTTCGAATCTCCCGCAATTTGGTAAGAGTTTTAGGATTATAAAAGGTGGAATGTTCTATTTACATTTCAGCACCTGTTTTATTTGGTATTGAGCATTTTGAACCAGTGGACCATCAGTAACATTTTTATAAGCTGCACAGGCATCGGCGGCCCTACCAAGTCCTTCGTATGCCTTGCCCAATTCGAAGTAAATCTTGCTCTTATCTTTTTGTTCGAGCTCGAGTGCCTTTTGAGCTGCTTCTGCTGCCAGGCTGTATTTTTTCTCCATATTTGCTGCTAAGGTTTGATAATAGTAAGTGTTAGCCGTAGCATCGCCCAATGCAAGGGCTTTGTCACAATAGGTAAGAGCAAGGCTGCTATTTTTTGCTTGAATGGCTTTTGCAGCGGCAATGGAATACTCTCTGGCCACGAGAGCCTGAGCTTTTTCTGCAAATTGGGGGTCCTGAGTGCTGGTGGTTTTTACCTTCTCGAGCATCTCATCCATTTCATCATATTTGTCTTGCTCCCTATAAACCAGTAATTTGCCATAATAAGCTCGGTATAGGGTACTGTCGAGCGTAATAGCTTGATCAAAGCTGACCAGCGCATTCGCAAAATCTTTGTTCTTGAAGTATTCGTTACCCTTTACCATATAAATTTGAGCAGTCAAGTTGACCGCTTTTGCAATGATATTGGCATTGTTCACCTGCTGGCCCGTTTGAATGGCTTTATTACATGCTTCTATTGCTTGATCATAATTTTGAGAAGCTTGTAAATTTACTGCATAATTGTAATACAGAATGGGTAGCTGGTTCTGGGCCTGCATTTTCAATTCATTCCCACTTTCGCCTATTTTCTCGCACATGCCGATCACTTCTTCAAACTTTGAAATAGCGCTTGGCAGATCGTTCTGCATCAGTTGAATAGCAGAATTAAATGTGTTTCCTGCGTCTTCGAGGGTTTGAGCGCAAATTTTCTTTTGGGGAGCCAAGAATATAATACTTGCAATGGCTAACCCTAAAATAAAAGTCATCTTTTTCATCTTCAATGTTTTAATTATAATAATCGTTGTTTACCTTTCATTTAAGACCACAAATTTACATGATAATTTTCAATCGGTACACTGACGGATAAAAATTCGTTTTTATCGAGAATGGGGGGTAGAACGTTAAAAGTTTATAAAGGAGGAAAGGACGAAGGGAGACTGGGAGACAAGGTGGATGGTGGATGGTGATTGTGGGGGGGCTTGTTTGTTGTTCGTTGTCAGTTATTAGTTAATATCAGCGTATTAAAGCAGCGTAAATCAGCGAAAAAAAATAAGGTTCTTTCGACTATGGCTATAAAGTTGAAAAGATTATGGGATAGAGATGTTAGAATTTTGAGTTTTGAATTTAGTTGGAATTGGGGTGTTTTCCTTTTGTTTATATAGCTTTCCAGCTAAAATCAGTTATAACTAACCGCATGGATTATTTTCTCGACAAACTCAAAAACATCATGTTTCATGGCCTTATGTTACGAATCAAAAACGGTATCGAATGTTCAAACCAAAACCGTCTCCTGAGAAACCTCCTTCATCTATGATAGTTATTATTGGACGCCAGTCCAATCCAATACTCAAAGGAATATCGAAAGCATACTCGAATCCCAATTCTCCTGTAACTCCAAGGCGAAATACATCTCCAATATATACGATGCCTCCCACACCGGGATAGAAAATAAAACCAGGTGCAATAGGGAAGCCCCAATCGTATAATCCGGCCAAAATTAGGCCATCGTGATGAAAAGACAGATCGGCATGAAGACGGTTGCCTGCTAGCGGAAGCATGGCATCCACAGCTGCCGAACCTCCATAAGTATCTCCGAGCCGCAACCCAAGCTCATAACTTCCATAGTTCCTCTGAGCCTGAAGTAACTCTGCATGCATAAATCCTGCAGCAATAATCAAAATCACACAAAATAACTTTTTCATTTCTGTTTAATTTTTAACATTTTATATTTAAAAATGAAAATCATTTCGTTATTTACGCAAATATCAGAATTTTGTTGTTTCAAACAATAGGTAAATGAAAAAAAGTGAATTATAAATGGTTTGAATAATAAAAATTTGAAAAATGCATAAACCTGATAATTATGGAAATTCTGGATATTTTAGGCAGGAGATGGAGCCCTCGATGTTTCGACGACAAGGCAGTGGAGCAGGAAAAACTCCAGAACATGATGGAAGCTGCTCGTTTGGCTCCCAGTGCCATGAATGAACAACCTTGGTATTACTTCATTGGAAGAAAGGACGATGAGACTTATCGAAAAATTTTTTCTACTCTCGTAGAATTTAATCAGCTTTGGGCCATTCAAGCACCTTTGCTTATGATGGCTTGCGGAAGAACAAAATACGTCTCCAGAGATAATTCCGATAATCGTTACTGGGACTACGATGTGGGGCAATCTGTGGCTTATCTCACGCTTCAGGCAACTTACGAAGGTTTATTCTGCCATCAGATGGGAGGATTCGATACCGACAAAACCGCCGAACTTTTCCATCTTCCCGAGGAGGTTGCCCCTATTGTTGTCATTGCTGTAGGATATATGGGTAATCCTGAGACTCTACCCGATTTTCTTCGAACCATGGAAAATGGACCTAAAACACGAAAATCTCTCGAAAGTTTTATCTTTGGTTCTGATTTTGGTATTCCTTATCAATTCTAAATAAAAACCAAAATTTCTAAACAGATGAAAATCGGTAAATATTTTGGGATGCTATGCATGAGCCTGATTTTTCTGTATTCCTGTAAAGGTCCTCAACATGAAAAGAAACCAAAAATTGCAATAGATACTACGTTTTATCCTTCTTTTTCTGCGGATACTGCTTTCAGTTTCGTAGTTAAGCAAGTTGGTTTTGGACCGCGTGTTTCGAATTCTGACGCAAACAGGCGGTGTGGGGACTGGCTCATCCAAAAACTGGGTAGCTATAGTTCCGATATTATAGTTCAAGCATTCAAGGCAAGGGCTTATAATGGAGAAGTAATAAATGGCCGCAATATTATTGCTTCTTTCCGTCCTGAAGCTTCTTCGCGTATTTTGTTGGCTTCGCACTGGGATTCGCGTCCTTTTGCCGACCATGACCCCAATCCTGCCAATCGTCATAAACCCATCGACGGGGCCAATGATGGAGCCAGTGGTGTGGGGGTTCTCTTAGAATTGGCCAGAATCATGCATAGTTATCCACCAAATATCGGAGTAGATATTATTTTATTTGATGCCGAAGATTATGGTCCTCCCGAAGATATGCAATCCCAACAGGGTGAGGATTGGTGGGGCCTTGGCTCTCAGTATTGGAGCCGCAATAAACATATTCCATCCTATAATGCCAGATATGGCGTACTGCTCGATATGGTGGGAGTGCCCCAACCATCCTTTCTCATGGAAGGATTCTCCATGTATTATGCTCCCGATGTGGTTAAAAAAATTTGGGATATTGCCGCATCCCTGGGTTATGGTAAGTATTTCCCCAAGCAGAAAGGAGGCTTTATTACCGACGATCATTACTACGTGAATAAATATGCCGGAATTCCTATGATAGATATCATTCATCTCGAAAATGACTCACAGGGAAGTTCTTTTTTCGAACACTGGCATACTTTACAGGACAATCTCGAACATGTCGATTCACAATCATTGCAAATGGTAGGAGATGTTCTGATTAGGCTGATATACAAACCACAATAAAAAATCAATCAGCTTTTTGGTCGGGAGCATACCATTCTGCATAAGAAGTGGCAGTTTCGCTTAGTTTTAAGCTGTAGAGTTCTATGTCAGAAGGAAGAAGAGGCCGCAAAATTTCGACAAAATAAAGCAAAAGATTTTCGGTAGTGGGCTGAAACTCTACCCAGATGGTTCTGGCAAACAACTCACGACCACCAAGTGGAATCTCGTCCCTAACAGCATCATTTAATACAAGGGCATGATCGAAACGATCGATGAGGGCAGATTTTACGATGCGGTTGAGTTCTCCAAAATCCATGACCATTCCGTTTTTGGATGAACGAGGATCATTTTTCGGCTGGCCCTTCAGTGTGATGCACAGTTCATACGAATGTCCATGTATATGACGACAAGGCCCATCATGACCCACCAGCGCATGAGCCATTTCAAACCTAAATTTCTTTGTAATACGAATGTAATTCATTTATTGCTTGATGATTCTGATGGGAATATTCTCATCGATCTGTCCAATGTAAATTCCATCTTTCAAATGAGAAACATCGATGAGATTTTCCTTTCCACCACGTAAAGAAGTTGAAAAGATTCTGCGCCCTGCGATATCGGTGAGGACGAAAACATAAGAATCCGTCGGGTCATCGGGCAACACGATTTTTATAAAGTTGAAGCAAGGATTGGGATATAGCTGATAAATCACAGAAATTTCGTGCGCGATACCAGCGCCTTCTCCCCAGATTTTATCAACAAAATCGGGTTGGTCGATGTAAGGATTTCTATTGTTTTGAATATTGTAAACGGCATTGTTTCTGTCGATTTCTTTCTGACTAACTGGATCCTGATGATGCCATTCCAACAACATGCTAACCGCCCATGGTTTCAACTGCGAGCCCGTTACCATTCCATTGCTTGCCCAGCCATTGTCTTCATTGTAGTAACGTGTTGCCACATAAAAATAGCTTCTTGCCAAATCGCCCTTGTATTCATCTATAGGCTCGAACACCACTTGGGAATATCCTGGATAATTACAGTTCCCTAATTTACTTCCATTCATAGAAGTCCATGAGGCGCTTCCTACTTCACCATAAGGGTAATTGCTTCGTTTTCCGTTTACGTAACCATCGGTGGGATAAATATGAAAGAGATCTGTGTACATGGGAATTAAATCATTAAACCAGCTTGCAGGCCATGAATGTTCCCTGTTGAAACAATCCCCTTCCGATTTGTAGCTACCACATTCATCTTCATTGAAATAATAAATGTAGGGAGGATTTCCACCCGGTACGTCGGAATACATATCCCAAACCGTGTTATTGGGTTTTTTATCGGTGGTTTGGAAGTGCAACAAAATCGAACCATAGGATACCGAAGCGTGATCGTCGATAATATCGTGCAGCTTAGCTTGAAGAGCCACGCCTGTCAGGCCTTCGGTACCATCGTAATATCCCGCCGGAGGTTGCGATTTTAGCAAACTGGCCGAAAGTATGACTGCAATAAGCAAAAGAGCCATAGGCTTGCCGTTTCTTAGCGAGAATTGTAAACGTAAGGCGTTCAACATCTGAACTTTAAAATATTGAAGTCTTTGCAAAGATAAGTCAGTTTTTAGGATTCAAATCTTTTCACATCTATGTTCGAAAATTTTGAAATAGATGAAATTTTTAAGATAATTTTTTGTATATTTACATTTGTAATCATTTACAAACGAAAGAAGTCAAAATAAAAATTCATTGATTTATAAATCTTTAACCTAAATCCAATTACTTATGAAAAAATTAGTATTTATAACGACGCTATTCTTCTCCATCCCTTAAAAGCTTCTTATTATGAATCGAATTTTGTTATTTTTGATTATTGAGTCCGGTTTAAAAACTAAGTTGGATTAAAGTTTCCTGTTTCGACATTTTTGGACCTGAAAAAATTTTTTGAATCAAGAAGAACCAAAAATACCTAAACAAGGAAAAATTATCAACAATAAATTCACATTTTGTTAATATTTCCCCTGTATTTGACATAATATCCTTCAAAAATACAATTATTGGCCTATTAAATCCATCAGGACATCCATTTTTGACCAGAAATCTGTATGTCCTTCCAAAATTAATCGCTATCCCACTGCTATAAGCAAATAAACTCGCCTTTATTAATCCTCTTACTTTTAATTTCCCATCTTCTGTCCTTATCTTAAATTCACGTGCCGTAGCTTCTATATTTGGCCTAAGTTTCCAGCGCTCTTTAGGTATGCTCAAAATATTGCGACTGCGTTTGTTTTGTAGATACTCTTTTATGTGTTAAATAATATCACCCATTGTTCTTAAATGCCTAACAATTATCTTTTAACAAACATCCCTTGCATATTTTCATAGCAAAACATACTTTATGTCGTTTCTTTGTGGGCATGGACTCTACCTTCTGAAAAGGACATTCTACAGTATACACTTCCGGCGTCTTGGATTTCTGCTCTATCTTTATTTCTATATTTCTATCTCTCTTTCTCTCCCTCTAACTGCTGTTGTGATATGGTTTATCCCTAATTCTTCAAACTTCTTATCATTCTCTTCACTACCAAAATCACCATCTATGTGCATTTCATTCAACTGTGGCGTCTTCTCTTTAATTATATCGATCCTTTCGTTTAATATCTGGCTGTCATCAACATTGTTGGGCATAACCACTATGCCAGTGATTAATTGTATGGGATTATCTGGATTTGCAGTTTCCGTAATGTTTATCGAAAATCCTTTACTTTGCTCCCCATTCTTTTTCCTGTAAGTAGCATCCACATCATCAGGCGATTGCAACATGCTACGGGTCAACTCCTTCTCAGACCTTGGATTCACTTCCTCTCCCTTCACAACAAAATGTTCATTGTATGCCCGAGTGAAATTGATATATTCTTTCCTTGAATGATATTCCTCTTTTTTACTCAACCATTCGAATATAGTATAGTATATCTTACCTAACTTTTCTAATTCATGAGGTAATTCACTGGACTTCAACCCATAAATGTATTTATCTGCCCTTTTTTTAAATAAGGTTCTATCTGTTGGCCGATAAATTCCTTGTCTTCCTTCTTTAGCATCCTGTTTAATCGCATCAATACTTCTATGAGCAATTGTAAATGAGAATATTTTTTGATATTGGAAGAAACCAAAGTAGAATCGCTCCTTTGAATATTTGTATTTATCAACAATTCCTTTAACTGCTCTTGCGTCAGCTTATCAAAAACCTGTTCAATTAGTTTTTTCCTTTTCCGACGCTCATATTCTATTATCCTGTTTTAAAAATTGAATAGGGTTGCCCTTGAAAAAGGGATATCCCCAATCCATGAAAGCCCTAATGCCGTTTTAAAATGTAAATCAAACACTACTCCTTCAATCAATTCATCATAACTGATCCCTTTGAGTTCTTTTAAAATTAAAGCGCAAACCAAAACATTCCCTGGTACATTAGGTCGACTTGCCTTTTGGGAATATAAATCCCGAAAATCCAGTTCATTGATATTGCTGAAAAGGATATGGTAAAACCATTTTCCCTTCGAACTATTCAGTAAATCACCTTGCTTCTGATTGAGTTCATCTTCGAAACTGAATATTTCTTGTTGGTTGTTTGATTTAAACATGAAACTAATCTTATTAAATTTCCTAGTAAAAATAAAACATATTTCTTTGATAACCAGATAAATATATAAAAATGATGAAATTTAAAATATTGAATAACAGTAATTTACAAAATTGTTGATAAATTTATTAATTAATTGATTTACTTTAAGTTAACCTAAAAAAATAGATTAACCTTCAAAAAACAGAATTCTTAATCATCAACTTTGCCCGAAACCATTTTAGACGCGACTCATTCATTATTTCATGCAAAGCTGGCTGTTCGTTCCGTCTCGCTGCATGACGCAAACCATTTCCCCTTCTCCAGGAATTATTCATTACTCGATCAACATTCTGGCCATGTAGATCATACCGATGATTTGTGCAATTAATGAGCTTCGAGCCAGTTTTCGCCGGCATTGATATCTACCACAACCGGAATGGAAAGAGGCATAGCATTTTGCATGATGTCTTTCACCATTATTTTTATTTCTTCTGCTTCTTGCTTTCTGGCATCGAATACCAATTCGTCGTGAACCTGGAGAATCATGTAGGAATGGGGGAATTTTTCACTTAGAGCCTGATGAATCCTAATCATGGCAATTTTGATCATATCGGCTGCCGAGCCTTGAATGGGCGCATTGATGGCATTACGTTCGGCAAATCCCCGTATATTGGCATTGGCCGAATTGATATCGGGTAAATAACGTTTACGTCCCTTGATGGTTTCAACATAACCGTGCTCCCGTGCAAACGCAATACTTTTTTCCATATAGGCCTTTATACCGGGATATTGCCTAAAATATTCTTCTATAATAGCTGCGGCTTCCTTTTTAGCTATGTCGAGGTTTTGTGAAAGGCCATAAGCCGAAATTCCATAAACAATTCCAAAATTTACCGATTTTGCAGTGCGTCGTTGTTCTTTGGTAACCTGATCGAGAGGAATATTAAAAATGCGTGATGCCGTAGCCGCATGTATATCGAGGCCTTGCCTGAAAGCTTCTTTCATAGCCTCGTCGCCACTCAGGTGAGCAATGATTCTCAATTCGATCTGAGAATAATCGGCAGAAATCAATATATAATCAGGGTTTCTGGGGATAAAGGCCCTGCGGATTTCGCGGCCACGTTCTGTCCGCACGGGAATATTCTGCAAATTTGGGTTATTGCTGCTCAATCTCCCCGTAGCAGTCACCGCCTGATTATAACTTGTATGCACACGCTGAGTTCGGGGATTGATCATCTGGGGCAGTGTATCTACATAAGTGGATTTAAGCTTTGTTAATTCTCTATAATCGAGAATCTTTTCGACAATAGGATGACGATGTGCTAATTTTTCGAGTACATCTTCTCCTGTGGCATATTGTTTGGTACTCGTCAGCCGAGGATTTTCAGAAATTTTTAATTTTTCGAATAAGATGATTCCTAATTGTTTAGGAGAAGAAATATTGAAAGATTCACCCGCCAGAGAGTATATTTCATCTTCGAGCCTATGTATCTCATTTTCGAGTTGTTTCCCATAAGCGTCGAGGGCTTCGGTGTCAATTTTTACGCCTTCTATTTCCATGCTCACAAGCACAGGCATCAGAGGCATTTCTATTTCCTGAAACAACTCGTAAGTGCTTGTCTGGTGTAAAAGAGGTTCGATGGCATGCTTCAATTGAAGGGTAATGTCGGCATCTTCGCCTGCATATTCCTTGATTGTTTCGAGTTCCACCGCTTGCATATTTCTCTGATTATTTCCTTTCTTCCCAATGAGTGATTCGATAGGAACTGGATCGTAATTGAGATAGGCTCGTGCGAGATAATCCATGCTATGTCGTTGTTCGGGCTCTATTACATAATGTGCCAGCATGGTATCGAAAAACGGCCCGTATATGTTGCATCCATACCATTGTAGCACAATAAGATCAAATTTCAGGTTCTGGCCAATTTTCAAAATCTTTCGATTATGGAAAACAGGCTTTAAAATCTGGAGAATATCAAGGATTTCATCGCGTTGTACGGGCATAGGAATATACCATGCTCGATGAGCTACCACGGCGAACGACATACCCACTAGATCACAATTATTGGGATCGATGCCGGTAGTCTCTGTATCGAAGCAAAATTCCGAAGATTTTTGCAGAGTATCGGCAAAAGAACGGATTTCCTCTAAAGAAGTAAGGGTGAGATATTGATGAGGAGTGGTATGAATATTTTTAAACAAATTCGTATCGGATTCATGCCTGCTTGAAGTTTCTTCTGGAAAAAATGAAAGCTGTTCACTGGGTTTATCATGATTCAAATCCTTGAATATTCGCTGCGAAAAAGCACGAAATTCCAGAAAATCCAATATCTTCTTCAAGGTGTTTATATCTGGAGCCTGGCGTTTAAAAAGTTCCTCGTCAAATTTTACGGGAGCATCCAAACGAATAGTTGCAAGTCGTTTCGAAAATAAGGCTTCTTCAGTGTGAGAAAGAATTTTCTTCTTGAGTTTTGGGTTTTCTATCTTATCGGCATTTTGAATTAAATTTTCGATAGTATCGAATTGTGCAATGAGTTTTTTCGCATAAGTTTCGCCAATGCCGGGCACACCGGGTATATTATCGGAAGCATCGCCCCAAAGGCCCAAAAGATCTGCAAGCTGGGTGGGATTTTTTATCCCATATTTCTGACATATCTCGTTCATTCCGAGTATTTCGGCGCCATTACCGAATCGTGCAGGCCGGTAGAGCAGTATATTTTCATTTACCAACTGGCCTAAATCTTTATCGGTACTCATCAGATAAACCTTGAAGCCTTTTTCTGCTGCCTGCACTGCCAAGGTACCTATAATATCATCGGCTTCGTATCCTTCTTGTTCGAGTATGGGAATGTTGAAAGCCCTAAGGAGTTCCTTAATCCAAGGTATCGAAGCGGCAAGATCTTCGGGCATTGCTTGACGATTGGCTTTATAATCGGCAAAATCTTCGTGACGAATAGTAGGGGCTTGCATGTCGAAAGCCACACCAATATGAGTAGGATTTTCATTTTTTAGTACATCCCATAGTGTATTGGCAAATCCCAAGACAGCACCGGTATTCATTCCTTTGCTGTTGATACGAGGTGTTTTCACCATAGCATAAAAGGCCCGGTAAATCAAAGCCATGGCATCGAGTAGAAACAATTTCTGTTCAGGCATCCTCTTGTTAAGTTTCGAAAACAAATTTACGGAAAGGATTTCATAATAAAAATGGAGGCTTATAAAATGCAAATAATTAAGCCAATTGCCTAAGATCGAAAAATATCTTCCCCGTTTATGACTTCAAAATGGCAATAATCTGGTCCATTCTTTCGGCTTTTTCACTGTCACCCTCCATATCGTACATCATGCGCATTTCGCTTGCCAAACGTTGAAGAATCTGTACGTTGTTGCAAGCCGTAAAATATTGAGGTTGAGGTTCAATCTTATTATCTTTCAAAAAACGGTCAATTTCCTTGCGAATGAATATCATTCCCTTGAATACCGGATTGATATAAAAAAGCACGGGGTCGTTTTCAGGGTCATAAATATAAATGCCCGGATTATTCTCAAGATAGGCAATTATCATATTATAGGGCAAATTCACCCCATAAACGGGCAATTTGAGGCTTTGGGCAATGATAAGGTATAGAATGCCCAAAGTAGTACCACTTCCACGTTTCGAATCGATTAAATTGGGAATGAGATAATCTTGAAGGGAATATTGAGGAGGCTTGGTAGGTGTAAATTTATGAACATCGAACAAAATATGATTGAGCACCTTGATTTTTTCGAGCGGGTTCATCCTATCGTTCATTTCGAGCCATACATCCTGAATGATCTGTCCCAGATTGTGTGTAATTCTGTTGATATCGAGTTCATGGAAATGATAACGAGAAAGAAGTATTGCTCCTTCGAGAAGATCATCCTGATTCGAATTTACCCAAGTAATCAACTGCTGCTGAATACTCTCAAAATGAATCGTATCAAGCAATTCTTGGATACGTAAACGAGTAAATTCTTCGAAGGAATTTTCCCAAGCTTTTTCGAGTGATGGCAAGGCTTCTTCTCCCAGGTCGATAATGCGCTGACGAATCCTTCCATACACTACTTCATCAGGTTCATCTACCATACTTATCAATGCTATCAATTCTTTTATAGTTTCCTTTTTTTCCATAAGTATAGAGAAGAAGTTCCTGTTGGCTCAATAAATTGAAATTATGTATCTTTCATGAAGTTTGCGTTAAAAGTATCAAAAATTGTACCGTCGCTTCCTATTATTCTCAGGGCTGCACTTACCATCAGGCAAGAATGCACAGGAACGACATCGAGAAGATCGCCGGGCTGAATCTTTTTGAGAAAATCTTTTGGAGCCTTTACAACGCCGTGTTCTTGGGAGAGCGAACTTAGCCAAGCCATCGGATATCGCCCTTGCCATTCAATAGAATCTCCATGAGCGCAAATAGCCCCAAAACATATCTCGTTGTGAGGTAAAGTTAAAAAATCCTTCCCTAAATGTATGGCTCCGCCATAAATCACGGCTCTTTCCTGTTCAGAATATACGGCTACAATAGGACAAACCAAGCGAATAGCGATCTCATCCTGCGTACAGGTACCCAAATCATACTGCATCAAATCGTAGAAGACGAAATTACCCGGCCTCATTTCGTCTATGCCTTCATAACGATTGTCAATACTGCATGAAGGTGTATCTCCCATCGAATACAAAAATTTTCTTCCTGGGTAGAATACTTCGAGATCATGACGTAAATGAGCTGTCATAGCAAGGGTGGCCGCGCGAATTTTTCTAATCTCATCAGTGTTATGAGCCTTATAAGTATGCCCATCGTGAAACAGGAAACCTTCGATGGGTATTTGGAGTTCATCGGCCAATCGAATAAGAGGTAAAATTTTCTCAGCCGAGTATTCAAATCCAGATCTCCCCTGCCCTGTGTCTAATTCGATGAAAAAATTCAAATGAAAGCTCAAAAAATCAAGTCTTGAGATTTTCTGTAAAGATGTCTCGTCTGAAATAAGTAGTGATAAATGCACTATCGAGGCAAGGCTCTTAATCTGTTCCCATTCGCGGAGATTTACAGGGAATGCGATGGTGATGTCGTTCCAGCCATCTTCGGCAAAATATTTGGCCATGCTAACCGAAGAAACTGTAATGGCACTTACTCCTGCCTGCCTGAAAAATCGCCCTATTCCCTTACTTTGATGCGTCTTGAAATGTGGACGAAATATAATCCCTTCCTGCCTGCTGATGTTCACCATCTTTTCGATATTGGCCTTACATTTAGGAATATCGAGCAAAACTTCGGGCTGGCAAAATGGGGGAGGACTATTCAAATATAGATTCATGAATAAAATTCTATGAATGAGTCATTTTTTCGAGAACCAAACGAATAAGTTCGTTCATGCGAGAACGATAATCAGGGCTAAATTTTCCTGTAGCTCTGTTGGCAATGGTAAGGCAAATAGTCAGAGCCTGGTGTCCCATAAGTGCCGATAAACCATACAGAGCCGAGGTCTCCATTTCGAAATTGGTAATACAACGATCACGATAGCGAAACCTCATCAATCGTTCGTCCATATCGGGCATAGCCAGTGGTAAACGCAATTTACGACCTTGCGGGCCATAAAAGCCTGGTGCAGTCGCAGTAATTCCTCTTACAACCTCTTCACCCATCAAGCTCAATAATTCGGAAGAACCCCTAACCACATAAGGCTTACCCATGTCGAGCTTCCATTGTGTTTGACGGATAAATTCTTCGGCTATTTCTTCATCGAATGAATTTCCTTCGGGACGATAAAAACGCAATAAAGTATCAAGGCCTATGGCATATTCCGCCGCTACGAAAGCATCGACTGGAATATCGGGCTGAAGGCTTCCCGAAGTTCCAATCCTGATAAGTCGTAAAAAAGTTTTCTGGGGTTTTTCTTCGAAAGTAGTTAGATCGATATTTACCAACGCATCTAACTCATTTACTACAATATCGATGTTATCTGGCCCCATCCCGGTCGAAATAACCGATATTCCTGTTTTGCCTATCCAACCCGTATGAACCAATATCTCGCGATTCTGTCCTTGAAATTCCAAACGGTCGAAATGGCTTGAAACCATTGATACCCGACCAGGATCTCCAACCAAAATTACCGTATCGGCAAGCTGCTCGGGCTTTATCCTTAAATGATAAATATTCCCATCAGCACTGAGAACAAGTTCGGAAGCGTTGGGTCTTGGCATAAACCTAAAATATTTATCGATAAACAGAAAAGAATATAGAAAATTTTAGAGAGGCAAAACTAAAGATAAAAAGGTCATAAAAGAAGAAAAAGAATTTTTATCAATCATCGACCACTGAACGAAGAATGACATGTTAGTGAGCAATCTAGCCAAACATAATGGGTAATGTGAATAAGGCTGCAATTCGAATTTATTTCTTTCCAAGTCGTCAGGAAGGTTTTATGTCGAATCTTTTATATTAGACAGGAATGATTTTAATTTTGCAGAAAATGCATATCTGTGGAAAAATATCCATTCTATATTCAAAAAGATTATCAAAGATTAACGACCATTGAAATTCCCGTTGGGGATATACCGGTTGGAGGAACAAATCCCATTCGTATTCAGAGCATGACCAATACTTTTACGATGGATACCGAAGCCACTGTCGCTCAGGCCATTCGATTGTTCGATGCAGGTTGTGATTATGTGCGTATCACGGCCCAGGGACCTAAAGAAGCTTCGAATCTAAAAGCGATAAAAGAAGAGCTCCACCTAAGAGGATATACAAAGCCCTTAATAGCCGACATTCATTACAGTCCGAAAGCCGCCGAAATTGCCGCTGCTGTTGTCGAAAAAGTGAGAATCAATCCAGGCAATTACATTGGCCCGCACATGGGAAAAATTACTTATACCGATAAGGAATATCGGGAGGAATTAGAAATCATATACGATCATATAAAACCTTTATTGGAAATATGCCGTCAATATGGAACTGCATTGCGTATTGGAAGCAATCACGGATCGCTGTCGAAGCGCATCCTTTCTCGTTATGGAGACACACCCGAAGGAATGGTAGCCTCAGCCATCGAGTTTATTGAGATTTGCGAAGACCTCGATTTCGATCATATAGTTTTATCGATGAAATCGAGCAACCCTCGCATCATGATTGAAGCCAATCGTTTACTTGCAATGACGATGTTGAAGAGAGGCAAAGTTTATCCTGTACATCTGGGTGTAACCGAAGCAGGTGATGGAGAAGATGGAAGGATAAAATCGGCTGCAGGCATAGGAGCTTTACTTGCCGAAGGGATTGGCGATACTATTCGCGTGTCATTGACCGAAGAACCTGAAGCCGAGATTCCAGTAGCCTCTATACTCAAAGAAATGACCAGTGTTTTTCCGTTAAATCCTCTTGCATTCGGTTTAAAAAACTATCGTTATGAGAACTTTCAGAAAGAAAAATTCGTTAGCAATGAAATACATGAAATCGGCGGTATGAATCCTCCTTTAGTGATTGGTCAGACATCATCTGCAGATATCGTTATTTTATCCGACCTCCCATTTCGAACCCATCAGATTCATACCCAATCGTTTCCATCTCACCTTGAGATTGCAAGACTTCAGGAAGAATTGCCCATAGTGATTCATTCCGACCATCCTCGTGAATTGATTGCCCTGAGGGCAGCAGTTATACATCTGAGGAATCAGGGTATGAATCAGCCTATTATTATAAAAAGAAGCTCTTACGAGGCCAAACCAGAGAAATTCATTACCGAATCCGCTGCGGTAATGGGACCTGCATTCCAGGAAGGATTGGGACAAGCCATCTGGCTCGAAAATCCCAAATTAAAGCCAGAACAGCTGGTCAACATTTCCTTTTCCATCCTTCAATCGGTTAAAGCACGCATCTCCCGTACCGAATACATTGCATGCCCTTCGTGTGGCCGAACACTTTTTAATATTCAACCCACACTTCGAAGCATCAAGGAGCGCACTTCTCATCTCAAAGGGCTTACTATTGCTGTTATGGGTTGCATAGTAAATGGACCTGGTGAAATGGCCGGAGCCGATTATGGCTATGTAGGTGCAGGTAGAGGAAAAATTACTCTTTATAAAGGACATGCTCCTGTGAAAAGAAATATTCCAGAAGAAATGGCCGTGGATGAATTGATCGATTTAATCCGTCAGAACGGCGATTGGATAGAACCTTAAAGCCTTTGTCGATGTATTGTTATCATACCCATACCTATTTCTGCGATGGAACTTCCGCTCCTGAACTCTATGTAAAAAATGCCCTTCAGCTTCATTTCTATTCTTTAGGTTTTTCGGGACATGCACCTGTGCCATTCGCCAATAATTTTGCTATACCCAACGAAAAACTTATATCTTACTGTGAAGAAATAAATTCACTCAAATCGAAGTATCAAAATAAACTGAGTATTTTATTAGGTTTGGAAATGGATTATATCCCCGGAGTTTCCAAACCCTTCGAAGAATTAGCCAGGGAATGCCATCTTGATTATACCATAGGTTCGGTTCATTTCGTGAGAAATGTTGCAAAGGAAGAGCTATGGTTCATCGATGGCCCCAAAAGAGAAATATGGGACAAGGGTCTCGAGGAAGTAATGGAAGGCGATGTTAAATGGGGTGTGAATCTTTACTATCGACAAATACAGGAAATGATAGAACGAGAAAAAACCGATATTGTAGGTCATCTCGATAAAATAATGATGTATAATGCTCATCGTTATTTCTCGGAAAATGAACCCTGGTATCGTTATCTTGTCATCGAAACTCTCATGAAGGTCCAACAATGCGGGGCTATCCTCGAAATAAATACGCGCGGACTCTATAAGAAACTGTCCGATCAACTATTCCCGTCCGAAACATTTCTTCCTGTCATAAAAGAATTAGGCATCCCTGTGGTTATATCGGCCGATGCTCATCATCCATCCGAGATTGGATTATTATTTTCGCAAACCCTCGATCTTCTCCTCTCGAAAGGTTTCGAAGAAATAAACCATAAAGGGTTCAAGTGCTATAATTAAATTTTAAGGGAGAGCATTTTTAAATTCCTTGTAACGTTCTGCGAAAGTGGCGCCATGCATTCCACCCAGAGCCTGAAAATGCTCTTCGATCTTCGCCAGCCTGTCTTCTGGAGAAGGATGTGTACTTAAGAATGTAGGTGGATATGGCTCGCCTTCCATTTTTTCGAAGAAATCTCCCAAACTGGCCGCATCATATTCAGTGGCATATAAAAACTTTACCGCATATTCGTCGGCTTCGTATTCCTGAGAACGGCTAAAGGCAAGCGTGCCAAGGCCTAAAGCTAACTCAGCAGCAATTTGTTCGGCAAAGTTTGGGTTGCTACCAAGTAAAACTCCTAATAAAATCTCCAAACCATAGACTTTTGTGAGCTGATCAGTAGAATGACGCCTGTCGGCATGGGCCATTTCATGAGCCATTACTCCCGCAAACTGCGCCTCATTATCCAAAAACTTGATGATACCCGTATAGAAATACATGTCGCCTCCAGGCAGGCTAAACGCATTAATCATAGTATCGTTCCTGATGATCTTGCAGTTCCATCGAAACTTTGTGGCATATTTTACCTTTCCTGAAGCAAGAATCGTATTGCGAATCCGATAAAGATGATCATAAGCCGAAGCATACTTGACAGGATCGAGAATGGGATATTCCTGAGGGTTTGCGGCTATCTCATTGGAAACCTGCTCACCTAAGGCTATATCATCCTCGATGGTAAAAATATTGATGGAAGTGTCGTCTTTCGAACAACTATTCAAAACGACGATAAACAAACAAGAGATAAATGCCAGATAGAGTTTTTTCATAGTTTCGGGAGGATTTCTGAGGAGGTTATCTAAACAAAATTACTAAAAGAAAATCAACTCACACGCAATAAACAGAAATATTCTCCTCATGAAAGGCAATTATGATTACCTTGGTTTATCTGGGATCGTAGGCCCATTTCAGATAGATAGCGCCCCAGGTGAAGCCAGCACCAAAAGTAGCCAGAATGATATTATCTCCTTTATGCATCTGATGTTCCCATTCGTACAAACAAAGAGGAAGTGTGGCCGAAGTGGTATTACCATATTTATCGATATTTATCATCACCTTTTTTTTCGGCAGGCGCATACGTCGGGCTACTGCTTCGATGATACGGTTATTGGCCTGATGGGGAACCAACCAATGAATAGTTTCAGAAGTTAATCCATGTTTTTCCATCATTTCGACGGCAACGTCGGCCATAGAGGCTACTGCGGCCTTAAATACGACTTGCCCTTCCTGATAGATGTAATGTTCACGGGCTTCAACCGTACGATGGGTAGGAGGATATACCGAACCTCCGGCTTTTTGATACAGATAGATGCGGCCATATCCATCGGTATGAAGTATTTCGTCGATATAGCCAACTTCGGTATCAGCGGTGGGTTCGATAAGCACCGCACCAGCAGCGTCTCCAAACAAAGGGCAAGTGCTACGATCGGTATAATCCGTAATGGATGACATCTTATCGGCACCTACCAACACTACCTTCTTATATCGCCCCGATTCTACAAACTTCGCAGCACTCGAAAGACCAATAAGAAAACTCGAACAGGCTGCGTTCAAATCAAAACAAAAGGCATTCTTAATCCTAACCTTATCGGCGATGATTGCCGAAGTAGAAGGAAAAAGATGATCAGGGGTTACCGTCGAACAAATCAATAAATCAATCTCTTCGGGCTTTGTTCCTGTTTTGCGTAAAAGTTCATTCACCGCAGGAGTTCCCAAATCGGATGTACCTTTGCCTTTCCCTCTCAAAATCCTTCGAGTCTTGATTCCAACCCGCGTCATGATCCATTCATCCGAGGTATCAACCATTCTGCTAATCTCCTCATTGGTCAGGATATAATCCGGTACATAAGCACCTACTCCCGTAATTGCAGCACGTATCTTGGTCATTTTAATTGCAATTAAAATAGATTGTAATGTATTCTGCTTCGAAACGATTTAACCTCAGGCAATAAGTAAAAAAAATTCTCACAAAAATCTCTTGTCAAAGAATCTTTCAATCAATACAAATTTTAAGTATGAAGAAATTTATTTCATCTTTTCGACTTCCATTACCTGACGGCCTCTATAGAAACCACACGAAGGACATACTCTGTGGTAAAGCACTGGTGAGCCACAGTTGGGACATGCAAAGGCAGCCGGCATCTTGGCTTTGTAATGGGTTCTTCTCTTACGCGTTCTGGTCTTCGACCATCTTCTTTTGGGATTCGGCATCTCTTACAATTTTTAGTTTGAATTATGAAATATCAATCGGTTTTTAAACGATTTAAAACTTCCCATCTGGGATCTATTTGATTTTCCTTTGGTGCAAGTCTTTCCAGAATTTCAAGATTCTCCTTGTTGCATTCCGGATTCCCATTCTCATCGGGTAAGTGCAAACGATGATATGGTACCATCAAATGAATAAAATCATACAACATCTGCGAAATATCCACTTCATGGCTTCCCTGGGGTAAAACCAAAACGTCATCATCTTCTTCGATATATTCAGGGCCGAACTTTATGTAAACCTCTTCCTTCCCTGCGATAGGTTGCATATATTCGTAGGCACAACGATCGCAAACCACCTCCACCGCACCATGGATATCGAAATGAAGCACTAACATCTTTTTCTGTTTTTCCAGATCCAAATCCACTTTAACTTTTCCAGCATGAATCTCGCTTTCTTCGAAACAATCGAAAAACTTCGATCCAATGTCGAAATCGTAATGATGATGACCCAGCGCCAAGCCTGAGAATCCCAGATGATATGGTTTCAATGCATTCAACACTTCTCACAGAAATTGGAGGGCAAAATTACGAAATAAAATGTTCGAAAATGAAAACCCTAAATAAAGCGATGAACCCGAATATTTATTTGAAGGCTTTTTCGGGCAATCCATCGCCCTGAATGCTCAAACGTGAAAAGTATTCGGGTACAGGCCTGCCTGTGAGTTTATCGACATACATCTTGGCAAGGTACTGACTTAGCATGAAACCTTGGCCGCGGAGCCCGACAAATAATCCTAAATCCGGGTCTATGATCATTCGTGGTTCGACATAATAACCTGACCAGACCGCCTGAAAACCCACCGAGGATAATTCGGGCAACCAATCCACGAAAACTTCTGAGAAAATTTCGAGAAATTCTCTCGAGTTAACTTTCAAATTCTTGAGGGTTTCGGCGGGATCTACTGCCGGAGAAGCACAGCCTATGACCTGACCCGTTTCGGCTAGCTGCTGCCCATAAACGGCCACGAAACCCTTGTATTTCCTTCTGTCGATCAACATCGGAAGTGGTATATCGTTGACACCAAGCATAGGCATTCGACGCGTAATAAATGCCTGATGGCGTACGGGATAGAGACCCGTTTCTATTCCTAATAATCTGGCAAAGTATGCGGCTTCTGGCCCTAATGCATTGATGAAGATTTCACTACTGTATTCAATGTATTGTTTGGTATGATCTTGAACCAAAACTTGATATTCCTGACCATTCTTTCTTACATCGATTAACTTGCAATCTTCCAAAATCGTACCTCCTTGCTGAATTCCAATCCGACGGATTAAATCGATGGTTTTGCCCGGAGTAGCCTGCCAACAATTATAAGTAATCTGTGCAGCAATATAGGTTTTTAAACCTGGGTTGAAAAATGGAGAAATCCGTTTCGTAAAATCCTTCGGACTGATCATTTCGGCTTTGCTCCATGCCATGGCAGCTTCCAGTGCCTTGTACATTTCTTCATCGTGTGCAAAATTCACGTATTGTATGGGATGATAGTCGATGTTGTGCAGTTGTTGCAATTCGATAAATATCTGGCGGTTATGCTCGGCAATATCGGAAAGCTCAGGAACACTGAAATTGGGACGGCCTCCTGCAATATTCCTCCATGAAGAACCACGGCCAAAATTAATCAATACCGGCTTCTTGCCTGCTTCGGATAAATATCGAAATAAGGCACTTCCTCCCATGCCTCCACCTGCTATTAGAGTTTCCACTTTCTCCTTTCTTACAGAACGGTTTACTACGAAATTTTCATGAACTGGCCTGGGATAAAGCTCTCCAAGCGAAAGTTGATTCGACATCGGTCCGCGGGGCGTGGCTTCGCCTACAATCTGAATTCCATAATCCTTTATCTTGGACTTCAATCGGGGTATGCAACGTTTTCCCCGACATGCACCCATCCCTAAACGTGTAGTGTGCTTTATCTCATCAATGGATATGAATTTCCTCTCACCTACCACTTCTAAAATCTCCTCAATTTTTACATCATCGCAATGACAGATATAACTTTCAACCGGAATCTGTTCATCATAAGGCCGTAGCTCTAAAGGCACTGGATAATTCTTCTTGACTATGAAGCTACGCACTTGTGTTAAATCTTCTCCATGCAGGCTGAGCGACTTTACTCGAGCAATATTGGTTTTATTGGGTTTCCGAAGAATCTTATCGATTACCCCTTCTCCTAAAATTTTTCCATAATTGTCAACGAGAAAAACTTCGGCATTTTCCTTTACATCATATTCTATGGGCAAAAATACCCAATCGCGTTTCAAATTATAACCAAAAATAGCTAAGCCCGGACATTGATAAACACAATCCATACAGCCAATGCACTTGTCGAAATCGATGGAAGGAACTGTACTGGTCGAAGATTTTGTAATGGCACCCTGAGGACAGGCAAAAGCACAAGGATTACAGGCGAATCCATAAAGACAATCGATCAACACGAATCCTTTGGCTTGCATCCTTTCATGGTCGGGCATGTAAGGTCGATCGATGATTCTTATTGGATGTTGCTGCGAATCGATATATTCTTTCGAAAGTGAAAGATAATCGTCATAATTCAAACGAATTCCCATTTCCATAAGAATTTCATAGGCTACTTGCTTCCCTCTCAGAACCGCACTCGTGCCTTCTCCAATGCGAATGGTATCGCCAGCACCATAGCATTTTCGTCCAAAAACCTCGTTCCCCTTGATCAGTAGCTGATCATCCGAAACCAATCCCGTACAAATATTGATGGCATCGATACCTTCGACTACAGTCTCAGTTCCAACAACAGGATGAAAATTTTTGCAAAGTGCTATTACAGCACCCGTGATTCCCGTCAAATCTCGATTGGGTATAGCTTTGAGCAGAATATGCGAGGTCAGTACAGGAATTCCCAATCTTCGCACTCTATTCGCCTGAACGGGAAATCCGCCTTCAAAGGGTTGAGCCTCCAAAATGACTTTTACCCTTGCTCCCGCCTGCATAAGCTGATAAGAAGTCAAATATCCAATATTCCCCGCTCCAACCGTCAAAACATTTTTACCCAAGAGGGTAAACTGCATATTCATCATCTTTTGAACTACCGCAGCCGTGTAAACTCCGGGTAAGTCATCATTCTCAAAGGAAGGCATAAATGGAACAGCCCCGGTAGATACAACCAAATATTCTGCATCGATATAATAGATTCTGTCGGTCGTAATTTCCTTCACGGCAAGCCGACCTCCTTCCAGAATATCCCATACCGTCGAATTCAAAAATATACCATCATGGTCTGTCCCAGCTAGGGTTTGAGCAATATCGAAACCTCGCATCCCTCCAAATTTCTTTTCCTTCTCAAAAAAGAAAAACTGATGGGTTTGCATCAGAAATTGCCCACCAATCTTACTGTTGTTATCAACTACCAAATTATCGATCCCAAACTGACATAAGATTTCACGGGCAGCCAAACCTGCCGGCCCGGCACCAATAATTGCGACCTGGGTTTTATAAACATCGATGGGTTCATTCTTGCGATATTCGACAACCCCCGGCCTGTAATCATGAGGGATTTCTTTTACCTCATGCACTCCATCGACCTTGGTAATGCAAATGCGCTTTACCTGCCCATTCACCAGCATTTCACAAGCACCGCATTTCCCTATGCCACATTCCAAACTCCTCTTACGATTGCGTAAACTGTGACTGTGTACAGGAAATCCAGCCTGATGAAGCGCTGCAGCTATGGTATAACCCTTCTCAGCTTCGATGATGTGCCCATCGTATCTAAAAGTAACCTTTTCTGCCTTGGGAACCTCAAGAATGGGATGTGTGGTAATTTTATACATGATATTTCCTTTAATGTGAATAAAAAAACATTGTGAAAAATTTCACAGCAAAATTACTGGGTTTATTTCTGAACCACACCCCATAAAAACGGAAAATCTCCTATTCATAATCATTTCAAATAACAACCCAAACCATTGATAAACTTTGCTACATTCAAACCATCGGCCTTCATCCAGTCAGAATTTCTTGACAAAACAATATTTCGAAAGGTTTGCTTCGGAAAAACCATGTCAAAATGGAAAGGTTCGAAAAGGGAGAGATACTCTTTGCCAGAAATCGACCTCATGTCAGCTCCCCACCACGTCTGACGCCGAATATGGCTGACATTGGCGTCCTATCGATAAAAACACCAAAGAAACGATGAAGGTGCATAATAGAAAAACCTCCTATCGTTTATAATACCCTGAAAATGAATAGCTACGACACAATTGCTTTCCCCTAACCAAATTCCGAAAAAGCCTACGAAAATGATTTTTTACCTACTATGTTGAAATTCACCAAGGATGCTTAAGAAAGAAAAAGAAACCAAGGACACATCGTGCCAGTATGTTGGCTCATGAACTTAAAATTCCATTTCTGAGAATACTTCGAGGCAGAATGTCGGGATCAATTATCGGACTTTTCGAGCTCAACAGTAAAATGGCGCATGATAGGAGCTTCCCATGTAATTCGATACCCATGCTGGATATCCATGCGGCGGTCCCAGATATTTTTGATAGCAACGGCCACAACGTCAATATGATTATTGGTGTAAACCCTTCTAGGAATGGCCAGTCGAACCGTTTCGAGAGCCGGATAACGATCCTCACGTGTAACGGGATCTCTGTCGGCCAATAAAGTTCCTATTTCTACGGCACGAATTCCAGCCTCAAGATAGAGCTCCACAGCTAAGGTTTGAGCCACATATTCCTTACGTGGAACTTTAGGCAGAAACTTCAGGGCATCCACAAAAACTGCATGTCCCCCAACAGGTTGTTGAATGGGAATTCCAAACTCGGTGAGTCGTTTTCCAAGATATTCCACTTGTCTTATGCGTGTCTCTAAATATTCGAAAGTAGTACTCTCGCGCAGGCCTTCTGCCATAGCATTCATATCTCGACCCGACATGCCGCCATAGGTAATGTATCCTTCGAACATGATATTGAAGGTGGTAGCCTGCCGAAAAATCTCCTCCGAACGAAATCCTATGAACCCCCCAATATTGACTATTCCGTCCTTTTTCCCACTCATGGTAGCCAAATCGGCATAAGAATACATTTCGGTCACGATTTCACGAATCGATTTATCTTGATATTCAGGCTCGCGTTTTTTGATGAAGTAGGCATTCTCGGCAAAACGAGCCGAATCATAGCAAACCGGAATACCATACTTAGCTGCCAGGGCTTTCACTTTGCGCAGGTTCTGCATCGAAACGGGCTGTCCACCCGAAGTATTGCAGGTCACAGTGATTAAGACAAAAGGAATTTTTTCTCTGGGATTCGCCTTCAGTACATCCTCGAGTTTCTGCAAATCGACATTCCCTTTGAAAGGATGAGAAATACTGGTGTCAAAAGCTTCATTAATGCTACAATCTATGGCTGTGGCATTTCGAAATTCAATATGTCCTTTGGTAGTATCGAAAGGTGAATTGCCTGGAATTACATCTCCAGCCTTAACCAAAGCCGAAAATAAAACATTCTCGGCTGCTCGTCCCTGATGAGTGGGGAGAAAGTATGGGAAACCAAAGATTTCACCTATGGACTGTTTTAACTTGTAATAAGAACTGGCTCCCGCATAGCTTTCGTCGCCAAGCATCAGCTCGCTCCACTGACGGTCGCTCATAGCGCCAGTGCCGGAATCGGTAATCAAATCAATGTAAACCTGCTCGCTTTTTAAATTGAACAGATTGTATCTGGCCTGTCTTATCCAGTCCTCTCTCTGTTCACGCGTGCTCGGATAAATCGGCTCTACCATCTTTATCCGGTAATATTCAGCAAATGGTAATTCCATAAAATTGAAGTTTTTAATTATGATAATGGTTTTGTTTAATCTTTCGACTGGAAAAATCTCTATAGAAAATATGGAAAAAGAAAAAACACCCGGCTGGGGAATTCAGATGGAATAATTGTCGCGGCACTTGATACGACAATATCTGCATAGTGCTAATGAAGAAAGCAGTTCAAACCACATATTCAAAATTATCGACGTAAAATTAAAAGATTCGTATTTTACAATGCAAAAATCGGAAAAAAATCTCAAAACCAAAACTGGTTTATTTTCCTTTTCTCTTTCATCGATTTGCCGAAAATCAACAAAAGCTCTTTACCTTTGCTTGCAGGCTAATAACGAAAAACACAAACATAAAACATTGTGATTTAATTTATTAAATTTTCTCCATAATGGCTCACTTTTTTCATCAACATCTTCTGAGTATATTGTTCGTTTTGAGTTGGTTGGTACACCCAAACGTCATTCATGCTCAATTCGACTCTCTCTTCCTCAATAAGACCCTACGCTTCGATTACCTACATATTGGAGACGCCAGGAATGAATTTTTTGCATTGGATGAACTCCTCGAAGAACCTTATTGGGCAGGTTCACACCTTCACCTGATCGATACCTTTGGTTATGGTAAATTCCAGTGTCGGCTCTACGATCAGGCTACGGGTGAGTTAATTTATTCGAGAGGTTATTCCACTTTGTTCTCGGAATGGCAAACTACACTTGAAGCACAAAATGTTTACAGAGCATTCGAAGAATCCGTTGTCATGCCTTTCCCACGTCATGATGCCTTCATCGAAATCTACAGTCGGAACAGGAAGGGACAATTCGAAAAGAAATTTTCCTATCCATTTCGCGTCAACGACTATTTTGTGAACCAAAAGCAAAGAATGGTTTTCCCTGTCTTCAAGATCAGAGAAGTTGCTCCGGCAGAAAAAGCCCTCGATATTGTGATTTTGCCCGAGGGATATACTTCACAGCAGATGGAAATCTTCAAGCAGGATTGTCAAAAATTTGCGGAAATACTCTTAGGATATTCTCCTTATAACGAATACAGCGATAAAATCAATATCAAAGCCGTTTTAGCTCCTTCATTTGAAGAAAGCAGCGATTTTCCACCATCGGGAATCTGGAAGAATACCTTGCTTCATTCGAAATTCTATACCTTCGATCTCGATCGTTACTGTATGACCGATGCATTTCAAACAGTAAGAGATGTTGCTTCCAATGCTCCTTACGACCAGATTTATATTTTAGTCAACTCATCCATGTACGGTGGTGGTGCAATCTTCAATTATTATGCTCTTTCGGTGAATAGCAACATGCTTGCTGGAAAGGTCTTCATCCATGAATTTGGGCATAGTTTTGCCGGATTAGCCGATGAATACTATGATTCGGAGGTGGCTTACAATGAATTTTATCCTCTCGACCTCGAGCCGCAGGAACCCAATATTACTACATTGGTAAATTTCAAAAGAAAATGGGCCGATATGATAGAAGAAGGAACTCCCATCCCTACCCCTGCCGAAGAAATTTATAGAAATAAGGTGGGTGTTTTCGAAGGAGGAGGCTATGCTGCTAAAGGCATTTATCGCCCAGCCATGGACTGCCTGATGAATACTTTTCGTCAAAACACCTTTTGCCCGGTTTGCATACGAGCTATTCGAAAAATGCTCGATTTTTATACTCAATGAACAATATACTTAATCTTATACGACAATGATTACTCATCTGGAACAAATGATAGAAGCTGCAAAGGCTAAGGCTCGTAAGAGAATCGTTGTGGCTTGCGCCAACGACAACCACTCTATCGAAGCCGTACATCATGCCATGGAATTAGGAATTGTAGATGCTACGCTTGTTGGCGATGAAGCCACTATTGTAAAGGTTTGCAAGGATTTGAATATCCAACCCGAGAAATTTCGCATTGTACAGGAATCGGATGAGCAAAAGGCAGCTCACAAAGCCGTTGAATTGATTGTAAAGGGAGAAGGCGATATTCTGATGAAAGGCCTTGTGACCACCGATAAATATATGAGGGCTATTCTCAATAAAGACGCAGGTTTGTTGCCACCAAAGGCAATCTTGAGTCATGTAACCGTTATCGAAAACCCGAATTACGAAAAACTGTTAATTGTTGGTGACGTAGCCATTATACCTGTTCCCGACCTCGACCAGAAGATTGCCATCACGAATTACCTGATACAAACTGCTCATCGTTTAGGTAATGAAAAGCCTAAGGTGGCAATTATTGCCGCAACAGAACAAATGTTACCGAACATGCCAACATGCGTGGATGCAGCCATAATTTCAAAGATGGGTGAACGCGGACAAATCAAAGGAGCGCTTATAGAGGGTCCTCTTGCACTCGACACGGCTATCGACAAAGAAAGCGCTGCCATTAAAAAGCTGAAGAGCGAAGTGGCCGGCGACGCCGATTGTCTGCTTTTCCCTAATATCGAAACAGGTAATGTTTTCTACAAATTCAATACAAAACTCGCCAAAGGCGAACTGGGAGCCATCGTCATAGGAGCCAAATGCCCGGCAGTCCTCTCCTCAAGAGGCGATAGCGCCCTTACTAAAACCTATTCCATTGCCCTGGCTGCTCTGTCAACCGATTAATGACCCATATTTCGTCATTTCCCGGCTATGATCACGAATTTTACGCAATTGGTGGATAAATTAAATACAGCAGCCCCTCAAACCATTGCTGTGGTGGCCGCCGAAGATCATGCAACCATGGGAGCCATCGTTCGGGCCATAAGAACGGGATTTGCCAAGGCTATCCTTATCGGCAACAAGACCCGAACAGAATCATTGCTTGCCCACCTGGAACTTCCTCCCGAAACTTTTTTGATCGTTCATCTACCCGATGAACAAATGGCAATGAAAGAGGCATTAAGTCTGATTCATCAAGGAAAAGCCGATATCTTGATGAAAGGACTCATTGGTACGGATATTTTTCTGAAAGCCGTGCTGGATAAAACATCGGGACTGATGAAACAGGGCGAAGTAATGACTTATGTAGCTGCTCTGCAAATCCCTTCTTACCACAAACTACTTTTCATTTCCGATACGGCAGTCATCCCTTATCCCAATCTCGAACAGAAAATTGCCATGTTGAAATACGCGGTGGAGATGGCAAGAAGGTTTGGCATTTCCAAACCCAAAGTTGCTTTGATTGGAGCCTCCGAAAAAGTCGGAAATCAATCACAAACAGCCATAGATGCCAGTATTATATGCAAGATGGCTCAACGCGGACAACTTGGGGAAGTGATTGTGGATGGCCCACTCGATATTTTTCTTGCTACTCAGCCCGAAAGCCTGAACATTAAACGAATCATCACTCCTATTGGAGGAGAAGCCGATATTTTGATCTTTCCTTCTCTCGAAAGTTGCAATGCATTCTATAAAGGCCTTGTAAGGTTTGCTGGCGCAGAATTGGCTGGCTTGCTCCAAGGAACACGCAAGCCCGTAGTTCTGATGTCGAGAAGCGAAAGCGAAAATTCGAAATTTTACTGTTTAGCACTTGCCTGCCTCATGGCAAATAATAACAATTTATCCTATGAATAATGAACGTATTCTTGCCATCAATCCTGGCTCAACCTCAACCAAAATCGCCGTATATGAAGGAAACAAGAATATCTTCCTGAAAACCATACGCCATACTCCCGAAGAATTGCAATGTTATCGAAAAATTACCGACCAGTTTTCATTCAGGAAAGATATCATTCTTAAAGAACTAAAAGCAGCCGGAATCGATTTGAACAGCATAAGAGTGGTGGTTGGCCGAGGAGGTTTGGTCAAACCTATTCCAAGCGGAATATATGAAGTGAACTCTCGTATGATCGAAGATTTGAAAGCTGGCCTGATGGGCGAACACGCCAGTAATTTGGGAGGCATTATAGCCGACGAAATTGCTCGCTCGTTGAAGGATGCTAAAGCATACATAGCCGATCCGGTAGTCGTAGACGAATTACAGGACGTAGCACGCATTGCCGGCCACCCTCTCTTCAAGAGAGTTTCCATCTTTCATGCCTTGAACCAGAAAGCCGTAGCTCGATTATATGCCCGATCGCAGAACAAAAACTACGAAGACCTCAACCTATTGATTGCACACTTGGGAGGCGGTATATCGGTAGGCGCTCATCAAAAGGGAAAGGTGATTGACGTAAACAATGCTTTGGATGGTGAAGGTCCTTTTTCGCCCGAACGTAGCGGAACTTTGCCTGTAGGACAGTTGGCAGCCTTATGTTTCAGTGGAGAATATACCCTCGAGGAAGTAAAAAAGATGATTACGGGCAAAGGGGGATATATGGCCTATTTGAATACTAACAATGCTTATGAGGTGGAAATAGCCGCACGTGAGGGGAATCAGAAGGCTGCCCTCATTCAGGACGCCCTAGCCTATCAGGTAGCTAAGGAAATCGGAGCTATGGCAAGCGTGTTGAAGGGAAATGTCGATGCTATTATTCTTACAGGAGGAATAGCTCATAATACCTATGTGGTAAATTACATCAAGGAAATGATTGGCTTCATCGCTCCCATTGTGGTTTATCCCGGAGAAGATGAAATGAGTGCCCTGGCCATAAACGGCCTCATGGTATTAAGGAATGAAGTAAATGCTGGCATTTATGAATAGGTGGTGGAAAAAACCATCTGTTATCCCTTAAATTGCCCAAGGTTTGCTATTTGAATCCTACAACAGAAAATTCGGCCTGCCTATCATGATCAAAAACAGTCGAAAAGAGGTAATTTTGCATCATAACCTCAAATCTGCTGCATCATTCCTAATATTATTCGCACACCGGCAATATTACTCCACTACATTCATTATACCGATCATAGCATTATTGCCAGGCTTTATACTCGCCAGGGAGGTATAAAAGCATTCATGATCAAAGGCATCAACAAGAAGAACCCTTCACTGAAACCTTCACAGCTTTTGCCTCTGAGCCTCCTTGAAATTGTATACGAAGAAAAACCGCACAATCGTATTTTCTTCCTGAAAGAAGCGAGGAATTACTTTTTAAGTTACAAGGTACAAAATCATGTGATCAAGGCGGGTATTACACTCTTCATGGCCGAAATTCTAAACCACAGCATCAAAGAAGAAGAAGCCAACATCTTGCTGTATGATTTTCTCGAAAAAACCATCATTAGGTTAGAAACCCAGGAAGAAAATGTTGCATTCTACCCTATCTGGTTTCTCATCAGGCTTTCGAGTTTTCTGGGGATTACTCCTCTGGATAACTACTCCTCCGAAACTATAACCTTCAATATGGAAGAGGGAAAGTTTCAGGAAAATGTCCCAGAACGAAATACTTATGTGGCGGGTGAAAATGTCAAAACGCTTTCTCTTCTCATTAAAGCCTTTAGCTCATCCGACTACTTTATACCCAATATTCACATCAAAGATAAAACAGCCATCATAGACATTCTCATTCGATACTACCATCAGCATTTACCTGGCTTTGGGGAAATTCATACACACAAGATCTTGAAAGAAGTCTTAAATTCATGAAATTTTCACTGTCGAATCGAATCAGAAAATCAAGAATTATCGCCAAACATGAAAAAATACAAGCCCCCCTCGATATAGTATGATGCAGAGTCAAATGTGGGAAATCCTTTGCATCTCGAGAACTATTCCTGCACACATGATTCATGAGGGGTTTTGTATTGCTAACAGTGAGGTGTTTCGAAAAAAATTTTATATAGAATTAGTAATCAATCGATTTTTTCTCTATTTAAGGAAAAAATCGTAACTTTGCAAAGAAAAGACGACTAATTTTTATAATTTTTTCATAATGACTAAAGCTCGTGTGCTCTTTGTTTCGCAAGAAATGGTTCCTTATTTAAAGGACAGTCCTATGGGACAAATTTCAAGATATCTGCCCCAGGGTATTCAGGAAAAGGGAAAAGAAATCAGAACATTCATGCCAAGATATGGGCATATCAATGAGAGGCGTAATCAGCTTCATGAAGTAATCAGATTATCGGGCATTAATATTATCATCGATAATACCGATCGGCCTCTGATTATCAAGGTGGCTTCTATTCAGCAAGCACGCATGCAGGTTTATTTTATCGATAATGATGACTATTTTGCCCGAAAGTTTCAGTTTTACGATAAGAACGACAAATTTTTCAAGGATAACGACGAAAGAGCGGTATTCTTTGCAAGAGGAGTGCTGGAAACTGTCAAAAAACTTGGCTGGAATCCCGATATTATCCACTGCCATGGATGGTTTACAAGTTTACTCCCACTTTATGTGAAAACTGCCTATAAAGACAATCCTATCTACACCGATGCAAAAATCATCGTATCTCTCTATGATGATGATTTTGAAGGCGAAATGGGGAAAACCATCAAATCGAAAATAAAGCTCCCCGGGATCAGAGAAAAGCATCTCGCCAACTACAAGAAGGGCACTTATATTGGATTTATGCAGGGAGCCCTCGATTTTGCCGATGGGGCTATTATTGCAAGCGAAAATGTAAACCCCGAAATCTTGAGCTATCTCGATCAAAAAAATATACCCGTTCTTCCTCTTCAGGATGAGGAAACCTATATCGATGCCTATAACGATTTCTACGAAAAAATTCTTCAAAATCACAATAGCTGATTATTTTTGCAAGAAATAATCAAGCCTCAGTCAGAGCCCCTCAAGTTTATTAAAAACCAAATACTTTGAAACAAATAATCCAAAAAACCTGCTGGTTCGTTTTTTTGGCCTTTTTGGCTGGTTCATGTACCAAAGAACCCGATCAAATAGGTACCAGCATAATTCCTCCAACCGATAAACTTCAATATGGTATAGATACGACCATTTTACTCGACGCCTACTCAATTGTGGAAGACTCTGTCCGTACCGATGAAACCAGCCAGAATATCCTTGGAAGTTACTGGGACCCTATTTTTGGAATTAGCACTGCAGGAATTTATACCCAGCTTTCCTTGCCTTTTGTTGGACATAGCTTCGGGAACAACCCCATCATCGATTCGGCTATTCTTAAATTAGCCATTAAAGGTGCTTACGGCGATTCTACTTCCCTTCTTACTGTTAATGTTTACGAACTCCTCGATACCATTAGTTATAATAGCATATATTACTCGAATAATTCGATCGAACATTCCACTGTCCCACTCACCTCAAAAAGTTTTATTGCTAGGCCTTATGATAGTGTGTATATCGATTCTGTGAAATATGCTCCTCACCTGCGTATCCGCCTCGACCAATCAGCTCCAGATTTTATTCAAAAAATATTTTCCACTCCTTCCGATGCACTTAGCCAAAATACAGAGTTCATCCAATACCTGAAAGGGCTTTATATTACTGCAGAAGATGCCACAATGCCTGGCAAAGGAAGTTTACTTTACGTAAACCTTGAATCCGCTCTCACTGAATTGATTTTGTACTATAAAAACGATGAAAGCGACTCTTTATCCTTCAGCCTTGTTGTGAATTCAGCAACGGCTCGATTCAATCATTTCGACCATTATGGCTATGCTCATGCTGACCCTCTGTTTAAGCAGCAGGTACTCTATAACGACAAAACCCTCGGAAAAGAAAGACTCTATCTGCAAACCATGGGCGGAATCAAAACTGTAGTTAAAATTCCTGACCTAAAAGGCCTTGTGGCTGATGGCCAGAAAATAGCCATAACCGAGGCAAAACTCATCATATCCAACGCCGACGCCAACTCCATCTATTCAGCACCAGATAATCTCGTTCTATTCGAAGAAGATACTACAGGACAAGTCTATTTTCTTTCGGAGCAAAGCATAGGAACCGAATATTTTGGAGGTATATACAATTCTAATCAACAAAACTACTACTTCAGGATTCCACGATATATTCAGGATATCTTTGATGGAACCCGCGATAGTACTCGTCATTTGACACTAATTGCTTCAAGCCCCTCGGTGAGAGGAAACCGCTTGGTTTTCGGAGGCACAAATCCTACCAATCCTTCTTTATATGAAAAAAGATTGCGTTTACAAATAGTTTACACTTTTTTACCTTAAATTTGCTATTAAAGTCCATCAACAAAATCTTTATTAAAAATGTGTGGTATAGTAGGTTATATTGGTTACAGAGAAGCTGAGCCTATATTGATTAATGGTTTGAAACGGCTCGAATATCGAGGATACGACAGCGCGGGTATTGCTATCCTCAACGAAAAACTTCAAGTTTATAAGACAAAGGGGAAGGTTGCCGACCTGGAAAATTTAATCGATGGCAAAGACCTTCATGGCACTATTGGTATGGCTCATACCCGTTGGGCTACACACGGAGAACCCAGCGATATCAATGCTCATCCTCATTTTTCCCAAAACGACGAGCTTGCTCTAATCCACAATGGAATTATCGAGAATTATACCGTAATTCGTGATTATCTCATTCAATATGGATATCAATTTCGCAGCAATACCGACACCGAAGTCCTCATTCAACTTATTCATTACATCAAGAAAACTTCGGGCTTTAATCTGGTACAAGCTGTTCAGGCAGCACTAAATCATGTAATTGGAGCGTGGGCTATTGTGGTAATGGATAAGAACAACCCCGATACCCTGATAGCAGCTCGTAAAGGAAGCCCTTTAGTAATTGGCATTGGCAACGATGAATTTTTCCTCGCTTCCGATGCTTCTCCGATTATTGAATTTACTCATGATGTGGTTTTCCTGAATGACGAAGAAATAGCCATTATACAACGAGGCGAAAATCTCAGGATAAGAACCATCAAAGACGTAGAAAAAAATCCTCTTATTCAGAAATTGGAACTTAATATCCATCAATTAGAAAAGGGCGGTTACGAACATTTCATGCTCAAGGAAATCTTCGAACAACCTGATACCATTAAAGACTGTATGCGGGGACGTATCAGTGAAGACAATACTACCATTGCCATGGCGGGAATTATCGATAATATCAAAAGATTCATGGAGGCACGGCGAATAATCATCACCGCTGCAGGTACTTCGTGGCACGCAGGCTTAGTGGGAGAATACATGCTCGAAGATTTAGCCCATATTCCTGTCGAAGTTGAATATTCCTCAGAATTTCGTTATCGCAATCCCGTCATTTATCCTGACGACATTGTGATTGCCATCAGTCAATCGGGTGAAACTGCCGATACCATTGCCGCCATTCAAATGGCGAAACAAAAAGGAGCATTTCTCTATGGAATATGCAATGTTGTGGGTAGTTCGATTGCCCGCTATGTAGATGCAGGCTCATATACCCATGCGGGTCCCGAAATTGGGGTTGCCTCAACCAAGGCTTTTACCGCACAGGTAACCGTGCTTGCACTTATGGCACTGGCACTGGGTCAAAAGAAAGGGACCATCTCCAACCAAAAGGTTAGGGAAGTACTTACCGAAATGGAAACTATTCCCGATAAGGTACGACAAATACTCGATAAGGCTGAAATGATTAGAGATTTTTCGAAAGTATTTACTTATGCACGTAATTTCCTTTATCTTGGCAGAGGATACAATTTCCCGGTTGCCCTCGAAGGAGCCTTAAAACTTAAAGAAATTTCCTATATTCATGCCGAAGGTTATCCTGCAGCAGAAATGAAGCACGGCCCCATTGCACTGATCGACCAGGAAATGCCAGTGGTAGTCGTTGCTACAAATAGAGGTACCTACGAAAAAGTGATCTCCAACATCGAAGAAGTTAAATCACGAAAAGGACGCATTATCTCGGTCATCACCGAAGGCGATACAAGAGTAAGAAAGCTTTCCGATTATTATATCGAAATACCCGAAACCGAAGAAATGCTCGTTCCCATACTGGCAACCATTCCATTGCAACTGATGGCTTATTATATCGCCGTTCTTCGTGGATGCAATGTCGATCAACCACGAAATCTGGCTAAATCGGTTACAGTGGAATAATCCCCCGGACTACTTACAAAAGAAAAACCTTCTCGATGCTTCTTCGCAATCGAAAAGGAGAATTATATCAAACAGGCCAATTCCTATCCAATCAAACCTTACTTTCGATGGTGGTATTGGCTCAATTCGATTTGCTTACTTTTGGGGGAAACATAAAATAAATCACTATTAACCGACAAAATTCTAAAAAGCTCCTAAACATTTTTTATATACCACTTATTCAGTTAGTCCTGACTTCGACAATGCGTCACCCTAAAAATTTTTCCAAAACTTTTCATCAAAAAGAGGTGCGATTAATTTGTGT
>MWFC01000020.1 GCA_002071415.1 Bacteroidetes bacterium ADurb.Bin012
TTGAGTACGTTGATTACTTATAGAACAATCATGGCCTTGATTTTTGTTGTGCGGCGTATGAAAATTATTTTTTTTATGTAAGTTTGTTAGTTCAAATCTTCGAATTATGGATGAAAAATATTACATCTGTATAGGACGTCAGATTGGAAGCGGGGGGAAGAAAATTAGCGAAAAACTTGCCCAAATCTTACAACTGCCCGTCTATGATAAGGAACTTATCCAAATGGCTTCCAGAAAAAGCGGTTTACGAAGCGAGATTTTCGAGCAATTTGATGAAAAAGGAAGTCGTAGTCTGATAGGCGGATTGCTGGGAATGAGCAGTCCTATACCCGATGAAATCTATGCACAATATTATTTAACCAATGAATCATTATTTGTGATCGAAAGTGATGTGATTCGTGAATTAGCTGCACAAAAATCATGTATCTTCCTTGGCCGTTGCGCAGATTATGTGTTGAAAGACTGCGAACGTTGTTTGAATGTATTTATTTGCGCCAATTTTGAAGATAGAATAAAAACCATTGCGGAGACTTATCATTATCAGGTGAATAAAGCCAAAGATTTTATTAAGAAAATGGATAAAAAAAGAGCAGATTATTACAATTATTTTACGAATAAACATTGGGGCGTTGCCGATTCATACCATCTCTGCATAAATTCATCCACCCTTGGTATCGATGAAACAGTAAATTTCATTTATTTGTTTGTTAAAAAGAATTTTGGAATCTGATATGTGAAAGGTGATGAACGTGGTGGATGGGGAAGGGTGACTTATGGGGAATATAGCCATATGCCTGAGTGATACAGCAATAAATACCAGCTACCGTGAAATTCACTCCACCTAACTCGTAGTAAAATTCAAACAACTTACAACTTTCATCCTCAATCATTATCCTTTGTCCATCGAACCTAATAAAGTCTCGAGCGCTTAATTAGGTAAGGGAGTAGAATCTGGTTGAATCCTTCGTGAATATCGGCTTCGACCAAATCAATATGATATTGACCGCAACGAAATTTTAATTCATCCAGAAAATTCTGCATCGAAGTCATGTATCGTTCTCTCAGTTCGTAGGGATTTAGTTTGATCTCTTTTCCGTTCTCTATATCCACAAAACGGTAAGGCCGGTTCTCGAAGTCGAAGTTTAACTCCAGCTGTTTGTCGATAGTATAGAAAAGAATGACTTCATGTTTGTTATGTCGAAGATGTTGCAAAGCATGGAATAATAATTCTGGCTCACCGGCTTTATCGAACATATCACTGAAAATGATCACCAGTGATCTTTTGTGAATGGATTCGGCGATCAAATGAAGTGAATCGGCAATGGAACTTTCGTGGGGACGAGATGGAGGCTGCGATTCTATTAATTTCTCTAATTCGGTGAATAAATAATGGATATGAATGGCACTGGAGCGAGCCTGAATGGTTTGGCTTATGTCATTATTAAAGATCGACAAGCCCACTGCATCTCTTTGCTGTTTAAACAAGAACATCAGAGCTGCGGCAGCATAAATCGAAAAAAGAAGTTTAGTGGGATGTTCAACATCGGGATACTGTATAGGTGGATAATACATCGAGGCCGAGGTATCCATGACCAGTTGACAGCGAAGATTCGTTTCTTCTTCGAATCGCTTCACGAATAATTTATCAGTCCGGGCATAAAGTTTCCAATCGATATTTCGGATAGGTTCGCCGGTATTGTATAGACGATGTTCGGCAAATTCAACCGAAAAGCCGTGATAAGGACTTTTGTGAAGGCCAGTGATAAAGCCTTCAACTACTTCCCGGGCAAAAAATTCCAGCCCGGTTAAGGGCTGAAAACGTAAAGGATCGATAACTGGCATATTCGCTCTTCGTGTGGGTAGACCTTACTTATTACATCCTTTTGCTTCGTAACGGCAATTTTTCGGACAACAATCATAAAAGCTTTTCAATCTTATTGACCAGGACCGATTTAGGAACGGTTCCAACTTGTTTGTCCACTATTTCTCCGTTCTTGAAAAATAGAATTGTAGGGATATTTCTGACTTTTAATCGGATAGTGGTTTGTGGATTATTATCGACGTCGAGTTTTCCGACAACAACCTTTCCGGCATATTCCTTGGCCAGATCTTCGATGATGGGGGACAAGTTTCGGCATGGACCGCACCATTCGGCCCATAAGTCGACAATTACAGGTTTATCTGATTTCAGAACCACTTCTTCAAAATTCTGATCTGTAAGAATTTTAGCCATAATTGTAAATTTTTGTTGATGGATGACAAAATTAATTCTTTCTCTCAGAGTGAATCAGACCAGTATTTTTTTTTGAAAAATTTGAAAAAAATACCGTCGATTTTCTTCAATTCTCTGGCAAAGCCTGATGTATTGATAAGCAAGTTATCGTTTTCGAAATTTAGCGATAGCTGATCTGCTGGATCGAATACCGTGAAAGATACGGTTGAGGTACCGGGGTTTTCTCGAATTGATTGGTCAAGCTGTTGAATTAAATGGTCATCCATTATTGGCAAGGGAATGAAAACTTGAGTTTTTTCCACCCAGTTATCGAGCGCATCCGAAAGTAAACCAATTTGGTTTATTCCCAATTCGTAGGAAGAACCATTGAAACGTTGCTTTGCTGTAGCTCTTATCAGAATATTGCTTCCTGGCGTCAATAAGTGCTTGTATTTGAGATATTGTTCTGAAAACAAGGTAACAGAGTATGTTTCATCAAAATCCTCCAAAACTATCGAGCAGTAAATTTTATTGTTTTTTCCATATCTCTCCTTGGCTTCCGAGACCATAGCTGCGAAAATGATTTCCTTGCCGGCGTGAGCTTCGAGGTCATTTTTAAAATCCTTGATACTATGGGTGCATAAATTGTCGATTTCCAATTTGAATAAATCCAGGGGATGGCCTGAGATATAAAAACCGGTTACTTCTTTTTCGTAATGAAGCCTTGTAAGCTGATCCCAAGGTTCGCATGCCGGTAGCTCGATTTTAGGAAGAGCAAATTCTTCGAATTCCCCAAACAAACTCATCTGGCTCGATTGCTTTCTTGCTTGAAACAAGGAAGCATGTCGTAAGAGCTTTTCGATGAAAGCGGGTTCATCTTCCCGGCTTTTGTGAAAGAATTGAGCTCTGTGAATGTTTTGGAAGCCATCGAGTGCACCAGCCATAATCAATGACTCGAGTGTTCTTTTGTTGATGGCTTTCAAATTTAACCGAAAAATGAAATCCTCGAGTGAAGTATAAAGTCCATTTTCTCTTTCTTTTATGATGGAATTAGCTGCATTTTCGCCAACATTTTTGATGGCAGTAAGCCCAAACCTTATTTCATTTTTTTTATTTACAAAAAAGTTTAGTTGACTCTCATTCACATCAGGCCCCAGTACATTTATTCCCATTCTCTGACATTCATCGATATAATAGGTTATTTTTTTAATGTCGTTCAAGTTATGGGTTAGGACTGCAGCCATGTATTCTGCAGGAAAATTTGCCTTGAGATAAGCTGTTTGATATGCCAGAATAGAATAGGCAGTAGAGTGTGATCGGTTGAAGCCATATTGGGCAAACTTGAGCATAGTTTCAAAGACTTCGGAAGCTGTTTCGACAGTAACTCCTTTATTTAACGCACCTTGAATGAAGATTTCCTTTTGTTGTGCCATTACAACCGGGTCCTTTTTCCCCATCGCTCTGCGAAGAATATCGGCGCTTCCGAGAGTAAAACCTCCCATTTTTTGTGCTACCTGCATAATCTGTTCCTGATAAATCATAATTCCCTGAGTGTCTTCCAGAATGTTGCGAAGCATGTCATGAGGATAGGTAACCTTTTCGCGTCCTTTTTTTCGATTGATATACATGGGGATATATTGCATGGGGCCGGGACGATATAAAGCGTTCATGGCAATCAAGTCTTCGATATGCTCGGGTTTCAGTTCCCTCAGGTACATGCGCATTCCTTCCGATTCGAATTGAAATGTGCCTATGGTATCGCCTTTTTGGTAAAGTTGAAATGTCAAGGGATCATCGAGCGGAATGTTGTCGATGTCAATAGTAATAGAGCGATTGAGCTTGATGTTGTGTAATGCTTCTCGAATAATGCTCAAGGTCTTCAGTCCTAAGAAATCCATTTTCAACATTCCCACTGATTCCATTGATTTACCTTCGAACTGGGTAACCAGTAATTGGCTGTCCTTTTGGGTAGCCATGGGTATGTATTTCTTCAAATCATCGGGGCCTATGATTACACCGCAGGCGTGGGTTCCAGTTTGCCTTACCGAGCCTTCTAAGATTCTGGCGTATTCAATTACCTTTTGAATCTTTTCATCAGATCCTTTCGCCGCCTGTTCGAGTTCAGGAACTTCCTCTATGGCTTCCTGCAATTTAATGCCCAACCTGTCGGGTATCAGTTTTGCCAGTCGGTCAGCTTCAGAAAGAGGCAGCCCTATTACCCTTGCAACGTCTCTGATAGCCGATTTTGCTGCCATACTTCCAAAAGTAATAATTTGTGCTACATGGTCTTCTCCGTATTTCTCTGCTACGTAATTTAAAACGTTTTGCCGGCCTTCATCATCGAAATCTACATCGATATCGGGCATAGATATTCGTTCGGGGTTGAGAAAGCGTTCGAACAGAAGGTTGTAACGAATGGGATCGATGTTGGTAATTCCAATGGCATAAGCTACAGCCGAGCCTGTAGCTGAGCCTCTGCCTGGTCCTACAATCACATCCATCCGCCGTGCAGCATTGATAAAATCCTGCACGATAAGAAAATATCCCGAAAATCCCATGTTTTTAATCACTTCCAGCTCGTAATCGAGCCTCTGCTTGATTTCGTCAGTCATTTCAGGGTATTTTCTTTGGCTACCTTCAAAAGTCAAATAACGTAAATATTCATTTTCATCAGTAAATTCTTCAGGAAGTGGAAAACGAGGAAGCAAGATACTTCGTTTCAACTTGTATTTTTCCACTTTTTCGGCTAAGCTAACCGTATTTTCGATGGCTTCGGGAAAATCCTTGAAAATCTCTGCCATCTCATCCGGGCTCCTTAAATATTCATTCCCCGTATATACCAGATTTGTGTCGGTTTCGAGATTCTTCGGATCAGTATTTAGCTTGATGAGAATTTTATGCGCTTCGAAATCGCTCTTATTGATGAAATGAACATCGTTGGTAGCAATCAACGGAACATCGCATCTTTTCGAAAGTATGCCAAGAGCCGAATTGACCGTTTCCTGCTCGGGAATCCCATGACGCATCAATTCTAGATAAAAATCTTCACCAAAAATTTCTTTGTATTCCCAAACAACTTTTTCGGCTTCATCAATTCCATTCTGTAATATGGTTTTTGCAATCTCTCCTCCCAGACATGCCGAAGAAGCTATGATCCCCTCATGATATTCCTGGAGCAATTCCTTGTCGATTCTTGGAACGTAATATATGCCCTCTTTGAATGCCAGTGTACTCAAAATGCAAATATTATGGTATCCTGTTAAATTTTTCGCAAGTAAAATCAAGTGGTAACCTCTATTATCATGGTCTTTACGGCTTTTTTTAGCGATATAGAATTCAGCTCCAAGAATAGGTTTTATTCCTTCATTTGAGGCTGCTTCATGCATCTCGAAGGCACCATATAAATTCCCATGATCGGTCAATGCAATGGCAGGCATGCCTAAATCTTTAGCCTTCTTTACAAGCTCAGAAATCTTTGCAGCCCCATCTAATAGCGAATAATGGGAATGCACATGCAAGTGGACAAACTCACTCATTATAAAGACAATATTTTATTTATTCTGAATTGAATTGTGGTTTCCAAAATTAGCCAATCCCCGGCATTATGAATGACAGAATATCAAAAAATAGCCATAAATCCTCGAACTTTTCTTTAGAATTTGAGGGAACAATGCCCCTTCGTACGATAAGGCAAGAACTTCTCAGACGTAAAAATACGGCGAGTATAATTAAGATGGGGGATAATCTCCTTCCTTTACAGGGAAGCTCACTATTCGTTATTGAAAAAATTATATTTCAACAAAATATACCCCTAATTCTTTCCCTTAAGCCTATTTTTTCAGATTCTTTTTTTATTTCCATTTTCGAAACACAAAAAGACTACAACCCTCTAAAGGAAGTACGATCTTTTCGGAGTTGACTTAATGACTGTCGCAACGGTCTAGGCAGTCGACAATTTGGGTTAGAGCATCATTCTTCAAAGAGTAGTAAATTTTTTTCCCATCTCTTTTCGAAACCAATATTCCTTTGTTTTTCAGGATGTTCAAATGATGAGAAGCAGCGGCTTGTTCTATCCCTAATTTTTCATAAATCTCGGTAACGTTCATTTTAGGAGTACTCGTCAACATATCGATGATGGCGATACGCATAGGATGAGCCAATGCACGCAATCTGCTTGCCGCCAATTCCAGCCGAGCAATATCTAATTTTTTCTGTTTCGACATCTTTTTTAAGGCTTTAAGTTTTTGCAAAAATAATCATTCCCATATTTCAAACAAGTAGATATATAAATAAGCGATTTATTCTTCCGGGAAATGCCAGCATTATAAATCCAAGAGATTTATTGGGTTTTCTTATTAAGAAATTATCAGTCGTTTATTGGTTTGTTATAAAATTGGGCGTTGATAAAGTCGGGGAAGCTGAAGGGAAACCTTTGAAACGGCTTCGAAACCGTCGGTAAATGACATGATTCCTTTTACATGTAGGAGGAAGAAATCCTTGCTCATCATTACTTACTTGGAGGCACTCTGCCCTAAAATTCAACAATCAGATCGATTCTTTTGCAAGATCATTGAGCTTTGCGTTTGAGGCAATGATATTATTTCTATTATGGGAGAAAGGATCGATCACTTTTCTGTCGTTACAAAAATTGCTCTTAATTTTGCAAACTCGATAAAAAGATGTAAAATATTCCCTTTATATGCAGAGAACGAAAATTATTGATCTATTGAGATCGGAAGAGATTGGATTGAAAGTAAGAGTGATGGGTTGGGTGAGGACTCGTCGCGGAAATAAGAATATTGCCTTTATTGCTTTGAATGATGGTTCTACTATTCATCATCTTCAAATAGTAGCGGAATTGGAAAAATTTGACGAAGAAACGATAAAGCGTATTACTACGGGTTGTGCTTTACAAGTGGAAGGCAGGCTTGTAGAATCGCCGGCTAAAGGCCAACCCGTAGAATTGGCGGCCGAAAAAATCGAGATCTTAGGAGAAGCTAATCCCGAATCTTATCCCCTTCAAAAAAAAGGTCATAGTTTGGAATTTTTACGTTCCATAGCTCATTTACGCCCCCGCACCAATACTTTTGGAGCAGTTCTTCGTATTCGTCATGCCCTCGCATTTGCCATCCATAAATTTTTCAACGACAAAGGATTCGTTTATGTAAATACTCCCATCATTACTGCTACCGATGCCGAAGGCGCAGGTGAAATGTTCAGAGTGACTACCCTCGATATCAATCATCCACCAAGAAAACCGGATGGAGGTGTTGATTTTTCGAAAGATTTTTTCGGCAGGGAAACCAATCTGACAGTTTCGGGGCAATTGGAAGCAGAACTTGTAGCCCTCGCCCTGTCACAGGTTTATACCTTCGGACCGACCTTCAGAGCCGAAAATTCCAACACTCCACGACATTTGGCAGAATTCTGGATGATCGAACCCGAAATGGCCTTTTACGATATCAATGAAAATATGGACCTCGCCGAAGAATTTCTAAAATACTTGATTTCCTATACCCTCGAACATTGCATGGATGACTTGAAATTTCTGAATCGGATGTGTGATGAAGATTTGATTAACCGTTTAGAAAATGTGGTTCAGTCAAAATTCGAGCGTTTAACTTATACCGAGGCAATGACGATTCTCGAGAGTTCGGGTCTGAAATTCGAATTTCCATTAGGCTGGGGCAATGATTTACAGGCAGAACACGAACGTTACCTCGTCGAGAAACATTTCGGCCGCCCGGTTATCCTTACAGATTATCCGAAAAATATCAAAGCCTTTTACATGAAACAAAACCACGATGGCAAAACCGTGCGTGCTATGGATGTTCTGTTCCCACGTATTGGCGAAATTATTGGAGGTTCACAGCGTGAAGAAAATCTTGAGGCTCTGCTCGATAGAATTCATGAACTCGGAATGAATGAGAAAGAACTCTGGTGGTACATCGATTCGCGACGATTTGGAACCGTACCCCACAGTGGATTTGGACTTGGTTTCGAACGCCTTGTGCAATTCGTAACAGGAATGAGCAACATACGTGATGTGATTCCATTCCCCCGTACACCCCAAAATGCCGAATTCTAACAAATAGAGGCAATCCCTTTTATTTCTGGGGTTTTCTAATTTATTTCCTGTATGGCAATCCCATAAATAAAAAATGATTAATTTTGTTGATGCTTCAAATCAAGTGAATCGACCCACTCGAAATGATATAAACAAATTTCAATTCGAAAAGTATAAATAAGCGCCATAATCAATTATGCTTCATCAGAAATTACAACAGAAACTCTTACAGAAGCTTTCGCCTCAGCAAATTTTACTGATGAAATTGCTGCAGGTTCCTACTTTGGCGCTCGAGCAAAGAATTAAGCAGGAACTTGAAGAAAATCCGGCATTGGAAGAAGTTGACAATGAAGAGGTTTATGATCAAGAAGAAAACAACGATTTCGATGCGGATAACCTGAATGCCGACGAAGTTTCTGAAAGCGCAGAAGCCGAAAGCGATGAACCCATTGTTGACCAGGGTGATGAATTCGATATGGAAGATTACATGAGCGAGGATGACCTCGACTCATACCGTTATCAGGTAAATAACACCAGCCCCGATGATGAGCAGCATGAAATGCCTCTAGTATCTTCCACTACGTTTCAAGAAAATCTGCTTCAGCAACTTAGCCTCAAAAATATTTCTGAACGCACCTATCAAATTGCCAGCCATCTAATCGGCAATCTCGACGATTCGGGCTATTTGAATCGCGATCTCGAATCTCTGGTTGACGATCTGGCTTTCCTGCAAAATATTCAAACCAATGTAAGAGAACTCGAAAACACTCTGGAAATCATTCACGAACTCGATCCTCCTGGCATAGGCGCACGTTCGCTTAAAGAATGCCTCTTAATTCAACTTCGCCGAAAACCTCAGTCAGAATCAGTGAAAAATGCAACTACTCTTCTCGAACGATATTTCGATGAATTCAGCAAAAGACACTATGATAAGATTTTGAAAAAAACTCACCTGACTGAACTTGAGCTGAAACAGGCCATCGATGAAATCTTGAAACTGAACCCCAAACCTGGAAACATCTTTGGCGATAGTTTCACTGCCCAACAATATGTAGTTCCTGATTTTATCATTTATAACAATGATGGAGACCTTGAACTTGTACTCAATTCGAAGAATATGCCCGAATTAAGGGTTAATAAAGCATATTATAAGATGCTCGAGTCGTTTTCCGATACAAAATCAAAAAAAACACAGCAAGACCGCGAAGCTCTGTTATTCGTGAAACAAAAGATAGATTCGGCACGCTGGTTTATCGATGCCTTGAAACAACGGCAAAATACTCTCTATATTACCATGAAGGCCATTATGGATCACCAAAAAGAATATTTCCTTACAGGCGATGAAACGAAATTAAAACCCATGATTCTGAAAGATATTGCCGAAAAGGTAGGCCTGGATATCTCGACTGTTTCGCGAGTAGCCAGTAGTAAATATGTGCAAACTCCTTTCGGAACCTTTCTCCTTAAATCATTTTTCTCAGAATCAATGCAAAATGCTGAAGGCGAAGAAGTTTCGACACGTGAAATCAAAAAAATCCTCAAAGATCTTATCGAATCGGAAGAGCCACAGAAGCCTCTTACCGACGAGGAATTGATGGATCGCTTGAAAGAAAAGGGATATATCATTGCCCGGCGCACAGTAGCCAAATATCGTGAACAATTGGGAATCCCGGTGGCAAGGCTGAGAAAAAAACTATAAATTCATGAAAGACTACTGGAAAGGCATTGACACAGTTATTGCCCAATCCCTCTCTGTAGCACTTCATCCTCTTATAGTTCCCCTCTATAGCATTCTTTTGCTCTATTTTAATGAATCGGCTACACAATTTCGACTCCATGAATTTTCAGCTTTTCAGGTTTTCACTCCATGGATCATTTTTACCATGATATTGCCCGGTATCTTTGTTTTATTTCTTCGACAAAAAGGAAAGATATCGTCAATTTATCTCAAGAAGAGAATGGACCGTGAGGGGCCTCTCTTATTCGCCGCTGCTTCTGCTTTCATCCTCAATGTCTTGTACTTTTTTATAGCTCCAAATCCTCTTCTTCTGACATTACCTCTGATTTTAATCGTCAGTATCCTTATAGATTGGGCAGTCAATAAATTTTGGAAAATCAGTATTCACATGACCAGTTTGGGTGGATTATCCTCAATAATAATATTTTTTTCGTGGCATCGACATGATATTTTTCCCCGGATAGTTCTAATTTTATTGCTTATAGGCATCCTTTTAGGATGGGCTCGCTGGCGGCTCAAGGCACATACTTTCATGCAAGTAATTCTGGGATGGATAAATGGTTTTGTTATTGCTTTAGCCTGTCTAAAGTACTTACCTGATGTTTTTTCTTCGCTTTTTAAAATGGCATAAGGCTTATTCCCACCGATATTGGATACATATCAGGGCCTTGCCCATCTTTGAAGGTATGATTCAAGGAATATTGTCCAAATACATTGAACCATTTATACCCGACACGGGCATAAACAACATATCTCCAGAAATTTACATAACGTACATCATCCCTTTTAATTTTCACATTGTAGGCATACGTTTCGGGATCGAGGCCAATGTATTTCGAATGATGGTTGATTAAAAAACCCAGCTTGATGCCGGCATAATAACGCCATTTATTTTTAGCCCTGTATTTAAACTCGAGAGGGAAGTCGCAATAAGCAAGTGTAATCTTGTATTTTTTATGATCGAGAGTATCGGGAATCTTTTCAAATACACTCTTTTGGTTCACATCTTTAATCCATGCATCCGTATATAAATTATGCGATCCAAAGCTCACTCCATAAGAAAAATCAAAGCGGCTTTCACCCATCTTGTTATTGATGAGGATGTTAACATTGGAACCACGGTTGTACCATTTTGCATTAAGCACTGAAGGCGGATTTTGCCAAAAATCGGTAAAGAAATCAAAACCAATCGAAAATTTTCGAAAGCCTCCCGGTTCATTATCCTGAGCATAAATGCTTGAACCTATCAATAATAAAACCGAAAAACACAGTATCTTACGGATAGTTTTCATAAATAAATGATATTATATGGCAAAACTATAAAATTATTGACATTCACTATTCGGAAACACATCGATAGAATGAGTAATCTATATAGAATAAATCAAGAAACGGCATTCCTCCATGATTATTTTAAGAACTGCCAAGTCGAAAAATTTCAGAATGAAGTCAACACATGCAAAGAACATAGTTTCCATTGGAATCGAGTCGGATTGCCATGCTATGTCTTGATCTTAATCTTATATATTCGGAGAATCATCCTAGCATCGAATCATTTTTTAAATCAACAAAAGCCTAAAGGCCTGAAAAAGTATCATTAATCTATATTCTCGTTAAGAGGACGGAATCCCTTGCCTAAAATTTCGCTTGTATCCATCACGGTAATAAAAGCCTTAGGGTCGATTTGACGAATAAACGACTTTAATTTGATCATTTCACTTCGGCTCATCACTGTGAATATTAAAAAGTGTTCCTTACCCGTATAGATTCCCTTCGATTGGAAAATAGTTCCGCCCCTTTTTAAATCATGAATGATTCTTTGCGAAATTTCTTTTTGCTTGTCCGATACAATCAGCAAACATTTGTTGTAATTCAATCCTTCCATCACGACATCCACCATCCTGCCCACCATGAAAATAGTTACCAGAGAATACAGTGGAATCTTCCAATCTTTGAAAGCAATAAAACCTCCCAGTACAATCAAAGAATCCACATAGATCATAATTTGCCCCACGGGCTGATGAATGAATTTCGAAATCATCATAGCAATCACGTCAGTGCCTCCACACGAAGCTCTGGCTCTGAATATCAAACCAACCCCAGTTCCTATCAACAATCCGCCATATAACGACGACATAAGCATTTCGTCGCTAATTTTCAGAGGATCATTACCAAGAAAATAAGTTAATCCATCAATAAACAGAGAAGTCAGAATGAATCCGGTAACTGTTTTTGCTCCATATCTGGGGCCTAAAACTTTCGTGGCAAGGAGAGTAATGGGGATATTAAAAGCCAGAGCAGTTAAACCCACAGGAGTGCCCAATAAATAGTGAATGATAATACTTATTCCATAGACACCCCCGGGCACGATTTTATAAGGAGTGATGAACAAAACATATCCAAACGCCACAAGCAACGACCCTAAAAGGATCTTGCCATAAGCCGCGAACCATCGTTTGCTGGGAAATGTTTCGACAGATATAAAGGCCATAGAAATTTGGGAATTATAATTGTTCTATTCGTTTAAAGATTTGAATCCTTCACCCAGGATCTCACTGGCATCAGTTACGGTAATAAAGGCATCAGGGTCGATTCTCCGAACATGATCGAGTAAAAGCGAAACCTCACGTCTCGACATAACTGTATGGATAATTCTACGGGGTTTGCCATTGTACATTCCCTCGCCTTCAATAAAAGTACCCCCTCTTCTCAGGTCATAAATAATCTTTTGCCGGATGGCTTCGGGGTGATCGGAAATAATGAATACCGATTTCTCGAAATTTACCCCTTCCACAACCAGGTCAATCACTTTACCAGTGATATAAATTACTATCCAAGAATATAATGGAATACGCCAATCCTTAAAAGTTGCCAAACCTATCAGGACAATGGTAGAGTCAACCAATATAAGCAATTGTCCTACAGGAAGTTTTGAATATTTTGAAAGAATCATGGCAATAATATCCGATCCTCCTGAAGTCGCTCTCGACCTGAAAATCAATCCTAAGCCTAATCCTATAGTGAGTCCTCCAAAAATACAGCTCAACAGAATATCTTCCTGCAAGCCTAAAGGGTCGTGTTCTCCTATAAAATAAGTCAAAACCATCATAAATGACGACATCAAAAAAGAGCCCAGAATGGTTTTCGTACCAAATTTTGTTCCGAGCAAATGCATTCCTAAAAGAATAAGAGGTATATCTAGACTTAATCCAACTAGCCCAATGGGAATCCCTTCGGGCCAGAATGGAATCAATCCTTTGGTAATATAATGCACCACAATACCAATCCCATATACTCCTCCCGGAACTATCTTGTAAGGATTGATAAATAGAACGAAACCGGCCGCCATGATAAAGGCTCCGATCACAATAAGGCCATAACTAACAATGATTTCCTTGGCGATTGCCCTTCTTTTTTGCATAAAAAGTATCTAAATCTTTGAAATATTGAATATTTTGCAAAATTACAAAACCTAAACTAAAGAGAACATATCTTTCGAACTCCGAAATAGTACGTATTTGTTCAATGTTTGTATGAGCCCTTCGATAAAAATATCAAAAATTTTTCCTTCAAGGGGCTAAAAATTAGTTTGGTTTACAATAAATAGACTATATTTGTAGTTAATTGTGGTGTACCGAAGTTTTCAAACCTCAGTTGAACGATTTTACCTTTTTGATCGAACGGAATGAAATGTATAATAACTTGATAATGAAGAATCGATCGGGAAAGTTGTTATCGGAGAAAGGGATGAAATTTTAGAAGATTTATTGTATAGTCGAAATTTTATGTGTTATTTTATGCCCGATTTCAGTGGGGATGCGGAAATGAATCTAATGAAAAGCACAACATGGGTGAATATTGCACTCTTACTGGTTTTTAGTGGGGGTAAAACATTAGCCCAGCAAGAGCCTCAGTTTACCCATAATGTGTTTACGCGGATGGCCATTAATCCTGCTTATGCAGGAAGTTCTGGCGATATTTCTGTAACAGGTTTGATGCGTCAGCAATGGGTTGGGTTCAAAGATATGGATGGTGAAAAGGTGGCACCCCAAACTTATCTTCTCACGGCAGATATGCCCGTAAGTTTGGTTCACGGAGGTCTTGGAATCTCTATCACTTCCGATCAGCTTGGCTTTGAAAATAATGTAGGTGTGCGTTTGAATTATGCATATAGAACTGTTGCCGGAAATGGAGACCTGGCATTTGGGCCGGTGATTGGTTTTTTAAATAAATCTATAGATTTCGGCAAACTCAAACCTACCCAGAGTGGCGATCCTGTGTTGGGCAGTGCTGAGGAAAGTACAATGATGATGGATGTTGGCCTGGGGGCTTATTACGAAGTGAAAAACAAATACTTCTTAGGCATTTCTACTTCACAGCTTATTCAAACAAGCTCGAGCATCGGCGTCGATGCAACGAACTACAACCTGAAACGCCATTACTATGCTCATGGGGGATATATTTATACTTTACCCAATAATCCTTTAATCAAACTTCAACCCAGTCTCTTCATAAAAACCGACTTCGTTTCTACACAGTTTGACGTAAATCTATCTGCCCTTTACAATGAGAGATTCTGTGGTGGAATCAGCTACCGATTGCAGGATGCTATTGCATTTTTATTAGGGTTGAGTTACAAAAGTCTTATTTTTGGCTACTCCTACGATTTAACTACTTCTCGTCTTGGAAGTGCGGGAAGTTCTGGCAGTCATGAAATTTTTCTGAATTACCGTTTCAAACTGCAGCTCGGTAAAAATCCTCGCAGTTATAGAAATACAAGATACTTATGAGTTTTTTTTATTTTTGTGCCATCAGAATTTTTGATTTGAAAAATTAAGTTTTAATCGATTATAACCGTTGATAAAAATGAAAAAACTGCTGTATTTAGTTGTTGCAATCATTGCTTTGGCTAGCTGCCGCAATACAGGCAGCGGGGAATTGACCGGTGTTCCCGACAGGCCGAAGTTTTATCAACCCGACCCTTACGGTATGACATTCATTCCTTTAGGCAGTTTTACCATGGGTACGGGCGATCAGGATGTGCCCTATGCAAATGTTCATCATCCAAAAACCATCTCGGTAGCCGCATTCTATATGGACGAAACCGAAATTACCAACAATGAATACCGGCAGTTTGTTTATTGGGTACGAGATTCATTAGCTCATACTATCTTAGGGAATGCCGGTTCGGATTATGGCGAACACTTTGTTTCCGACAAACAGGGACAACCCATTCAATATGGTACCACTCAAACCTATTACAAAATTAATTGGAAACAGAAGATCGACTGGGAAGGGAAACGCCTCAAACAAGGAGAGCCCAATCCGCTCGATGAGATGTACTTGCCCGAAGAAGAACGCTTCTTTCGTCGTAAGGAAATTGATACCCGAAAGCTCTTTTACCGTTATTATTGGGTCGATCTCCCCAAATCTGCCAGGCCCGAAAATCGCTATATTTTCAATCGCGACCAGCAAGGGAAAATTACTGATGAAGGAGGAACCTATCCGCAGAATATAGTGGCTGAAGGAAACAGAAGAGCCTTTGTAAAAGAAGAAGTTGTCCCCGTTTATCCGGATACTTTGGTCTGGATAAGCGATTTTACTTATGCCTATAATGAACCCATGGCCAAGACTTATTTTTGGCATCCCGCTTACGATCATTACCCCGTAGTTGGTGTTAACTGGAAACAAGCCGAGGCATTCTGCGTATGGAGAACCGAATATATGAATAGCTATCTTTCGACCCGTAAAAGGGAAGCATTGGTAAACGATTTCAGATTGCCTACCGAAAGCGAATGGGAATGGGCTGCCCGTGGAGGCAACGAACTCAACCCTTATCCATGGGGAGGCCCATATTTACGCAACCAAAAAGGCTGTTTTTTAGCCAACTTTAAGCCTAATAGAGGAAATTATGTGGCCGACGGTGGCTTACAAACTGTTATCGTGGCTCATTACCCACCTAACGACTTTGGCCTATACGATATGGCCGGAAACGTAGCCGAATGGACAAATAGCGCATTCGACGAATCTTCCTATAATTTTACCTGGGATCTTAACTCATCTTATACCTATCATGCCAACTACGATGATCCTGCCGTGATGAAACGCAAAGTAGTAAGAGGCGGTTCATGGAAAGACATAGGTTACTTCCTTCAGGTATCTACACGGACTTTCGAATACCAGGACTCTGCAAAGTCTTATATTGGCTTCCGCTGTGTCCAATCTTATCTGGGTCGCAATAAAGATGACAACCCCTCCAAATCATCCGAAATTTATAACTAATTAGAGAAAATCCAAATTAACCCCATAAAACAAAACAATAAAAATCATGAATCTGTTCGATCTCGTAAAAAGCAAGAAGTACAAAGTTTTCATGGCAAGGCTCTATGGAATAGGAGCTTCCGTTGTCATTATTGGAGCACTCTTCAAAATTACCCATATTCGTGGGGCCGATGTGATGCTTTTTGTTGGTTTAATCACCGAATCAATTATTTTCTTCTTCTCAGCCTTCGAACCTCCTTATATCGACCCCGATTGGAGCCTCGTGCATCCAGAACTCGCAGGGCTTTATCATACTGAAGAAGAAATTGAAATGATGAAACAAAAAGGACTCATTAAGGAAAAAAAAGAAGAAGAGGCAAGCCTTACGGGCGAACTCGATAAAATGCTAAAGGAGGCGAATATTCAAACAGATGTAATAGCAAGCCTCGGCCAAGGCTTGAATAATTTGAATACAACACTGAAAGAATTGAACAACATTTCCGAAGTAGCAGTCAAATCCACAAATCTGGTAAATACAATAGATCATGTGAACCAAAATGCTCAGGCATTGAGCCAAAGCTATAAAAAGACAGCCGAAGTTCTTGATAAAGAATCGGAATTGACTCAAGAACATGTGACTAATCTAGGAGGAATGACTCAAAATTCTGGTTTAGCCAGTAAGGCTTATGGTGAAATTGCCAATAAATTGAATGAAGAAAGCAACATTAGATCGGCACTAAATCAGAATATTCACTCAGCTTCACAATCGGCTGCTAATCTTGTTGAAAAGTATAACGAAACGGCTCAAACTCTTAAAAATGCTGCCGATGCTATTGATGTAGGTGAAAATGCCTCGGTTTTCAAAGAAAAGCTTTCAGAAATCAATACAAAATTGACAAGCCTTAATGCAGCCTATGAACTTCAAATGAAAGCTGCCCATGAAAACGCCAGTGTGACTTCTACGAGCATTCAAACTATAAACGAACTTATTAGCAAGTTGATGGGTTCAACCGAAGCCACGGGCCAATTTACACAAAATCTTTCTGCCTTGAGCAAAGCCCTTGAATCTCAGATCAATGGTTCTAATCTGCAAACCCAGAAGACTGAGGAGGTTTCACAAGCATACAAGGAATTGCTCGACAGAATCAATGCCGCTATAGCTCATACAGAAAATTATCAAAAAGAAGCCAAAAACCTAGCCGAGAAAATGGCTGACCTTACCCGTATTTACGGCAATATGCTTTCAGCAATGACTATTAAAGTTTAAGCTGTTCCTAACCCTATATAATAATTGTTATTCACTAAAACCTATTTCTAATGGCTGGTTACAAAGAAACCCCACGGCAAAAGATGATAGCAATGATGTATTTGGTACTCACTGCTATGTTAGCCTTAAACGTTTCGAAAGACATCATACAGGCGTTTGTAACCGTGAATGAAAGCATGGAACAAACCAACAATAGCTTCGATAAAAAACTAAGAGAAACATATTCGAAATTCGAAAGTCAAGCAACAATTGGAGGAGCTTCGGCCAAAGAATGGTACGATAAGGCATTGATTGCAAAAAAATTGTCGGATAGCTTAGTAAATTATCTGAATCACATGAAAAACGAATTAATCGTTTTCTCCGACCGTAGTATAAAGACTTTAGAACAGGCCGATACCACTCCTCTTATCCGTATCAAGGCCAAAGATAATTTTGACGATCCTACAAGATTCTTTCTTGGAACCGATGTTTCGAAAGGGAAAGCCGAAGATTTGAAAAGAGTTTTTAAGGATTATAAGGAAAAAATGACTCAACTGGTAAAAGACGAAGACCATCCAAAACTTCAATTAGGTTTGATTACGGAAGGAAAATTTCGAGATGAATATGGTGCAGTACAAACCTGGGAAAAACATTACTTTTACCATACCATTCTTTCTGCCGACCTTGTAATCCTTAACAAGTATATAGCCGAGGTACGCAATGCCGAATTCGATGTGGTTTCTCTTTTGTCGAGCTATATAGGAGCCACTGATTTTAAATTCAATAAAATAGCTGCAAAAGTTATCCCCAATCGGAAATACCTTTTTAAAGGAGAAGAATACCAGGCCGAAGTATTAGTTGCAGCTTATGATACTACTTCTACCCCTAATATAATTTACCGTCTCGGAATAGACAAATGGTTGCCTTCTTACGCAAGTGGAGCTTCAAATGTTACTTCCGGTGAATTGGGCATGGCCCACTTAAAAATCAGCACTGCCGGAATGGATTATGGCCCTAAAAAATTTGCTGGAGTGATTACCATCTTGAATCCTTTAGGAGTGGAAGAGCAATATGAATTTGCCGATGAATTTGTAGTTCAAGAGCCTGTGGCTGTTATCTCCCTCGATAAAATGTCGGTTCTTTATATCGGTTTAGATAATCCTATAACAGTCTCTGTACCAGGAATCCCACCCGATAACCTCGATATTAAAATTTCTGGACCTGCTGAAGTTAAACGCCTTTCAGCCGGTAAATTCGAAATTAGACCTACTAGCCCAGGTAGTTTAAAAATGCAGGTTTATGCGAATATCGAAAATACTTCTCGCTTAATGGGTGAACGCACATTGCGTCTTCTCCCCGTACCCGATCCTACCATCGTTGTGGGAGGGAAAACTGCCGGACAATCCATAGCACTGGCTGATTTGCAAAATGCTAAAGTAGACGCCGTCCTCAAAGGTTTCCTTTTCGATGATGTACGATTTGTCGTAACACGATTCGAAGTCCTCGCCAGCATTGGTGGACTTACTCAAAGTGTAACAGTAAAAGGAAATATAATGAATGATGAAGCTAAAAGCATGTTGAGAAAATTAGGCAGTAACCAGCAGGTTATCATCAGTAACATTTCAGTGAGAGGACCCGATGGTAAGGATAGGCCACTGAGTACGGCCGTAAACTTGAAAACAATTTAAAATATAATGTTGAAAATGTATCGCAAAATTGCTGTTGTTATTTTAGGTCTTTCATTATATTGTTGGGGAAGCGAAGCTCAAGTAATTGAGCCTCCTAAAGTGAAGCCTATGGAAAGGCCCTGGCCCAAGATACATACACCCAATCGAAAAAGGCCTGTGCCTTATGCACCTGTGCGTGAAGCCGACGTGATATGGGCTAAACGGATTTGGAGAGTCATCGATTTAAGGGAAAAACAAAATTTACCCCTATATTATCCCCTTCGTCCCGTTCGTGATCGAAAATCACTGGCTTCTGTACTGTTCGAAGCCGTTATTACTCCTCAACAGGAAAATCCTTATGGCTCGAATTACTTGACTGCATATACCGACGAAGATTTAGCCGAACGCTATACAACTGTGGATGACGTCAAAAGACGCCTTAGTTTCGAATACCGCGATACCTATATAGATTCATTGGGAAATGAAACCACACAGGAAAAAGTCTATGAACTGAAAGCCGAGGATGTGGTAAAATACTTCATTATAGAAGACTGGTTCTTCGATAAAAGACGAAGCCAGCTCGATGTGCGTATTCATGCAATCTGCCCGGTTTATTACCGTTTCATTATGAGCAACGGTCAAAAACAATACCTCGAAGACCCTTCTCCTACTTTCTGGATTTATTACCCTGAAGCTCGTTTCTGGTTGGTAAACAATGAGGCCTATAATCCAAAGAATGACGCAGAATGGCGTACCTACGACGATATATTCACAAAACGAAAATTCGCAAGCTATATCTATAAAGAAGAAAACGTTTACGATAGAATGATATCCGATTATGCCTCTGGATTAGATGCTCTCTTAGAATCGGAAAGAATAAAAAGTGAGATACTGCAGTTTGAACAAGATTTGTGGGAATATTAATTTCCCATTTGTGCTTCCCTTTTATTAGCCTGGTTTTAAAACCGGGCTTTTTTATTATCAGGAAAAACCCTTTACCCCTTCATTTTTTTCATATATAGCCTTCTGTCTGCGCCTTAAACCGAAGCAAGGCAAACTTTATGTCAAATCTCTAACCATAAGAGTAACCTTGACCATCGAAACTTTTTAGACTTTGAATTTTGGTAGATGCCCTTTTGGATATCTAATATAAAGTAAATGATCTATTTGCATAGACAACCTTTATTAAAGAAACCTAACCTTAACGATAAATTCATTCAAAAGATCGAACAATCCTATGTAAGCAGTGAAAGATGGGCAACAGGTATCCTCAGGAGTATGATAATAAGGCCACTCTTTCCCCATAGTATAAATAAAGAAACAAGAAACCCCTTTGTTATAAAAAGGGAAATGGTCACTGTTTTTCGATTCTCCCCTCAGAGCCACCTCTGATAAATATTTACCCTTATCGTTTAATTGTTGAAGCAACAGGCCTGCTTTCTTCAAATGCTGGCCATTAACTACTCCAATGCCTTCGCTTCCACTGCCTACCATGTCGAGATTGATGAGGAATTTGATTTGTGCTAATGGGAATAAAGGATGCTCCGCATAATAATTTGAGCCCATCAATCCAGCTTCTTCTCCACTGAAGGCAATAAATACAAGAGAATAGTATGGTTCATTGCCAGGCAAACTGAAATGTCGGGCCAAATCGAGCATCATACCTACACCACTCGCATTGTCATTGGCCCCCGGATACATGGTCTTTTCGCCCATCATCCCTAAATGATCATAATGGGCCGAAATCACTAGAAAAGTATCTGGACTCCCTAATCCTCTTATCATTCCTATCACATTCTGAGTTTGATAATTCTCTTCATATTTATTCTTGAATTCAACGGATATTCTCTGAGTTGTTTTCCCTAACTTCTCTTTCTGAATATCCATCACTAAAAAATTTTTCAAAATTCTACCATTAGAAACCTTCCATGAGATAATTTCATTGCTGTCTTTGAGGAATACATATCCAGCTGCGCCCAATAAATTAACCTCAACAAGATTTTTATGAAATTCATCAGTAACAACGAGTTTATGTGTTAAATCTATACTACATAATTCCTTCCAGCGACTACTTTCAGGAATGCTGTCGTCGATAAGCCATTCTAATTCGTAAGAGGCTTTTACTCCCTTAGATGCCAATGATATCACATAATCCTTCCCTGACATTAATTTGCGATCATCTACCACCACCTCCATTTTCTCGGGAAAGGTATTGATGCTGAAGGAGTATTTCTGTAAGTAATCTTTCCCGAAAGGTTGCAGCCTATATTTTTCGAACTGTCCTACAATGAATTCCGCTGCTTTTTTATCGCCTTTGCCTATGTACCCTCGTCCTTTGTATTCTGACGAAGTCAAGGTTTTTACTATAAACCGTGCATATTCGATATCTTGCGAATATACCCTGATGATCCCCATGAATAACAGGGAAAGAAGAATAATCCATTTCTTTGTTTTCATTTACTCTCTGTTTGCAGTGTTAAGTTGTTTTGCAATGTTTATTCATAAAACATGGCTAAATTAAAGCATTTTGTAAAAACACCAAAGAAGAAAAACCAAACTTTTAATATATTCAAGATTTGAAGAATGTCACATCATGCTATATGATCCAATCTATCCCTTATCTTGATATTAAGGCACTGATTCAATGTATAGAATGTTTATCAAAAATAGTGAGTTTGGTTTTATAAATTCAGAACTCCTGATTAACACCAAATCATGAGTTCTGAAATTTTAAAGGTAAAATGCTAAAAATTACCTAAATACACAATTGCAAAATTATAATAAGATGGTCGTATACAAACATATACAGCAATCTTCCTTTATTTAATTACGTATAAATTGGGATTTTAGGGGTTAAAATCATTCACAAAGAGCCACGAGACTTTCTCTTTATGAAACTCAGTGTACGTCTATTAATTAATATTTTTTTACATTGAGAAACATAGGGCGTTTTTTCTATCTAACTTTGTGAAATCATATTTTTCTGATCTTGAAAAATCTTTCCTCCATAAATAAAATATTTTTAGCTTTTACCGCTAACAATTTATTTTTCGAAATAACATGCATCTTATGATGATCTATTTCAATGCCTCTCTAATTTCATTTTTTTCTTTTTCATGAAATTCAGAGAGAATCTGTATGGCTTTTTGAACCATATCTACATGATGAATGGTGAGGAGGAGTTTATTCTTATTTTCTTTCAATTGACAAATTCGTTGGTGAGTTTGAATGTACTGAAGCACATGGGTAAAGTCGTTCGATTTATAAAATGGCGAATTGGGGTCGGTAATGAAATAACAAACCATTTGTCCATTTTTGAGAACGATTTTTTCCATGCCGAGGCTTTTCCCCATTTTTCTCAGGCGAATACTATCGAGAAGGTCGAGGGCTGGAGCAGGCAGTGGGCCGAAGCGGTCTTCGAGACGAAGTGCAAATTCCTGTAGGTCGTCTTCGTTTTCCATTCCATCGAGTTCTTTATAAAGTGCGAGGCGTTCGGTGATATTGCCGATATATTCGACGGGGATGCGCATTTCCAGATCGGTTTCGAAGGTGCATTCATTTACATAAGTATTTGATTCTTCGGATGGGAAGAGATCGGAGTATTCAGTTTTTCTAAGTTCTTGCATGGCTTCGTCGAGGATCTTTTGATAGGTTTCATAACCCAGATCGGCTATAAACCCGCTTTGTTCGGCTCCGAGAAGGTTACCTGCTCCTCGGATATCGAGATCGCGCATGGCAATATTGAAACCACTGCCTAAATCGGAAAATTCCTCTATAGCCCTGAGACGTCTACGGGCGTCATCGCTAAGTGAAGCCAAAGGCGGTGCCAATAGATAACAAAATGCCTTCTTATTGCTGCGTCCTACACGACCTCTTAACTGGTGCAATTCACTCAAGCCAAAATGCTGAGCATCATTGATAATAATCGTATTCACATTAGGAATATCCAGCCCCGATTCGATAATCGTTGTAGACACCAAGACATCATAATCTCCTTCTATGAAGTCGAGCATGATCTCTTCCAGTTTGTGACCTTCCATCTGTCCATGAGCAACTGCAATTCTTGCATCGGGAACGAATCGTGAAAGCATACCTGCAACTTCCATAATATTTTGAATGCGATTATGAACAAAAAATACCTGTCCTCCTCGCCTTAGTTCGTAATAAATAGCATCACGAATAGTTTCCTCACTAAACGAACGGATTTCGGTTTGAACAGGTTGGCGATTAGGTGGAGGAGTATTGATTACCGATAAATCTCTGGCTCCCAATAGGGAAAACTGGAGTGTACGAGGAATAGGTGTAGCTGTGAGTGTGAGAGTATCGATGTTTATTCGTAAGGCTTTTAATTTTTCTTTAGCGGCTACACCAAATTTTTGTTCTTCATCTATAATTACCAGACCCAAATCTTTAAACTTGACGTCTTTGCTCAAAATGCGATGAGTGCCAATGATGATATCTATTCTGCCTTTTTCGAGTTCTGCCAGTAATTTCTTTTGCTCCGTGTTCGATTTAAAACGGTTCAAATATTCCACCCTGCATGGAAAATCCTTTAATCTCTCGTTAAACGTACGGTAATGTTGAAGAGCCAGAATGGTGGTAGGCACCAAAACTGCAACCTGTTTACTATCGGCCACGGCTTTAAATGAAGCACGTATAGCTACTTCGGTCTTTCCAAAACCAACGTCACCACAAATTAGGCGATCCATAGGAATGGATTTTTCCATGTCAACCTTGATATCCACAGTTGCCTTGTATTGGTCAGGTGTATCTTCGTAGATAAATGAAGCCTCCAATTCATTTTGTAAATAAGTATCGGGCGAAAACTCGAAACCTGCACTGGCTTTGCGTTTCGCATAAAGCACAATAAGGTCACGAGCAATATCTTTTACCTTTTGTTTGGTGCGTTGCTTTAGATTATTCCATGCATTGCTGCCCAAACGGCTCAGAGTAGGAGGTGTGCCATCCCTTCCGGTGTATTTCGCAATTCGGTGCAATGAATGAATACTTACATAAAGAATATCATTATTTTGATAGAATATGCGAATAACCTCCTGTTTGTGCCCGTTATTTTCGATGATTTCAAGTCCATCAAAACGACCAATACCGTGATCGATATGAGTTACATAATCGCCAGGTTTCAAATTATTCAGTTCTTTCAGTGTGAGAGCTTCCTTACCGGCAAAACCTTCACGAAGTCTGTAACGATGGTAACGATCGAAAATTTGATGATCGGTATAGCATACTACCCGAATTTGGTGATCGATAAAGCCCTCGTGCAAGGAATAGTTTACACCTTGAAATATAACCGGAGGGAGTTTTTGTGAATAACTCAAATCACCGATAATCTGCCGAATACGTTCTAATTGTCGGGAGTTATCGGAAAAAATAAACAATGAATAGTTTTGCTGATCATAGATGCGCAAGTCAGAAAGCAATAGCTCAAAGTTTTTGTTGAAGTTCGATTGAGAAATGGTATTGAAAGCGACGGGTTTCGAACCAGGCAAAGCATTCAAGCCAGTGAAAATCAGAGGATGTTTCAGTAAAGAAGCGGTAAATTCATCAGGTACAGTATATAAATCTTCGGGCGCTCTGTGGGCAAGGGGTCCTTTCAAAGAGATATAGATCTCACTAACCTTATTGAATTCCCTTTCGATGATATCAGAAGTAAACTCGAGATTTTCGATCCATATCATGGCATTTTGAGGAATATATTCGAGCAGGTTTTCTCTTTTTTCTGAAAGCATTAACTCCTCGGTATTAGGGAGCAAGTCTATGCGGGAAATTTTCTGAATAGAAAGCTGGGAAGCAGGATCGAAAGTTCGGATGGATTCCGTAATATCCCCATCGAACTCAATCCTGCAAGGATATTCGTGGCTGAATGTGAAAACATCTACTATTCCTCCTCTGGTAGCGAACTGTCCGGGTTCAACCACAAAATCGACACGTTCGAAGCCATATTCAATAAGCATATCGGTAAAGAAGTCGAGTGAGACTGCTTCGCCTGCATGGATGGTGAATGTATTCTTCTTCAGGCTTTTTTTTGTAACCACCTTTTCGGCCAGAGCTTCGGGATAAGAAACTATGATCAGATTCCGACCCCATGTCATGATTTTATTAAGGGCTTCGGCTCTGGCGAGCACATTGGCATTGTCGGTTTGTTCAATCTCGTAGGGTTTTCGCCATGAAGTCGGGAAGAACAATACTCTGCGTTTTTCGAATGGTTTGTCTCTGTCACCAAGGAGATTTTCAATATCATTCAATAAATAAGCTGCTCTTTCTTTATCTTCGGCAATGAGTAAATGGATTTGAAAAGTTAGTTTGAAAATTGCTGCCGTAATAAGGGAAAGGGATGATCCTTTCGCTCCGCTAAGATGGATGCGGGGGAGGTCTGAATCTTTAAGATGGCTACAAATTGCCTCCACACCTGGATGATTCAGATAAAGATCGACGACTTCGGGTATGCGCAAACGAACAACTTTAGAACCGCTGCAAAATTACAACAGATTGTCTTGGTGTATCAGAGAAATTGTTTGTGATTGAGATTTGGAATGAGCCCAAACAGCTGCCCCAATAATGCCTGCATGATTTTTCAGTTCAGCAGGAACTATTTCGGTTCGCGATTTCAGGTAAGGAGCAAACTGATCGAATTTTTTACTTGCTCCTCCACCCAGAATAATGAGTTGTGGCGAGAATAAAAATTCTATATAAGCCAGATATTCATTAAAACGCATTGCCCACTGTTTCCAGCTTAGGTTTTTCTTGGTTCTGACGGCATCACTGCAATATTTCTCGGCACTCTTACCATACATTTTCAAATGACCAAGTTCAGTATTGGGCACTAATTGTCCATTGATGAAAATAGCACTTCCCAAGCCGGTACCAATGGTTATGACAAATATGGTTCCCATTTTGTCTTTACCTGCTCCATAATTTATTTCTGCAAGTCCGGCGGCATCTGCATCATTGATTAGGAAAACCGGTTGTCCTGTCGTTTTGGTAAACAATTTTTCGGCTGGAACATCAATCCAGCTTTTATGAATATTTGCAGCAGTTTTTATCACTCCATCCAGGATCAAAGCGGGAAACCCGCAGCCTATTGCTCCTTTGTAGTTGAAGGCTTTCATTATTTCGTTCAAAGTTACGGCAATGGCTTCGGGAGTAGAAGGCTGAGGGGTAGGAATGCGTAATCGCTCGGTTATAACTTGTCCATTTTCTACTAAGGCTCCCTTAATGCCACTGCCTCCCACATCGATACCTAAAATAGCCATAGGATAATTTTTCTTCGAATTTATAAATTTATAATTGTGAAGAATTTTTTAAAAAAATATTTTTTCTCGTTTTTGTTATCATGGGATTTATCGGGAGGGAATCCTATCTTTTTAGAATTTTGTAAGTATGACTTTGTAAGGGAGTTATCACCCTTAACAGATATATTCCTTGAGAGAAACCCTGCAAATTCAAATAGAATTCATTACTGGAAGGAGAAGCATGCCAAAAATGTGAATTCAATATTTGACCAGTAGCAGAAATAAGTTCGATATTCACTCCACACGGTTTAGTTAGTCGAATTTTCAACTTTATACCATCCGAAGCAGGATTGGGCCAGATACTCAACAAAGGAGTGTCTTCGATAGGAGGAGCAGACATTCCATCCGTATTCCACATCTTCAACAATATATCATCTACTTGAGGTTTCTGAGCATTCACAATGGCCGTGTCAGTGGTATATGACATTCCGGTAGCATCAGGGATGAAGACATAGGTTCCCCACGGCAGTTTATCGAAATGAAATCGTCCGAGAGAATCTGACAGGGTAAAATCTAAGAATTGATGATTGTCATCGAGCAGAAAAACGCAAATGTTTGAAGCAGGATTCCCTGTGGGAAGTAAAGGATCGGACGTCACAATTACCATACCATAGACCGAACCTGGACCTTGCTCGAAGTATGGCCGTTGGACAAGATGCACATTTGCATTGAAGATGTTTTCGTTCAATAAAACGGGGTTGGACGATTGCCATAAGAGAGTTTGCGGCGCCCATGTAGGGAAAAACTTATTTGCCTGAACCGACTTAGGAGTTAGTTGAGCCTTAATGAGATACTCTCCTTCCAGAAGCGAAGTAAACCAATAATATCCTAAATTATGGAAAGTACCACTACGCCATGGGATTATCATTTGCCCCGGATAGATCTTGTATAGGGTAACCAGAGCGGTATCGCCTTTAGGTTGAGGATTATTGATAGGCAAATTCCCATCATACACCGAACCACCAAGGTTGAAATACTCATGTGTACTAATCGTTTTGCAACATTTATCAGTCAGATAATATTTTGGTGGAAGGAAATCTGTAATCTTCAGACATACATTAAAAGTTTGAACCTGTGGAAAAATATGAACTGGATTCTGCAAATTGGAGGAAGTGCCATCTCCGAAAGTCCATAACCACGATTGGAGTTGATAACTGGTTGCTTGTCCATAAAAATGGAAAAGATTTGGAGTTAGAGAAAGGCTATCGAAAACAAAGGTAAAATCTGCCTTTGGATGGTGTTTGAGGTAAACATGGACCTGCTGGACATTGGTATCGGCACAGTACTCAGGATAAAAATCATTTCTTACGACGAGAGAGACTCTGTAAATGCCTGTATCAGGGAAAAAATGGAAGGGATGGAGGGTACTGTCGGTAGTGCCATCGCCAAAATCCCAGTGGATGTAATCGGGTGAACCTGAGATGAGTGAAGTAAAAATAACTCCAAGAGGCTTGAGTGAATCTATCTTCCATGAAAAATCAGCAATGCATTCCAGATCACCTGTGGCTACAATTTTTTCTTTTGAATCGGTACAAAACTCGGGATGCATAAAATTTCTTACTCTGAGCTTCACGTGATAATCACCTGGCGAAGGGAAGGCATGAAAAGGATTGATTTGATGGCTTGTATCTCCATCTCCAAAATCCCAAAGAAAATCATTCAAAACTCCATAAGATTGGTTAATGAATCGAAATTTAAGCGGATAAATAGTATCTTGCAGCCAGCTAAAATCAGCCTGGCATTTGGAAATACGAATCTTCACCTCTTGACAACTCTGATCGAGGCAATAGGACATATAGTTGCCATTCCAAACCGTGAGGCAAACCGTGAAGATTCCCGTATCACTGTATATATAAATGGGGTTGGGCTCCATTGAAGTGCGGCCATCGCCAAAATCCCAGTAGTAATGATCAATATTCCCGGAGGGAGTGGCAATAAATTGAACCTCAAGAGGATTGAATAAAGAAGGGTGAGCAAAGAAAGACGAAATGCAAGGCTCTATTTTAATATGTACCGTGTCGATGTAAACACTATAACAAAAGGATGGATTCAGGCGATTACTCGATATAAGGGTAACTATATAAACACCCGTGTCGGCAAATACGTGGCATGGATTGCAAAGAGAAGAAGTATCACCATCTCCAAAAGACCAAAAATAATCATCGGCATCTTCTCCTGGGTGGCAAGTAAAACGGATGAAAAATGGATTTGCTGAATCGGCAGCCCAAGTAAATGTGCTCTGGCAATTCGATGGTCTTGGAACTCTAACATCCTTACATTCTACATCATAACAAACTTTACCTTCGGCCGAAATGGTCAAGCAAACATGATATTGCCCTGCCTGAGTATAAGCATGAAAAGGATTCTGTTCAGAACTTCCCCATCCGTCTCCAAAATCCCATTGCCATGAACCAAATGAGCCCGTTGATTGATCAATAAAATAAATCCCTAAAAAATTCATCGAATCATAAGTATAACTAAAGGAAGCCTGACATTCACTTCTGGGGCCTTCTTGTGCCTGCAACCTTTCTGCATTAGAAACGATTAATGCCATGTAGGGCAGCAAAAAAGCTGCAACCTTGATAAGACGAATGTAAACCTTAGAATTATACATAAATTAAAATGGCATATAACACGAAGGTGGAAGGCAATTATCAGTCAACAAATTTAGTAAAAAATGAACAAGAATGTAAATTCTTTTAAAAATAATAACCAATGCCTATTTTTAAACCCCACGAATAGGGGTTCCCTGCTCCTTCATGGTCACCCAATGATTTCATATAATACTGATATACAGGCTGCAGTTCGAGTTTGAGGTTTTCATTAATAAAGTATCGAATATTCAATCCTCCAAAGAAAAAATAATTGAAATTGTAGTGATCAACTAAAGAAGGATTCAAATTCAGGCCTGTCTTCATATAATTGAAGATTACCGGCAAAGGTTCTTTTTTACTGATCAAGAATTGCAGGCCACATCCCGCATAAGCATCGAAGGCAAAACTTCCTGTTTTTAGAAATTTACAACCCAGTTGAAAGGGAATGTTCAAATAATTATATGTTCCCGTCGTGAAAATATTTTGATTATGAGTTATCGAATCATATAAAGTCTCCCTGGAGGTAATCAGAATAATATTATCGGGATGGGAAGGATCGGGAACATAATAATGTACATTATAGACATAACGAATGCTATCGAGCGACTTATAGGAAATATCGAACGGTAAGCGGTCGAACATTCGGCTAAAATTTAAACCGGTTTTTGCATAAAAATTTCTGTGTTCCACTTCGAACGCCACGCCTACAGCATTCCAATAATACGAAAAGTCTTTCCCTGGATAAGGTAGAGTCATTTGATTATACCACCATCCAGCTTCCAGCCCAAAACGGTAAGGATACTTTTCGGGTTCTTCGAATCCAAAGGCAATGGAATCCCCCGGCTTTTGCAAAGGCTGGTACAATTGTGAAGGTGGTAAAGCCAGTGAAATACGGTCTATACCATGAGAGGGAAGTAAAGGAATCGCGAATGCTGTTTTTTTGGCAATTGATGTTTCGAGACCTGGGGTTTCAAGGCTTTCTATGGTTGGTTCGGGAGCAAAAGAAGGAGAGGATGGGAGAAAAGAAATCGAAGAAGGAAGCGGTTTTTCGGAAAGTTCAGATCGAATAGGAGAAGATGAATCGAATAGTTTTTCTTCGGGTTTTGGAGATTCTGGCTGGATGATGGTAGGAATATCTTTTTCAGCAAGCGGTACTTGTGCTTGTTGACGAATCTTGTCGACTAATAACAATTGAGTAACCAGACCCACGATAATACCCGCACCGATAAGGACGGTCGCCGAAATTTGGTATATATTGGAGGTGAAATTCGTGATGTTGAAATGTACAAATTCATTCCATGCAAGTTTCCTCTTGATTCCTTTCCAGACCCTTTCGGAAGGTTCGGGTTCAAATCCATCGAGGGATTGCCTTATATATGTGTCGATATGGTTATGTTTCTCCTCCATCAATATGAAGAACTTGGGTTATTGGTAGTTATGCCCTTTTCCATCCACTTATGAATTCTGTTCTTAAGATGGCGACGGGCTTTCGATAATTGAGATTTGCTCGTATTTTCCGAGATCTGCAATGTCTGGGCAATCTGCTGATGTGAGTAGCCTTCGAAGGCATAAAGGTTAAACACCGTTCGATAGCCTACAGGAAGTTCCTGAATGAATTTCAGAATGGTTTGACAGTGTTGTGGCGATATATTCTTGAAAAGATCATTGTCATTTTCTTCTTCATCGTCAGCTATATTTTCGACCACTTCGGCATTATTGAAGTGAAGAGGATCCTTTTTATTCTGCTTTAGATAGGAAAGGGTATAATTGACGACGATACGTTTCAACCAGCCTTCGAACGAACCATGCGCCTTATAATCGCCTAAACGGCTGAAAATCTTGCAAAATGATTCTTGAAGTATATCTTCAGCTTCCTGTTTGTTTACTGCATATCTCAGGCAAACACTAAACAAAGAACGTTTGTACTTTTCGTACAACAGGTTTTGAAAATACCGTTTCCCGGCTATGCAGCCTTCGATGATTTCTTTGTCGGTATATTTTGTTAAAACCATTTCTTAGACACTCATTTTGATGGTGGGTTGCCTGAAGAGAGGAAAAATTTCTTTAGATTCTCATTCTCAAAGCAGTTTACAAACACTAAATCGTCTTCAAATCTACTAACTTTTGATGAAATTTTAGCAAAATGGGAAAACCGGGATGGGAGATTCTTGTTATTCTTTAGATTTGTTGGAGTTAAAAATCCTCTGTTGCCTGCGGATTGACTCATCATGCACCAATTGAAATAATCGATGCATAAATTCTTTATCAAGGCCCAATTGGCTACCACTTTCGAGCCGATCAGTCAGCATTTGCTGCCACCGTTTAATTTGGAGTATAGTTAGGTGATTTTGATTTTTATAATGGCCAATTTCATCGATCATGGCCATTCTACGAGCGAGTATTTCGATAAGTTCTTGATCGAGCTCGTCCACTTCGAGGCGCAGACGCTCGAGGGTATCGTCGTCGAGATTGTTGATTTTTTGGCGAATAATCAGATGTTTTATCAAATCATCAAACTCGATGGGGTTAAGTTGTTGTTCTCCATCGGTAAGAGCCTGTTCAGGATGAATATGTACTTCTATCATTAGTCCATCCATTTCGAGGTCGAGGGCTTTTTGAGAAATATCCCGAATAAGGTCTGTTTTCCCACAAATATGGCTGGGATCAACGATAATAGGGAGACAGGGGCAGATCCGTTTCAATTCGATAGGGATTTCCCACATGGGTGCATTGCGCCAGGGAGTCTTGTGAAAGAAAAAAAACCCGCGATGAATAGCTGCCAGTTTTTTTATTCCTGCTTGATGAATTCTTTCGATGGCACCTACCCATGAGTCAAGATCAGGATTTACAGGATTTTTAACCATTACGGCCACATCACTACCTTTTACGGCCTGGGCAATTTCACTTACCATGAATGGATTTACGGTGGTTCTTGCTCCAATCCATAAAACATCTACCTGATTCTCGAGGGCAAGCTCCACATGTCGAGGGCTACCTACTTCGACGGCCGTCATAAAGTCCATGAGCTGTTTTACATTTCGCAACCATTTCAGTGCTTCTTCACCTTTGCCTTCAAAACCTGCCGGATGCGTGCGGGGTTTCCAGATTCCAGCCCTGAAAATCTGAACCTTGCCGCTTGACCTAAGAGCTTGTGCCGTTTCTAATAATTGATTTTCGCTTTCGGCACTACACGGCCCGGCAATCAACAAAAAGCCGTCAAGGTGAATCCATTGCCGAAGGGGTATTATTTCCAATTCTTTACATTCCACGCTGCAAAGTTAATCCATGACGGCTTATGGAAGTTGAAAAAAGAATTATAGCTCACCTGTCATTTTCGAGGGGTCGACCCATTTATCGAAGTTTTCGGCGGAAACTAAGCCCAGTTCTAAAGCAGCTTGCTTCAGCGTGAGTCCTTCTTTATGAGCTTTTTTGGCAATTTTTGCAGCATTTTCATATCCAATGTGGGGATTTAGAGCTGTAACCAGCATCAAAGAATTTTCGAGGTTTTTTTTGATATTGGCCAGATTAGGTTCTATGCCGATAGCACAATGGTCGTTGAAGGATACGCAAGCTTGGCCAAGTAAGGTAGCCGACTGCAAGAAATTGGCAATAATTACTGGTTTAAAGACATTCAACTGAAAATGACCATGTGTGCCTGCTACGGCAATGGCCATATCATTTCCTATTACCTGACAGCAAACCATGGTCAGGGCTTCGTTTTGCGTAGGATTTACCTTTCCGGGCATGATAGATGAACCGGGTTCATTTTCGGGCAGTTGGAGTTCGCCTATTCCACAGCGAGGGCCACTGGCCGAAAGACGAATGTTGTTTGCAATGTGCATGAGGCTAACGGCAAGAGTCTTAAGAGCTCCTGAAGCTTCCACTAAAGCATCATGAGCCGATAATGCCTCAAATTTGTTAGGAGCCGTTTTGAAGGGATAACCCGTCAGCTCGGCAATATTAGCGGCTACCTTTACATCATAATCCTTGGGTGCATTCAATCCTGTACCTACGGCCGTTCCTCCCAAGGCAAGCTCAGATACATGAGGCATGGCCGCTTCTATGTTCTCAATGGCATAGTCTAATTGGGCTGCATAACCCGAAAATTCCTGACCCAGCGTTAAGGGTGTGGCATCCATTAAATGTGTGCGGCCAGTCTTTACAATGTGTTTGAATTCATTGGCCTTAACCCTTAAGGTATCGCGTAGTTTCTTAACGCCTGGCAAAGTAATCTCCACAAGAGTCTTGTAAGCAGCTATGCTCATGGCCGTGGGAAAAGTGTCGTTCGACGATTGCGACTTGTTTACATCATCGTTGGGGTGTATAAAGGTTTTCCCTGTGCCCAAAGTACCTCCTCTCAAAACTTCTGCTCGATTGGCAATGACTTCGTTCAAATTCATATTGCTCTGCGTTCCCGAACCGGTTTGCCAGATTACCAGCGGAAACTGATCATCCAGCTTGCCATCAAGAATCTCGTCGCAAACTGTAACTATCAATTTGCATTTTTCTTCGGGCAAAACACCCAGTTCGTAATTGGCTAGTGCAGCCGCCTTTTTCAATATGGCAAAAGCCTCTATGATGGGCTTGGGCATAGAGCCTTCGGGGCCAATACGGAAGTTCTGACGCGAACGTTCGGTCTGAGCTCCCCAGTATTTATCGGCAGGAACTTCTACAGGTCCCATGGTGTCGTGTTCTGTACGTGTTTTCATAATTTTTAAAATTTTAAAGCAAACTCATTAAGCTCAAAGTTAGAGATTTTTGCTTGATATAGAAAAGAGAAAAATATCATGCCCAGATAAATTTGATAGGTTCTTTTCGTAAACCATTGAAAGACACTGATGGAATATTTCGAAATAATCTTCTATAAACGAATCCATGAGAGTAAGGAGCACAAAAATCATTTCCTTTGATTTTAAATTCCTTGATTCTTCGCATGCAAAAAATTCAGCAATTACTTTCATTTGTATGGAACGAAACTGACTTTATTCAGCATTGCCTATCTTAGCTCGATTTTTGTAAATAGTTAAAATCCGAAAGTAAAAAATTTGGTTAGAAAGATTTCAATTTTTGAGTCAATTTTTGTGGATATTGATCGTTTTTTATCCTATTTTGTCTCTTCTTTCTCATAAATTTTGAAAGTGTAACCTTCCTGAGGTTTACTTTTTTGTAACGACAGTCTCAAAATAACTATTGATTTTCCTATTTATTTTTAAAGTGTGTATTATCAGATACTTATGTTTTGATTAAGGACATAATTTTCCCTTTTATCGTTCCGTTGCTTAAGAAATTTTATTCAAATACCAGATGGTATTTTTTTGTCGTGAATAGTTTTAACACATAACCTCTGCCTTGATCGGTAGGAAGTTCTGGAGAATGATATAACAGGCTGCATGAAAGCCTGATCCAGCACCGTAAAATCCTAAACCCTCGGAGCAATATTTGGTTGTACCATTTGCCTAAAAGTTCAACTTGATGTTCATATCCTGAACAACGCTTACTTGTAATCGTCAGGGTTCCAAATTATTCCCCAGTTTTTAACGTAAGCAGTGATTGAACCCAACCCTACTTCGGCCCTCCGCTTGTCAACATTATCGGGATCTTCAATTGGGCAGACATAATATTTTTTGCCCTTGTCGTCGTAGCATATCTGGCTACCATATACCTGTTTTCTACCCTCAGCCAATGCTACCCTATCCTCTAGCAATGCCAGATTGGCTGGGCTGGCGTTTCCATTTTTAACCGCTTCTCTCATCATCGGCAGGTAGTGTTGCTGAGTTTTTGAATCGGAATGCTGGATAACCAAAAAAATGGATGCGCTGGCCTGCTCCCCAACCCTATCCTTCCCTACCCATCCTTTTGTGTCCAGAATGTTTTTGATTTTCACCAAGTTGATGCTGTCAACTTTAATCATCACCTGTATCAGGCTGTCCTTCACCCTGCTCTGGTAACCGTACTGCCTCTCTGCCTCAATAAACTTATTACGAATGTCCTGATCGTCATAGAAGATTTGAATAAGTTCTTTTTGCAAAGGCTTATCGTAGCTGGCCTCTATGATGTTCAGCTTGCTTTGAACTTTTTCCAGCAACGGTACCCATCTTTTATCCCCGTGTAAGGTATTTAGGTCCGGGTCCCGCTGCAGCTGATCAATGTTGGTAAATCCTTTATCAACTGCAAGGTTAAGCCAGTCAAACGCCACATCAAAATCGTTGGCCAACGAAGCAGCACACGCAGCGTTATACAGGTGCTTTTCCGTGTTGATGGTGAAGGCCAACTTAAAATACTCCTCGGCCAAGGTATAATTTTTGGCCCAGTAGGCAGAATCTGCCTTTTGCATATATGCATCATAATCCTGCGCCATAAGAGAAACAGACCAAACTGCGGTTAATAGCAGAAGTAAGAAGTTCTTACTTTTTGATAATGAATTTTTCATAAAAAATTTGTTTACTGGAAGTGAATAATTGAATTATATACATTCCAGAGCAAAGCTTTTGGTAAGGAATTTCGTAATTATTTAAAATTTTGGGAGTATGGAAGGCTTCTTGGAAGGCAGATTTTCCACTTATTTGAGTAACAATATATGAGGTAACTGGAATATTGCAATTAATTTTTATAAGACCGGATGATGGATTAGGGAAAATAGAGATATTTTTAGTAATTAAGGTTTCAATTGATAGATAAGGGTCATACCCAAATATAAATCCTAGATCACCAAACAGCGGAACATGAGTCGGACCGTTAGTATCTTCTGGGCAGAAAACGCTATCCTTTGTGAACATATTAGTTGTGTGAAAATAAGGTGCAGTAGGATCAAAACCTAAGACAAAAAACTGGTAACTACCTTCTATAATCGCGACATTCATTGGAGGATTCGCAGGTGGATTATTCGGCAAATACGGTGCATGGAATAAGGCTGTATCCCAGCGGATAATCACAGGGTAGGTATAGTTTATAGCAAAATCCTCATCAGTTGACATCGTAGGGTAAATCCAGTAAGGATAAGCCTTAACTTTTGTTGAATCTACATTCATATTATACATAAAGACATTGAATGCATTGGGGTCATATTCAGGTGTCCCTTCCCCAAGCTGGTAATCAATTCCTTCTGTTGCTGTAGTATCAAACACCATCCAAAGTGTATCGCGCTGGCCACTGCCATCCTCAAAAGCAATGTGGAAACGCCAGGGTTGCTGGGCTGTTGTAATTAAAATTGTACAAAGCAAAATTGCTAAGAGGGTTAACTGTTTCTTTTTCACAATTGAGTTTGTTTAAGGGTTTAAAATTACAACTAAAATTAATGTATTCACTTTTGGCCAATTTTACATTACACCTAAAGGTTATAGCTATGAAGCGTGGCGGTTTTGGAATACAAATCTTTCAAGGTACACTAATGTATATTTGAAAACGAATATTTCAAATTACTACCAAACCCGCCATGCTTTATGAGCTTTTGTTAGGGCTTTTTTATTAGTCTTCTAAGGTTAAATACTCTCATTAGCATGTAAAATCCTAAAACTATAATACTAAATATCAATATTTGATTAAATAACCTGGACTTATTAGATAATGTTCTCTCCTCAACAATTTGCCATGGACTTAAGAAACTAAGCTCAGAGTTATTTATTTGACCTATACCATGGTAAATAATGCTGTCATTCCTTAAAACAGCAATATTTGTTTCTTCTTTATCTACATATTTAACAATAATATCATTTTTGTTTATCGCCATAGCTACTACATTTTTTATAATATCATCAAAATTATTATTATTCTTAATTGAGATAGAATAAGAAGAAAAATAATCTATCCTGTGTAGATAAAACACATCATTTAATTGATAATAGTTTATTTCTTTGCCCATTCTAGTAATTCCATATAATATGACTAAAACAAGTAGTAAAAATGTTAATATGTAGTTCATTTTTCTTTTTGACATAATTCAAGAAGTTAAAAGGGGGAACTTTTTCAAGTTCCCCTTGATTGTACATTAGAGTTGCATAATTACAGATATGGCTGAAGCCCCAGCGTATCCAACAGCACCTCCCATACATCCACCGACACAATCAACACCAAGAACTTTCCACCAATTAATAGCTTTCGTTGATTTAAACCTACCCGCGGCGACATACTGAATACCATTTAAGCCACCCTGATCTTCCGGAGACCAGAATATTGCTGTATGCCTTGCAACTGCAAGGTGTTCATAATATAAATCTAAGTCTGATCCACTAAATATTGTATTAGCCTGAATTTCTCTGTCTTCAATTGATGTTAGAATTTCATTTAGGTTGTTAGCATTCCTAAATAAATCAAAAGTTTTCTTTACTTCAACCTTATAAGCTTCGGAAACATTAAATTGATTAATCCAAACATATGGATCCAAATCATTAAAATTATCTGGAAAAGCAGGAATAGAACTTAATGAAGTATTCTGATATTTTTCATTAAGAATCTGCTCAACAAATGACTTTGTTTCCGATGTGATTGGTATTTCGGTCGTGTTTTCCAAAACATATTTCAAGGCTTCATTATGGAGAACTCCAACATCTTCTTTTGGATTTACAAAATTACTTTTAAGATTGTCTTCTTTTGTAATCTGATCCTGTGACTTATTACAGCCAATTAAGACAATTAAAATAAAAATTGATGTTAATCCATTCAGTTTAAAAAAAGTTTTCATTTTGTATAAATTTAAAATAATGCCTTACTTTGTTTCCAAGGAGTGTTCAGGTCAAATTTTTCTCCTGTTATAGACAAAATTGTTAGTTCTCTATTATTTTTTTCTCCCAAACAGAGAACATCTCTCAGGTATGGTTTTAACTTGTCTCAAATTGCCCATAACGTTTGCCGATATCTGACGTTCTCCGTAGCGATAGCGAAGGAGAATGTGGCGAAGCCCTTGCAGATATCGGCTGTTGTGTGTCCCGAAGGGTCGTAGCGAAGCGGAGAAGTCATTTTTTTCCTCGTTATTTTTAGCAGAGAGATTTTTCATAATATTTCCGAAAATTTAATTTTTTCCGTTTCGATTTTTTTCAAGAGGGGTCGGGGGTGAATTGAAAAAATCGAAACACCTTATTTGCATTCAACATAATGTAAATACTCAACTACGGAACTTGCTACATGATTTCTGTTTTCTGTCTTGTCTGCCTTAAATCTACTGTATTCTTTTTTAAATACCCCATATTTACCTCTTTTAGACATAATAGCTTTAACTTCTTCTTCTGTCATTAAACCTTCATTGTTATAACTTAAAAAAATATATTTTACCTTTGCTTTTTGAATAATATTTTCAAATGATTTTAGTACATCTTTTTTTTGTGAAAATTTTGATTTTTGTTCTGAATAATCTCTAAGCCCAGTTTTCCCTTTTATTTTTGGATTATCATATTTAGCAATTGTCTCTAATAAATGATAGTTTGGAGCATATTGCCTATGGTTATATGGCGGGTCAAGATATAAAACATCACCTTGTACTGTCTCTATCAAATTCTCAATATCTTCATTATAAACATTGTGTTCATTATCATTGAGTACAAAATTTGCTGGTTTCATTGAAAAATTTTGCTGTGCTGATTTTTTTAATTGTTTTAAAAAAGCTCCATAAACAGATGCAGTATTTGCAACCTTATCAATATTTTCAATTAGAGTGGCAAGTAAAAAATAATATTCATTATCATTTATTTTATTTTCATTTTTCCATTCTTCTATTTTTTCTCTTATTGTGTCAACTTTTTTCCCATTTTCATCAGAAAAATATTGTCTTTCAAATTCATTATTTTTTGTTCCGCCTAGACAATAGTTTTTATAAACAAAACCTTCTTTTAATTCTAAATTATCTAAATATTTACAAACAAAATCAGCTCTTTTTTTATAATCAATATTTTTTAAATCTTCTAACTCATTTTCCAATTTTATAAATTTTAGTATTTGATGATTCTCAATGTAGTTTTTATTGAGAACAAAGCTGTAATATTGCAAGTCATTAGCAGTGACTTTGTGTCCTTTGCTTTTAAAATGTTGTCCAACAATTCCAGTTCCTGCAAACAAATCTAAAAAAGTGAAATCTTTTTTATCAACTATTTGATAAATTGATTCCTCTAAGAATTGCAAGAGTGATTTTTTTGATCCAATATAATTCATAATTAGTTTTTTAGTAGAATTATAAAACAATTAACTTTATAAGTTT
>MWFC01000021.1 GCA_002071415.1 Bacteroidetes bacterium ADurb.Bin012
CATTGCTCATTTTGTAATAAGCTACCAGTCCGGTTTCGCTTCCTGTGAGCTCCCTATACATATTCTCATTGATTTCATCGGCAGTTCGGGCTACATTCCAGAGCCGAACCTCATCGATTGTGCCGTTGAAAAAATCACCAATTAAAAGATTATTTGCATCGGGTGAAATAGCACCACTCAAATCCTGAAAAACTACTAAAATACCATTTACATAAAGTTTTTGGGTTGAACCATCATACGTTTGAGCTATATGATTCCATCCCGAAGAAATCGTCCCTGTTATCGTCTGATTGTTTATTGAGGCAAAGGCAGTAGTCGTGTTTGCACCAATGCCATAAGCACCGGCTTTGGAAATTCCGACTGCCGTTTCGTTGCCTACCGTGGCTATTGGCTCAGGATTTGAATACTTGCGAACAAAAACTTGTCCCGGAGCATTTGTAGTGGTGTAGCCATAATTTTGGTACAAATCTGAAACCTCCTCTGAAGTCAAGGCACGATTATAAATTCGTACTTCATCAATTCTACCTATGAAATAATTATTTACCCTGCCTATATATCTAATTGGAGTTGGAGAAGGAGTTTTCCCTGCTAATGTAGAAGTAGAATATTTTTCAACGCCATTCACATAAATTTTATAATAGGTTCCATCAAAAGTAGCTACTACATGGTTCCATGTATTTTCAGAAATAATATTATCTGTTATAAATGAATACCAACCATTGTTATTTCCAAAGCCAGCATGTATTTTGTATTTTTGATAAACATATAAACAGGCTGATCTGGGAACATTGTAGTCTTCATATCCTAAAAACCCATGATAATCATTATCAGTAATAGTTGGATAAATCCATGCTTCCTGTGTAAATTGCGGCGGCGTATTTAAACTTGAATTGGTTCCACAATCCACCCAATTATTACCACTAAAACTCAACGCCTTTCCAAATTTCCCATCTACCCATGTTGGACTATTGTACAAAGTACCATTGTTCCCATTACCCGACATATCATAAGCCATTGTTCCACTGCCTTCATCCAAATGCCAACTTCCTTTTACCGGACTATTACCATTTATCACTCTTACAAAAGTATTGGTTGCATTGCTGACAGATTGGGCAGAAGAATTCCCATAATACATAAAGATTTCAGTTGTTCCTGAAGTGGGCACTTTTACCCAGATAATGGAAGTACCTGAAACATCCCATTTCTCAATCCAGTAATTTAATTCAGTTCCATTCCCGTCGTAAAAACGAATATCGCTGCCATCACTGTTGGTGTGAGCATAAGCGAAATTGGAAGTTGTTAATTCAACTTTTACCTGATAATCGGCTATAGGGGTTGAGGGGCTTAGAGTGATTGGTTTTTTGTATATCCAGCCATCGGCCGAAGGTTTTACCCAAGCTTCAATCGTAATTGAATCGGTGATGTTCAAACTGGATGCATTTGCAACAGAAACGTAATTATTACTGCCATCGAACTTCAGGGAATAACCACCTTGTTGTGCCGTTGCCTCCATGGTAATACCTATCAAGAAAAATAAGGCACACAATTTCTGTTTCATAATTTTAGGGTTTTATTGGTTAAGAAATCTCATAAATACCTAACTTTTAAATAATTAACTAAATATGGTATTGTAACCAATTAAACTCTTGTTTTTCCTCCTGCCTTTTATTCAACATATCTATCTTTCTTTCAATGAAAAAACCAAGGTTTTAATTTAAGTAAAGGAAAAGATATCTACCATAATTAGTAATTGATGGCAAATTAAAAACATAAATTTTTATTTATCAAGTGTTTCCGAAAAAAAAATTATAAAAAAGTTATTAACAATTTGTAAAATACTGGATATCAGTGATTGGTGTTGTTCGTTTTCAGTCGGCGTGAAAAAATGTAAAACCCCACAGTTTTATAAAATCCGTCAGGGTTAGGTGTGAACCGGCTGTTACGTAAATTTTGTGAGGTTTCGTCTTAGAACTTAAAAAACCAAATCCAGAATTTTTCTTGTATTTTCATCATCCGAATACCAGTGATTCAGGTGATGAATCCTTTTTCCAATGTCGTCGGGTGAGAAGGGTTGTTGAAATAATTCGGTGATTTTTTCTTTCAGAGAGTTTTTATCATTGGCTACATGGCATAGTTGAGCCAAATTGGTTCCGACGAGCATCTTGTCGTTTACAAGGCAGTGCCTTCCCTTGAAGAGTGTATTCAGAAGCTTTAGTTTCAGTCCTGTATTTTGTTGTGTAATCAATACATTGATGTGGGCTTCTTCGATGAGTTTGTCCATTTCCTCCAAGGAAGGATTGGCCATCACCACGACATTAGGGTAATTTTTGGCGAGCCTAATCAAGTTCTTTTCGGGATTCATTCCGGCAACAATCAAGCGATAAGGAAGTCCGGCAAATACCTTTCGAATAAGAAACCGAGCCGACTGATCATTTTCTGGCACCGAAAGTTTTCCGTGATAAAGCGCAAAATTACCAAAACCGGCTTTGCTTGTTACCTCATCGTTGCCATGAAAACTGGGAATGCATTCGACTGGTTTATGGGGAAATTTTTTTCTTAGATAAAGAGAATCATCTTCCGAAACTGTAAGTATAAGATCGGCATACGAAAGTTGCTTTTGCCACAGGAATAATCTTGCCGCTTCCACTGCAAAAAATACTTTGTCTATTATCTTTCGGCTTGCTAAAGACAGTTTCCAGTAATAATGGTGTTCGATATTGCTTTCACGATAAATTTTCAGACGGTTTTTCAAGAAAGGATGGCTGAGATAATAAGTGGTATGTAATCCTTCGAAAAAGATAGGCCAATCGTCCTTCATCAGGTTCTTCAATAAATCGGGTTGGCGGCGGCTCTTTACGATATATGGAAGTGTGCTGAGTTGGGAATCTATTCCTGTTTTTCGTTCATAATAATAAATCTGTTGACAATATTCCTTCAGCTCATCGCTCGATGCTTTCCCATGATCGAAAACATGAAGGATGATATTTACGCCGACTCTATGTAAGGCCCTGATTTTATAGAACACGTCGATTATGCCTCCATAATTTGGCGGATAAGGCATATCGAAAGAGATAAGGTGAAGTGTTTTATTCGAGGTATTTTGCATAAATAGGTATTAAAATCTGTTTTTCATTTTCCCAATTAAGTTTGTCTCTGGCCTTTAGGCAATTATGTCTATAAAAGTTTAGTGCAGCCTTGTCGTCGAGCATCGACTGAATGTCGTTAGCCAGAATTTCGGGTTCATGACCATGAATGATTCGTCCCACCTGATAATGTTCGACAATTTTTCGGATTTCTGGCAGGGGACTGGCTAAGACAGGCAAACCGGCATGTATGTAGTCGAACAGTTTATTAGGCAGGCTGAAGTGGTAGTTTGGACAAATATCCTTATCGATGCTCAACCCAATATCGGCCATCATGGTGTAATTTTGGAGTTCTTCGGCCGGCATTCTGTCGAAGAATTGGATCTTGTCATTGACGTGTAAATTATTTGCCATGATCTTTAGTTGAGGCATCACATCTCCGCCGCCAATAATAAGCAAAAGAACATTATCGAGAAATCTCAGCGATGCGATGAGTTCTTCGGCTCCTCTGTGAATATTGATGCCACTGCCTTGTAATATAAGAATATTCTTATCGTCGGGCAAACTCAAAGATGTTCTGTCGGTCTTAACTTCAAGGGGTTTTAATTCAGGAACATTTCTTGAGCTAACTACCGGTATTTTGTATTTATGATGGAATATGTCGGCTAATGACTGATTCACGGTAATCATGATTTCGAGACGAGGAAGAATAGATCGTTCGATGGTTAGCCAAATTCCTCTCACCAGGGGCCGGTGAATGACTTCGGGTGTTTCGGTGAAAAATTCATGACTGTCATATACCAATGGTGTCTTTCTGAGGAGATGAATTAAATAATTGGCTAAGAGTGTATCGAGATCATTGGCCAGGAGTAAGTCGGCAGGATGAAAAATCAGGTAGAGAAAGAGTCGGAGGTTAAATTCGGCATAGAACAAGGCTCCCCGCCTGAAGAGTAGGTGCATTCTGTGCATTTTCCATGGGTGAGAGGGCAGGGGAGGCGAATGAGGCAAAATTCTTCCTACGAGCCAAACCTCATAACCCATTTCGAAAAGCAGGCCGCAGCTTCTATTGACTCGCTGATCGGTGGAAAGATCGTTGATAACCGAAACAATGACACGTTTTTTCGCCATGAGGGCCGATTCGATGTGGTGGTAAAACGACCTGATAAGGCATATATTGCTTAAGATTCAAAAGCTTAGTAGGCTTTGGCAAATACGACCCGATAAGGCGATGTTTTACCCGAATAGATACACTTTCCTGCTTCGGCTTGTGGATTCAAAGGAATAAGGCGTATAGTAGCCTTTGTGGCTTCCTTGATTTTTTCTTCCGTTTCGGTTGTACCATCCCAATGAGCCAACACAAAACCTCCTTTTTCTATTCTTTCACAGAAATCTTCCCAAGTATCTACTGTAAATGTGTTTTCTTCTCTAAATTTTAGAGCTCTGTGATAAAGATTTTTTTGAATATCATCGAGCAGGTCTTTAATTTTTAGTTCAAGGCCATCCATTGGAATGATAGATTTTTCTAAGGTATCGCGTCGAGCAATTTCTACCGTTTGGTTTTCCAGATCGCGGGGGCCAATGGCAATACGAACCGGAAAACCCTTGAATTCGTATTCATTGAATTTCCAGCCCGGAGTGACGTTGTCGCTGTCGTCGTATTTTACGCTGATTCCGAGTTTCAGTAATGATTCCCTGATTTGATGAGCTTTATGGCTGATCTGCTCTAATTGTTCGGGTTTTTTATAGATAGGAACGATGATGACCTGATAAGGTGCTAATTTAGGAGGCAATACCAGGCCGTTGTCGTCGGAATGGCTCATAATGAGGGCTCCCATCAATCTTGTAGAAACTCCCCATGAAGTAGCCCAAACGTATTCCAAGTTATTTTCGCGGTTGAGAAATTGAACTTCGAAGGCTTTGGCAAAGTTTTGACCGAGGAAATGAGAAGTACCGGCCTGCAAAGCTTTTCCATCCTGCATCAAGGCTTCAATGCAAAAGGTTTCTTCGGCACCGGCAAAGCGCTCGCTGGGGCTTTTTACACCTTTTAAAACGGGTACGGCCATAAAGTTTTCTGCAAAATCGGCATAAACGTCCAGCATTCTGCGAGCTTCGGCAAAAGCTTCCTCACGAGTTTCATGAGCCGTATGCCCTTCTTGCCACAAAAACTCCGCCGTTCGTAAAAACAAGCGAGTGCGCATTTCCCACCTCACCACATTTGCCCATTGATTGATCAACAAGGGCAAGTCACGGTATGATTGTATCCAACCTCTGTAAGTGTCCCATATAATCGTTTCGCTGGTTGGTCTTACAATGAGTTCTTCTTCTAATTTTGCTTCTGGATCCACTACTATTCCTTTTCCTTCTGGATCATTTTTTAAACGGTAATGCGTAACCACGGCGCATTCCTTCGCAAAACCTTCTACATGGCTGGCTTCTCTGCTAAAAAACGACTTGGGAATGAATAATGGAAAATAAGCATTTACATGCCCGGTGTCTTTGAACATTTTATCCAGCGCTTGTTGCATTTTTTCCCAGATTGCATAACCATAAGGTTTAATGACCATGCAACCTCTCACTGCTGAATTCTCGGCCAAATCGGCTTTTATTACGAGCTCATTGTACCATTGCGAATAATTTTCATCACGTTTGGTGAAATCTTTTGCCATTTTCTTTTGTTATGGTATAATATTTGAAAGAGTTTTAGTGCTTCTCTTTTGCAATCACGACTTGTTAGAGTGAGGCGCAAAATTAAAAAATAACTTTCTGGCAATGATATTTACCCAAAAGGAGGGCCTTATGAAAAAGATTTTCAGATTATTACCATTAATGACAGTTGTTTGGGGGCTTGCGGCTTGCTCCTCCGCCTATCTGGCAAATACTCCTTTCGATGAAGCCTACGATGTACAAAGGAGCAATATTACGTCCCAATCCGCTAAAACTACTCCATCCATAGCACAAACAACCCCCTCAGCTATTGAATTACAACAACAAAAGAATTCGCTGAATCCTTCGGAAGAGGAAAGCGATTTTTCTTCGGCCGAGCAACAATATTCCACTCGAATTGCTGAAGGCGGTGAAATCGTTTCTCCTCCCGACCGTATTCTCTATAATGAATATTATGATGAAAACGATGAATTCGACTTCGACGACTATTACGACTATGCTTATAGCGTTAGAATAAAGCGTTTCCATCGCCCTGTCTATGGCGCAGGTTATTATGATGATTGTTATACGAATTTATACTGGTATACTTACGATCCCTGGGTTTGGGGAATGAGTGTATATCTTGGATATGACTGGTGGTGGTGGGATTGGTATGGAGGCCCTTATTTCTCTCTGGGATATAACTGGGGCTGGGGCAGTATAAACTGGCATTGGGGATTCCCCTATTCGGGCTGGTATTATTATCCACACTTCTTTTACCATTATCCATGGTATCCCTGGTATTATGGATGGGGAGCTTACCCTTATTACATTGGTTGGTGGAATGGTTTCTGGTTTGGACATTATTACAACAGCCACGACCCCAACTCCTACTATTATGGTCGCAGAGTTTCCCGTCACGAAACTAACGGTGCGGCAAGCGGTGGAACCTTCGGCGAATATTACGAGAATTACGTAAACAATCAAAGAAGAGGAGGCCAAGGCACTAATGGAGTGACTCAGCCATCGGGCCAGGGATCGGAATCTTCACTGACTCAAAGAAGAATTCAAGCTGCGGGAGTTAATCAGCAGGCTGTAAAGGATAAACCAGGCGAAGAAAAAAATCTGACGCAAGGAACGTTGAATGAACGTCGTATTTCGGCGAGTGAATCAACTCAAGTAACACCTAAAACCGATCAACCCGCTGTAACACCTGCACGCATTCGTTCGGGCGAAGAAAATCTTGCAGCACCTAAACCATCCAATGAACAAAGCGAAGGAAATGTTTCGAATCGAAGAATCTCAGGAAACGTGAATCAGACCGCTGAACAAAGTCAGACCCAGGATTCTCGCTTGCGTCAAACTCAGGAAAATTATGCAAAACCTCAAGCTTCACCTGCCAACCCACAACAATACGATTACAATCGTTATCGTAGAACTTCGCCTGCCACGAATCCAGAACAACTTGCCCGTCCTAAGACTCAAGGAAATCAAAATGACAGACCTGTTCGCACCTATACCCCCCCTACTTATTCACGCCCAAGAAGTAGTAACGAATATACAACTCCCCGACGCATTACCATACCCCAACAAAGTGAGCAACCTTCACAAATGAATCAGGGAGTTAAACGTGAAACCCAAAAGTCTTCTGAGAGGAATAAAAGCTATACCCCTCCTTCCAGCAGTCGGCCTAATTATTCTGTCCCTTCCAGTTCTAATTCTCACCAGAATAATTCCAGCAGGCCGTCCTATAACAGCTCATCTTCACAGGAACGTCACTCTTCTTCCTCATTCAGTTCGCCTTCCCGATCGAGCTCCAATAGTGGAGGAGGATCATCCTCCTCATCGAGAAGTGGTAGTGGCCGAAGAAGATAATCAAATCGAAATAACCTCATAAAATCGTATAAAAGAATTTTTTTTACCATTCGCAAATTCATTCAAACCATATAAAAAAGAATAGTCTATGAGAAAAATAAGTTTGATGGGAATATTACTGTTTGCCACAGTGATGGTTTTTGCACAGAATGCTACGGACGCTTTGCGTTATTCATCGGTCAATTATTTTGGTACTACCCGTTTCATGACGATGGGTGGCGCATTTGGAGCGGTTGGAGCCGATTTTTCGGTGTTGAGCACCAATCCCGCAGGCTTAGGTTTATACAAAAGCTCCGAAGTATGTTTTACTCCCTTGATTTATCACGGGCAAACCAAATCGAGTTTCTGGGCTAATAAGGCCGAAGATGACAGATATAATTTTGCCTTCAGCAATATGGGAGCCGTGTTGACATTCGAATTTCCCAGTCAACTCGAAACCCCAAGCTGGCGCTATGTTCAGTTTGGATTTGGGGTGAATCGACTGCTCGATTTTCATAACCGTATCATGGTGGAAGGATTTAACAATGATAATTCCCTTCTGACAGGTTATGTAGAGTATGCCAATCGATATGGTATTGGAAAAAACAGTCCGGAAGAACTCGCTGAAAGAGCTAACCTGATTTTTTATGATGAAGCTACCAATCGCTATTATTGCGATATGCCCGACGGAGGTGTTCTGCAACGCAAATCCATCAGTACCGAAGGTTCGATGAACGAAGTAGTGTTGTCGGCTGCAGCTAACTATTCCGATAAACTCTATGTAGGATTGACCTTTGGTTTTCCTTATTTCCGCTATTATGAATCATCGCTTTATTCGGAAAACGATGTGGAAAACAGGAATGAATTTTTTCGTTCCTTTACTTTGAGGCAGCAATTGGAAACCACCAGTACTGGCTTTAATCTGAAGGCTGGTGTCATCGTCCGGCCCGTCGATTGGCTGCGCCTCGGTGTGGCTTATCATTCACCCATGTTCTTTACCGATATGAACGACGTATGGGATAGCTACATTGAATCTTATTTCGATAAAGAGGTTCCCAATAAATCGGTAGGATCTCCCTTGGGCGAATTCGAATACGAGCTCATTACACCCATGAAAGTGATTGGATCGGTTGCATTTCAGGTGGGTAAGATCGGATTGATTAGTGCCGATTACCAATTCGTCGATTATCGGGATGCTCGCTTCCATCCCACCGGCGAATTTGCTGATATCAACGATATTATCCAATCTAGCTACTCTACCCAAAATATAATTAGAGTGGGAACGGAATGGCGTTTTGGACCCTTTAGCGTAAGAGGAGGCTATGGCTTTTATAGTAGCCCATTCAACAATAACATCAACGACGGAGAAAGAAAATCAGGTTCTTTGGGAGTTGGTTACCGATCAGATAACTTCTTCGTTGACCTTGGCTTTGTACAGACCAAATCTTCCGAAAAATACTTTCTCTACGATCCTATGAATGGAGACCCCTTACCAGCAGCAAATACTGACTTTACATGGAATAGCCTCCTGATGACCCTCGGATTCAAGTTCTAAATCAGGTTTTTGGTTCATCTATCAGAAGCTGTATCTGCCATAAATGAAGATACAGCTTTTCTTTTTGATCAGCGGGCAGCAATACATTCAATCTCGACGAGCACTCCTAAGGGCAGCTTAACTACTCCATAAGCCGCTCTGGCTGGAGGATCGGTTGTAAAATATTGAGCGTAAACTTCGTTCATCTCCCCAAAATGTTCCATGTTGCTTAAAAGACAAGTACATTTTACCACATCCTTATAATCCAAGCTCGCCTCTTTTAAAATGGCGCCTATGTTTCTCATGACCTGATGAGTTTGTTCTTTAATCCCTCCTTCTACTAACTGTCCCCTGGAAGAATCAATAGGTATTTGACCTGAAATAAATAGGAAGCCATTCGCTTCGTTGGCCTGACTATAAGGACCTATAGCTTTGGGCGCTTCTTTAGATGAAATTATCCTTTTCATTGTCTATATAAAATTTATTGGTGTATTTGTGAAAATATGATGATGAATTTTAATAAAGCTAATGAAACGCATAAAAATAAAAACATAATCTGATTTTAGGAAAAGGCGAATCGAAATTTAAATCTTCAATCATTCTACATGGATTTTATCTTCATTTTTAGGCAAGATGATGCTAACATTATCAATAAATGCAGTTTCATTAGGATTAGTTTTCCAAAAATAAATCTTTAAATGCCCGTCGGGTAGGAATTTTTTCAGGCTAACTTTCCCTTGAATTGGCTTCCAGTTGTCTTTTTGTATGGATAAAGTATCAGGGAAAAGCGGTAGATAAAGCTGGTGGTTGTCTTTGGTAGCATGAATAACCAAGCGGGTTGTATTTATTGAATTCGAAGAAGTTTCTTTCAGCCATGCTTTTATTTCGATTATGGCAAGCGAATCCTGAAAGGGAATGGAGCTACAAGAGGTATTTAATATTTCTGTAAATTCATCGGAAGATTCCATCTTCAAAGAAAATTCACCTTCGAAGGATTCTTCTTGGGAATGCCATTTATCAAAGGCGTCATGACCTTCGAAGCCGAGCCGCATAAAAAATATTTGGCCACTATTGGTATCGAAAAACACGGGAAATTGTGTTTGTGAAGTTTTTTCAAAAAGATATACCTTGAAATCATGGCCGCCCAATACTTTGAAAGGTGTTTCGGGTTCGAACGCTTTCAGGAGTTTAAAAGAGGAATCGGTAAGAATATTTTCCAAGGGAGTGCCTCCTTCGTTAGGGCCAAAATGGGCATCCCAAGCAAGCAATGCTCCTACAGGGATTTGATCGGGTTTGATGGAAGTGAAATGTATCATCATTTTCCCTTCATCATCATTCATGGGATCTTTGTTAAGAAACAACGCAAATAAATTGTGATAATAATATAATTTCTTGTTGGCCAAGCCATTTTCTTTTATCCATTCTGCAGCTTCGGCAATTACTTTTTCTTCGGCATAGGGACGAATAGGATAAGGATAAACCAATGTGGTGCGCACTAAGAGAATTAATACTAAAACCGCTGTAATAGCAGGAGGAATTTTAAATTTTTTGAGATAATTGATTAGTAGAGTATATCCTGCATGGCTAATAATGGAGGCAGCTGGCAAGACGGCCGCAATAACCCTGATTAACCCCAGACTATTACCCTTGCCCGACCACCATGAATAACTATGAGCTGCGTAATATATCAAGAAGCTTCCAGCTGTTATAATATAAACCCCTAAGTGATTCTCACCTAAATAAAGTTCTCCCTTCTTCTTTATAATTTGAAGTCCCCATCCTATCAATCCTAACAAGAATAATGACGCCATCAGGTACCCCTGTATTTTGTCAGTATGGCGAATGAAATGAAGTAAACTGCCTTTGCCATAAATTTCTGTGGCACCCGACTGGTAAGGATTTTTATGATAGATCCACAGAAAATCCTTGAAAAGAAAATATCCGATGCAGCTAAAAATAAGATAACCGGTCAAAAGAAGAAGGATATGAGGATATTTTCTATCGACTAAAAATGCTATAGCAACTACGGGTAGAATAACAAAGGCTTCGAGCCGTATAAAAGGAAGCAAACTGAACAAAATGGCCGAAAGAATATATTTTTTACTTATGTATGTATAAATACCCGCCATTAAAAACATGGCCATAGCGAGTTCGGTGAGAGGAGAGAATATTTGATTGAAGTACAATGGTGTAAGAATAATGAACGGGATAGCTAACCATGGGTGTTGAAATTTCATTTTATCGGCCATCAGGTATCCCAGCCAGGCTGTAATTAAGGCCATTAAAATTGAAAAGATTTTCATGCCCGAATATCCAAATTGTGCAAAGGGGGTGGCCAGAAGAGTAAAAAGCGGTCTTCCCCAAAGATCAAGAAGCCACTTGGGATCGCTGGCAGCATGCCTTGCAATAAAATAATGAGTAAATGAATCTCCCTCTCCCCCAATCCCTGGCGATAAAAATGCTATGAGTAGGATAATGATTGCAAAAATTCCCAACAAAATGGCTGCAAGTATTCGATTTTTCTTCTCATGCATTTTAGATAGGTTACAGATTTACAAATTTATGAATGTTTCATTAAACCCTAAAAATTCATTTCCTTTCGAAATATCAGACGGTATCGATTTTATAAGAGCAGAAGGAGTGGTCGAGAATGGAATTTTCGTCGAATTTCTACATAAAATCTATAAATAAACAGAGGATAAGAAGGAATTTTATTAATTTGATTTTCTATTACCAGTCGGTTGTGTAGCTTTGGTTGTAGATGCGGTAGCTCATCAATTCGCCTGTGGCGGAAGATCTGTAGTAAATATAGCCCGAAACCACGGGAAGGGTCTTCCCTAAAGCCGAGGTTTCATTTATATTAATTGGCTGATTGATGTTCAGTCTTAGATTATGGCTACCTTTCCCCTTGAAATTTTGTTGGATATTATCGATGATAATAGGAGCCAAGCCTTTCCATTCTAAAACAACTTTCTCGATGGTAAAGGGAGAATCGTATTTTGAATGGATTGTAAGATCGAGAATGGATTTGGTAACCATTTCGTTTTCTTTGAGGATGGTTTTAAAATGTAAGGGGTCGCTCACAAAAATAGAGGTTTTGTTAGCGGCTACATCGAAATAGAACTGTTTTTGCACATCGGTTGTTCCGAAGCGGTATTTTACGAGGATATTGTTTTCGGGGTCTTCGTAACAATTCTCGTAATCGTATTTAATGATGACATTGTCGGCATTATTGATAACTGAACCAATTCTTGCACATTCCGATTTCACGATGGGTTTTTTAGAAGTTGAGATGGGGCGGTTGCCTAAACGGAGGCAATACTTCAATTCGCCCAATTTGTTTTCCAGTTCTACCAGTTCGATGGAATTCAAAAGTGAGCGATATTGCGATATTCCCAAATTACACTGATCCTGACGTGCATCCATAAAGTAATCTTTCAGACTGGCCAATTGAGCCATGTTGCCTTCTATTTGTTCCACGGTTTGTACCGAATCGATTTGTTCCAGAAGACTTTCGAGTTGGAAGGTCAATTTTCTGTCGTACAATCTGAAATCGCTCACCAGTTTTTTGAGTTCGAATTCGGAGAAAGGGTATTTGATGTGATAGATATAAGTGATGGTTTTATTAGGTCGTTGAAGCTTTTCCCAATAATATTCTTCGGCCTTCGAGAGTGAAATGCCCTGCAAAAAAGGTACCTTTCCCGATTGAGTGTTGGTAGTGGAGGCATATTTCTCTAAGAATAAATTCACGTTGTTATTGTAATTGGCTTCTTCTTTATACATGGTGGAAGTTGACTTGACATTTTCGGCAACTGCCGATACGATTTGTTCTTTTATGGAGGTAAGGGCACTTTGTTGGGCAGACTGGATGTCAGCGCCAGTTCCGGAAGCAATGATATAATCTTTTGCAAGTCCATTAACCCATTTGGGTTTTTTCCCGCTTTTTTCCAGAACCTTGTCTTGTGCATACGACGAAAAGACCAATAACATCAATGTTGCTCCTAAGAATAGAGTTTTTTTCATAGAAGATTGAATTTTCATAATCAAACAAATAAAATTTCAAATGATGATGCAAATGGAAAATCAGCAACCCGGAATGAGCTGCTGATTTTCGGTGAATGAAATTATTCAGGGACGTTCGCTTTCGAGTTTTTTCATTTCTTCGTTAAAGACTTGTTCGAATTTCATTTTGTCGTAGTCAACCTGAAGTTTTTTATCCTTCGAAACTCTATTGGCAATGTTGTTCAGAACCTCATCTTTAGATACCTGCACTGCGGTGAACACTTGAAACTTTCCGTCTTTCATTTGGGTGGTTTTGTAGCAAGCAACCTCCACATTGTTCAATTGCTGATTAACTACTTCGCGGGTGAGTTGTTCGAATTTTTGTTCGAACTCCGAACTTGCATCGAATTGGCGTTCGTTTACATATCTTTCGGACACGGATTTAAGGGTAGTATTGATGCTTTGGGCTAAATTGGTGTTGGCATCCATTTTGGCTTTGTTGCGTGCAGTACTTAAATCAATACTGATGCCATTGCCTGTACCCCTGAAGTATTTAGAATCGGTATGAAATTCTTCATCACTGCAAGGAACGATAACTTCCTTACCAAATGTAGAATCTACTGTTTTTTTGGAACTCTTGCATCCTGCCAGCGTTACTGCAAAAAGAAATGCACCGGCTACTAAAATCGTACTTTTCATCTTCATAGTTGTTAAGTTTAATTTGAAATGTTGGTTGATAAATTAATTGATTTATTTAATAAAGGTTTATTAAGGTTATTTTTTGATGTAAATCCAGCTCCAATCCCAGTTAAAATAGGGTGCTGCACCCCAATAAGCCCAGCTTTTAGCAACTTCCTTTACGGCCTGAATCATCATTTTGTCTTTTTCGATAGAGTCGTCGTATTTTTTCATTTTGAACTGCCAAACATTAGCACCATCGGCAATTTGTTTCTGGGTTATCTGGTCGGCTAATTGTGAAGCTTCTTTGTAGCATTGCATATCGGGTGTTATTTTTCCGAGGTATTCGGCGGCTCTGTCCACGTCCATATTAGCCCAGGAGGCTCTTGCACCCGAGAGATACTCGGTGCACTTGTAGTCAGCATATTGTTTGTAGATGTCGATGGAAAGGTCCATACATTTGTCATAGCATTCACGGCAAACATCAGGAACGGAGAGGAGAACAAAGAGAGCTTCCTCGTATTGCTTTTGTCCTGCTAAAGCTTGAGCATTTTTAAGTACAACGTCACACTGTGAATTATAGAATTCGATAATTTTTTCCTTGCCTCTTTCTATAAAACCTTTGAATTGACCTGCTTTTACATTAATTCCACGAATGGCTTGTATATAAGCTTTGTCTTCGGTTTGCCCTACTCCTTTCACCTGAATACTGGTTTGGCTGAAGATATTCTGGCTAAGTGCATCCACGATGTAGAAAGTAATATCGAGTGTAAGGGCTTGCATAGGGGGTGCCGTAGGTGTAATTTCCTTTTCGAGTACATTGATTAGAGGGATCATACAAAATCTGGGGTTAACCGGCGTAGCGCCTAGTCCATTTTGGACGACAATTTGTTCCATTTTGTTTACTAGAAGCTGATGAGCCGATAGGGGTATTCCTTCTGCCTGATTGGGAACAATAGCTGCAATCGCCAATCTGCCCAAATCGTCAGTCTTCCCCAGATAATTTTGCGCATTCAGGTTATAAATGAACCCGAATGCTATTATAAAAAAGATTATTCGTTTTTTCATCGTATCATGATTTGTTATCCTAAAAAGAGTTCAAAAACCTACCTGATTAAGCCTTTTTTATTTTGGAGCATTTTCAAGTAGGTTTATTTTTATTTTTTATTTCTCACCTAATATGAGCCATGCTTCTCCTAAGCCTCTGAGATAAAGTTTGGAAGGAACGCCCAATTCGTTGAGATATTTACGTAAATCGCTCACGAACGAACGAGTATCTACAGCACGTTCACGGCCTCTTTCATCGGTTCGCATCATAGGAATTCTCACTTGTTCAAATTTCATGAAGTTTTCACTCGCATCGGAGAGATTAAAGCGGCCTTGGACGCAGTTATCGAAGAACCAATCTTCGATGATTTCGGATAATTCTTTTGAATCGGGGCCAAATTCTGATTCAAGGTTTTGTCCCCAGTTAGCCCAAACTTTGACCATCACTTTCACTTCACGGCCATTGGCAAACATGTCATCGAAATGGCGCATCAGGCCAGCATTAAAATTATCCATGTGGCTTAACACGGCTTCTTCGAGCAGAAGTTCGGGTGATGCCGCAGTTGAAGGATTTCCTGCTCCTGCTACACCGGTTACTTGCTTGGCAGTATAAGCATCCAGACCTTTGAGGTTGAAAACGATATATTTTTGAGGTCCTTGGCGTTTAATATCGAAATCGAGATCGAGAATGATATCGGCTTTGGCAACCCGTTTCAAGGCATCGATAGGACTTTCGGCCATTTCCGAACCCGAACTCGAGCTTGTAAGCATAGAAGATTCGGCACGTTCTTGTTCCAGATTTTTGAGTTCTTGTTCCAGATCTTTTAGTGGAAACCCTCTGTCGGCCATAATCTGGCCCATCTTGGTAATGACTAAGCGTAAGTCAGGATCTGATTGCAGAGCAGCCTTATAATCTGGAAGCGTTTGGGTCATGCCTTGGTTCTGAAAAACCATTTTGTATCCCCGGCTAATGCAGTATTGGTCGCTGGGAACCACCATAAGCACAGGTTTCTTGGCCTGTCCAAATCCTGTGAGTACGGAAAGAATAAAAATAAAAGTGAATGTTAATTTCTTCATAAAACGATTTGATTTTTAAAATCCAGAATCTAATCTGCGGGCAATGCCATCGGCTTCTAATTGTTTACGCAAAGCGTCGTACATTACCTGCACATAAATGGCAACCTTGTATCCTTTTTTGAGTTTGATGCGGTCTTCGGCTGCAGGGTCTCCGTCGTTGGTTACGGCGATGTATTGAAGGTATTTACCTCCTATTTTGAAGAATTCATCGAAATAATCGGCATAAGTAACTTCGGCATTGGGCTGTGAACATATTGGAGGTGTGGGTGCCGAACCGGCTCCACCCGGCAGACCTTTGAAGATACAGGCAGCAACTGCAGCTTCTTTGGCATTCATTACTGCTGCATTCACATCTTTTCCATAACCCCATACCTTGAAAACTTTTGTGCCATCTTGGCCAACGCCAACGGGCTCAATTTCATAATTGTACTGGCTGCTGTAAAGTATCTTACGCTCCTTGCGCGATTGAGCACTCGCAGTAACAACCATCAAACTGACCAATACTAGTGATAGGGTAAGTGATTTTGTTTTCATAAGCATAATCCGTTTATATTTAGGTTAGAACATGATTTTAAGTCCCACTAAGCCAGAAAGACCTTTCCTATCCTGAAATATTTCATCCCATTTTATTCCAAGGTCGCTATTATCTTTATTGCTTGCATTACCGATGAGTGCGTAATAATTTATGCCGCCGGTTAATTGTATGTTATGCCGTAAGTTGATGGCAAGATTACCGCCAAATTTTAGAAACAACGTGGAGAGATTACCCTTGTCGGCCTTATCGATTTCATCGCTCGAAGCTGATTCTAATCCAATGCCAATGTAAGGTCGTAATTCCATATTGCGCATAAGCATCAATCCCTGTGCCAAACCTACACCATAATGGATAAAGGTAACATCCTCAGTGGTGGCCTTTGTATAGCTTGGATAATGATATTCGTATTCCTTTTGTTGGCCGCCACCTTCTAAATAAATAAAGAAGGCTTTAAGACCAATGAAGCGACCCAGTCTAAAATCGAGCCTTCCATAAGGTCCACCAATTTCTCCCATTTCGTATCCAGCTAAAATTTCTATTCCAATATCATTTTGTTGGCGAACCAAATAACCCGTCTGAAGTTTTCGGCCTGCAGTCTGATAAAAGGTAGAAGTAGGCATTTCGCCAGTAGCAAGCTGACGATTGTCGGCAATTTTCGAAGTAGCTCTGATTACTCCACGGTAAACGGGTTTAACGGTATTAGTTTTTTCATCATAAAGGTATTCATAAACAAAATAGCGGTGATCGCATTTGAGCCCTTCTTTCTTCCCGATTTTGACCTGAATGGGTTTTACCTTATAAATGGTGGCTTTAACCATAAAATCTTCATATTTTCTTTCGAGGTAATATAAGGTTTCGTCATAGCCACTCTGAACGAGTTCCATTAAAAGTTCATCATCCGATTTTTGTTTGGTGAGTTTGCCCAGTTGGGTATCAGGGTTAGCTTGCGACGCACTGAGCGAATGAGTAGTTTTGGTGACGAATTCGATGGGGATTTCGAGCTGTTCGAATTTTTGAAGTTTTTCGGCTTTCACTTCTGGACTATCTTCTGGATAGATCCAGCAATCGTATAGAGCGGCTTGAATTTCTTCATTGAAATCGATCTTGTATAAATAAGCCGTAACAGTGGCCTCCCAGCCATGTTGATCGGCTACTTTGGCTTCGCTCATGTTTTTTACATTGGCAAAGTCGAATACTAAGATATAACTGCGCTGAATAAGTCTGTTGCCATAATCTTGCAATAAGGCATTACCACGTTTTGTGGTTTGTGCCTTGATGTATTCGGCATCGCTCGCATTAAACATGCCTCTTTCAAAGATAAGGTCCATCGTCATGGTACCATCTTCTTTTCTATTATACCATTTGCTGATAACCGACTTGGCTATCTTTTGATTTGTCAGATAATCCTTGATTGCTACTTCGGGAACAATTTCGGTGTTGGTTCTCGAATAAGGCGCCTCAAAGATTACATTCGCAAGGTTGTTGTTGTAATATTTATCAGAAAACACGACCTGTTGGAATTTTGACGCGATTTCTGTTACATGGTTCTCGCCTGGAAATTTCATGTACAGGCAGGTAAGAGAGCTTCTGTCGTAAGTCGAAGGGATTACTTTGGCCTGATCGATACTCTGGGCTTGAACGCCAATTAATGGCACCAATGATGTGGCCAGCACGAATAATAGCTTTGAATTCATAGTTCATTAAGGTTTTGGTGGATTGATGTTGAAATTTTTGGTAAAAGAACAAAATTTTTCGAATGAAAGATAAAATCTGGAAAAACTTCTGAAGAATCATATCCTGTAATCTATCAAGAGAAAGCGATTCTATTTTTGCTAATAAACTGAATTTCATTCCATTGTTTTTTTCGTAAAGAAGTCAGCTTTATTAAATTTCAAAATATCAGTAGAAAATTTTTCATCCTCTCCTTAAAAATCTATACTCTCCGACTCTGTTTCGAAATACGAAAAGTTGAATTTTCAAAAGCAAGGTAAAAATAGAAATTATATTTCGAAGTTTGGTTATCCACTTTCCGGGCTATAGAATAATTTTTTTGAGAAATCTATTTTGAGTCCTTTCACTGCTCCCTTGTATTGATGATAATGGTCTCGACCTAACATTAAAAAGGGAGCGAGAGAGCCATTGCTTTATACTTTATTCTGGCTTTGAAGTTCGTAAGAAATGGTTTATATAGAAAAGAATTGGTGTGGAAATATGAGGGATGCCTGGATAATTCGTTCGATTCATTGTATTTCGATCGATACATTATCGGCTTTATAGACAATTTGATAAAAATATATTGAAAACCGGCACTTCAGAAAATTATCCTTAGATCAAGAAGAGATGAGTTTATTTCGAAGAGTTCCATTTTACGGTATTAAGGTTTCTGGTTTTATTGCCAGGTTCTGAAAATATCCATAGAGAGATGAAGGTGAGCAATCCATTGAGCAACAGTAATTCATAGCCAAATTTATAACCACCGAGCCATTTCACCGAGTTAGAACTGATCAGATAGCATAGAGTAGGGATTAGAATAGCAATATAAGGGCTTACGTTATCTTTTAATTTTCGGCTTGTATAAAGGCCAAACATAAAAATTCCGAGCAGTGGGCCATAAGTATAACCTGCGATCGTATAGATAGCATTGATTACCGTTTTATCGTTCAAAGCTTTAAAAACCATAATGATTGCGAGCATCAGCATAGATACACCAAGATGAACCCACCGGCGCGTGGTATGGCTTTCTTCTCCTTTTATTTTCAGAAAATCAACACAAAAGGAGGTCGTTAAGGCAGTAATAGCCGAATCGGCTGATGAGAGTGCTGCTGCAACAATACCCATTAAAAAACTGATTCCAATGATTTTGGGGAAAAATTTCAAAGCAAGTAAGGGATAAAGCTGGTCGGTATTGTGATAAATACCACTGGCCTTATCGAAATAGAAACCGGATGAATCGTGAAAATTCAAGCCTTTGCTATTGATATAGAGAAATAGAAGAGCACCAAGGGATAAGAAAATCAAATTTACGGGGATCAATATGAAACTGTAAGTTATCATGTTTTTCTGAGCATCCTTGATGTTGGGGCAAGTGAGGTTTTTTTGCATCATGTTCTGGTCGAGACCAGTCATCACAATACAAATAAAGGCTCCAGAAAGGAATTGCTTGAAGAAATTTTGGCTCGAACGCCAATCCCAGTTGAATATTTTTGAATAATCGCTTTTGGCTATAGTTTTGGTCAAGCCTGGCAAATCGAGATTCATTTCTTTCCCGATGGCAATAACCGAAAAGAAAACCGCTGCCAGCATTAGGGTGGTTTGGAGTGTATCTGTCCAGACGATGGTACGAATACCCGAACGATAGGTATATGCCCAGATAAGTGCAAGAATAATGATAACAGTTACAAAAAAAGGAATGCCGAAAGCATCGAAAAAAGCCATTTGCAGGACTGAAGCTGCCAAATACAGGCGAAGCGAAGCCCCTAACGATTGAGATATAAAGAATAAGGTTGCCCCTGTATGATAGGACACATTTCCAAAACGTTGTTGAAGATAGGAATATATAGAGATGAGTCCCAAACGATAATATATTGGCATCAATATAAGAGCAATGAATAAATAACCCAACGGATAACCAAGAACAAACTGAAAGTAAGAAAATCCATTATTACCCACTTCTCCGGGAACTGAAATTAAGGAAACACCGGATATGGAAGCACCAATCATTCCATAGGCTACTAAAATCCATGGTGATTTATGGTTCCCTGTGAAAAATGTAGCATTTGATGTGTTTTTCGAAGTTAAAGCCGAAACAAGCATCAGTATGGCAAAATACACTGCAAGAATTCCAAAAACCAAGGTAGGGCTCATAACTAATTAAGGATATAGCAAATAGGGTTTACGTTTGAGCATGAATTCCTGTAATTGGGGCTGCCAGCTTTCACGTATCTGATTTTCATCGAGACCATCGAGAATCTGCGACCTCAATAACGAAGATCCTGCAAGCTTGTCGAAGAAATCGGGACGTTTGAAAAATTTTTCTCCCCAATTCGATAAATGATAAAAATCTAATATGAATTTCAGTGTGAATCGAGTATGTAAAGAATCCCGCCGAAGATCTATTCCATAGCAAGTATCGCCTTTATGGAGAGGATGAATAGATTTTCCTGGAATTGCTTTAGGTACAAAAGTAAAGTTACCAAAAATGGGAGCAGGGAAACCTATAACCTGAAATGGAAAATCAGTTCCCCTCCCTACCGAGATATCAGTGGCTTCGAACAGGCAAAGGCTGGGATAGAGACGTATGCTTTGCGTATTGGGAAGGTTCGGACTGGGTTCCCGATCGAGAATTACGGGTGTGGAATGCGTATATCCATCTAAAGGGATTATAGTGAGTTCACATTTCATTCCGTTTCTTAACCATCCTTCTCCGTTGATCATTCTTGCCAGTTCGCCAATCGTCATCCCATAAACTATGGGAATAGGATTCATTCCTACAAATGAACGGAAAGATAAATCGAGCACAGGGCCATCTATATAATCTCCATTGGGATTGGGCCTGTCGAGAACCAACAATGGAATACCCTCTTTGGCACAGCTTTCCATCATATAATGAAGAGTTGAAATATAAGTAAAAAATCTAACCCCTATATCTTGAATATCGAACACTATGACATCGAGACCACTCATTTCCTTGCTCGAAGGTTTTTTCTGGTTACCATACAAAGAAATAATTGGTAGTCCCGTTTTTTCATCAATAGTATTTTGAATGAATTCCCCAGCCTCGGCCTCTCCTCTGAATCCATGTTCGGGAGCAAAAATTTTTTTTACATTAATTCCTGCTGAAATCATGCTATCGATAAGATGCTTTTCGCCTATCATGGAAGAAGCATTTGCAACTACTCCTATGGCTCGATCACCGCCTAACGAAGAAAAATATGAATCTGTTTTCCATGCGCCGGGAATGATTATATTTTGACCATTAACCGATCTGCTTAACAAAATGATAGGCAACAAAAAGAGAAAGAAAACTATTTTAGAAGGAATAGGCTTCATTATGTGGCAAAATTATAAAGAACGATACATAATGAACAACGAATCACGGATCGCATTCACTCCTAATGGGGCTCGAATAATGCGGGTTTGTCTTCGAAAATGTTGACATGCCGCCCAAAATGATGCTCGAACGAAATTTTTTCATCTTCATATAACTCAGTCCCCGCTATCTCTCATCCTCCATTTTGCCCATTCACAAGAAGCCACGAATAACTATAGATATCATCAATCAACATTCTCACATTGCTCAACCAATAAAAATTGTATAACTTTGCAGCCCTAATTTTTATTCACTAATTAAAAGCGAGGTATTTTTTATGATTATTGTTCCTGTTAAAGAAGGCGACAGCATCGACCGAGCGTTGAAGAAATTCAAGCGGAAGTTCGAAAAAACCGGTGTGATGCGTGAATTACGCGAACGCCAAAAATATACGAAACCTTCCATTAGACGACGCGAAGAGAAAACTCGAGCCATCTTTATTCAAAAACTCAGGGATCAAGAGTTGATTTAAGATTCTTGAAATTACAGGAAGAAAACTATCCGGACAGAAATTTTTTCTATCCGGATTTGTTGTAATTTTATCCCAAGCTAAATTTTGGATGATAGAAAGTTTTATCACATATCTGGAAAGAGAAAAACGGTATTCAAAATACACATGTACCTCTTATTCGATTGATTTACAACAATTCGAATCTTATTGTCAATTGCAATATGGCCACTCGGATATCGATACTGTAAGTTCTGATGTGATCAGAAGTTATGTGGTTTGGTTGATAGAAAAGGATTATTCTCATCGAAGCATTCACCGGAAGATTATTTCGTTGCGTCAGTATTACAGGTATTTGATTAGATTGGGATATATTCATGCTAATCCGGCTCGAGATGTTCCTGTACCAAAGATTCCAGAACGAATTCCCATGTTTGTAAGTGAAGAAAACATGAAAAATGTGGGTAATGTTGCGTCTAAGAGGAAGAATGATTATGAAACCATACGGGATAAATTAATCATAGAAATGCTATATGCCACAGGAATGCGTGTTTCGGAATTGATTCATCTAAGGATTTGCGATATAAATCTTGAGGGGATGAACATCAAAGTGATGGGAAAGCGAAGCAAAGAAAGATTGATTCCTATTGGAGAAAAATTAGCAGATCATTTACGACAATATCTCGAGGTGCTTCGACGTTTTGGTTTTGTAGCTTCTCCTGAATCGTGGTTATTTTCGACCCGAAAAGGCCAGAAGATTTATCCTTTGCTTGTTTATCGAGTAGTAAATGAATTCTTGAGTAAAGTAACTACATTGGAAAAGAGGAGTCCACATATTCTGAGGCATAGTTTTGCCACACAGTTATTGAATGCCGGAGCCGACCTGAATGCCATCAAGGAATTGCTGGGTCATTCTAGTTTGGCGTCCACCCAAATTTATACACATTCTGACTTTGAGACGTTAAAAAAAATATATCAACAATCACACCCTAAAGCTTAAAAGAAAGGAGTAAATCATGAATGTAAACATCAACTCAGTACATTTCAAGGCCGACAAGAAGCTGGAATCATTTATCACGGAGAAGGTTGGAAAATTGAATCAATACTTCGATGGGATCATTGGAAGTGAGGTCGTATTGAAGTTGGAAAATACCGACACACCTGAGAATAAAGTTACGGAAATCAGGTTGCAGATACCTGGGAATGATCTATATGCACGGAAGCAATGTGCCACATTTGAGGAAGCAACAGGAGAAGCCGTTGATGCTTTGAAAGTCCAGTTGAAAAAATATAAGGCCAAACTCAAGGGGAACTAAAAATTTTGTTCAAAAAGTTTGGTTCGTATCGTAATAAGATTTACTTTTGCAGTCCCTTTTTTGGGACTGTTTTTTTATAGCCCGTGATGGGGGGTTTAAAAATTTTTTAATGATAGAATAAAGCTGAGGGGAGATTCCAGAGCGGTCAAATGGGGCAGACTGTAAATCTGTTGGCAGTGCCTTCGGAGGTTCGAATCCTCCTCTCCCCACCGAATGAAGAAACAGGCGGAAGTAGCTCATCTGGCAGAGCGAAAGCCTTCCAAGCTTTAGGTAGCGGGTTCGAATCCCGTCTTCCGCTCTTAGAAAAGCCGATGTAGCTCAGCGGTAGAGCACTTCCTTGGTAAGGAAGGGGTCACGAGTCCAATTCTCGTCATCGGCTCCAACAATGACACGTTCATCTTTGATAACTTTTTTCAACTAATAAATTTTTTCTATGGCAAAAGAAAAATTCGATCGTTCCAAACCTCATGTGAATATTGGAACAATTGGTCATATCGACCATGGTAAAACCACCCTAACCGCTGCTATCACCATGGTGCTTTCCAGAGCGGGTCTTTCCGAATTCCGTTCATTCGATTCAATCGACAATGCACCAGAAGAAAAAGCACGTGGTATAACCATTAATACCTCCCACATCGAATACCAAACGGCTAACAGGCATTATGCCCATGTGGATTGCCCCGGCCATGCCGACTATATTAAGAATATGATTACCGGAGCAGCCCAGATGGATGGTGCTATCTTAGTAGTAGCTGCTACCGACGGACCTATGCCCCAAACACGTGAACATATCCTATTGGCCCGCCAGGTGGGTGTTCCCCGCTTGGTAGTTTTCATAAATAAAGTGGACCTGGTAGACGATCCAGAACTCCTCGATCTTGTGGAAATGGAAACTCGTGACCTCTTGAATTTTTATGGGTTCGATGGAGACAATACCCCTATAATTCGTGGCTCGGCACTTGGTGCGCTCAATGATGAACCCCAATGGGTCGAAGCCGTCAAAGAACTGATGCAAAAAGTCGATGAGTGGATTCCTTTGCCTCAACGTGCTATCGATAAGCCTTTCCTTATGCCTGTTGAAGACGTTTTCTCTATTACAGGCCGTGGAACAGTTGCAACGGGTAGAATCGAGACGGGAATCATAAGAACTGGAGACCCAGTGGAGATAATCGGACTGGGTGCCGAAAAATTAAAATCGGTCGTAACCGGCGTAGAAATGTTCCGTAAAATTCTCGACGAAGGTAAAGCTGGCGATAATGCCGGACTTTTGCTTCGTGGAATCGATAAGGATGAAATTCGTCGTGGCATGGTTGTTGCTGCTCCTGGGAGCATCAAACCTCATAAACATTTCAAGGCGCAGGTGTATATTCTTAAAAAGGAAGAAGGTGGACGTCATACCCCCTTCCATAATAAATACCGACCCCAATTCTATTTCCGCACTACCGATGTGACGGGAGAAATTACTCTTCCCGAAGGCGTCGAAATGGTTATGCCGGGCGATAACCTCGAAATCGAAGTAAAGTTGATATATGAAATAGCCATGAACCCTAACCTTCGTTTTGCTATACGTGAAGGAGGCAGAACAGTGGGAGCGGGTCAGGTTACTGAAATATTAGACTGATTCTTTTGTTTTATTTCTTCATCCAATCCAAGTCCTTGCTTTTCATAAGCGAGGCCTGTGGGAAAGCAAGAAAATGACGAACGGGTGTAGCTCAATTGGTAGAGTGGTGGTCTCCAAAACCATAGGCTGGGAGTTCGAGTCTCTCCACCCGTGCAAACTTGCATAAAATTATGGCTAAGTCAAAGAAAATCGTTCGTTATGTAAAGGAAAGCTACGACGAATTGGTGCACAAAGTTACGTGGCCTTCCTGGAGTGAACTTCAAAATAGCGCTGTGGTGGTATCTATTGCTTCCCTGATTATTGCCCTAGTGGTTTTTCTGATAGATATTGCCTTCGAAAACATCTTAAAGTTTTTCTATGGTTTGTTCATGTGAACAAGATGTTAGCGAATGCGCAGAAAAATACCGAATCTATTCCTAAAATAAAGGAGGGCGTATGAGCGAAGAAAAAAAATGGTACGTAATACGAGCCATTAGTGGTGGCGAAAGAAAGGTGAAGCAATACCTCGAAAACGAAATCAAGAGGCTTCATCTTGAGGATTACATTTCTCAAGTGCTCATACCCACTGAGAAGGTTTATCAAATTCGTAATGGGAAGAAAGTTTGTAAAGAAAGAAACTATTTCCCGGGTTATATACTCATCGAAGCCGTATTAACTGGAGAAATTCCGGGTATTATCCTGAATATCCCTGGTGTATTGGGTTTTCTTGGGTCTAAAGATAAACCTCAACCTTTACGTAAATCAGAAGTCAATCGTTTATTAGGTAAAGTTGATGAACTTGCCGAAGCAGGCGAAGAAGTCAATATCCCCTTTATAGTGGGTGAAACCGTAACGGTGATAGATGGTCCATTCAATAGTTTCAGTGGAGTAATCGAAGAAATCAACGAAGAAAAGAAGAAGCTAAAGGTAATGGTGAAAATCTTTGGCCGTAAAACTCCACTGGAATTGAGTTTTATGCAGGTTGCAAAGGAATAGATTATACCTCATTGGCATGCTGAATTAGCAAGCTTTTAACATTTACTAAATTATTCATTACAATGGCAAAAGAAGTAACCGGAATCATCAAATTGCAAATCAAAGGAGGAGCTGCAAATCCTGCACCACCCATTGGCCCAGCCTTAGGATCAAAGGGTTTGAATATCATGGAATTTTGCAAGCAGTTTAATGCCCGTACTCAGGATGTAGCTGGGAAAATTGTACCAGTCATCATTACTGTTTATAAGGATAAATCCTTCGATTTTGTAGTCAAGACGCCACCGGTAGTGGTACAGTTATTCGAAGCAGTTAAAGTTCAGAAAGGTTCGGCAGAACCCAATCGCAATAAAATTGGCAGCGTAACCTGGGATCAGGTACATGAAATTGCTGCAATAAAAATGCCCGACCTAAATTGCTTTACGATTGAATCGGCAATGAAAATGGTTGCCGGTACCGCACGCAGCGTTGGAATTACTATCACAGGAAATCCTCCTTTTGCTGATTAATATTCTGACATTAATTAAATAAAGCACTTGACATCAAACCATCAAGTTTTAAAAAATGGCACAACTTACACGAAAACGCAAAGAAGCTTTAGCACAATATAACAGGAACAAGGCTTATACACTGACCGAAGCCTGTGAACTCGTCAAAAAGATTACTTATACCAAATTCGATGCATCGGTTGACATGGATGTACGCTTAGGTGTCGATCCTCGTAAACCCAATCAGATGGTTCGTGGTATGGTTACTCTTCCACATGGAACAGGGAAAACCATACGTGTATTGGTGCTATGTACACCTGATAAGGAAGAAGAAGCTAAAGCAGCTGGCGCTGATTACTACGGACTGGACGAATACATCAATAAAATAAAAAACGGCTGGACCGATATTGATGTCGTTATTACTACACCCAATGTAATGCCTAAAGTAGGCGCTTTGGGGAAGATTCTTGGCCCTCGCGGCCTTATGCCCAATCCAAAGTCGGGTACTGTTACTATGGATATAGCTACGGCAGTTAAAGAAGTAAAAGCGGGTAAAATCGAATTCAAAGTGGATAAATATGGAATCATCCACGCTCCAATTGCCAAAGTTTCGTTCGATGCAAACAAGATCTATGAAAATGCAAAAGAACTGCTTCAGGCAATCATCCGATTGAAACCAGCTGCCGCAAAGGGCACCTACATCAAGAGTATTTATTTGTCGAGCACAATGAGCCCGGGCATCCAAGTCGATCCCCGTTCGATTACTGCCTGATGAATAAAATCTATTTCAAAATGCCAAAAAAAATGCATAATGAGAAAAGAAGATAAAAGTCGACTCATAGACGTATTGACTGAACAGATCAAGGAGAGTAATTATTTCTATATTACCGATGCCTCTGATCTTAATTGTGAGATCACAAATCAGTTAAGGCGGTTATGTTTCAAACAGAATATCCAGATGAAAATGGTGAAAAACAGCTTGTTGAAGAAAGCCATGGAACGTAGTGGACGTGATTTTAGCCCTCTTTACGAAGTGCTAAATGGACATACTGCGGTTTTGTTTTCCGAAACAGGCAGTGCACCCGCTCGGCTCATTCAGGAATTCCGGCAGAAAACCAAAAACCCTAAACCGCTTTTTAAGGGAGCATATATAGAAGAATCATTCTATATTGGTGAAGAACAGCTCGATGCGCTGGCAAACCTGAAGACGAAGAATGAATTGATAGGTGATATCATCGCTTTGTTGCAGTCGCCTGCATTAAATGTGATTTCTGCTTTGCAGTCGGGTGGAGGCAAATTGGCGGGAATCGTTAAAACCCTCTCAGAAAGGTGATATTTGGAATTTTAACCCTATGTAACCAAATTTTCAAATTGTAAAACAAATTTTAAAAACACTTAATACTCAATTAAAAATGGCAGATCTGAAAGCTTTTGCAGAACAATTAGTTAACCTAACTGTTAAGGAAGTCAATGAACTTGCAAAAATTCTTAAAGAAGAATATGGAATAGAACCTGCTGCCGCTGTGGCAGTTGCTGCTGCTCCTGGGGCTTCGACCGGTGCTGCACAAGAAACCGTTGAAGAAAAAACTTCTTTCGATGTAATTTTGAAAGATGCTGGAAAAGAAAAATTAAAAGTGGTTAAATTAGTGAAGGAACTTACCAGCTTAGGCCTTAAAGAAGCTAAGGACCTGGTTGATGCTGCTCCAAAACCTATTAAGGAAGGCATCTCGAAAGACGAAGCCGAAGGACTTAAGAAGTCTCTCGAAGAAGTTGGCGCAATTGTTGAAATCAATTAGATACTATTCTTTGTTCCTCCTCTGAAAACTGCCGTCCTTGGCACACAAGGACGGTGGTTTATCTCTTTTTTCATGTTACTGTATTGTTCTTTAATTCATTTTCCGTTCGAACTAAAAAACCTAATACCTTGGCGCATAAAAACATAGACAGGATTAACTTCGGAACCACGAAGCTCACCATCCAATACCCTGATTTTCTTGATGTTCAGTTGCAGTCGTTCAAGGATTTTTTCCAACTGGAAACAATTCCTGAAAACCGCGTCAATGAAGGGCTTTATAAGGTTTTTTCCGAAAATTTCCCTATTTCTGATGCCCGCAACAACTTTGTATTGGAATTTCTTGATTATTTTATCGATCCTCCCAGATATTCTATCGATGAATGTTTGGAAAGAGGCTTAACTTACAGTGTTCCCCTCAAGGCGAAACTGAAATTGTATTGTACCGATCCCGAACACGAGGACTTCGAAACTATTATTCAGGATGTGTATCTGGGAATGATTCCATACATGACTCCTAAGGGAACTTTTATCATCAACGGAGCTGAAAGAGTAGTTGTTTCGCAATTGCATAGATCGCCAGGAGTATTTTTCGGCCAAAACTATCACGCCAATGGAAGTATTCTGTATTCGGCACGTATCATCCCTTTCAAGGGTTCATGGATGGAATTTACCACCGATATCAATAACGTGCTCTATGCCTATATCGATAGAAAGAAAAAATTACCCGTTACTACTCTCCTCAGAGCCATTGGATATGAATCCGATAGAGATATTTTAGCTATTTTCGACCTATTTCAGGAAGTAAAGGTTACAAAAACTACGGCAAAGAAACTGATAGGGCAGAAACTTGCTGCACGTGTGGTTAGAACATGGATCGAAGACTTTGCCGATGAAGACACCGGAGAAGTTTCTTCTTACGAACGTACGGAAGTCATAATTGAAAGAGAAACCATACTCGAGCAGGCACATATTGATAAGATACTGGAATTCGATGTCAAAACAGTACTTATCCATAAGGAAAGTCCCGACCAAATGGACTACAGCATCATCTTCAATACTTTGCAAAAAGACCCTGCCAATTCGGCAAAAGAAGCAGTCGAGTTTATCTATCGTCAGTTGCGTAGCGCCGATCCACCTGATGAAGAAACAGCCAGAGGAATCATCGAAAAACTGTTTTTCTCCGACAAACGCTATGATTTGGGTGATGTGGGAAGATATCGCATCAACAAAAAACTCGGTCTGGATATTCCTGACGAGGTTAAAGTGCTCACCCGAGAAGATATTATTGCCATTATCAAATACCTTGTTGCAATGGTAAACAACAGGGCTGAGATCGATGATATTGACCATTTGAGTAATCGCCGTGTGCGTACTGTAGGTGAACAATTATATGGACAATTCGGCGTTGGGCTGGCACGTATGGCACGTACCATACGCGAAAGGATGAATGTCCGTGATAATGAGGTTTTTACACCTACTGATCTCATTAATGCCAAAACACTTTCCTCCGTAATAAATTCTTTCTTTGGAACCAATCAGTTGTCGCAGTTCATGGACCAAACCAATCCCCTTTCGGAGCTTACACACAAAAGAAGGATTTCCGCTTTGGGACCGGGAGGTTTGACTCGCGACCGGGCAGGTTTTGAAGTTAGAGACGTGCATTATACCCACTATGGACGCTTGTGCACTATCGAAACTCCTGAGGGACCCAATATCGGACTCATTTCTTCTCTATGTGTTTATGCCAAGATCAATAACCTCGGTTTCATCGAGACTCCATATTACAAAGTTGAAAATGGTAAGGTTTTAATGAAAGAACCTCCCATTTATTTAAGTGCCGAAGAAGAGGAAAAAAAGGTTATTGCCCAGGCCAGTACGCCTATAGACGAAGAAGGGAACCTGATTCCCGACAAGATAAAAGTTAGATATCTCGCTGACTATCCTATCGTAAGCCCACAGGAAGTCGACTTGATCGACTGCGCCCCTAACCAGATTGCATCCATTGCTGCTTCGCTCATTCCTTTCCTTGAACATGACGACGCCAACCGCGCCTTGATGGGGTCGAACATGATGCGACAGGCTGTTCCTCTGCTTAACCCTGAGGTACCTATCATAGGAACAGGCATCGAAGAATTTGTAGCCCGCGACTCGCGTGTTTTGATAAACGCCGAAGGTAATGGAGTAGTGGAATATGTCGACGCCACCCGCGTCGTCATCCGTTATGAACGAAATGATATGGAAAGGCTCATCAGTTTTGATGAAGATGTAAAAACCTACTATCTTATTAAATTTCAGCGTACCAATCAAAATACTACCATCAACCTTAGGCCTATTGTTAGAAAAGGCGACAAAGTGGTGAAAGGACAAGTTTTGTGCGAGGGTTATGCTACTTCGAATGGAGAGCTGGCCCTGGGCCGAAACCTCATGGTAGCATTTATGCCATGGAAAGGCTATAATTTCGAAGATGCCATTGTGATTTCCGAAAAAGTAATCAAGGAAGATATCTTTACTTCGATCCACATCGAAGAATATACTCTGGAAGTTAGAGATACCAAACGTGGACAGGAAGAGCTAACCAACGACATTCCCAATGTAAGCAGCGAGGCTACAAAAGACCTCGATGAGAATGGACTCGTAAGAATAGGCGCCGAAGTAAACGAAGGCGACATTCTGATCGGAAAAATTACTCCCAAAGGAGAAAGTGATCCTACTCCCGAAGAAAAGCTTCTTAGAGCAATATTTGGCGATAAAGCGGGCGATGTGAAAGACGCTTCCCTCAAGGCACCTCCTTCAATGCATGGTGTGGTAATCGATAAAAAACTATTCAGCCGTGCGGTAAAAGATAAAAAAGCCAAAAGTAAGGAAAAAGAACTGTTAAAAGAACTCGAAGAAGATTTTAAAAAGAAATCGCAAGAACTGAAAACCAAGTTGATCGAGAAATTACTCATCTTAGTGAATGGAAAGGTTTCGCAAGGTGTTTACAGTAATTTCAAACAAGAAATCATACCCAAGAAGGCCCGGTTTAACGAGAAGATTCTCCGCGAAATCGATTATACTACTGTAAATCCCAATCGCTGGACCCTCGATAAAGAAAAGAACGAACTCATCAAAGGCCTTATCAATAATTACAATATTCATTACCGAGAAATTCTTGGTGTTTATAACCGGAAAAAGTTTGTAGCCACAGTTGGTGACGAGCTTCCCAATGGCATTGTGCAGATGGCAAAGGTTTATGTTGCAAAGAAGCGCAAATTGACTGTAGGCGATAAAATGGCCGGCCGTCATGGGAATAAAGGTATAGTAGCCAAGATTGTGAGAGAAGAAGATATGCCATTCTTACCCGATGGCACACCCGTAGATATTGTTCTGAATCCATTGGGCGTTCCTTCACGAATGAACCTTGGCCAGATTTATGAAACCATCCTGGGTTGGGCTGGGAAAGAACTTGGCTTACGCTTTTCAACTCCCATTTTCGATGGTGCTTCATTAGACCAGATCAATGAATATATGGGGAAGGCCAGATTACCCGAAAACGGAAGCCTGTATCTATACGATGGTGGTACAGGCGAACGTTTCGACCAACCGGCCACGGTGGGTTATATTTATATGCTCAAGCTTCATCATCTTGTTGACGATAAGATGCATGCTCGTTCCATAGGCCCTTATTCTCTCATTACACAACAACCTCTTGGTGGGAAGGCCCAATTTGGAGGACAACGGTTTGGAGAAATGGAGGTTTGGGCACTCGAAGCCTTTGGTGCAGCCAATGTTCTGCAAGAGATTCTTACTGTTAAATCAGACGATGTAGCAGGGCGAGCCAAGGCTTACGAAGCTATCGTCAAGGGTGAAAATATGCCCGTTCCCAATGTACCCGAGTCATTCAATGTTCTGGTTCATGAACTTCGAGGTTTAGGCCTGAATATAGCCTTTGAATAATGCCATTTGGCGTAAGACTCAGGCGTTTGTATAAAATTTTTATTTTGCTGAAAATCAAATTCAAATATGGCGTTTAGAAAAGATCCTACTGCTCCAATCAGCAATTTCAATCAAATCATGATCAGTTTGGCTTCTCCCGAATCCATACTCGAACGATCATACGGTGAAGTTCTAAAACCAGAGACCATTAATTATCGCACTTATAAGCCCGAGAGAGATGGCTTGTTTTGTGAACGAATCTTTGGTCCGGTAAAAGATTGGGAATGTCATTGTGGAAAATACAAAAGAATCCGTTACAAGGGTATAGTATGCGACCGTTGCGGTGTTGAAGTAACCGAGAAAAAAGTTCGACGCGAACGCATGGGGCATATTCAGCTTGTTGTCCCTGTGGCTCATATCTGGTATTTCAGGTCTCTTCCCAATAAAATTGGCGCTCTGTTGGGTTTACCCACCAAGAAGCTGGAATCCATCATTTATTACGAGAATTATGTAGTAATCAATCCTGGGATAATGTCGAGCGAGGGCATATCTTACATGGATTTTTTATCTGAAGAGGACTATTTCAAGATCATCGAAAACCTTCCCCCTGAAAATCAGAATCTCGATGATAGCCATCCCGATAAATTCATTGCAAAAATGGGAGGCGAAGCCTTATATGACCTTCTTTCACGTATTGATCTCGATAAGGAATCATTCGATTTAAGATACAAGGCAAGCATTGAAACCTCTCAACAACGTAAACAGGACATTTTAAAACGTTTACAAGTTTTTGAGGCATTTCGTGAAGCCAACCGCCGAACCGAAAATCGTCCGGAATGGATGATGGTAAAGGTAGTTCCAGTAATACCTCCCGAATTGAGGCCTTTGGTTCCATTGGATGGTGGCCGTTTTGCCACTTCCGACCTCAATGATTTGTATCGCAGGGTGATAATTCGTAACAATAGACTGAAACGACTCATCGAGATAAAAGCACCCGACGTTATCTTGCGTAACGAAAAACGCATGCTTCAGGAAGCCGTTGATTCTCTTTTCGATAATTCACGCAAGGCCAGCTCCGTGAGAACCGAATCCAATCGTGCTCTCAAGTCACTGAGCGACAGTTTGAAAGGCAAACAAGGACGTTTCCGTCAGAATCTGCTTGGAAAACGCGTCGATTATTCAGGCCGTTCCGTCATCGTTGTTGGCCCCGAACTCAAGCTCAATGAATGCGGGCTTCCAAAGGAAATGGCCAGTGAACTTTTCAAACCTTTTATTATTCGCAAACTACTCGAACGCGGAATTGTAAAAACCGTAAAATCGGCCAAGAAAATCGTCGATCGCAAAGATCCTGTGGTCTGGGATATCCTCGAAAATGTTTTGAAAGGTCATCCTGTATTGTTAAACCGTGCTCCTACCTTGCACCGCCTTGGAATTCAGGCCTTCCAGCCTAAACTCATCGAAGGCAAAGCCATTCAGCTTCATCCACTTGTTTGTACGGCTTTCAATGCCGACTTCGATGGCGACCAAATGGCCGTTCATGTTCCTTTGGGCAATGCCGCTATTTTAGAAGCACAAATTTTGATGCTGGCATCCCACAACATCCTGAACCCCGCCAATGGAGCTCCAATTACCGTTCCTTCGCAGGATATGGTTTTAGGATTATATTATATCACTAAACCCCGTAAATCTGAACCCGGACATCCCGTAAAAGGTGAAGGTATGGTATTTTATTCACCCGAAGAAGTAGTGATTGCTTATAATGAACAAAAGGTTGATCTGCATGCAATTATAAAGGTCAGAATTACCGATTTTACCACTGATCCTCCTCAAAAGGAACTCATCGAAACAACCGTTGGAAGAGTTTTATTCAATCAGGTTATTCCTAAAGAGATCGGTTTTATTAATCAAATGCTGACCAAGAAGAACCTGAGAGATATCATTGGCGAAGTATTGAAACGTACGGGTACTGCGGTAACTGCTAAATTTCTCGATGATATCAAGGAAATGGGTTTCATGACGGCCTTCAAGGCCGGGCTTTCGTTCAATATGGGTGATGTTATCATACCCGATAATAAAGACGAATTGATAGCCGAAGCCAATGCCGAAGTCGAAGAAGTAATAGGCAACTATACGATGGGCTTTATTACCAATAATGAGCGCTATAATCAGATCATCGACATTTGGACGCATACCAATTCGAAACTTACGCTTACATTGATGGATAAGCTCACCAAAGATAAGCAAGGATTCAATTCCTTGTTCATGATGCTGGATTCAGGTGCTCGTGGTTCGAAGGAACAGATCAGGCAGTTGGCTGGCATGCGTGGTTTGATGGCAAAACCTCAGAAATCGAGTGGTAGCGGTGGTGAAATCATCGAAAATCCCATTCTATCGAACTTCAAAGAAGGCTTGTCGGTTCTGGAATATTTCATTTCTACACATGGTGCCAGAAAAGGATTGGCCGATACTGCCCTGAAAACTGCTGACGCTGGTTATTTGACCAGGCGCCTGGTTGATGTTGCCCATGATGTGATTATCAATGAAGAAGATTGTGGGACCTTAAGAGGTTTAACCGTAACGGCACTCAAGAAAGACGAAGAAATTGTCGAGAGCCTTTACGACCGTATCTTAGGTCGCGTAGCCCTTCATGATATTTATCATCCATATACCAACGAATTGATTGCTACTGCGGGTCAGGAATTAACCGAAGAAATCTGCGAGATTATCGAAAAATCGCCTATTGAATCTGTCGATATACGGTCGGTTCTTACTTGTGAATCGAAATCCGGCGTTTGCGCCTTATGTTATGGACGAAATCTGGCCAAAGGAAAAATGGTTCAGAAAGGTGAAACCGTTGGAGTAATCGCTGCCCAATCTATAGGTGAACCTGGAACTCAGCTTACCCTTAGAACCTTCCACGTTGGGGGAGTTGCTGGGAATATTGCCTTGACCTCACGCATTGAGGCAAAATATGATGGTCGCCTCCAGATAGATGAATTGCGCTCGGTTGAATATACTTCCGAAAGCGGCCGTACTTACCATGTCGTTCTTGGTCGTTCGGCCGAAATGCATATCGTTGACCCCAACACCGAGATTATCCTTACTTCGGCACATATTCCCTATGGAGCCAACCTGTATTTCAAGAGCAGCTCCATGGTGAGGAAAGGAGACCTGATCTGCGATTGGGATCCCTATAATGCCTTGATAATTTCTGATGTTCCCGGTGTAGTTGCTTATCATAATTTGATAGAAGGAGTTACATACAGGACTGAATCGGTCGAACAAACCGGCCATCCTTATAAGGTAGTGGTCGAAAGCCGTCAAAAGACCAAAAACCCAGCCATACGTATTTTGAATGCCGATGGAGAGGAAATAAAAATTTTCGATATTCCTGTCGGAGCTCATCTTTCGGTTGAAGATGGACAGAAAATCAAAGCTGGAGATATTTTAGTAAAAATACCTCGTGCTGTGGGTAAATCAGGTGATATTACCGGAGGTTTACCGCGTGTTACCGAATTATTCGAAGCTCGCAATCCGTCCGATCCTGCCCGTGTTTCTGAAATTGACGGTATAGTTACCTTTGGCAAAAAATTGAAACGTGGCAACCGTGAACTCATCGTAACGAGCCGTGTGGGCGAAGAAAAGACTTATTTGATTCCTACCACCAAACAGATTCTAATTCAGGAACACGATTATGTAAAGGCCGGCCAACCCCTTTCAGAAGGGGCAATCTCGCCAAGCGATATTCTTGCTATTAAAGGTCCAATGGCTGTTCAGGAATATATCGTCAACGAAATTCAAGAAGTTTATCGCTTACAGGGCGTAAAAATTAACGATAAGCATTTTGAAGTAATTGTTCGGCAGATGATGCGTAAAGTTGAGATCGAAGACCCGGGCGATTCGAAATTCCTTGAGGGTGAACTGGTCAATAAACCTGATTTTCAGGAAGAGAACGACTGGTTATTTGGCAAGAAGGTGGTAATCGATCCGGGAGATTCGCCAAATCTTTCGGCGGGTCAAATCATTAGTACACGCAAACTGCGAGATGAAAATTCAATGCTCAAACGAAAGGATAAGAAACTGGTTGAAGCTCGTGATGCCCGCCCAGCCACTGCACGCCAGATTCTTCAGGGAATAACACGTGCTTCTCTTCAAACTAAGAGCTGGATATCGGCGGCTTCGTTCCAGGAAACCACTAAAGTACTTACTCAGGCTGCTATAAATGCTAAGATCGATACTCTTCAAGGCCTAAAGGAGAATGTTATCGTCGGACATCTTATTCCCGCTGGTACTGGCCTGCGTGAATATGAAAATATTATCGTAAGCAGTATAGAAGAATATGAGGCTCTTAAAGCTTCAAAGGATGAATAACAAATAATAAATAAATATATGCGATAATCCATGGAACCAAAAAAGAACCCACCCAATCAAATTCAGGTTGATTTACCCGAAGACGTTGCCAGCGGCATCTATTCGAATCTCGCCATAATCACTCATTCGGATTCAGAGTTTTTGATTGATTTTCTTAGCGCTTTGCCAGGTTTACCCAAAGCAAAAGTAAAATCACGCGTAATTATGACTCCTTTGAATGCAAAGCGCTTGCTACGTGCTTTAAAGGACAATATTTCGAAGTTTGAACAGACCCATGGTGAGATAATGGAAAGCAGTGCACACGAAGGTTTCCCAATAAATATGGGGCCAACAGGAATTGCATAAACTCCTATTGCTTGAATTTATAATGCGGCGGGCAGTTTAAAAAAAACTGCCCGCCGCATCTGTTCCCTACTCCCTATAATTCCAGAACTCCTGATTCGGTTTCAACCGGGTTGTAGCGGTTGTGACGATTGCGTCACAGCATTGCTTACTCTGAATAATCTCTCCTACCACCCTCTTGAGATTTACTCACACCATGTGCAACCGCTCATTCTTTTTCAAATTTCTTTTCCTGAAGTTAAAATTTAAAAGATTCTCAGCCTGTTAGCGAGAAATAAACTGCATGTAGAGCTAAGGATATGAAAGGATTGCTCTTGGCGTTTCTATGATAGCACTTTGCAAAATATTGATAGACAATTATAAGGTAAGGAGTTCTGAAATTGGAGGAAAATGTTCGATCGAAAACATATTCATCAGAGCGATCTATTGCAATATTTCTGTCATAATGCACATCACATACATTCGTATACGTTTTCGAAGAATTTCACTAAAAATCCCATTACTTAACAGTTCTTACATTTTTAATCACTATTAACCGACAAAATTCTAAAAAGTTCCTAAACATTTTTTATATACCACTTATTCAGTTAGTTATACATTAGCTTTCCCTTCTTTTAAAAACCTACCCCTTATCAAAATAAGGACAATTGTACGCTTGTCGGACTCTTATTCCGGCTTGAAATACGTTTAGCATATGCCCGCCTGCCCTCGGTTACAACCCACATCAAGTCCAAATGGCTGATTAGGTGTATCCGCACTAATGCAGCGATGGTAGAGAACGCTTTCTTGCTTTTAGATAAAACACTTATCACCATTCTTCTTTTGAAAACGCTTTTTCAAACAAAACTTCCTGTAACTGTATCTTGGCATTGTCTTTCAAACGACATACAAAATTTACTCCTTCTTCAGTCCAAGTAGCAAATTGAAGGTAGTAATTGTAGGCCTTGTCGAAAACCAACATGCTGTCATTAGAAGGATGCAAATGCGCCAAAAACTTCTTGTCGTGCATTTTTGCTTCACTAATCCTCGCAAAAACAGGTGTC
>MWFC01000022.1 GCA_002071415.1 Bacteroidetes bacterium ADurb.Bin012
TAAAACAAACTGGGGCTGAAAATCCATTCTGGAATTATACCCTTCTTCAGACAATGAAATATGATTGGATTGAAGCACAATATCGGTAGCGTCAATCAATATGGTTTTGGTTTGCTTGTCTTTTGGCTGCATGAACCTGTGAATGGATTGATCTCTGCAACCCAGCTCAAAGAGAAGATCGCTTATCTTTTGGTCATTAACTTTTTCGTTCCAACCAAGTAGATTTAGCAAATCAGACTCTTGAAGATGAAAGGGAATGTTTTTCAAAGGACTTTGGTAGGCAACCCGGCAATAGATCATCGAGACAATAAATTGCCATAAATCGGGGAAGAGTCTTTTTAAATCCTCTAAAATACCTTCTTTCTCCAACGTATCTATCAACCACTTGGAGAAGCCATATTCAAGGGAATAAACCTGTTTGTTGTAGTAGGATTTACTGCTTTTAATTTTCAATTGCTGCTTCTCTGAGGGTATAAACCCCTTCTCTTTGGTAATGCTTCCCACAATGCCAAGCGATATCTTTCGCGCCCGCTTAAGTTTTTTGTCGTAAACCGATTTTACGCCATAAAGATAATATTTTCCATTGATACATTTAAGTTCCGTGCCTGGTTTTTTATGTGCCAGCGCCCAATCGGGGTGTTTTTGTTTTGCTTCCATATATTACTTATATAGGTAATACAAAGAAACAACAAAAAAATCGAATAAACAAACTATTTACCCGATTATTTTATCTTTTTTGAAATTATATTACCTAATTTTGGAGGGTTTAGGTTTAATATGTGCGAGCCCGACCGCATCAGGGGTATTAAGGTTCGAATGCCAAAGAAAAAAGCCCTTACATTGACCGAAAACATACGATCAAAATCATCCGCCGTCATTTGAGTGAAAGGTTTATTAATCAATATTCCAGCGTTATTGATTAGCGCATGGATAGTATCAATGCTATTCTGAATGATTTCATAAATCCGCTGCCATTCAACTTCCTGAGTGATATCGGCCGTAATTCCAATAAAACCGGCATTGCCGAATTGGAGAGAAAGACTTTCGAGTTCATTAAAAACTTTTCCCGATCTAGAAATTCCAATCACGCTATGACCTCTTTGCAGCAAAGATTTAGTCAAAGCCAGTCCCAATCCCCTGCTTATTCCCGTGATAACAATCTGCATGTTTTGAAAAATTTAATGAATGAATAAAGTTAGACCAAAGTTACTGTGATATGGTTATTTGGTGAATCTCTGAAAGAATGTTAGTTGATTTGTATGTTGTCTTGTCTTAGCCCTTTAAATCTTTGGACTCGATTAGTGATTAAAAACACTAATTTTAGAATATGAAAAGAACATGGAATTTAGAAGAAAAAGTTTCGATTCTTAAGGAAGCTGAAACTAATGGTGTTGTGGAAACTTTTCGAAAGCACGGCATATATGCCACAACCTATTATGAATGGAAAAGGAAATACAACGAAGGCGGAGAGTCTGCACTTTTGCTGGGTTACGCTAAGCGGGGAAGAAAAGACATCAAAAAACTTGAAAAGGAGAACGAGTGGTTAAAAAAGCTACTTGTAGACAAGGAACTTGAATTAGAAATGTAGACGGAAATTTTAAAAAAAAGATGGAACAATGGAAGAACGTGAAGCGATAATCAGGAAATTTATAGCAAGAGGTATGAAAGCAGATAAAGCATCAGCAATAGCAGGTATGAGTAAAAGCACCTATTACTAGCGACCCCGTGGGGGTAAAGGGGGGTAGGACAGCTTCTACACATTGTTTAAAAGATGGTATGTGGTTGATTTCAAATGAAGAAGTAATAGAAGATATTCGCACTACACTGAGTGGAAAATTTATGGAAAATGGCTATTTTAAGGTTTCCTACTTAAAGATAGGGGCTATGCCATTGGTAAAAACAAAACATACCGTTTGATGAAAGAAAATCATCTATTGCTTCCTTCACCTCAAAAGGCTAAACAGCAATATGTACAATTTACTCAGCCCTTGCCTTCAGAACCATTTGAAAAAATTAAAATGGACATCAAATTTATTTACATACGTGGACAACGTAAAAATGCTCTTCTACTTACCTTCTTGGATACTTTTACCCGTTTACCTCTTGCATGGGATTTTCAATATTCCATTCGGCATCAAAATGTGGCTATGCTTTTTGACAGGATAATTGAAGATTGGCTTCAACCTTATCGACCTTGTATTGATGGAAAGGTAAGAGTATGCCTGCGTAGCGACAATGATTCAAGATTTGTTGCAAAGGATCTTCAAGATTATCTAAAGAGTAACTTCGTGGATCAGGAATTCATTTTGCCTGCAACCCCTCAACAGAATGCCCATATCGAAAGTTTTAACCATGTAGTAGAAGAACTGGTATGCAAAAAATATGAATTTGATGACATCTCACAAGGAAGGCAGGTACTGAATAGATTCTTTTACACCTATATTTTCGCAGGACTATCAGTTCAATATTATACTTGCCGCCGGCAGTGTTTTTTAATGAATGGCTGAAAAGGAAATATCGGGGTAATAAACAAAAAGAAAGGGAACAGAACAAAACAAACATTTTTCTTCAGAGGACAGAGGCCAAAATGGCTCTCTGCCCTGTCTGAAGAATTTTATGAAGAGCTTAATAACAAAATTACTAAAAAAGATGATAAATTTGTTAAAACATCACTAATTTAGTTCTAACAATAGGGGGTTAAGCCACAACCAACAACTTACAATTAACAACATACAACTTACGACTATAAATTACAAATTCGAAATCCCAAATTCCAGTCTCTCTGTCTCCTCGTCCCCCTTTCTCCACTTTTAACTTTATAAATTTTAACTTACCAATCACCATCACCAATCCACCTCGTCTCTCAGTCTCCTAGTCCCCACGTCTCCCTTCCTCCCTTCCTCCCTTCCTCCCTTCCTCCCTTCCTCCCTTCCTCCCTTCCTCCCTTTCTCCCTTCTTTCGTTTTTACCTTTATAAACTTTCAACTTTTAACTCACTAATCGCCATTCACCATTCACCATCCTCTCATCCCCTCGTCTCCATCCCTCCATTCCTTCATTCCCTATTTTCAGTCCCACTGTCCCCATTCTGACATCTCTGGCAAATTTTTTGCATATTTGACACGAAATTAGAAGGTTCTTTTTATTACTTGAAGTGCATTATTTCAAATCCATAAAACAAAAGGATAGTGCTATGAAAAGTCTATCGAAATTGGTTATGATATTGCTTGGAGGGATGACACTTGCAGGGTGCAGTCCCTACCGGGAGTTGGCTCAACAATACGTGGATCAATCGTCGAAACGCGCTGTTGTTTATTTAATCCCTACAGGATACGTCGATAAAGTAAATCTGAAACGATATCCGACTCTCGATTTATCGGCATATACACAGTACCAGCGTGATAGCATTAGATTCGAAAAGAGTATTTTCTTGAAGAATTTATCCGATTCGATTTTTCTGACTCGATTTGTAAATTCTTACATGGAAGAGCTTAGAGCTTTAGGCGTACGAGTCTGCCTCGATGGTCCCGATTCACTCACTTGCCTTCCAGCAGAAGATTCATGGATAGTAATTATGGATCATCTCGAGTTACGAGAGTTTAATATCCCCATAACGGACGAACAATACATTTATCCTGCTTTATATCAGAAAGATATCGATCTGGGGGCGGTCTCCTTGCATGCCTTGTTTTCGATTAACCGTTTGAATGAAGACAAAAAGGAGCAACAGTTATATGCCGAGAATTACGTAAGCGATGAGATCACCGAGAGTGGCTTTGGGTTCGAAAAAGATAAGGATAAAGTAGTTCATTATCGCAAAGTACAACCCTTGACTCTCGAAATGATCTACAACATGGCCGAGGCTCTGGGTCGTAAATACGCTTCTTATACCTATGATTACCTGTTGAATGAATATATCTTCAAAAGCAGCAAATCAGTGCCTTCCACTTATTATCATTATAACAGGTTCAAGAATAAACTCGAAGAAGCGGGCGATGATCGCTTCATTGCAAAATAAACCTCTGCCTCTCGACACCTGAACATTGAAGAAGAAGAAAGAGCGCTATTCGCCCATTTTACTGCTGTTTCTCGTTGAAAAGAAGGTTGATTTTTCCCCGAAGTATGGATGTGCACTTTTACGCAGACTAAGAATACACTTATAACATGACACTGCAAATTTGCCATATTCTCGAGTAACAAGGGACAGAAGGGCAATTACTCCGATATCGATGAAAACAGAGAGTAAATATGAACCATCATAAAATCGAAGGATAAATTTCGTAATATTGCAATGGTTTACATTCTTTTTTCGGCAAGAAGAATATTATGCAATATTATCACGACTGATGTGATCATGAAAAGATTTTGTTTCAGTGAATAATTCTTTCATTTTTCGAAAAAACAAAAAATTTTCAAGTTTCGAGAAACTCCTGCGCATACCATTTTGGCTGAGTTCGATATCAATTCTTGTATTTATTTATGATTTCGGATTTCAGCGACAACCCAATGAACTCGAATATTTATTCCTGGTTTATATTGTTACTATCATAGCAGGATGCTTTTCTTTGATTGGAAGATATATTCTAAAGGCAACTCGTCCAAGGTTAAAATCCCTGCCTTTCGACCTAATTTTACTGGTTCTGCTTTTATGCATGATTATACAGTATTGTGGAATTACATCCATAGAGTTGCCCATATTTTTACAAAATTCATTTTGGTTATATTTTGCCACCGCAGCGGTATTCCTGAGGGAATTTTCGGCATTGAATCTCAGTTTTAAACGAACAATCGTAAATCCCGTACAATTATTCATTTTTAGTTTTCTTTTCATTATCGTTATAGGGACATTTTTATTAATGTTGCCCAATGCCACTTACTCACGAATAAGTTTCTTAGATGCCCTGTTTACGTCAACCAGTGCAGTTTGTGTAACAGGACTTACTGTTCAGGATACGGCTACTTATTTTACCGAATTCGGACAAATCATCATCATTTTCTTGATTCAGATTGGTGGATTAGGGATTATGACATTTGCCAGTTATTTTAGTTATTTTTTCAGAGGATCTTCCACATACGAGAATCAGATCATGCTGCATGAAATGACCGATACTGAAAAAATGGCCGAAGTTTTCGGCACTTTAAAAAGAATTATTTTAATTACGTTTATTGTTGAAGCCACAGGGGCTTTAATTATTTATGAGTGCGTCGGTAAATCTCTTATTATGTTCCAATCCGACCGTATATTCTTTTCCATATTTCATGCAATTTCTGCGTTTTGCAATGCAGGGTTTTCTACATTGACCAACAATCTTTACGATCCGGCGCTGCGATATAATTATTCCATGCAGATGACCATTGCTTTATTGGTTATTTTAGGTGGAATTGGGTTCCCTATTCTTTTCAATTTATTGAGATTTATTGCATTGAAATTGAAATTTTGGTTTCTAAAAATCATCGGCAAAAAGCCAGCCAAAACCGCTCCCTGGATCATTAACTTAAACACCAGAATTGTATTGAATACTACCTTGTTGTTGCTATTAGTAGGCACTATTTTATTTTTTGTTTTAGAATATCACAATACCTTGTATGAACACAGTTTTGGAGGAAAATTGGCAATCTCATTCTTTAGCGCTGTAACTCCCAGAACTGCTGGATTCAATGTAGTGAATGTATCAGCTTTACATATTTCTACTCTCCTCATTACCATTTTGTTGATGTGGATAGGAGCTTCGCCAGCTTCGACAGGCGGTGGAATTAAAACGAGTTCTATTGCCGTGGCATGGTTGAATATTTTAAGTATTATTCGAGGGAAACAACGAGTGGAGGCTTTTAAACGTGAAATTTCTCCTGTTTCGATCCATCGAGCCTTCGCCGTCATTTTCTTATCCATTTTTGTTATTTTCCTATCCATATTCTTTGTATCAATATTCGAGACCGATAAAGGCATCCTGAATATTGCCGTCGAATGCATATCGGCCTTTGGCACTGTTGGCCTCAGTACCGGAATTACGCTTCATTTGTGCGGAGCTAGCAAAATTGTATTAATTTTAACCATGTTTGTTGGTAGAATAAATATGCTTACTATTTTGATCGCATTCTTCAAAAAATCATCTACATGGGTTGGACGTTACCCTTCTGAAAGTATCTTAATCAACTAAATGCGTTTAAATTATGAAATTTATCATCATTGGATTGGGAAATTTTGGAACTTCTCTGGCTATAAAACTTACTGATATGGGTCATGAAGTAATTGGTGTGGATAAGCAAATGGAAAAAGTAGACGAAATCAAGGATAAAATTACCATGGCTTTTTGTTTGGATTGTAAATACCAGGAAGCCATAGCCAGCCTACCTCTTAAAAATACAGATGTGGCGATTGTTGGCATTGGAGAAGATGAAGGGGCCAATTTGCTTACAACCGCTCTATTAAAAAAAGCAGGAGTTGCACGTTTGATCAGCCGGGCTGTATCTCCTATACATGCAACTATTCTGGAGGCAATGGAAATATCAGAAATTGTCAGACCAGAAGAAGAAACTGCCGAACGCTGGGCTAAAAAACTTTCCACCAGCGGTATAGTCGACTCATTCGAATTAACAGATAAGTACAGTATCATCGAAGTAAAAGCTCCTAAAAGCTTCTGGGGAAAAACGATAGAACAAATTGGTTTTAGCAAGAATTATAACGTTATTGTCCTTACCATTATGAAAAATGTGAAAGAAAAAAACATTCTGGGTATTTTCAGACGTGTCACCAAGCCTCAGATTCAAGGGATTGCTAAAGCCGATTCGGTAATTTTGGAAGGCGATATTCTTGTTCTTTATGGACATAATGATGATATTCACAACCTGCTAAAAATCAGTCGATAAACAAATCAAAAGGCGATCCCCTCCGTGCATCGCCCTTTAATCCTTTCTTTATTTCCGATGTCAAACTTCCCAGAAGTTTTGTAAGAGGAAAAAATCGAACAAAAAAATGACGATGAAGCATTCGAAGTTTTCGATGGAGTCAAATATTAACACGGGAGTTTTGAAGAATATTTTCCGATCGCTCCACTATAGAAATTTTCGTTTGTTTTTCATAGGACAGAGCATCTCCTTGATTGGAACATGGATTCAGCGAATTGCCCTGCCCTGGCTGGTTTATGATCTGACCAAATCGGCTTTCCTATTGGGATTAGTTGGTTTTGCCGGACAGATTCCTATGTTTTTTATCGCTCCGTTTGCTGGCGTAATCACCGATCGTTTGAACCGTTACCATCTATTGGTTGCTACTCAGGTCTTCGCAATGCTTCAAGCCTTTATTTTAGCCTTTCTCATTTTATTCGGAGTGATCAATATATGGCTCATCCTTGTTTTGAACATCTTGCTGGGATGTATCAACGCATTCGACACTCCTGTCCGTCAATCGTTTTTCGTCGAGATTATCGACAATAAAGACGACTTGCCCAATGCTATCGCTTTGAATTCTTCTATGGTGAATGCGGCTCGATTATTGGGACCTTCGATTGCTGGCGTGTTAATTGCGTTTACAGGCGAGGGGATGTGTTTCCTCATCAATGCACTAAGTTACATTCCTGTAGTTACTTCCTTACTAATGATGCGAATTCCTCTAAAAACGCATGAAAAGAATTCATCTCATGTTCTAATAGAGTTAAAGGAAGGATTCTTCTATACTTTTGGACATAAAGTATTGAAACATATTATTTTATTATTAGCTCTGGTAAGCCTAATGGGAATGCCTTACACAGTATTGATGCCAGTATTTGCAAAAGAAATTCTTCATGGAGGATCTTATACCTTTGGATTCTTGATGGGGGCTTCGGGTTTGGGGGCATTAGCCGGTGCACTTTACCTGGCTTCAAAGAAGAACGTGTTGGGATTAGGCCGTTTGATAGCCTATTCAGCTGCATTATTTGGGACAAGTCTTCTCATATTCTCGTTTTCGCGTATATTCGAACTTTCGCTTTTACTGATGGCCTTTATTGGACTGGGAATGATGATGCAAATGGCCTCGAGCAATACATTGTTACAAACATTATCTGATGATGACAAACGAGGGAGGGTAATGAGCTTTTATACTATGGCCTATATGGGAACCGCCCCATTTGGAAGCTTGCTGGCCGGCGGCCTGGCCGATTTAATTGGAGTTACCTTCACCATAGCAGTGGGCGGAATATGCTGCATGATAGGTGCGGCACTTTTTTGGCAAAAATTGCCTCAACTTCGCCAAATACTCCATCCTATTTATGTCGATATGGGCATCATTCCGGAAGTATCCTCCGGGCTTCAAACGGCTTCCGATCCCCACCTGCCCCCTGAAGAATGATTCCATTTGCCTTGGAAAAATTTTCTTGAAATCCATCCTAATTTTATTGTATTTAAAAAATAATTTTTTTATCTTTCCAAAATCTAAATGGCATATTTAGAGGAATTATTATTTATTGTATTTCAATGTTTTATATTAAATGACCACAAATATTTCAATCCACATTATTTTTTATTTGAGAAATTTAAATATTCTCAGGAAAGACTATTTTACGAATATTTTTTATAAAATTGAATTTTGTAAATTATTAAGGAATTCTTAATTGTAAAAGACTTAAAACATCTAATTTTGCATTTACGAAATAATATTTAGGTGGAGAAGGATATTTTATCACATCTCAATGAAGCCCAGCGAGAAGCGGTTCGATGCATCGAAGGGCCTGTGATGGTAATTGCAGGGGCAGGTTCAGGCAAAACCCGTGTACTTACTTATCGTATAGCGTATATGATTCAACAGGGCATCGACCCCTTTCATATCTTGGCACTTACTTTCACCAATAAGGCAGCCCGTGAAATGAAGGAACGTATGCTGCAGTTGGTGGGTAAGAGCGAAGCTGTGAATGTATGGATGGGCACATTTCATTCCATATTTGCCCGTATTCTTCGAGTAGAAGGCCATCTCATCGGATATCCGGCGGCTTTTGCTATTTATGATGCCGAAGATTCGAAACGCCTAATGAAATCCATTATCGACGAGATGCACCTCGACCTCAAGATCTATTCCCCTTCATGGGTTCTCACACGAATCTCTGCAGCTAAATCCAGATTGATTTCTGTGCAGGAATATCTCGATTCTACCGAGATTCAAACCGCCGACCGTGAAGCTAATCGCCCTGAAACCGGAATACTCTATAAAATATATCAGGACAGGCTTTTCCGTTCTCAAGCCATGGATTTTGATGACCTGCTGTTCAATATGAACCGTATCCTACAAACTTTTCCAGAAATTCTATTCAAATACCAGAACCGCTTCAGGAATATTCTTGTAGATGAATATCAGGATACCAATTTCTCGCAATATATCATCATCAAACAACTGGCAGCTCGCTTCGAGAATATTTGTGTTGTGGGAGATGATGCCCAAAGCATTTATTCATTCAGAGGAGCCAATATCCAGAATATATTCAATTTCAAGAACGATTATCCTGATTACAAGGTCTTCAAACTCGAACAAAATTATCGTTCCACGAAGATTATTGTAGAAGCCGCAAATAAAGTGATTGCCAACAACAGAGAGCAGATATATAAAAAAGTTTGGACAGATAATGAAGCAGGCGAAAAGATAAAGATAATCAGGGCAAGTAGTGATAATGAAGAAGGCCAGCTTATAGCCGACACTATTTTTGAATTGAAAATGAACCGCCAGCTCGAAAGTGATGCCTTTGCCGTGTTGTATCGAACTAATGCACAGTCGCGCGCCATCGAAGAAGCCTTGCGGCGCTTGAATATCCCATACAGAATCTATGGTGGACTATCATTTTATAAAAGAAAGGAAATCAAAGACCTTTTGGCTTATTTCCGTTTGGTGGTCAATCCGAATGACGAAGATGCCCTTCGCAGAGTGATCAATTATCCGGCTCGAGGAATTGGCGAAGGCACTATGGATAAGGCGATGGTTTGCAGTATCGAAAGAAATGTCCCGCTTTGGGAAGTAATTTCCAATCCACTCGAGTATGGCTTGCAATTGAGGAGCAATATAGTAGAGAAAATGAGCAACTTCGTGGCTATGATAAAAAAATTTCATTATCAGATAAAAACCCACAATGCTTATGAACTGGCCCGTCAAATTGCGCATGCTTCAGGAATTTTAAAGGAACTCGATGACGACAAATCCCCCGAAGGAGTTGCCCGGCTCGATAATATCGAAGAACTGCTCAGCGCAATCAACGATTTTTCTCAAAACGACGAGGTTATCCCGAATATCGATCAGGAGGATCAAACCGGTATCCGCTCACTCGACCTGTTTTTGCAACAGATTGCCCTTCTGACGGATGCCGACGAAAAAGACGATGGCGTTCCCAAGGTTTCATTCATGACTATCCATTCAGCAAAAGGCCTGGAATTTCCTTATGTGTTTGTGGCTGGCCTTGAAGAAAACCTCTTCCCTAACATCCAAGCCTTGGGTACTCGCATCGAACTGGAAGAGGAACGCCGCTTATTTTACGTAGCCATTACACGGGCACAAAAAAAACTCTTCCTCAGCCATGCTCAAACACGCTATCATCATGGCAGCCTCAATTATTGCGAACCAAGCCGCTTTCTCGATGAAATCGAGGAAGAATTCATCGAATCGGGTGCAAAAAAAGTTTCATGGAATCCACCTTTTGCATCCGTAAAATCACCAAAAACCATCCCTACTAAACAACCCGATTTTTCGAAGCTTAAAAAAATTTCTCATGAGGATGTGAACTCACCCTTGAACCCCGATACTGAAGAATTGATCCGTTGCCTCCAAACCGGCATGCAGGTTCGACACGAACGCTTTGGACAAGGAAAGGTAATTAGCCTCGAAGGAGAAGGTGCCAATAAAAAGGCAACAGTCTTCTTCCCCGGAATTGGTCAAAAACAACTTTTACTTAAATTTGCAAAACTGAAAATCATCTGATTATATTATATTTCTCTCACTATCTTCCGAACAATAAGAAAGACATTATTCGTTCCCTTTATTAAGAACAACTCAAATTTTTTACATCTATTAGCCTCATTTGAATCAATTTTTTTCGTTTCACTGAATAAAACAACATGGAATACAATACTACTCGAGGTCCGCTCAAAATGGCCGAATATGGCCGCAACATCCAGAAGATGGTCGAATATATCATACAGATTCCCGACAGGGAAGAACGCACGCGGGCAGCCCAGGCTCTGGTAAAATGCATGGAACAAATTACTCCTGAACAAAAAGATTATACCGACTACAAGCGGAAACTCTGGGATCATTTGCATATCATTTCCGATTTCCGCCTCGATGTGGATGCTCCTTATCCTTTGCCTTCGAAAGAACAAGTTGAGCTAAAACCACAACCTATTCCCTATTCAGATAACAAGATCAAATACAGGCATTATGGTCGTAATGTGCAGAAAATGATCGACTATGTGAGCACCCTTGATACCGACCATCCCGACCGTAAAGCGATGATACGTGTGATTGGAAACAGTATGAAAATGGCTTACTTAACATGGAATAGGGACAATGTGGCCGATGATGTGATTCTTGAACAAATGAAAGAACTATCGGATGGAAAAATTGACACCGAAGGCATTAAATTGGCACCTACCAATGAATTACTACAAATAATCAGGCAGCAGCAAAAATTACAACCTGTTGCCAAACCAGGAAATAAGAAAAAGAGAAAACACAAATAGAACAATGGACTATAATAATAAAAACCGACAAGTTTATAGAATAAAAGGCAATAAAACACTCTCAGGAGAAATAACACCCCAAGGAGCCAAGAATGAGGCTCTTCAGGTGATCTGTGCTACCCTGCTTACTCCCGAAGAAGTGATCATCCATAATGTCCCGCATATTCTCGATGTGCTGAGGCTTATCGAACTGCTCGAAGGACTCGGGATGAAAGCGAAAAGAATTGGAGAACATTCATGGAGTTTTCAAGCCGACGATATACATCCTGAGTACATGCAAAGCCGAGAGTATCATCAAAAAGCCAGGGCCTTGAGAGGTTCGATGATGGTGGTTGGGCCTGTACTCGCACGATTTGGCAAGGCTTATTCTCCCAGGCCTGGTGGCGATAAGATAGGACGTCGTAGAGTGGATACACATTTTAATGGACTTCAAAAACTCGGAGCAAAGATTGGAGAAAATGCCGCCACTCATATCCCTTTCCTCGAAGCCAGTAAACTAAAGGGAACTTATATTCTGCTCGACGAGGCCTCGGTAACCGGAACCGCCAATATCGTCATGGCAGCTACACTGGCTGAGGGTACTACCACACTTTTCAATGCAGCTTGCGAACCTTACGTAGTTCAGCTTTGCAAAATGCTCAATCGCATGGGTGCACGCATCAGTGGCATAGGATCCAACTTACTGACTATCGAGGGAGTTGAACATCTTGGCAGTACCACCCATACCCTGATGCCCGACATGATCGAAGTGGGAAGCTTTATTGGCCTTGCTGCCATGACCCAATCCCAATTGATCATTAAAAATACCAATTATCGATCATTAGGAATCATTCCCGAGATTTTTCGACGTTTGGGAGTCGAAACCTTCCCCGATAATAACGACATCATCGTACCTACTAAGGAACATTACGAAATCGAATCTTTCTGTGATGGATCCATCATGAGTATTTCGGATGCACCCTGGCCTGGATTTACACCCGATTTGATCAGCATTGCTCTGGTCGTTTCCACTCAAGCCAAAGGAAGTGTGTTGATTCATCAGAAAATGTTCGAGAGTCGTTTATTCTTCGTGGATAGTCTTATCGAAATGGGTGCACGCATTATTCTTTGCGACCCCCACCGAGCTACGGTGATAGGACTCGACTGGAAATACCGCCTCCGCGGAATCTGCATGAGCTCACCCGACATTCGCGCAGGAGTCGCCCTCCTTATAGCTGCCCTTTCTGCCAAAGGTGAAAGCATTATCGAAAATATAGAGCAAATTGACAGAGGTTACGAAAATTTGGATGCCCGCCTGCAAGTCCTCGGAGCTGACATTGAACGCATTTAGATCCGCTTCGTTCTGCCATTTTGACCTTTACTCTCCAAAGGCATTATTTTTGCAAACAACCTGTGGTTATCAAAGATAAACCAGTGAAATTACTTTGAATAAAGAGTCAAATTAATGTTGAAAAGCAGATAATGTGTATGATCAATCCAGATAATATGCAACCACAAGATCTAAAGAAACCCGAAGAAAAAAATTCTATGAATAATGACCATCTCGACGAAAATGAGGAGCAAACGAACAATGACCTCCATGAGGATCGGTCGATGCAGGAATTAAATGATAAAGTAACACGGGGTAAACGGAGGAATAAACATGGCAAGACTTCAACCAATGAATCCGAAGTAATAGAATTGGAGGCTAAAATGAAAGAATTGGAACAAGCAAATGAAAAATCGGAAGAAGAGATTGCCGAATGGAAAGATAAGTTCTTAAGATTATTTTCCGAGTTTGATAATTTCAAGAAGCGTAATGCACGTGAGCGATTGGAACTCATTAAAAGCGCTAATAGCAGCCTTATAGTCAAATTATTGCCGGTGCTGGATGATTTCGAACGTGCTCTCGATTCTTTGAATCAAAACGATGATGAGGTTTTGAAGCCCTATCACGATGGTATAGAATTAATCTATAATAAATTCTATCAAATATTGGAGAAGGAAGGATTGAAACCTATCGGCAACGTGGGTGAAACCTTCGATACAGATTATCATGAAGCCCTGACGATGATACCTGCGCCCAATGAAGAAATGAAGGGAAAGGTGGTCGAAGTAATCGAAAAAGGCTATATGCTTCATGACAAAGTAATACGCTTTGCCAAGGTGATAGTTGGCAGTTAAAGAATGGAAGGAAAGGAAGGTAGATTATATATGGCCAAAAGAGATTATTATGAAGTTTTAGAAGTTTCGCGCAATGCTACGGGGGAGGAAATCAAGAAAGCCTACAGGCAGAAAGCCATGAAGTTTCATCCTGATCGCAACCCAGGTGATAAGGATGCGGAAGAGAAATTCAAGGAAGCAGCAGAAGCTTATGAGGTTTTAAGCGATCCCGAAAAAAGAAGTAGATACGATCAGTTTGGGCATGAAGGGGTTGGCGGAGCTGCTGGCGGAGGTTTCAGCGGCCATGGTATGACGATGGAGGATATTTTTTCAAACTTTGGTGATATTTTTGAATCGTTCGGTGGTTTTGGCGGTTTTGGGGGATTCGGAGGAAGCTCGCGTACACGTAGCCGTAAAACTGCCAGTCATGGAACCAATTTGCGGGTAAAGGTTTCTCTTACTTTGGAAGAAATCGCCAAAGGGGCTCATAAGAAACTGAAAGTCAATAAGTACATTAAATGTAAGGCTTGCAACGGCACAGGAGCGAGAGCCGGAAGCTCGCCCCATGTTTGTCCTACCTGCCGAGGTACAGGGCAAATCATTCAAACTACCAATACTTTTCTTGGCCGTATGCAAACCACTTCTACATGTCCCCAGTGTGGCGGAGAAGGCCGAATTATTACCGACAAATGCCCCGAATGCTATGGCGATGGCATCGTAAAAGGAGAAGAAATTGTAGAAGTGGATATTCCAGCTGGCGTAACCGATGGAATGACTTTGAGCCTCAGCGGCAAAGGCAATGCAGGTCCTAAAGGAGGCCTGTCAGGCGACCTGCTGATCGTGATAGAAGAACTCCCTCACCCCGATTTTCAACGCCAAGGGAATCACCTGCTTTACGAATTATATATCAGCATACCCGATGCAATTCTCGGTACAACCGTCGAAGTGCCTACTCTCGAAGGGAAAGCCCGTATAAAGATCGAACCAGGAACCCAAGCAGGAAAAATCCTCCGGCTCAAAGGAAAAGGATTGCCTGAAGTAAACTCCTATAAAAAAGGCGATTTGCTGGTAACTCTAAACATCTGGATACCAAAGAATCTTACTTCATCCGAACGCGAAATGATCGAAAAACTTCGGCTTTCTGAAAACTTCAAACCTCATCCCGATAAAAAGGAAAAAACCTTCTTTGCTCGTATGCGCGAATTTTTCAACTCTTAAGTCATCTCCTCGAAATGGATTTAATACGTACGGAGGAAGTTACTAAACGATATGGCAACTATGTGGCACTCGATAATATCAATATTTCAGTCCCCAAAGGTAGCATTTTCGGCTTGTTGGGGCCCAATGGAGCCGGTAAAACCACTCTAATCCGGATTATCAATCAGATTATTGCCCCCGATAAGGGGAAAGTGTTTTTCAATGGCCAGGTACTGCAACCTAATCATACCGATAAAATCGGTTATCTCCCCGAAGAAAGAGGATTGTATAAGAAGATGAAAGCTAGCGAACAAGCTATTTATCTGGCTCGCCTCAAGGGAGTTTCACAACATGAAGCCGTATCCCGTCTAAAATACTGGTTCAGGAAATTCGAAATCCTGAGCTGGTGGGATAGAAAAGTAGAAGAACTTTCCAAGGGTATGCAGCAAAAAATCCAATTCATCGTAACTATACTTCATCAACCTGAATTATTGATCTTCGATGAGCCCTTTAGCGGATTCGATCCTATCAATGTGGATTTGATAAAGAACGAAATTTTGAAATTAAGAGATGAAGGAGCAAGTATCATTTTTTCGACTCACAGTATGGAATCGGTCGAACAACTATGCGACAATATTGCATTGATTCATCAGTCGAAAGTGGTGCTTAGCGGTGCAGTAAACGAAATTAAAAGTCGCTTCAGCCAGAATCTGTTCGAAGTAGAATCTTACAAAGCTGACCTAAGCACTATAACACCGAATTTGCCGCAAGGAATTCATTATCAAAAAACCGAACCCAATTCCAGCTTATACAAGCATTATTTCAAATTGGATGCTTCTTTAGCTCCAAATGATCTTTTGGCTTCTCTTTTGCCTTATATGCAGATTACCGGATTCCGCGAACTCCTTCCTTCTATGCACGATATCTTTGTTTCTACCATTCAAAATGGCTCTTTACCGGCAAACCCATCCTAATTTTCGAGTATGAGTAAAATATCCCTGATCATCGAACGAGAATACATTACCAGAGTCAAAAAAAAGACGTTTATCATCATGACGATTCTGGGACCTATTTTAATAGCTGCACTCTGGATAGTTCCTATTTATGTAACCACTTTGAGCCAGGGCAAAAAAACCGTCGAGATTCTTGATGAAACGGGATTGTTTTTCGATCAATTTCAATCCGACGAGCATTTTCGATTTGTTCCTATCTTCACCGATCTGGAAACCGCTAAAAAAGGATTGATAGCTTCGGGCGACGATGCATTGGTTTATATCCCTCGTACAGAGCTGAATGTACCCGTAACGGCTATTTTATATTCTACCTCCCAAACCGGTATAGACATCAAAACCGTGGTAAAGGAAAATCTGCGTAAACAGGTCGAAGCTTTAAAACTGAAGGCCAAAAATATCGACCCTGAAGTATTGACTTCTATCAAGACGAGCATCATCATTAACTCGATAAAGATTGGCAAAGACGGTTCAGAGGTCAAATCGTCGGAGGAAATCAGCATTGCGTTGGGACTACTTTCAGGAATCATCATCTATATGTTGATTTTTATGTTTAGTTCGCAAGTGATGCGTGGTGTGATCGAAGAAAAAGCCAATCGTATTGTCGAAGTCATCGTTACTTCGGTTAAGCCTTTTCAATTGATGATGGGTAAGATCATTGGCGTAGGGCTGGTGGGCATTACTCAATTCGTTCTATGGATAGTGTTTACGGGGGTTATCATTTTTGGATTTCAGATAACTCATCCTGCTATCCAACAAAATGTTTCACAAATAGAAAATTTTTCCAGCACAAGTATAGTGTCTTCTGGTCAATCGGTTGATTTGAATGAAGATATGGTGCTGGAATCGAATATTATCACCCAAGCACTCGAAGGGATTCGAGCAATTAATATTCCCTTGCTACTATTTGCCTTCATTCTATTCTTTCTGGGAGGTTATCTTCTTTATTCGGCCATGTTTGCCGCTATTGCAGCAGCTGTAGATAACGAAGCAGATACTCAGCAGTTTGTGCTTCCTATAACCATTCCGTTGTTAATTACCATTATTCTATCGGGGTTTATCATCAATAATCCTCAAAGCCAGCTGGCAGTATGGCTCTCTATTATCCCTTTTACCTCACCCGTTAGTATGATGATGAGAATTCCATTTGGAGTTCCAGTCTGGCAATTGATTCTGTCTATTCTTTTACTTGTGGCTACTTTTATCATTGCCACCTGGATTGCCGGGAAAATCTATCATACCGGAATATTGCTCTATGGAAAGAAAATAACCTGGGCCGATCTGATCAAATGGATTTCTATGAAACTATAAAACACAATTCAACTCTATACATCATCTTTTTGAATAATTTAAAATTGGGAGGAATGAAATAATCTTCTAATTTTGCCCCTTCGAAAAAAACATTAACTATAAATCTACTCAAAGAATGCAGAATAAAGGCATCGTTAAGTTTTTCGCAATTCTTTTTGTGCTGGTTTGCTTATTTCAACTTTCGTTTACTTTTGTTTCGAAACATATAGAATCCAAGGGAAAGAGCTATGCCACCAGCCCAAAAGCCCAGGCACTTGCCAAACAAATAGCTAAAGGCGATAAATTTCGTGAACTTCTTGTATATGACTCGCTTGTAAAGGCAAGAGAAAAATTTTTCTTCGATTCTATTGCCGATCAGGTAGTTTACAACATCGGAGTTAGAAAATACACCTATAAGGAAGTAAAGGAACGCGAACTCAACCTTGGCCTCGACCTCAAAGGCGGCATGAACGTTACCATGGAAGTTTCTGTACCCGACATCTTGAAAGCCCTGTCGAATTACAGCACAGATACGACTTTTAACGAAGCCTTGCGCTTAGCTCGTGAAAAACAAAAAAACAGCAATGCCGATTTTGTTGACTTATTCTACGAATCATTTAAGGAATTAGACCCTAATGGAAGCCTTGCAGCCATATTCGCTACGGTTGAGTTGAAAGACAAGGTGAAGTTCAATTCCAGCAACGAAGAAGTTCTTCAGGTTTTGCGCGAGGAAACGAAAGCTGCCGTCGACCGTACTTTCAATATTCTTCGCACTCGTATCGACCGCTTTGGGGTTGCTCAACCCAATATCCAAAAATTACAAACTACAGGGCGTATCCTTATCGAATTGCCTGGCATCAAAGACCCCGATCGTGTGAGAAAATTACTTCAGGGAAGTGCCCGGCTCGAATTCTGGCCAACCTACAATTTCGATGAAGTCTATCAATTCTTCGACGAAGCCGATAAACGACTGATGGCAATTTATAAGGAAGAAGGTCTGATTACACCGGAAGATACAATCGCTTCGGCTAAAAACAAAGAAGGCGGAATCACTGATTCCCTGCAAACCACGGAAGCCGATACGGGCTTGCTTGCCAAACTAGCCGACAGTGCCAGACTCCAAAAATCAAAACAGACTTCTTTTGAAGAATACGCTAAAGAACATCCTTTATATGCCTATTTAATCCCTTCTTATTATCCTGACGAGAACAATCAGTTCCATCCTGCGAAGACTGCCCGCGTGGGAAGTGCTGCAATAAAAGACACTGCACGCGTAAATGCTATGCTAAAAAGAGTTAAGGATGTTTTTCCTTCGAACATGCGACTTCACTGGACGGTGAAACCCGATCCTCAGCGCCCTGGCATACTCGATTTAGTAGCCATAAAGGTAACGAGACCTGATGGTCAGGCTCCTCTGGGAGGCGAAGTCGTTATAGATGCACGACAAGACGTAAATCCTACCACCGGAGGTGTGGAAGTAAGCATGACCATGAATCGCGAGGGAGCCGCTGAATGGAAAAGAATTACAGCCGAAAATATAGGTCGGCAAGTGGCTATCGTGCTGGATGGATATGTTTATTCCTATCCCGTTGTTCAGACGGAAATCTCAGGAGGCAGATCAGCCATTTCGGGCGGCGGAATGACCGTAGAAGAAGCCAAAGACCTGGCCAATATCCTGCAGTCGGGACGTTTGCCAGCACCTGCACGCATCGTACAGGAAGAAGTAGTGGGGCCCTCATTGGGGAAAGAAGCTATCAACGCCGGAATGAAATCCTTCGCTGCAGCATTTTTTATCGTTCTGGTTTATATGTTCCTCTACTACAACCGAGGCGGATTAATTGCCGATCTTGCCCTGTGTCTCAACCTTTTCTTCATCTTTGGAGTACTTGCCTCATTTGGTGCCGTGCTTACATTGCCTGGCATCGCTGGTATCGTTCTTACAATGGGTATGGCTGTTGACGCCAACGTTATCATCTACGAACGAATACTCGAAGAAGTCAGGGCTGGGAAGGGATTACGAGTGGCCATAGCAGATGGATATAAGAATTCCTACTCCGCAATCATCGACGGAAACGTAACTACCTTGCTAACGGGTATCATTCTTTTCATCTTTGGCTCAGGTCCTATTCAGGGATTCGCTACCACCCTCATCATCGGTATCATATCCTCTCTCTTTACGGCCATTTTAGTGTCGAGAGTCATTATGGAATGGTGGGCCGATAAGGGCTACAAGCTTCAATTCGACAATAAATTTACTCGTGGTTTCCTTACCAAGGCTAATTTCGATTTCATTGGAATAAGAAAATATGCCTATATTTTCTCCATTGCCCTTTTCCTTTTAGCCATTGGCTCGTTTATCTTCAAGGGTTTGAACTATGGTGTAGATTTTACCGGAGGTCGTACTTATGTAGTCCGTTTCGACCGTGATGTAAATGTGCCCGAAATAAGAGAACTGCTTGCGAATGAATTTGGCGAGGCACCTGAAGTAAAAACCTATGGACCCAGCAACCAGGTGAAGATTACTACCAAGTATTTAATCGATGAAGAAGGACGCGAGGTGGATTCATTGATCGATCGTAAAATTTATAATGCTCTTAGGGGTTTGTATGCCAATGAGATCAACTTTTCTCATTTTGCCTCCGACCTTAATCAGAGCGGTAAACTCATTGGAATACTTACTTCACAAAAAGTGGGGCCAACTATAGCTTACGATATCAAACGAAATGCCATCATGGCGGTAATTTTTGCCTTACTGGGCATATTCATCTATATCGCTGCCCGCTTCAATAAATGGCAATTCGGTCTGGGAGGTGTAATCAGTCTTTTTCACGATACCATCATCATCATCGGACTATTCTCGCTCTTCCATGGTATCTTGCCTTTCAATCTGGAAGTAGACCAATCGTTCATAGCGGCCATTCTTACTATAATCGGATATTCCATTAATGATACAGTGGTCATCTTCGATCGAATACGAGAGTATAACAAGCTCTATCCAAAACGCGATTTGAAGATAAACATGAATGCCGCCATCAATTCTACTCTTGCCCGAACCATGAATACTTCGTGTACTACATTGGTAACTCTGCTTATGATGTTTATCTTTGGAGGTGAAACACTGAGAGGTTTCCTGTTTGCCCTAATTCTTGGAATCGTTTTCGGAACCTATTCTTCAGTGTTCAATGCCAGTGCCATTGCTTACGATACCATGAAAAACAAATGGAAGAAAAAATAACTATTAATTCATATCTTGGAAAATACCCGCTGGCTGATGTCATCGGGTATTTTGCTTTTTATCGACCAGAATGCTCGACGAATCAAATATAAATCTTCCATTTATTTGAGGTATGTTGTAGCTTTGTAATTTATTTTCGATTCTTTAATGAAAATACTTATGCAAGTCCCTTTTCTGATTTTCGATATTAGTTCGGGAGAGCTTATTCTTATTTTACTGGTTGCCCTTATATTGTTCGGGCCTAAGCAAATCCCCGCTATTGCCCGTTCGATCGGAAAAGGAATCAACGAGTTGCGTAAAGCCTCCGACCAAATAAAAAATGAGGTGATGCAGGAATCAGAAAAAATAAATTCGCAAATTACTTCCGACGTCATTATCGAAAATAATCGCGGAAATAAAGAGTTAATAAACAAAACCGAAGAAGAATCAATAAAACCGCCGGAAAATCCATTACCTCCAGCGGGATGATTATTTAAAAAAGAATTGTTCAGAGCTATGAAGAAAATAACCCTTTTGATTTTGTTGTCAATATTTGTTTTGGGATTGATTCTGCCTGTTAGGGCACAGAAGAACAAGCAAGTGGAGGCTGCCGATCAGGCCTTTGCCAATATGATGTACACCACTGCCCTGAAAAATTACCGTAAGGCTTATTCGAAAATAAAAGACAAGGATGAACGCAACCGGATCTTATATCAAACGGCTGAGTGTTATCGCATCATGAACAATTATCGTATGGCCGAACCTACTTATCGCAGGCTGCTCACACAGAAATACGAAGAAAAACAACCATTACTATTGCTTCATTTAGCCGATATTCTGCGTTTCAATAGAAAATACGAGCAAGCTATCCCGTTCTATCAAAGTTTTTCTGAACTGCAACCCGACGATCCACGCGGCCCTCTTGGCTTGCAATCCTGTCAGCTTAATGAAACTCTAAGCAAAACTCCTACCCGGCATCGAATAACAAACGAAAAGGAACTCAATTCACGCTATGATGAATTTTCGGCTACTTATGCAAATACGGGATATAATGAGATTCTTTTTACCTCCAACCGTAATGGATCAACCGGAAAGGGAAAAGATGAATGGACTCAAAAATACTTCTCCGATCTGTATTATGTAAAAAAGGATGCAAAAGGCAAATGGACAAAAGTTACTAAAGCCGATGAAGAAGGGATAATCAACACTGCTGGCAATGAAGGTACGCCATTTTTCAACAGCCGGTTCAACGTGATGTATTTTACCCGCTGTGCTACCGAGCCTAAAAAGACGAATACCTGCCGAATCTATTCATCGAAACGAACCGGGAAAAATTTCTCAGAACCTGTACCAGTGGATATTGCCATTGATAGCATTTATTCTATTGGCCAACCCACTCTTTCAACAGATGAGCTAATGATTATATTTTCCTCCGACATGCCTAATGGCAAAGGCGGCCGTGATTTATGGATGGCAACTCGCCAGCGTAAGACCGATGGTTTTGGCCGGCCAAAAAATCTTGGAGATTCCATAAATACTCTGGGTGACGAATTATTCCCTTTCTTACGTTATGATACTGTACTTTACTTCTCCTCTACTGGCCATCCCGGCTTAGGAGGGCTCGATATTTTCAAGGCTTACTTCCGCACCGATAAAGAAGGCCGCAAATATTTCACCAGGCCTATCCACATGGGCGTTCCTCTGAATTCAAACTTCGACGACTTCGGTATCGTGTTTCACCCCGAAGCCGAAGAAGAAGGGTTCTTTGCATCGAATCGACAGGGTGGTAGGGGTAGTGATGATATCTACAGTTTCGTTGTCGAGCCTGTTGTTTTTACCCTCGAAGGCCTCGTAAAAGATGAAAGTACACTTCAACCCATAGCCGGAGCACTGGTCGAAATGAAAGTATCCGACGGCAGCCAGCACAAGAGTAATACCAGCGAACGTGGCCGCTATTTCTTCAATCAGAACCAGGTGAAACCCAACCGTAATTTCGATCTAAGCGTAAGCAAAGAAGGATATTTTACCAAAACAGGCAGCATTTCTACCATAGGTCTCGAAAGCAGTAAAGACCTAGTACTCGACTTCGTTCTTCAGCCTATACCTCGAAAACCGATCGTTCTTCCCGAAATCCTCTACGATTTGGGTAAATGGGACTTGAAACCTCAATATCAGGATTCTCTTCAAGGGCTCATCACTATTCTCGAAAAAAATCCCAATCTCGAAATTGAACTGGCAGCCCATACCGATGCCCGAGACACCGAAGAACATAACGATATCTTGTCGCAAAAACGAGCCCAGTCGGTAGTCGATTATCTGGTTCAACGAGGGATCGATCCCGATAGACTAACGGCAAAGGGATACGGAGAACGTGTTCCTCGCGTGCTTACAAGGGACATTAAAAAAGCAGGATACACTTTCAAGGCAGGAACAAGACTTACCGAATCGTTTATCGACAGCTTACCCAACCGTGAAGTGAAGGAAGCTGCCCACCAGCTCAACAGAAGAACCGAATTTTCTATCACCGGAACGAATTTTAAATCTAAACCAAAACCTCAAGGTCAACAGTTTGCACCTAAAATCGAAATCGTAACCACCCCACCAAAAAATAGCGTAACTTACATCCTCTCGGCCAAGAAAAACCGTATGCTTATTCCCGCTTCAATCGATACCTATTCGCTCGAATTCCTATACGAACCCAATACAAAATACGTAAGCATTTCGATGGATGCAGCCTTAGATCTTTTGAAACAAAACATCATCACCAAAGACGATTTTCAGGGCAATCCCGAAGAAATTATTTCGGAAGGACAGATCAAGCGTGGCTCAGTGCTGACCCTACCCTCCCTGCGAATCGGCAGAAAGATGATTTATGATGTTGATGTGATTGTCGAACCAAAACAAGATGAAAAACTCATTCTGAATAATGAAATATTATCTCGTTTTGGAGCTTTCACCATCAATGAAGATACCCGAGAAATTATTTTCGAATAAATTTATGACAGAACCCGGCCGGTATCAACAAAGAGGCGTATCTTCGAACAAAGAAGATGTGCATGCAGCCATAGCTGCCATAGACAAAGGCATAGAGCCTAAAGCCTTTTGCAAGATAATTCCTGATGTTTTGGGAGGCAACCCCGAATATTGCAACATCATGCATGCCGACGGAGCCGGAACTAAAAGCAGCCTAGCCTACATTTACTGGAAAGAAACTGGCGATCTGACAGTTTGGAAAGGTGTGGCTCAAGATGCTATTGTGATGAATACGGATGATTTGTTGTGTGTAGGATTATTCGATAATCTCCTCATTTCGTCCACGATTGGCCGCAATGCGCATTTTATTCCCGGTGAAGTAATTCATGCGATCATACAAGGAACAGAAGAGGTGTTGCAATGGCTGAGGAGGATGGGAATTACGATCTATTCGACCGGAGGAGAAACTGCCGATGTGGGAGATCTGGTACGCACAATTATCGTTGATTCGACAATTATCGCCCGTGCAAGACGATCAGACATCATCACCAATGCAAATATCCGCCCGGGCGATGTCATAGTAGGTTTGGCTTCCTTTGGACAGGCTAATTACGAATCTTCATACAACAGTGGCATTGGCAGCAATGGACTGACCTCGGCCAGGCATGATGTTCTGCATAAGATTTACAGACGAAAATATCCCGAAAGCTTCGATCCTAACCTTCCCGAAAGCCTGGCTTATTGCGGAAAAAGGTTTCTACTCGAAGCTAGCCCTGTGGAAGGAATCAATATTGGAAAACTGCTCCTTTCCCCTACCCGTACTTATGCGCCAGTGGTAAAAGAAATCATTGCAAACTGCAAGCCAGCTATTCATGGAATGATACACTGCACAGGCGGAGGTCAGGCTAAAATACTCCACTTTATCGAGAATTGCCGAATAGTAAAAGACAATCTTTTCGAGATTCCACTCGTTTTTCGTTTGATTCAGGAAGAATCGGGTACTATGTGGTCAGAAATGTACAAGGTATTCAATATGGGGCATCGCCTTGAGATTTATGTGCCCTTCGAAATTGCCGCCGAAATCATTAGCCTAGCTCAAAAGTATGATATTCAGGCTCAGGTGGTTGGAAGAGTAGAAAAATCCAGTGAAAATTCCCTCATCATCTCTACGGCTCAGGGAGTATTCGAATACAAATGAATACCTCGGTTATTCCCTTTGCTTTGTTTGGCTTTCCTTTAGTTTTTGCAGTTTTTCCTGATGCCGGAACAGGCTTTCGCCAAACGATACCAAAGGAATTACCGTTACCTGGGCAGTCTCAGTAAGCGGATTGTCTTTCAAAAATTTCTGGAGTTCCAGATTATCATTGGCTTGAATAATGAAGGCACAACCCTGTTTTAAAGCCATTACTCCTCCAAATACAGGGATTCCTCTACGTCTGAGGCTGTCAATATGTTGATAACCCGGAATCGCCCTTTCTTCGAGAAACCCGATTTCCTGACCCAGTGTCAAAGCAGGCTTGGGAGCAGGATAATCCATGATGACCAGATAAAGATTCTTCCCAATATAAAAAGGCATTGAATCGGCAATCATCATCATCGAATCCGATTGAAGGGTAATTCGACGTGGACCAGCTTTCCTGTCACTGTTGCACGACATAGCCAGCAACATTCCACCAATAAGCAATAATCCTATAACATTTTTCATGATGAGTCTTTATAATGAACTCGATTGTATGATCTTTAAGAGCAAAGGTAAATGAATTCAAACATATTCTTCAAACGACCAAGAAGTTTATGGAAAAATAAGAATGTTAGAGGATAGAATCCGAACCGGCTTGCCATTCGGGATCATATTCCTTTCGCAATAGCCCGAAACGAAGAATGTCATGATATTTCCCATTCAGAAATTTTGCTTCACGAAGCCTCCCCTCCTCAACAAAACCTGCTTTCAGAAAAAGTGCCAGTGAAGCCTCATTACCTTCGATGATTTCCGCTTCCAAACGGTGAAAATTTAAAGTTTCGAAAGCAAAACGAATGACTAATTTCAAAGTTATGCTTCCATAACCCTTTCTGTAATATGCGGGTGAAAGAGCCAAACTTAATTCGCCTTTACGATTCAACCATTTGATGTTGGTCAAGCTAACTTCGCCAATCAAATTAGCCCCGGCTTCAATTCTGAAGATGTATTCCGATGGCATGGAAGATGGATAAATTCGCTTTTCCGACATGTACCGTATATCGTGGTAATTCTCTAAAAGACGCTTCAATTCCACATCCTCGGAACAGGTGGTTTTCAAAATAATCCCTTCACTCGAAATAATCATGATTATATTTATTTATTTGAATGACAAAGATAAACAAATTGTATTTTCTCGCCAAAATCGAATAAACAGGCCAATATGTTATTTCATCGAACATTTTCAACCCTTCGAAATTTCTTATTAAACATATAATCATTCCAATTGTTAAAATAACGATAGACTGTTGCTCGACAGCTTTCTTATTTCAAAAGTTTAACCATGTCAAAATATTTGATTAAAGATATTGAAAGATTTACGGGAATTAAAGCTCACACCCTCAGAGTCTGGGAAAAGCGTTATCACGTCCTGAAACCCTGCCGTACTTCGACCAATATTCGTACTTACGACGACGACGATTTAAAACGTATTCTCAATATCTCTATCCTTAACCGGCATGGCTATAGAATATCTGAAATCATCAAACTTTCTGAAGAAGAAATTTGCGAAAAGGTAATGCAGCTCGGTCAGCGATGTGCCGATACGCATAGCCAGATCGAAAAACTCATCATGGCAATGGTCCAAATGGATGAGGAAATTTTTCAAGAGGTTTTCGATCAATCGGTTAAAAAAAGTGGTTTCGAAGATACCTTTTACTACCTCATATTCCCCTTTTTAGAGCGAACCGGCCTCCTCTGGCAATCGGGAAGCATACTGCCTGCTCATGAACATTTCATCAGTAACCTGATTAGGCAAAAATTAATCGTAGCCATCGATTCTATCCTCTCCCCGCGAAAACCTAATGCCTTGCATTCATTGCTTTTTCTTCCCGAAGGGGAATGGCATGAAATAGGATTGTTGTTTACTTATTATCTGATAAAAAAATGGGGACATTATACACTTTATCTCGGGCCTCATCTTCCCATCGAAAATATCGAATCAACCTTACTCAAACACTCTTTCGACTTCTTGGTCACCCAATTTATCAATGGAATTTCTGGCAACGATTTAAACCTTCAGATTCAGAAAATAGTCAAAATATGCAAGGGCAAAAAAGTTCTTCTAAGCGGCGGTCGACTTATCGAAACGCCTTTCGACCTTCCTCCCGATTTTTTTATTTACGAAAACACCCAACAATTGAAGGAAATCATTGATAATCAGTATATACTGAAAATAAAGAGCTAATCCTTCCTCTTCCTTCTCCATTGATAAATTACATTGGCTTTTCTTTTTTAAGCAAGAAAAGTTAATAAATGTTAAATTATACAACCAATTTATATTGTAAATCAATGTAATGGCATTTTTTGAATAAATATTTAAAAATTTATATAGGAAAGTGTTAACATATTTTAGAAATATTGTTTAAATTTGTGCCATAAAATTTAAACACTTTAGAAATTTTCTAATTAGTAAAAATTCCACATTATGAGCGAAATAGAGTTTAATTATCAATTGTTAAGTTTACAAAACAGCCTGAATAGTTTTGCTTTATCATTGACTAAGAATGTTGATGAGGCAAGCGATCTGGTACAGGATACCTATTTGAAGGCGATAATCTACCGCGACAAGTTTGATGCAGGGACAAATCTCAAAGCTTGGACTTACACCATCATGAAAAACACCTTCATTAACAATTACCGTCGGGAGGTTCGCTTGAATGCCTTTATCGATAGCACTGATGATATTTATCATTTGAATGCAAAGAGCACCATGGAAGCCGAAAGGCCAGATTCGAGCCTACACGCAAAGGAGATACAGAAAAGTATTCAAAGCCTCGGCGAAGAACATCGCATCCCATTCTTGATGCATACGCGTGGATATAAGTATAAGGAAATTGCCGATCAAATGAACCTTTCGATAGGTACTGTAAAGAGTAGAATTTTTTTCGGCAGAAAGAAACTGATGGAAATTCTACGCGATTATCAAAATTAAATTTTCCAACGAGTTAGAATATATATGGCGCATATATGAAATGACCTCTATGGAGGTCATTTTTTATCAATTCCAAACACTTTTAACAAATAAGGGTTAAAAGATTTTGATTGGTATTCGATTCTTTAGTTATGGAAAAAAATGTAATTTCGTGGCCTAACTTATTGCGATGACTACAGAATGCGGTTTGAAGGGGGGATTCAAATGCCTGATATTTTGAAAAATAGCCATTAAAAACTTAATAATCAATGAAAATCCACAAAATTTTTTCTTTATTAATTTTCGGTTTAAGTTACTTTCCTTTAATTTCTTTTGGCCAAGCCCGGTTACAGTTTATTCATAATTCACCCGATGTGAGTTTAGATTCGATTGATATTTATGTAAATAAAACTCTGATGCTCGATAATGTGAAATTCAGGGAGGCTTCGGAGTTTATTCAGGGGCCGTCGGGAATTCCGCTTTTAATCGAAATTTGTCCGGGAAATTCGATTAATTCCGAAAGTGCATTTTATAGCACTGCTGTCATGTTCTCTCAAGGGAAAACTTATATAGCCATTGCGCAAGGCATTATCGATGGGAATGGCTATCATCCGTGGCAACCGTTCGAGTTACAGATCATCGATTATGGGCGTGAAACTTCGAATACACCTGGCCAAACCGATGTATTGTTTTTCGGTGGCTCAACCGACGCTCCTGCCTTCGACATTATAGAAACAACTTCTTTAGGACTTCTGAGTGACGATCTAACTTATGGGCAATTCGATGGTTACAAGGAGTTAACCCCAGCCAACTATGTGCTCGAAATAAAGGATTCAACCAGTGGAACACGATATTTTCGTTTACAGTTCGATTTGACAACCTATTCGGGTCAAGCCTTCGTTCTAATGGCTTCGGGATTTCTGGTCCCCGGCTTAAACAACAATGGAGAAAATCTGGGTTTCTATATCGTTTCGGCGAATGGAGGTATGGGTGTGTCCTTGCCTCAAATACCCGACCCAATGGCATCAATCCAGATCGTTCATCTTTGTGCCGATCGAGCGCTCGATAGCATGGATGTTTGGATTGGAAATAAAAAATTCGGTGCAGATTTACCTTTCGGAAATTCTTTGCCTTTTATCGAGATTCTTGCAGAAAAGAATCAAGTGATTGCGATTCAACCCGCTGGGAGCACTTCCCCCGATAATCCTCTCGTTTCCCTCTCCTATACTTTTCACGATCGACAAAAGTATATACTTATGCTTACCGGGATTACAAGTGAAACAGGATATACACCGGCCCCTGCCCTACAGATTTATCCTTTCGATAGTGCCCGAATTGAAGCTAACTCGCCAAATGCTACCGATATGTTGGTATTTCATGGTTCGACCGACGCTCCAACTATCGAACTTTACGAAACAGGAATAGGTCTGGGTTTATTAATGGAGAATTTAGAATATGGGAATTTTGCATCTGAGGGCTATTTATCTCTTACCACTGCCGACTATGTCATCGAAGTTAGAAATAAACCGGGTAATGAAGTCTTATATACTTATTCTTTGCCACTTTCAGCACTCGGTTTACAAGGTGAAGCCTTGTCGCTTTGTGTCGCTGGTTTTGTAAATCCCACAAATAATAGCAATGGTCCTGCTTTTGGTTTGTATCTCTCCGGAAAGAATGGAGGAGCCTTGTTCGAACTGCCAATTTATATTCCTCCCACTACCTCATTTGTACAGTTCATACATAATATTGCCGATACCTCGGCTCAAAGCCTCGATATCTGGATGAATAATCAGATGCTCCTCGATAACCATCTGTTTCAGAAAGCTTCTCCCTATCTCGAAGTTCCGGCAAACCAAAATCTGACATTTAGCGTTTTACCCCAAACTTCCATTTCACCGGATAATCCTCTAACAAGCCTGAATCTGACACTTGAATCGGGAAAACATTATATAATCCTTCTTGATGGTATAGCTAGTTCAAGCGGATATAGTCCCTTAACACCTGTTTCTATGGAAATCTTCGCTAATGCTCGTACAATTGCCTTGAACAATACAAAGATCGATGTGCTGTTTCATCATGGGAGTATCGATGCCCCAGAATATTCGGTATTCGATTTTTCGATGAACAGCATATTCGAAGGACTTTCGTATACCATGTACAGTTCTTATACAGAAGTCAATTCCACTGATCAAGGTTGGCATCTCATCTCGGGAAATGGAATTCTAAAGAGTTACCAGGTTCCATTAAATACTTTACAGCATACTGGTAAAGCAGTTTTAGCCATTGTTTCTGGATTTTATCATCCCGAAAACAACAGCAATGGGCAGGCTCTCGGTTTATATTTGATTCCAGCCGAAGGCGGAGCTTATATTCCATTGCTGGATGTTACAGGAACCAGCGAAATACAAAATGATGACAACATTAAGATTTATCCCAATCCGGCTTATGATTTTATCGAAGTAAGTGTCAACAATCTTGCTGGACCAATGATTTTGGAGTTATACTCCCTCGAAGGTAAAAAAATATGGAGCAAGAATTGGCACATAGCGTTTGCTGCAAAAGAGAAGTTCGATGTTTCGGAATTGCCTTGGGGTATGTATTTCGTAAGAATAATTACCGATAATTCGGTAACAATAAAAAAATTGCAAATAACCAAATAATCGAGCTTGTGATGATTGAGCCCCGCCACTTCGTGGCGGGGCTCAATCATATCGCACATAGCCTTTCCCGAAACCTTTTCCCCCGAACTCTCAGAGTTAAAACTCCCAATTCTTATGAACAAAACTAAGGTTTATGCCAAGCTACCATAAAGCCAATCCGGAAATGTACCAGTAAAAATGTCTTCATTACACAATCATTGCAAGATGATAAGCATTCTGATACTCAATTGGTCGAGCTTATCCATTCGGATTCTGTTCGAGTAAAACACCATCATCAATGGCTAAGAAAATTCGAGATTTTACAAAATATGGAGTGCGTTGATAATGATCCCAACTCTGATAATTCTACCCGCTTCTTTTACCGATTTAAATTATCACACTAAAGTCTATGGTAGATATCAGTGGTATGGTCATCAAATCCTGTGATATAAAAATCTATCCTCAGGCTAAAAGGAACTGAGCTTCGGCATGTAGGTGGCTGATGACTTTATGAGTCTGAGGTGCCTGGCCGGAATTTTCCATCTCCATAAGCAGCGAAATCAAAACCGAAGCCGATGAATCGGCAGGTATTGTCGAAGCCGAAGTATTGATCAATTGAATACTTTCTTCTACCGTTTTTTTGATCCATTCCCACGATGTTTCCGAAATATAAATCTGTTGCGAAAGGTTATGCTCAAATTCATTTCTAATGTTCAGAATAAGGGAATGTTGAAGCTGTTGGGCAGTCAATGCAGGTTCTGCAACTCTCAGTAGCAAGCGTGATAACGTAATACGTTCGAGCAAGAGCACAAAACGCTCGTAAGCCTGTAATCGTAAAGGAAGTGTAATACGCTGATTTTCTTTTTTGATGGACAAAAGCTGTAATTTCTCTTCTCTCTCGATGAATGATTTCAACAATCTTTCCGTTCGGTCATCCTTTAAGAGAGGTACTGTGTCTTTCCACCTTTTCAGAAATTGTTCGTTAGAAGCATGGAAAAAGTAAACCGCTACGGCCAACACCAGTAATGAAGGGATAGTGCTTTGTAATAAAACTATGAATGTATTCATTATGAGTTTGTTATTTTCTTTCTTTTCAATAATTGAGTCGTTTTTTGAGCAATATTTTCCGCAGTCAGGCCGAATTTTTTCATCAGTTCATCGGGTTGTCCCGATTCTCCGAAAGTATCATTAATTCCGATCATTTCCATAGGTACGACATGATCTCTCACGATCACTTCAGCCACAGCACTACCCATTCCTCCATGTATCTGATGCTCTTCGGCAGTGAGTATGCACCCCGTTTCTGCGGCCGCCCTGATGATGGTTTCTTCATCGATCGGTTTAATAGTATGCAGATTGATGACTCTGGCTGAAATCCCCTGTTTAGCAAGCAATTCTGAAGCTTCGATTGACGGCCATACCAAATGGCCAGTAGCAATGATGGTAACATCCTTTCCCGGACGAAAAACCTGAGCCTTCCCTGGGATAAATTCCAGATCGTAAGTTGTAAAATCGGGTACATTTTCCCTTCCAAATCGTATATAAACAGGCCCCGCTATCTCCAATAAAGCCGATAGAGTTGCCTTGAAAGCCTGGCTAGCATCACAGGGACTCAGAACCGTTATATTCGGCAAAGCGCGAACATAAGCAAGGTCTTCGAGCGCTTGATGTGTAGCTCCATCGGGTCCCACAGATATCCCGGCATGTGCCCCACCTATTATTACATGTAAATTATTGTAACAAACCGAAATTCTGAGCTGATCAGCTGCCCTAAAAGCAGAAAATACAGCATAAGTCGAAAATACCGGAATCTTCCCTTCGAGGGCCAATCCTGCAGCTACTCCCATGCCATTTTGTTCGGCAATACCCATAGAAAAAAAACGATCGGGAAATTCCCGCGCAAAACCATCCAAACCAACCGACGAAGTGATATCCGCTCCAATCACCACTACATCGTTATTCCTTCGACCGGCTTCGACAACCCCTTCACCAAAACCCGCGCGCGTAGCCTTCAACCCTTTCAATTGGAAACTATTCATTTGCTGAGGATTTCATTAATAAATTCTTCGGTTTGAGCTTGACTTGGCGCTTTTCCATGCCAGTGATAATCACCTTCGATGGCCGATACACCTTTACCCATAATGGTCCTTGCAATCAAAACCTTCGGCTTCGATGATTCCTGACCAATCTTTTCAAAGGCCAGAGATAATTCCTCCAAATTGTTACCATCACATTCGGTAACTTCCCATCCAAAGGCTTCCCATTTCTGACGTAAAGGTTCTAAACGCATCACCTTTTCTGTGGGGCCATCTATTTGGACTCCATTTCTATCCACAATAGCCACCAAATGATCCAAGTGATAATGACCAGCAGCCATCGCCGCTTCCCAAACAGAACCTTCCTGTAACTCACCATCACCTAATAAACAATAAACCTTGTTATCAAGTTTATCGAGCTTAAAACCCAGCGATAAACCTACGCTTACGCTTAACCCCTGTCCCAGCGAACCCGCCGAAAGTTCCAGCCCCGGCAAACCATATTCCTTACCTGGATGACCTTGCAACCGACTTCCTAATTTCCTCAGCGTCAAAAGTTCTTCCAAAGGAAAATAACCTGCATGAGCAAGAGTAGAATATAATACCGGGGCAACATGGCCAATAGAAAGAATAAATCGGTCACGACAAGACCAGAAGGGATTCTTAGGATCGTGTCTCAATACTTTGAAATAAAGCATGGTAAGCACATCGGCCATGCCCAGAGACCCACCCAAATGACCCGACCCAGCCGCCGCCAGACTCTTCACCACCCATATTCGGATAGATTTTGCCGTAAGGCGAAGTTGTTCGATAGAGGTATTCATCATCAAATTGCTTAGCCAAAATTAGAAAAATTTCGAAAAATAATACAAGACGAGAGAAAATATGAAGAAGGGAGGAAGGGAGACGAGGAGACGAGGAGACGAGGAGACGGGGTGACGAGGCGATGAGGGGACGGGAGGATGGTGAATGGCGATTGGTAAGTTAAAAGTTTATAAAGTTTAAAATGGAAGAAGGGAGCAAAGGAGACAGGGAGACTGGGAGACGAGGAGACTGGTGGATAGTGGGTAGTGGATAGTGGATAGTGGATGGTGATTAGTGTGTGTGTTGATGTTTCAAATTGGGCTACTAAAACACCTCTTGCTTCAATAAGAAAAATTGTTCAAGATGATAGATATTTTTTCAAAATCAAACCGGGACTTTGGGCTCTGAATGAATATAAATCTGAAGTTTTAAAGAAATTTAATTTAGAAAAATCTGTTGAGAATAATGTTGATTTTAACCATTCCTATTATCAAGGCTTATTATTGGAAATTGGTAATTTAAAAAAAGATTTTAAAACTTACATACCATTGCAGGACAAGAATAAGTTGTTTTTAAATACCCCTCTTGGTAAAATCGCAACTCTAAATAGAGTCTGTCTATAAACTCAAATTGTTAATAACTTTTTGATAACTAATTAATTAAAACCCTTATTGGTATTATTTTATATTGTAAATTTATTAAAAATTATTAAATAAATAATGCCATGCGTTTATTTGAAGATTTTAAGATTTTATTCGAATAACTTGATTGGTCCTATGATCCTCAATTATGTTTTATTGATACAGTATTAGAGATGAAACCTTATTTGTTAAAGATTTTTGAAAATGATATTACTAAAAATCGTAAGAAAAGTCGTTTTGGAAGAA
>MWFC01000023.1 GCA_002071415.1 Bacteroidetes bacterium ADurb.Bin012
AGCCGTAAAGCAATATTCCTATCCGGTTTGTTTTGGATTTCCGGCTGGGCATCAACCACACAATGAACCTCTTATGCTGGGTGCGGAAATTAGAATAGAAATCACGGATGAAGGTACTGAAATGATTTATTTGTATTAAAAAAATCTTACAATGATGGCCGAACATAACGAAATGGGAAAAGAAGGCGAAGAGCTGGCTGCCGAATATCTGGTGAAACAAGGTTATACCATAGAAGCTCGTAATTGGCGATATGGGCACGAAGAAATCGACATTATTGCCCGCAAGGACGACCTTTTGCTCATCGTCGAAGTTAAGACGAGACGTTCCAATTATTTTGGACAACCCGAGAGTTTTGTGAGTTTTGCCAAGCAAAAAGCCCTCATACGCTGTGCAAACCGTTATATTTATCAACACAACTTCGAAGGTGATACCCGTTTCGATATTATTTCCATCATTATGACACCCAAGGGAAATCAAATCAATCATATTCCCAATGCCTTTTATCCAACCTTAAGATGATGATTCCGACTCAAGACATTCATTCTTATGTTTCGGCTCTATCATCCATATTCGAAGAGGAGGGCAATAGAGAAACGGCAAGCGGCGCCAAAGCTTATATGCGAAATCAGTTCGAGTTTTACGGACTTCCTTCACCCCTGCGTCGTCGGCTTCAAAAAGGCTTCCTTCTACAAAATGGATATCTCTCCATCGAGCAATGGCCTGAACTCATATTTCAGTGTTGGAACTCTGCCTATCGTGAAATGCAATATTTTGCAATGGAGTATTCTCAACATTTTATTCCTCATTGCACCGAAGAACATATTGTACTGCTCGAATGGATGATGACGAACAAGGCATGGTGGGATACAGTAGATTTTATCAGTCCTAAACTTTGCGGAAAATTTTTTATTCATTTTCCGGATATCATCGAAAATACAACTTCAAAATGGATTGATAGTCAAAATCTATGGCTACAGCGAGCTGCACTGATTTTTCAATTAAATTACAAAGAAAAAACCCATCTTGATTTATTGTTTCGATCCATTCAGTGTTTAAGTGATTCGGATGACTTTTTTATTCAGAAGGCTATAGGATGGGCATTACGCCAAGTGTCGAAAACATTTCCCGAAGAAGTGATGCATTTTGTAGCTCACCAACCCTTAAAGCCTTTAAGCAAAAAAGAAGCCTTACGATTTGTAAATCGATGAATTTCGAATAAATTCATAATATAAATTTTTGAGAGATTTCCAAATTTTCGGTAATTTTGGAAGCCAGTGATGAAGTTTAAAAGTTAAACTATTGTAATTGAAATCATTATTTGATTTGTGATGAAAATTCAGAATCAAGAAATACGTTATCAACACATCTATGGTCAATTAGAAACTTTATTGACCAAGACGAAGGTGCCCGAAGCCCGAATGAGCACAATAATTGCTGTGCTGCATCATAAGATGCCGAATTTTTTCTGGACAGGATTTTATCATCTTGTAGATGATGAATTGATTGTATGGTGTTATCAGGGGCCACTGGCATGTCAGATACTCGAAAAAAACAAGGGAGTATGCTGGGCTGCCATCCAGCAGCAAAAAACTATCATTGTACCTGACGTAGAGCAATTTCCCGGTCATATTGCCTGTGATAGCCGTTCGAGATCCGAAATTGCTGTCCCCCTTAAAGATGCAGGGGGAAACATCAAGGGAGTATTGGACATTGATAGCCAGCTTATTGACAACTTTAACGAAACCGATGCCAAATGGCTCGAAAAAATTATAGATATGGTCTATGGATAGAACTGCCCACCTATTTTGCTTGCTCATAATGATAAGTATTGCGGCATGTAAAACTCCATCATCGCCCGATGAAAAAGAATATTATGATCAAATATTAGAAAAACAAAACACTTTGGCCGATGCCATTTTCGATCTCAACCGTTATCTCGAACACGCCGATACTGCCGGCCTCCAACGAGCCTATAATAAAACTCTCGATTATGCGAAAAATTCTCTACAGGAAATAGAAAAAATTGGTGATTATCAGGGCGATACAATTCTTTTAAAGGCAACTCTTTCCCTTTTGAAGGTTTATTGTGAAGTATTGGAAAATGAAATTCAGGAAATGATTGCTATTGTTAAAAAACCAGGCGAGATTTCGGATGCTGATGATGCTCGTATCATGCGATTGAGGAAAAACATATATAAAAAACTTACTCAAGCCGAACGGGAATTCGTAAAAGCCGATCATCATTTCAGGAACTTGTACCTGGGTGCTTATCTTTCAAATGAACCCGATACCACCTTATTTGAAGAACTCAATGATTCCGTCCCTGCAACTCCTTGAAATTATTATCGAACTAATTACTAAGAATGATTTGTTAAGGCATCAAAGGCGTAGCTATCAGGTTGTGATGGTTCGTATCTCAAGGAATATAGTTTAGGAATTCGAAGAAACATTGAGACAATGAAAAAATAAAAATTAATGAACAAAAATATGCTTCTCGAATATCGATCCTAGATTTTAGAATCTTGTGTGGCTTCGCTTCGTACTCACCCTCGCTCTATTAACCTTTCTCATCTAATAAGATTCAGAACGGAAATTGACAATTTCTCCTGGATGTGCACTATCCAACCCTATTCAGATACAAACACCGCACTCATCATGTTTCACTTTCAACTTTTGACTTTCCACTCATCATTCCCCACCCTCCTTTGCTTGTTGTTCTCATGATTACGTAATGATACAAAATTCAACCAATGAGAATTTTTGCTGATTTTCCATTTTCTGATAGAATGTTTGTAGATTTGCCCCCTTTTATCGAATTAAAATATAAAATATTGTATTTTAATTAATTATTTCAAGATTAATCATTTTTATGCAATTACATAAATTAAGAAACATTGGCATTGCAGCCCATATAGATGCAGGAAAAACCACAGTTACCGAAAGAATTTTATATTTTACAGGTGCAAATCGAAAGATGGGCGAGGTGCACAATGGAGAGGCCACTACCGATTTCATGAAGCAGGAACAGGAAAGAGGGATAACCATAGCTTCGGCAGCCATCACCTGTAAATGGAAAGAACATCATATCAATCTGATAGATACACCCGGACATGTCGATTTTACGGTTGAAGTTGAACGATCTCTGCGTGTTTTGGATGGTATGATTGCGGTTTTTTGCGCCGTAGGTGGGGTAGAGCCACAAAGTGAAACAGTTTGGAATCAAGCTAACCGCTATAAAGTACCACGAATCGCTTTCATCAATAAAATGGACAGGCAGGGAGCCGATTTCGAAAATGTAGTGGCACAAATGAATAAATACCTTGATGCCAACCCTATTCCTTTCCAGATTCCTATTGGGAATGAAGAAGATTTTAAGGGAATCATCGATTTAATAAAGATGAAGGCTCTTTTTTTTGAGAATTTCGAAAGCACAGAAGCCGAAATACCTGCTGAATACAAGGGATCGGCCAGCCGAGCCAGACAATATATGATAGAAAAACTCGCCGATTTCAATGAAGAAATTTTGGAGAAATATCTCAACGAGGAACCCATCCCTGAAGAATTAATTATAGAGGCTAGTCGTTACACAACTTTGCACCTCTTAGCTACACCCGTACTTTGTGGAGCTGCCTATAAAAACAAGGGGATTACACAATTGCTGGATGCAGTCATTCATTTCTTGCCCAGTCCTCTCGATGTAGGTGCTGTTGTGGGTATGGATCGAACAGATCCCGAAAAAACACACTCGCGCTACCCTTCTCCTAAAGATCCTTTCTCAGCACTTGCCTTCAAGATTATTTACGATCATTATGTAGGGCAGCAGACTTTTATCAGAATTTTTAGTGGGAGATTGAGTACAGGCATGCAGGTGCTAAATAGTTCAAAAGATAAAAACGAGCGAATAGGACGGATTATGCGAATTCATGCCAAGATGCGAGAAGACATTCCTGAAGCTGGGCCGGGTGATATTGTTGCATTGGTCGGGCTTAAGTTTACTAAAACCGGCGATACCCTCTGCGACCCTGACAATCCTTTGTTGCTCGAATCCATTTTCATTCCCCCTCCAGTGATCGAATTGAAAGTAAATCCTTCGAAACAAAGCGATCAGCAGAAAATGGGTGAAGCACTTCATAAATTGGCCAGCGAAGACCCTTCATTCATTGTCCGATTTGACGACGAAACTCAGGAAACTATTATATCTGGCATGGGCGAACTTCAACTCGAAATCATTCTCGATCGGCTTAAAGATGAATTTGGATTAGAACTGCAAACGGATGAGCCTTCGGTAGCGTATCGAGAAACCATTACACACGAAACGGAACAGGCTTACAAACATGTGAAACAAACCGGCGGCAAAGGCCAGTATGCCCATGTATTGCTTCGTATCGAACCCAACCCAGGAAAAGGATATGAATTTGTCGATAAAATCAAGGGCGGGATTGTACCTCTCGAATTTATTCCTTCAGTGGACAAAGGAATTCGCAAAACCCTCGAAAAGGGCGTAATTGCCGGTTACCCCGTTGTGGATGTTAAAGTTACCCTCCTCGATGGAAGCTATCACCCAGTCGATTCTTCCGACTTTGCTTTTCAAACCTGTGCTTCTATATGTTTTAAACAGGCTTTTCAAAAAGCAGCTCCCATTTTGAAAGAACCCGTAATGAAAATCGAAATCAATTCACCCGATGACTATATCGGCAATGTAATCACCGACCTAAATAAACGCCGCGGACAGATCGAATCGATGCGAAGGCATCGAAAAGGATCACAAAAAATTAATGGCCTAGTACCTCTGATGGAAATGTTCGGCTATGCTACTCAACTTCGAAATATCAGTTCGGGAAGAGCCAATTATTCCATGGAATTCTTTCAATACATGCCACTGCCGCAAACTTTACAGGAAGAAGTGATTAAAAAAGCCATCGAAAAGAACAAAAAATAAACCTCCACTGCTTGGCTAAATCGTTGTTGGACTAAATTTCCTCCTACAAAGCAAAATGTTCTTCTAACGAAACAGCCGGGATCCATATTTAGACATAAATCTGCAATTTATAGGTATGGCTTCGATAATCACCAAAGGCAGAATCCAAGTTGAAGCTGTATTTTTTGAAGATTCTCATTCAATGGTTTTTCTGAACATTCGCTCCCAATCAAATAACCCATCCTTTCCAATTTGATGTTGGCAAGTTGAGAATTCAAGAATTCCTCTCCCTTTTGTTTTCTCTTAACTTCGCAACAATAATTTTAATACCATTCCGATGTCATTTATTGCTGACTTGCATATTCATTCTCATTTCAGTCTTGCCACCAGTAAGGAACTTACGCCGGAGTATCTTCATCTTTGGGCTAGGCGAAAGGGCATAGATGTAATAGGGACAGGCGATTGCATACATCCTAACTGGCTTTCGGAACTCCAGGAAAAACTCGAACCTGCCGAAACGGGATTATATCGATTAAAAACAATTTACCGCTTGGCCGAAGAAAACATCCCCGAGTCTCAGGAACCTCTATTTCTTCTGACTACCGAAATCAGCAACATCTATAAAAAGGGAGGCAAGGTAAGAAAAGTACACAATGTACTGATGATTCCCGATTTCCGTACCGCAAGCCTCATACAGCAAAAACTAAAACTCTTGAGCTTTAACATTACTTCGGATGGAAGACCCATTTTAGGAATGGATTCTTATGAATTGTTTCGTTTAGTGTTGGATATTAATCCACAGTGTGTATTGGTACCTGCTCATATCTGGACGCCATGGTTTTCGGTTCTTGGTGCCAGTTCAGGCTTCGACAGTATAGAAGAATGTTTCGAAGATCTAACCCCACATATCCATACCCTCGAAACTGGCCTTTCGAGTGATGTACCCATGAACCGTGTGGTAGGTAAGTTAGATCGGTTTCACCTGATTTCCAATTCCGACGCCCATTCTCCCGACCGGCTTGGCCGAAATGCTAACATCTTCTTCTGCGATAAATCCTTCGACGCTATTATTGAGGCTATGGCCAGTCATCGATCCGAAACCATCGATCTTTTCCCGCAGGAAGGGAAATATCATTTTGCAGGTCATAGAAAATGCAATGTTTCATTACCACCCGATGAAGCAGCTTATCATCAGGGAATTTGTCCGGTTTGCTACAAAAAACTCACTTCGGGCGTGCTCGATAGGGTGTTTCAATTAGCTTCGAAAACTCTCCCCGATGAAGAATCTATTTCGCCCCGTTTTCATTATATTATTCCTCTGCCTGAAATTATTGCAGAAATTATTCACACAAAATCTGCGTCGAAGAAGGTAATGGAGAAATATTTTCAAATTTTAAAAATCTTAGGTCCGGAGCTAAAAGTCCTTTTAGAGATACCTTGCTCACAGATTGCCGAACACGCTGGTGGTGAGCTGGCCGAAGCGATCGAAAGGTTGCGCCAGCGCCGGGTAATGATTACTCCAGGATATGACGGGGAATATGGCACCATTAAAGTGTTTCGCCCAGGCGAAGCACAAAGCTATGCCCAAAAATCTTCACTATTTCACGATGAAAACCCATTAAATCGTCCAACAGCCTATCCCCTGCTCAGTTTCAACATCCATCATGTGCTCGAACAAAAAATACGTTATTCGGCAATTCCAGATTCCTCAAGCGAACAGGATACAGTTTATCCTACCACGGATGACTTGCAAAAAGCTGCTATCGCACACGACGAAGGACCAGCCATTGCCATAGCAGGCCCGGGAAGCGGAAAAACATACGTACTCACCGAAAGAATCGCTCGCCTGATATCACAAAATATTGCACCTTCCGAAAAAATTCTTGCCATTACCTTTACCACACGGGCAGCTCAGGAAATGCGCCAACGCCTTATGTCCCATCCTTCACTCCATCAACAAGCATCATCTCTCTCCATCAGTACGATTCATGCCTTGGGCTTGCAAATTCTCCGCGAAATCCCCTCTTATTCTTCCTTCAAACTAATCAGCGAAACCGAAAAAATAAAAATCATTCAATCACTTCCTCAGGTCCAAAATTACAGCCCGGTTAAAATCGTCAACTACATTTCCCTCCTTAAAAATCATGCCCTTAACTTTCGGTTTGATGTAACATTTCAGAAAATCGCCAATCAATATCAATTCTATCTTCTCAACAATCAATTGATGGACTACGAAGATCTTATCTTATTGCCTTTGAATTTCTTGCAAGAAGATGCCGAATTCCGTTCGCAGATCCAAAATCGTAATGGGTTTATTTTAATAGATGAATTTCAGGATGTAAATCCAGCTCAATACGAATTTCTAAAGATCATCAGTCATCCACAAGAAAATAATGTTTTTGCCATTGGAGATCCTTTTCAAAGTATTTATGGTTTTAGAGGAGCATATTCGGGTATTTTCGAAACTTTTCTTCAGGATTTTCCCCAAGCGACTACTTACCACATGGGGAAAAGCTATCGTTGCGGAGATAAAATCTTGAAGGCTGCCTATGAAGTCATTGGCAGTGAAAATCCCCTCGAAGGCTTGCCCGAGAAAGGCAAAGTGAACATTGTGCAACATGCTACCGACAAAAGTGAAGCCGAATTTATTGCTCGATCTATAGATGCCATGACGGGAGGCACGCGTTTTTTCGCTTACGACAGCGGTGTAGCGCAAGCTCAAACTGAAATCCCATTATCTGAATTCACCATCTTATGCCGTACAACGCGACAGTTCCCGGCCATCATCGCTGCTTTGAACAATCATGGCCTTCCCTATCAAACCGCTCAAGCAGGAAATTTGCTCGATTCGGAATTGCTCTCGGAAATCATACTCTACTTGCGTAAAATCCTCGAAAACCCTGAGGAAAATAAATGCACAGTTGAAAATCTTCTGAAAGCCTATTTCGAACAAAATCTCTCAGAAAAAAACGACACCATTGATAACCGGAATATTTTCATGGAAATTGCCAAAGATTTCGGGAATGATTTGAAAAGTTTCATAGACTTCATCGATTTGAATGCTCCCACAGGACTTTATGAAGCCAAAGAAAATGCAGTTCAGCTTATGACGCTCCATGCAGCTAAAGGCCTTGAATTTGAACATGTTTTTATCAGCGGTTGCGAAGAAGGCCTTATTCCCTATTCCCTTTTCGAAAATCAGGAAACTGACCCTGAAGAAGAAAAACGCCTGCTTTTCGTAGGAATGACTCGTGCCAAAAAAACACTTACCTTAAACTATGCCGACTCACGCAAGATTTTCCACCGAAACATGAAACTTCCCCCTAGCCATTTTCTTGCAGCCATTTCGCCAGCCAATGCCATCAGGACAAAATCCAATCTGCCCGAAAAACACGAGGGACAGCAACTAAGTTTCTTCTGATCTTTCCGCATGCATTCTACTTGAATTTGGCTTTGAAATTCATCTTAACAAAAGAATTTAGATGAGTCATTGATATAAATATCCCAACCAACTAAAATTATAAGCACATAAAATATCACGTAATAACATAGTTTTCGAATCATGAATCATAAATCTATAATGGTTGATTTCGTTAAATGCCGCATGAAACGAAGGACTATTTTATTGGCTCTTATTTTTATTTTGGAAGCAAAAAGCTATTTGAGTTCCCAACCGGCAGCATATACGCAATGGTGGAATGCCCCTCAGCAGGAAAACCCAGCCTTAACAGCATTTGGTATAGAAAAATATCGACTGGATGGAGTTTATCAAACTCGTTCCTATGAAAATGCTCCGAATTTGAACACTTTATATTTATCTGCTTCTTATCGCTTCAATTTCGAAAACACTAATAAGGAGTATGGTTTGGTGTTGCCTCGCTCCAATCCCTTATCCATTGGCATAGGCATATTCAGCGAACGACGTTTTGCCGATACCACTCAGTATCCATACGCTATTATCGGCGCAAGTTTCGATATTCTAGCCGGATTTGGAGGTACCAACACACTTGCAGTTGGTCTTCAGCCCTACTGGTTCGAATCGGAGGGTTACTATCCGGTTTCGAAAATTTATTTTCAAAGCAACGACACTTTGCTGCCAGGCCATTCTCCACATAAAAAATTTGGAGTGAATGTAGGTATTTTATTAGGAATCAATAAAATGGACTGTTGGACCGACGATCAGGTGCATCGCTTCGAGATTGGAATGGCCATTTACAGATTGTCGATGCCTTATCGTACTCTCATACCCGACATTCATCCCGGTAAGGAAATTCATTCACATGCAGGATATCTTTTACCCTTGAGCCAGAAACTCGGTATGGTTTTCAGAACTTCATGGATATATGAAGGGCAGCATCTTTACAATGGTGGCTTCAGCCTGATTTACCGTAGGCATTTTGCTTTTGCCGATAGATTCCGCATGGGTATATATTACAGTAATACATATCATCTATCTTTAACGGCGGGATTCAGAATCTACACACCTAAAACCAGCACCCTATCGCTCGATCTTGAAATGAGCAGAGACTTTGCTCTAAAAAATCAACAGAATATGATACCCTGGCATCAAAACGCATGGGAGATTGCTTTTATCGTAAAACCCATAAAAAAATGTTGGTCGCTCGATAATTGCTCCAGAGCCTATCAATACGAAGGTTTTTGAGCTCTAACAAATTATAGTTCGTTGATTTCAAAATTCATTCATTCTTCGCTCTTGTCCTTCGGTTTGAATTTAAGCCCTAAATTCAAATTGAAGGCATATTTGGAAGGCTTGTGCGGTTCGCTATTCTTGCCATTATTTTTCGATAGGCGTGGATGACCATATATTTCTTCATATAAAGATGAATATTTGGCATAAATGACCTCACGTCTCAATTTCAATGTAGGGCTCTGTTCGCCTGTTTGTGGTGACCATTCATCGGCCACGAGTCTGAATCGTTTTACCTGCTCGTGAAGGCTCAATGTTTTGTTGAGTCTCTGAACCTCTTCGTCTATTCGCTCGATTACTTCTTCCATCTTTATAAGCTCTCGATTGTCGTGATAATGAATTTTATGCTTGGAAGCCCAAAAATGCAAATAATTCAAATTAGGAACTATGAAGGCACTCACAAACTTCTCGTTTTCACCAATAATCATAATTTCCTCTATGAAGATGGATTCCTTGAATTTGTTTTCGATTACCTGGGGAGCAATATACTTTCCAGCCGAGAGCTTGAAGATTTCCTTTTTGCGATCGGTAATTTTCAGAAATTTACCATCCACCAGCACGCCAATATCTCCCGTATGAAAAAAACCATCTTCATCGATAACCTGGGCTGTATATTCTGGATCCTTATAATAACCCAGCATTACATTAGGTCCTTTCACGAGAATCTCACCATCATTGGCAATCTTTACTTCCACGCCTTCCAATACGGGTCCAACCGTACCAAATTTAATATCTGGCCAGTTAAAATGACCTACTGCAATTACCGGTGAAGTTTCTGTCAATCCATATCCTTCTACTACGGGCAAACCCGCACCCCAAAAAATTCTACATAACCTTTCCTGCAACGACGAACCTCCTGAAACTATTACCTTGATATGGCCGCCTAAGGCTTCTCTCCATTTCACAAATACCAGTTTATCAGCCCATTTTAACTGCAAATCATAAAACCATCCATTGGCATTGTTAAACTCAAAACGCTCGGCCAGATGCAATGCCCAAAAAAATATTGCCTTTTTGATGCCATTTAAATCTTTCCCCTGAGCTACAATCCTGTCGTAAACATTCTCGAGCAATCGCGGAACAGCATTGAACTCATTGGCCTGAATTTCATTTAAATTCGCCACAATACTGCCCATATTCTCTGCATAATAAATCCCTATGCCCAAATATTGAAAATCATAATTCATCATCCTTTCATAGATATGCGAAAGAGGAAGAAAACTCAAAACCTTGTCCTCGTGCGTCAAGGGATTGATCTTAGAAGTGGCTATGGTATTCGACATAATGTTCCAATGGCTCAGCATGACGCCTTTGGGCTTGCCCGTCGTACCCGATGTGTAAATAATAGTAACTAAATCATCGGGCTTTATACTGTTTTTTATTTTCTTCAATGGCCCATCATATTTTTCTCTCATTTTCCTTCCTGTTTCTACAATTTCCATCCAATGAGGCGCACCTTCCACTTCATTGAAAGTAACCACCATTTGAATTTGTGGCAAAGCATCGGCAATGGGTTTTATCTTGGCATAGAGTGATTTATCGCCTACAAAAACCAGCTTTGTATCCGAATGTTCGAGAATATAATAATACTCTTCAACATTGAGAGTTGGATAAATGGGAACATGCACAAATCCGCCAAGTGCAAGGCCCATATCCACAAAATTCCATTCAGGCCGATTTGCTGTAATGGTAGCAATTTTATCTCCTTGCACGAATCCAAGTGCCATTAGTCCCATACACAAACTCTCCGAAAATTCTTTATAATCTACTGCCGAAAAATGTATCCATCTACCATTTCTCTTGGCACCAAAAACATCTGGCCTTGGATATTTTTCTATCCATTGATCGAGTAAATCAAACGTACGTGTCATCTGCATCGTAAAGCAAAATTTGATACATTAACCAACCATAAATTAATTTTAAACCAATTTCTAAAACCAAAGTTATTCAGTGAATTTTAACTATTTGGTTAAAATATAATCAATTCGTATTTACCCAGATTTATCCTCACTATATTGAATAATTGATGTCTCTTCATAAATTTGTCGAAGAAAAGATACATTACATAAAATCATTATTCTATGAAAATTACGATTGTTGGAAGTGGATATGTAGGGCTTGTTACCGGTACTTGCTTTGCCGAGGTAGGAATTGAAGTAACATGTGTAGATATAGATTCTCGCAAAATAGAAAATTTAAGGAAGGGAATTATCCCCATTTATGAGCCCGGGCTCGAGCCTATCGTCATGCGAAATATTGATAAAGGAAGGCTATTTTTTTCGACCGATTTGAAATCGGTGATATCTCAAGGTACAGATATGGTTTTTACAGCCGTAGGAACACCACCTAGTGGAGACGGAAGTGCTGATTTGCAATATGTTATCAACGTAGCTCGCGAAATTGGACGTTATATGCAAGATTATTTGCTTGTAGTTACAAAAAGTACCGTACCAGTTGGAACATCCGAAAAAGTCAGGCATGTCATTCAGGAGGAACTCGACAAAAGAGGAGTAAACATTCCATTCGATGTAGCTTCCAATCCCGAATTCCTGAAAGAAGGCGATGCCATCAACGATTTTCTCAAACCCGATCGCATTGTGGTAGGCATCGATTCGGAAAGAGCTCAGGATATCTTCGAGCGACTTTACAAACCCTTTACGCTGAATGGGCATCCCATCATTTTTATGGATATCCCTTCGGCCGAGATGACGAAGTATGCGGCCAATTCAATGCTTGCCACCAAGATTAGTTTTATGAACGACATTGCGAATCTTTGTGAATTGGTAGGAGCTGATGTAAATATGGTACGCAAAGGTATTGGTAGCGACAGCCGCATAGGCACTAAATTCATCTATCCTGGTATTGGTTATGGAGGAAGTTGTTTTCCCAAAGACGTAAAAGCCCTTATACGAACTGCTGCCGAGAAAGGTTATCAATTAAGCGTTTTGAAGGCAGTGGAAGAAGTTAATGAAAATCAGAAATTGGTTTTATACAAAAAGCTAAATTCTTACTACAGCGGCCAACTTAATGACAAAACCATCGCTATCTGGGGATTGAGCTTCAAACCCAACACCGACGACATGCGCGAAGCACCTTCTATCTCACTCATTCATCAATTGCTCTCCGTTGGTGCAAAAGTGAAAGCTTACGATCCTGTGGCTATGAATGAAGCCAGACAGTGTTATTTCGGCGATCAAATCGAATATTCAAAAGATCAGTACGAGGCTACCATTGATGCTGACGCTCTCTTGCTCGTCACCGAATGGCCCGAATTCAAATTCCCCAATTTCAATGTGGTGAAAAAATTGATGCGCCACCCTGTTGTTTTCGACGGAAGAAACATTTATTCCAAACAGGAAATGAAAGACATGGGCTTTGATTACTTTGGAATTGGCATTCCTTCACTAAAATGAAAAACATCATATTGCTCATAAACACCTTCTAATTACATAAAACATAACCCTTCAAGAATTTATATCTCATGAGAAAAAAAATACTGGTAACAGGGGGAGCGGGATTTATCGGCTCTCACCTCTGTAAACGTCTTTTAGATTTAGGCCATGAAGTAATTTGCCTCGATAATTATTTTACGGGCTCCAAGGAAAACGTAGTAGAGTTAATGTCGAACCCCTATTTCGAGCTGATCAGGCACGACGTAACCATGCCCTTTTTTATCGAAGCAGATGAAATTTATAATCTGGCATGCCCTGCTTCTCCTATCCATTATCAGTACAATCCCATTAAAACAATAAAGACTTCCGTAATGGGGGCTATCAACATGCTAGGCTTGGCCAAGCGAATCCGTGTCAAAATTCTTCAGGCTTCCACCAGCGAAGTTTATGGCGATCCCGATGTTCATCCTCAAACAGAAGATTATTGGGGAAAGGTAAATCCCATAGGGCCAAGAGCATGTTACGACGAAGGGAAAAGATGCGCCGAAGCTTTATTTATGAATTACTACCGTCAGAACAACGTTCGCATAAAAATTATCCGCATCTTTAATACTTATGGACCAAAAATGCACCCCAACGATGGCAGGGTGGTTTCAAATTTCATCGTTCAAGCATTAAAAAATCAAAATATCACCATCTATGGTGATGGTTCTCAAACACGGTCTTTTCAGTACGTAGACGATCTGATCGAAGGAGCCATTAGAATGATGGATACGCCTGACGATGTAACCGGTCCTGTTAACATTGGAAATCCAGATGAATTTACCATTCTCGAGCTAGCTGAAAAAGTCATTCGGCTCACTGGTAGCCGCTCAAAGATTATATTTCAACCTCTTCCGCCCGATGATCCCAAACAACGCCAACCCGATATTACCCTGGCTAAAAATCTATTGAATTGGGAACCCAAAGTCGCACTTGAAGATGGCCTCCAAATGACTATAGAATATTTCCGCAAGCTTATACGCTGAAACTGGATAAAATAATAGAAGAAAAGCAAACAAAATTATTGAAATGAAGACCAAAATACTCGTAACAGGTAGCAATGGTCAGCTTGGAAATGAGCTGAGGCTTTTGAGTGCACATCTGAATCATTTATCTTTTGTGTTTACCGATGTTACCGAATTGGATATTACCCAACCCGAGGCAGTAAATGAAATAATGGAAAGCCTCCAGCCTCAATATCTCATCAATTGTGCAGCTTATACAGCAGTCGATAAAGCCGAAAGTGAAAAAGAATCCGCTTGGAAAATCAATGCCATAGCTCCAGAAATACTCGCCAATTCAGCACGTAAAACCGGTACTTGCCTTATTCACATTTCCAGTGACTATGTTTTTGATGGGCAAAATTATAGACCTTACCTCCCTTCTCACCCCACTCATCCTTTGTCGTGGTATGGGAAATCAAAGGAAGGGGGTGAGATTGCCATCATGAGAAGCCGAGTCAATGCATTCATCATTCGTACAGCTTGGTTGTATTCGAGTTTCGGAAGCAATTTTGTAAAAACCATTCGCCGCAATGCTTTACAAAAACAAAACCTCGATGTAGTCTCCGACCAGGTTGGTTCGCCTACTTGGGCAGCCGATCTGGCCGAAATGATCCTCCATGTTATTATTCATCGGATAGAACCCGAAGGAGTTGAAATTCTGCATTATACCAATGAGGGGGTGTGCAGTTGGTACGACTTTGCCATCAGCATTGTAGAACATTCAGATATCAGTTGTACAATTCATCCGATATCATCCGAACAATATCCCTTACCAGCTCCACGACCATTTTACAGCGTTCTCGATAAAACGAATACACGTCAACGCCTGAATATCGAAATTCCGCATTGGAACGCCAGTTTGAAAAAATGTATACAATTGCTGAATGAATAATACCGATCGAAATCGTATCATTGCTCAAATCGAGAGCATGATGAATCAAATATGGGAAAAATTGGGAGAAGGCCTTCCTCTTGCCACTTACAGGGAATGCTTGATTTTTGAATTGCGCTCAGCAATGTTATCATTCCGTGAAAATGTGGTCATCCCAGTAACCTACAAATATTTCAAGCCAGAAAACCAACTAAAGGTCGATCTTTTGATAGAAAATGAAATACCTGTAGAAATTGAAATGGAATCAAGCGAAGCACACAGAAAGATGATGGCCGTACTCCGCCACTCGGGCAAACCTATTGGATTGTTAATAACTTTGCAGGTTAAACCTGTACGATTCATTCTTAATAAAATTACTTATCCTCAAAAAATACGGTAACCATGAACAAGATAAATCCAGCTATTCTCGAAAAAGCCCATCACTGGACACAACCGCCTTTTGACGAACAAACGCGCCAAAAGGTTCAATATCTTTTAGATAACGATCCAGCAGAACTCATCGAAAGTTTTTATACCGACCTGGAATTTGGTACAGGTGGACTGCGAGGTATTATGGGACCCGGGACTAACCGAATGAATATCTATACGGTAGGAATGGCCACACAAGGCTTGGCAAATTATTTAAAAATGAACTTCCCCGATAAGAATCCCATAAAAGTAGTCATAGCTCATGATTGCCGCAACAACGGACGCCTTTTTGCACAAACTACGGCAAACGTATTATCGGCCAATGGAATCAAAGTTTTCCTTTTCGACGATTTAAGGCCCACACCCGAGCTTTCGTTTGCTGTGAGATTTCTTGGATGCCAGAGTGGCGTAGTTATTACTGCTTCACACAATCCTAAAGAATATAATGGATACAAGGCTTATTGGGAAGACGGCGGCCAGCTTGTGAGCCCCCACGACAAGAATGTCATGGCAGAAGTTAGCAAGATAAAGGGAATAGAAGAAGTGAAATTCGAGGGCAACTCTCGATTGATTGAAACCATAGGAGAAGCGGTTGACAGGGCTTATATCGCCGCTATAAAAAATCTTTCACTCTATCCAGAGATCATTGCCCGGTACAAAAATCTCAAAATAGTCTATACTCCTATTCATGGCACAGGAGTGAGACTTGCTCCATGGGCGTTGCAAGAATTTGGTTTCGAACAAATTTTTACCGTAGATGAACAAATGATGGTATCAGGAGATTTTCCAACCGTACATAGCCCCAATCCTGAAGAACCCGCAGCCCTCGATCTTGCCATCAAAAAAGCCCGGGAAACCGGTGCCGACCTCGTGATGGGAACCGACCCCGATGGAGACCGCGTGGGCATCGCCGTGAAAGACGAAAAAGGTGAATTCGTGCTTCTCAATGGAAATCAAACTGCTTCTCTGCTTATCTATTACATTTTGAAAGCATGGAAAGCCAAAAGACGCCTTAAGGGAAACGAATTCATCGTAAAAACCATCGTAACCTCCGAACTTATAAAGGAAATCGCCCAAAAGGAAGGAGTGAAATGCTTCGATGTACTTACAGGTTTTAAGTATATTGCCGATTTAATCAGACGTTTGGAAGGTTCCATGCATTTCATTGCCGGAGGAGAAGAAAGTTATGGTTTCCTTACGGGCGATTTTGTCAGAGATAAAGATGCCATAAGCACCTGCTGCATGATAGCCGAAACAGCTGCCTGGGCTGCTAATCAGGGTAAATCACTCTATCGCCTTCTCAAGGAAATCTATCTCGAATATGGATTTTATAAGGAAACCCTTCTTTCTATTACTAATAAAGGAATTGCCGGAGCCGAAGAAATCCGTCAAATGATGGAAAATTACAGGGCAAATCTTCCTGAACATCTCGCCGGTATCAAGGTTACAGTAATAAAAGATTATCTATGCCAAACAGAGATAAACCTGATTACAGGCGAAAAAATCCACATTGACTTGCCCAAATCGGATGTGCTTCAATTTTTCCTCGAAGATGGCAGCAAAATCACCGTAAGACCTTCGGGGACCGAACCTAAGATTAAATTCTATTTTGGAGCCAAAACCATTCTTCACCATATTGAAGATTATGAAAAGACGAACCAGTTTCTAAGCCAAAAAATCGAAGACATCAAGCATGATATGGGTCTTGCGTAATGCATCGTTTTATTATCCTCTTTTTTCGTATCATAAAAAATCAAAGCTGGCGTTTGCTCTGTAATTCATGATGATGTGTTGCAAAAGAAATCCATATCATTTTTATGTTTAGTTATCTCGTTTATAGTTGGGAAGCAAGTTTTTAGCCAGGAAATACCATGTTCGCAAATCCGTGACGATACTTTGTGGCTTTGTTGCGGTACAAAAATTCTGCTCGACAACGAATTGGTATTGATTTCTACCGACACCATTATCATTGGAGATGACATCTCAAGAGTTTATTTCTTGAAAGACCCTTATGCACGTTCACGAATACTTTATGATTCTTTAAAATCGAAAGCAGGTAAGACTGAACTCACCAAGCTGGCTTATCAACTTCTGTTTCCAGAATCAGGAGCCGTATCAAAAAATAATGAAACCCTCTCCGAACCGCCCGAAGAAAATGAATATTTGCCTTTTGCCGATAGGACAATACAAAAAATTATCATTTATGTGGATAAGCCCTTCGATGAAACACAACCCAACCTTACCTGGGCGCGTTTGAGTCGTATGGGAAATTCTTTACATAGAACCACGCGAAAAACCGTAATAAGAAACAATCTATTGTTTAAAGAAGGAGAAAAGCTCGATCCTTATATAATGGCTGAGAATGCTCAGTTATTACGTTCCTTGCCCTATTTCTCCGAAGCATATTTACGCCCCGTGGCCGATGAAAAAAACCCCGAAAAAGTAGATGTTATTTTATGGGCAAAGGATGCTTTATCTTTGGGATTAGATATTTATCTCCCAAGCTCAACTCTTGTAGATTTCAGCCTTTTCGACCAGAATTTCCTGGGGTATGGCAATCGTCTTTCATCAACAGTGCGCTATAACACGGCAAAGTCTCCGGTCTTTTCTCTCAAAAACCTCAATTATCGAATCGAAAATATCAAGGGAACTTTCTTCTACTCTGAAGCCGATTACACCAATGAATTTAATCATGAAAGCATTCGTCTGACCATTGCTCGAGATTTTCTAACCACTCAAACACCTTTTGCCAGTGGCTTATCACTCACTCATCACGAAAAAATCCAAAATATCTTCACCCCCTATTTCCGACAGGATCGTTTGAAATATTTCAATCCCTCTTTATGGATTGGCAAAGCATTCAATGTATATGGCGATGGCCAGCCTACCCAACTGGTAATAAGCTCCAGTATTGATAGCCGACTTTATACGCAAAGACCTTATGTGTCAGCCGATTCTAATAAAATCTACTATAATTCCTCAAATATACTCCTCAATATAGCTATATCGAGAAACGCCTATTATAAAGGGAATTATATATACCAGTTCGGACGTACCGAAGACATTCCCTATGGTTTCCTTGCCGAACTCACAACGGGCCCCGAAAGCTATGAATATTATAATCGCACTTACTTTGGATTCACCACAGGCGTGGCAAAATATTTCAACCGTTTGGGATACCTTTCGGGTAAATTCTTGATTTCGTCATACAATCGTAGCGGAAAGTTTGAACAGGGTCAATGGGGAACGCACCTTGAATACTTTTCTAACCTATACATTTACGGCCCTTTCAAACTTCGACATTTTCTCACTTTGAATTATTGCCAGGGAATGAACCGTCTCGAAGGCGAATCAGTCAACGTGGTGAAAGAACTTGATCTGTTAATTGCTCAGCCAAGCGATACTGCCTTTTATTCGGGCAATGAAAAATTAACCCTCAATTATTCATCTACTCTCTTCACTCCATACTATTTTTATGGCTTTCGACTGGCTTTCTTCGATTTTGTCAATTTGGCCTATCTTTGCGGTAGACAACAATTTCCAGAAAAAAACAAATTCTTTTCGGGTTTTGGAATTGGGGCAATGGTACGCAACGAAAATCTCGTCATCAAAACCATCCTGCTAAAACTTGGATTTTATCCTGGACTTCCAGATAACCGAAGTGGTGTTTTTATCGAATTTTCGGGTATAGCTCCCTTGAATTTCTTCAATTACAAACCTCATCAACCTCTCATCAGCAAATATGAATAATATGAGCAGCCCTCTTGCCTTTATCTTCGATATGGATGGCACTATCGTTAGAAATCATGAAAATCATTTGAATGCATGGAAGTTGTTTTGTCAGAATCACCATATAGCAATAACTGAAGAAGAACTTTTAGCGGTATTTGGTGGTAAAAATGAAGACATCTTACAGAAAGTGTTTGTCCACAAACTTTCTCAAAAAGAACTCAGGCAATTCGAAGAAGAAAAAGAAGGGTTATATCGTGGTCTATATAAGCCTTATATAAAGGAAGTAGAGGGTTTGAGTGATTTACTCAAGAATCTTTTCATTGCTCAAATCCCTGCAGCTCTGGCTACTTCGGCTCCAACTTCCAATGTCGACATGGTCATTGACGCACTTGACATTCGAAAATACTTTTCCTGTATTATCGATGCCACTATGGTTACTCATGGTAAACCTCATCCCGAAATATTTCTGAAAGTCGCAGAATGTTTAAGGGAAAAACCCCAGAATTGCCTTGTTTTTGAAGATTCTCGAGTAGGTATAGAACGGCAATAAACGCAGGTTGTATGGTAGCAGTAGTAAAATCGCCATTTACAAAAGAAAGATTTACCGGAGCGAATTTTCTCATCGATGATTTTCGCGACCCTCGCATCCAAAATCTAATCAACCCCGTCCTTTCGATAAAGATTGAAAAGCAGGGGCCAAAAACCGAATAATATCAACCGCCGACATGTATTCCTGCGAAAGCTCTTCGGCCGCCAGATCACCCGCAAAACCATGAAGAAAAACTCCCATAACGGATGCTTGTCCATGATTATATCCCTGAGCCAATAAACTTAAAATTATTCCCGTTAAAACATCTCCGCTCCCTCCCGTTGCCATACCGGGATTTCCCGTACTGTTGAAATAACATTGCCCCAAAGGATTTACTATAATAGTTACACCGCCTTTCAGTACAAGAAAAATATTATATTTCAGTGCAAAATCCTTAGCCAGTTTCAAACGTTCGAAATCGTTATCGGTTTTCCCAGCCAGTCGCTCGAATTCCCCGGGATGAGGGGTAAGTATGGTATAAGGTGGCAAAAATGAGTACCATGTTTTGTTTTCCGATAAAATATTCAAAGCATCGGCATCCATTATCAGTGGACCTCGATAATTCTGTATGAGCAATTTGAGTGCAGTTTGGGTTTGTCGGTGGAGACCCAATCCTGGCCCGGCACCTACAGCATCATAACGATCGAACGAAGGTAGATGCGTAATGAACGATGCTTGTTCATCGAACGATACCATGGCCTCATTCAAGTTTATCTGCAAAGCCTCGCCAACCTTGCCAGGAGCATGCACCGTCAACAATCCTGCTCCGGAATGCACGCAAGCCCTTGCAGCCATAATTGCAGCCCCAGCTTTGCCTTCACTCCCCGCAATCAATAAGGCATGTCCAAAATCTCCTTTATGCTGAAATCTCCGCCGCCGTTTCAACCATGAAGTAACATCGTCCTTCGAAGAATAGAAATACTTCGTCTCCGCTTGCTGTAAATATTCAGGATGAAGGCCAATATCAAACACATGCCATTCTCCAACATAAATATCGTTCTCTGGCATCATAAAGCACAACTTGGGTGGTAAAAAACTCAGGGTATGGTCGGCTTGCACTGCAATCCCCGAAACAGCTTTCAATGAAGTATCTACGAATAATCCCGAAGGTATATCTATCGAAATAATAATACCTCTCGAATGATTGAGGTAGGATACCAATTCAACAGCCAAACCTTCCAGCTTTCTGCTCAAACCTGTGCCAAATAAGGCATCGATAATGTAACTAAACGGAGGAATTTCCGGAAAATCGCCAGCGGAAGCAATATCCATACATTCCACAGGAAGTGACTCCAAACGACAAAGATTGGTTAAAAAATCAGGCGAAGCCTGGCTGCCAAACCTGAGAATATAAACCGAAACCTTGAAACCATTTTCGAATAGATGACGTGCCACAGCCAAACCATCACCTCCATTATTTCCAGTACCGCAAAAAATCATCACAGGCATATCTTTTACCAAATGATCAAGCAACCATTGCGAACATTGCCGCGCCGCCCTCTCCATCAGATCAATACTTGCAATGGGCTCATTGGCTATAGTATACGCATCGGCTTCCCTGATTTTATCTACACTCAATATTTTCATAGCTTATCCCCCATTGTAATTTTCCTGAAGATAACAGCGTCTTTCAATAACAACTTATTATGAAACTTCATTCTTTGGACGAATTTTTCTTTTGCAATTCTAAAGAATCATTATCGAAAGCGCAAATCTAACCACCTGAGAATTGTGAACTATCTTTGCAGAAAATATGATGCATGAACCCAAAGCCAAGCATTCGACACTTGTTGGGGAAAAAAACTTTTTCTCATGATGAATTGGTAATCTTATTATCGGCCGATAAGGGTGAACAAAATTTAATTTTTCAGAAAGCCTCTGAAGTTAAGCAGAACAATGTCGGTAACAAAGTGTATCTCAGGGGTTTGGTCGAATACTCCAACATCTGCTCCAAGAATTGTTTTTACTGCGGGGTAAGATCGGGCAATAAAAATGTTAGGCGTTACAAATTGAGTGAAAGTGAAGTACTTGAAGCAGCGCAATTTGTTCTCGACCAGCACTTTGCTTCTATGGTTATTCAAGCAGGAGAATTATCATCACCCCAAAACACGTGTCGAATTGGGGAACTGGTCAGAAAAATTAAACAACTGTCGCAGGGAAAAATTGGGATCACGCTTTCATTGGGTGAACAAAGTCGCGAAATCTATCGCTATTGGCACGATTGCGGTGCACATCGCTATTTGCTGCGAATCGAAACCTCTAACCCCGATTTATTTCAAAAGATGCATCCCCAAGACACCTTCCACACCTTCGAGAAACGACTCCAGGCACTCGAAGACTTAAGAAATGAGGGGTTTCAGGTGGGCACAGGCGTTATGATTGGCCTTCCCTTTCAAACTTATGATGATCTCGCTTTCGATCTCGAATTTTTTAAAAACCTCGACATCGATATGGTAGGCATGGGACCATATATCGAACACAAGGACACTCCTCTTTACCAATATAAAGATTTGCTTTTGTCGCCGCTCGAAAGACTCGATCTGTCCCTCAAAATGGTTGCACTGCTGCGCATCATAATGCCCGACATCAACATAGCCGCCACTACGGCCATGGAAACCATTGATCCCAATGCAAAAATCAGGGCGCTGAAAGTAGGAGCTAACGTAATTATGCCCAATCTTACACCTTTAAAATATAAAGAAGACTACCTCTTATATGAGGGGAAACCCAATATAGATGAAGAAGCCCAACAAACGTTGAATTACCTTATTCAAAGTATCTCTGCCATTCACTGTGAAATTGGATGGGACAACTGGGGCGACTCACTGCATTTCTTTCATCGACATCCCGAAAATAAGGAAATCGAACCCCATTCTTGAAAACTATCTCTGAATAATGAGCTGCAAAGTATATATGTCTTCTGCACACTCAACTTTTATACTATATATCCCTGTATTGAGTGATCGGATATCGAGGCGAGGTATATCTTCAATACGGCTGAACAACAACTGTCTCCCCTTAAAATCGAAAACATACACCGATGAATTACAGGCACCTTTCAAAATCACTTCATCGTTGGCGGGATTGGGTATTATCACAATGGATGATGAACACCTGCATGAATCTTCACTTTGGCTATCAATGTCCCCTCTCTCTCTATTGTGTTCAACTTCTACCTTTTCTAAAGCACAACTTACCGTTAGTTTCCCTGTGTTCTTGTCTATAGAGTACTGGAAGAAATATTCCGGTGCAAACCACTCCGCATCTTCATGGTTTGCATCAATATCTTCCCCCTTCGAATCTCGACCTGGTGGATAATAATTTTCATGGTTTAGTTCGGGATAACTGGCCAAACACATTCGAGGATGGAAACCATAGTATGATTGTGCATTCAAATTATCTATTCCATCCATCCAGCTTAACCATAAGAATGAAAGCACATATACTGTAAATACCAATACTTGTCGCATAATTTCGATCTTTTCAGCTCAAGCTCCAAAAATACACATTTTCTTATCACTATGATCACCTTTCGTCTCGAATTCATACTCCATCGGAGGTTAAGATAAAAGCATGCCACCCCTCAAATCATTTGATAACCCATATATAATGCGGTTTGCAGAAATCTCGAAATTTAATTTCGTAATCTATTAAACATCAAAATTTATTGCCCAAAACAAAAATAAGGAAGGGAAAGCTCGATACTCGCGAAATTTAATACGCTGAAAATAAATACAATAAATAAATATTTTAAAATATTTTCTAAAAAGCTTGCATTGTGTTAAAAAATGTCTTATATTTGGAGCGCTGTTCCTTTCCATCCTGATGTGTCGTTGATGATACTCGATGATTAATTTCCTCATAGACAATAGGTTAGTTTCTATAGAATCCCTCAGGAACAGCAAAAGGCTTAAAACCCCTTCCAACCCCGGCAATGCCGGGGTTTTTAGCTCCAAAAATTTTACCCTCTTCTTCAAATCAAAAGCCCGAGATATTCTTTTTTCATTTGTCCCATCCTCCGATATTTCTATCAGACTCACTTCAATCGCGCTTCTTCGATTCATGATTACTCTTAACGGAATATTCAATAGGGTCTCGCAGGGGAGCTCGTTTAAAACCCTTGCTTGCTTGCCTGCTTGCTTCCCGCCCGTCGATAAAAGCCATTCCCATAATTCGTCGCTTGAAAGCACCTCTATCCATTACCCTGGTTATCACCCTAGTTTCACTCTCAGTCAGGTTATCAGCCTACACATCATTATTTAGAATTAATATAAATTTCAAATTTCCGATCTTTTATCCAGTTTCAAACATTGAGTATAATTCTTCGATTCATAAAAAATGAAACGATTTTTCGAACAATTATATTAATTTGACAATTATAAACAACCAATTGATTTTCAATACAGGCTATCATAAGGGAAGATCGTACTTATCTTCCCCCTATTTTTTCAAGTAATTTCAGAAGCAATAAAGGTTAACAAAAAATCCCCTAAATAAAATAGTTGCCGAAAGAAAAATGAACCTTCTAATTTTGGCAAACTATTCTCAACAACCTTGTATTGGTTAAGACGGGTAGTAATCAAAAAAACATTATCAGCCAAAGCCTCCAATTCTTTTCTTTTCGGCATGAGTAAGTTTCGATTTCAAAAATTCTCTATTCATGCGAGCGATATGTTCTACCGAAATGTTCTTGGGGCATTCGGCTTCACAAGCATAAGTATTGGTACAGCTTCCGAATCCTAATTCATCCATTTTGGAGACCATTGCCTGCACTCTTCTTTTTGCTTCAGGATGGCCTTGTGGAAGGAGGGCAAACTGAGAAACCTTTGCGGCAACAAACAACATGGCCGAGGCATTCTTACATGCTGCCACACATGCTCCACACCCAATACATGCAGCCGCATCCATGGCCATATCGGCATATTCTTTCGAAACAAGAATGGAATTTGCATCAGGCACACCACCAGTAGAAGCCGATATATAACCTCCTTCTTGAATAATCTTATCGAAAGCGCTTCGATCTACCATTAAATCTTTAATTATTGGGAAAGCCTTTGCTCGCCAGGGTTCTATTACGATGGTGTCTCCATCCTGGAATTTCCGCATGTGAACCTGACAAACTGTAGTGCCCTGTTCAGGTCCATGAGGATGTCCATTGATATAAAGGCTGCACATTCCGCAAATTCCTTCACGGCAGTCATGATCGAAGGCAACAGGATCGACCGGAAGCTCTATTTTATCATGGATCAATTTTTCGTTCAAGATATCGAGCATCTCGAGAAAAGAACAATCGGGTGAGATATTCTCAATTTTATATGTCTTGAATCTTCCTTTGGCTTTGGAATTTTCCTGACGCCAGATTTTCAATGTAAAGTTCATAATGTTAAATTTTTAGGTTCAGGAAATGAGTTAAACTTTATAATTACGGGATTTCAATTCAACAAACTCATATTCGAGGGGTTCCTTATGAAGTTGGGGTTCAACTCCTTCTCCTTGATATTCCCAGCAGGATACATATTTATATTCTTCGTCATTTCGGAGCGCTTCTCCATCTTCAGATTGATATTCCACTCTGAAATGGCATCCGCATGATTCATTTCTAAGTAAGGCATCGTGGGCGATCAGCTCTGCGAGTTCAAGGTAATCGGCCAAGCGATTGGCTTTCAAAAGTTCATCATTTACTCCTGTAAGGGAGCCGGGCACATATACTTCTTTCCAGAATTCTTGTTTTAATGAGCGAATTGCCTCTATGGCCTGCTTAAGCCTAGCCTCATCGCGAGCCATTCCAACATTTTCCCACATAATCTTACCCAATTTCTTATGGAGTGTAGCGACCGAGTATTTTCCCTGAATAGCAAGCAAACGTTGCAGCTTTTCAATCGTTTCTTTTTCGGCTAATTCAAACTCGGGCAAATCGGTTTCGAATTTTTGAACGCCAATCTGATCGGCCAGATAATTCTGAAGAGTGTAAGGAAGGATAAAATAACCATCAGCCAAGCCCTGCATCAATGCCGAAGCACCTAAGCGGTTGGCTCCGTGGTCACTAAAATTCGCTTCTCCTGCCACAAACAATCCCGGAACAGTAGATTGCAATTCATAGTCAACCCATAAGCCTCCCATAGTATAATGCACCGCCGGGAAGATCATCATTGGATTTTCGTAAGGATTTTCGTCCACAATCTTTTCATACATCTGGAAAAGATTTCCATAGCGACTTTCGATTACATCACGACCCAAGCGCCGTATGGACTCCGAAAAGTCGAGATAAACAGCCAAACCAGTAGGTCCAATGCCATAACCCGCATCACAGCGTTCTTTGGCAGCACGTGAAGCTACATCACGAGGCACAAGGTTACCAAAGGCAGGATAGCGACGTTCAAGAAAATAGTCCCTATCATTTTCGGGGATATCCACGGCTCGAAGTTTCTTACTGCGGATGGCTTCAACATCTTCCTTCTTTTTGGGAACCCAAATTCGTCCATCATTGCGCAAACTTTCACTCATGAGCGTAAGCTTACTCTGATAATCACCATGCACAGGAATACAAGTAGGATGAATTTGAACAAAAGCCGGATTGGCAAAGAAAGCCCCTTTCTTGTAACAGTTCCATATTGCACTTGCATTGCAATTCAAAGCATTGGTGGATAAAAAATAAACATTGCCATAGCCACCAGTTGCAATGATTACTGCGTGTGCAGCAAAACGCTCAATCTTGCCAGTAATCGTATCACGGGTAATAATTCCACGGGCTATGCCATCCACAATCACCAGATCGAGCATTTCGTGCCGGGTGTACATTTTGACAGAACCGCGTTTGATTTCCTTGCTCAAGGCTCCATAAGCTCCTAAAAGAAGTTGCTGCCCAGTTTGTCCACGAGCATAAAAGGTTCGTGATACCTGGGCGCCTCCAAAAGACCGGTTATCAAGATATCCAGCATAATCTCTCGCAAATGGAACTCCTTGGGCTACACACTGGTCGATGATATTGTTGCTTACTTCGGCCAAACGATAAACATTGGCTTCACGTGAACGAAAGTCTCCTCCTTTGATGGTATCGTAAAACAGCCTCCAGATACTATCTCCATCATTAGGATAATTTTTGGCAGCATTTATGCCACCCTGGGCTGAAATGCTATGCGCCCGCCTTGGACTATCTTGTATACAAAACACTTTTACATTGAAACCTAGTTCCCCCAAAGCAGAGGCAGCAGAAGCACCGGCCAATCCAGTGCCAACTACTATAATTTCAAATTTCCTTTTATTGGCAGGATTTACCAGCTTCTGATTGGCCTTGTAATTCGTCCATTTCTCCTGAAGTGAACCTTGTGGAATTTTTGCATTGAGTTGAGTCATATCATGGAATGATTTGAATTACGAAATCAAAAAATAAAGTGGAATGCTGATGAAGCCCAATGGAACTAAGATGGAATAAATCCAACCTAATATTTTAATGATGGGCGTATAAATAGGATGATTCAGTCCAAGGCTTTGAAAACCAGCCTGGAAAGCATGATGAAGATGAAACCCAAGTACGATGATCAGAACGATGTATAAGACGCAATATACAGGATTATTGAAAAGATTGAGAGCCATATTGTAAAAATCATGCTTGTCGGCTACCTCATATGCGCCTTCGGGCGGAGACACCCAACCCTGCTTCACAAAATAAAAGTTCATGAAATGAATGATCAGAAAGATGAGAACGAAGATGCCCGTATATATGGCCAATTTAGAAAAAGGTGAATCAGTTCTGGACTTTTGCCAGACCTTATATCCCCTTGGTCGTGCAATCCAGTTCTCTATCTGCAGAGTTACGGCAAAAAATATGTGAATGATAAAAGCTGCAAAAAGTACCACTTCCATCACCTTAATCAACGGAGAAGTAGTCATGAAATGAACCGCCTGCCTGAATGTTTCCTCATGATTGGGTGTAATGGGTAAAATAAAAAGGTTGATGCTCAGATGCAGAAGCAAAAAAGTAATCAAGAAAAGCCCTGCCAGCGAAACAAAAACCTTTTTCGACAAAGATGTCATTCTAAGTAAAGTTTTACTCATAAATTATAAGGTTTGAGTGAATATAAAATATTTATTTAATTCGAATACAGTCATTTGCCCTTTCTTTTATAGAAGACATTAATTAAAGGCTTTTTTCTTTATCTTCGCATGATAATTAACGGCTGAGATGATAAATATTCATAATTGAATAAATTCGATGATTGAACTAACAAATTTAAAAACTATTTTAATGGAAAAAACAATCCTCTCTACCGAAAAATTTCAAGAATGCTTTCAAAATGCTATACTTCTAAGGTTGCATCTCAAAAATAATATTTTCCTTTGAATTCATCCATCGAGTAAATAAATGTATAATCCCTTCTTTTAAAAATTTTTACAATGAACGACACCAACATTGTTTATCCCAATTTATTCCAACGGAATCGGAAGAAATTAATAAATCTTTTGCCTCAGCACGCCTTAGTCTGTATTTCGAGTAATGATCTTATGCCCCGAAATGGCGATCAGTATTTTCCTTACAGGCAAAACTCCGATTTGTTTTATCTCACGGGAATCGGGCAGGAAAAAACCATTTTGATTTTATTCCCTTCACATGCCGATGAAAAAATGAAAGAAATATTGTTTATTCTCAGGCCTGACGAAACAACCGAGATATGGGAAGGACAGAAATTACGTCTGGAAGAGGCAAGCCAAATCTCAGGTATGGCAAACATTCGCTACACCGACCAGTTCGAAGCCACTCTAAAAGACCTCATGGTTCTGACCTCCAATGTATTCATCGATTCGAACGAATATCCTAAATTCTTTCCCGAGGTAAAGGTAAATGAACATCGTTTTGCTTTGAAAATGCGAAAAATGTTCCCCTTGCATACTTTTTCACGCCTTGCTCCTTTGCTTTGGAAATTACGCCTCAATAAGGAACCCGAAGAAATTGAATTCATCCGACGAGCTTCCCAATTAACCGGTAACTGTTTCAGAAAAATTCTAAAAATTACCAGCCCCGGAATGTTCGAACATGAAATCGAAGCGGAAATCACTTACGAATTTGCCCGAAACGGATGTTGTCATGCGTTTCAACCAACCGTTGCTTCTGGAGCCAATGCCTGTTATTTGCATTATCGTTCACATCAGCAAAAATTAGAAAAAGGGGATTTATTGCTCTTAGATTTTGGTGCAGAATACAAAAATTATGCATCCGATTGTTCACGCACTATTCCCATCAGTGGCAAATTTACTCCACGCCAGCTTCAGGTTTATGAGGCTGTTCTTCGACTGCAAAGGCATGCACTAAGCATGCTCGTACCGGGTAATACCATCAATCAGGTAAATGACGAACTCAATCACTTGGCTGAAAAAGAAATGATCAACCTTGGCCTCTTTAGCGAAGATGACCTCTTACATCAAGACCCCCAAAATCCTTTGCGAACCAAATTTTTCATGCACGGTGTAAGCCATTTCGTAGGCCTCGATGTTCACGACGTGGGTTCACGCGATGAAGTATTCTCCCCTGGCATGATCCTTACTTTTGAACCGGGTTTATACATTCCAGAAGAAAACATTGGCATTCGACTCGAAAATACTTTTGTAGTCGGTTATCCATCTTATAACCTTATGGAGGATATTCCTATCGATCCGGACGAAATCGAAGAATTGATGATCAAACCTAAATAAAACCATACTGAAATAATGAGCATTTCTTTGTTTGATAGTTCATCCAGTAAACACACATCAGAAGGGTGCAGTAAAAGCGGCTTCACTTGAAATTTCATCCAAATTCCGACTTATTACACCTGTTTTATCAAAATACCTCCCTTCATCTCAAAAATTCGTTCCTAAAAAACGAATCCTTGACATGAATAAAGTTGAGAAAGAAATACACGAAAATTTTTCTTTATTTTGTCGCCTGACACAATGTACCCGGTCTTAATACTAAAACCCATATATCAGTGTTTGAAACATTCAACAAACAAGTTATGCTCTCGTGTCATAAATAATAAATCATTAGAATCATAAACCTTGTCTCATTAACTCTAAATATAATAAATATCTTATGGATCAATCATTGACATCGCTTCAACCACAAAATGTCTGGCATTATTTCGAAGAAATTTGTAAAATTCCCAGGCCATCGAAAAACGAAGCTCAGATACGAAACTACTTGTTGGAATTTGCTAAACTTCATCACCTTGAAGCCAATACCGATGATGCAGGGAACGTGGTTATTCGCAAAGAAGCCAAGCCTGGTTTCGAAGATAAACCGATAGTAATTCTTCAAAGCCACATGGATATGGTATGCGAAAAGAACCAAGATTCACTTCATAATTTTGAAATAGACGCCATACAACCTTACATCGACGGTGAATGGGTAAAAGCAAGAAACACAACCTTGGGAGCCGACGATGGAATAGGTATGGCCGCTCAACTGGCAATTTTGGAATCGGATGATATTCCGCATGGTTCTATCGAATGTCTGTTTACGGTGGATGAAGAAACAGGATTAACAGGAGCATCAGCCATACAACCTGGGTTTCTGAAAGGGCGCATCCTTATAAATCTCGATTCAGAAGATGAAGGAGAATTATTCATTGGCTGTGCTGGAGGTATAGATACTCTGGCCGAACTCCAATTCAAAAGAAGAGTGGTTCCTGTTAATTATTTACCTTATAGAATAAAGGTTACAGGACTAAAAGGAGGGCACTCGGGCGACGATATCCATAAAGGAAGAGGAAACGCCAATAAAATTCTCAACCGTTTCCTCTGGAATGCCAGCAATCGATATAATATCCGGTTGGCGCAAATTGATGGTGGAAATCTCCGTAACGCCATCCCACGAGAAGCAGAAGCAGTAATTCTGGTACCCTTCAAAACCGAAAACATGCTTTTAGAGTACTTTAAAGAATTCTATACCGAAATGGTCGAAGAACTCAAATACACCGAACCCCATTTTTGCTTGACCCTAGAAAGCACAACCCACCCCGAAGCCATCATCAATAAAAAGTCGCAACAGCGTTTGCTCAATGCAATTTATGCCTGCCCACACGGTGTAATAAGCATGAGCCAACGAATGCCCGGAATGGTTGAAACCTCGACAAACCTTGCATCCATAAAAATTACAGGGCCTAATACATTGGCAGTTAATACGAGCCAAAGAAGTGATCTGGAAAGCGCTAAAACCGACATCGCTTCCATGGTCGAAAGTGTTTTCCTACTAGCTAAATTTAAAGTAACCCATTCCGATGGCTATCCTGGCTGGACACCCAACCCCTCGAGCAGAATTCTGAACACAACCATCCAATCTTATAAAAATCTCTTCGGAAATGAACCAAGGGTCCGCTCTATACACGCTGGCCTCGAATGTGGTTTGTTCCTGAAAAAATATCCTTACCTCGACATGGTTTCCTTTGGGCCTACCCTGCGTGATGTCCATTCACCCGATGAAAAAATCCATATCCCGTCGGTTGATAAATTCTGGAAATTGATACTCGAGACCTTGAAAAACGTTTCATAATAAACACCTTAAAGAAGTAATTCTACCCTCCTAACTTCAGCCTCTCAAAACAAAATCAAGTAATTACAAGCTTACAGGAACATAATAGAATGATTTCTCCACTCCTCCTCAAAACGAACTTAGTAAGAGATAAGTTGTATCCAACTATGAATTAAACAAATAACATCACAAAAACTACGAATGTAATCCATATTAAAGCCATTTAAGGAAAAAATGATTGAACGAGTAAAATTTTTTTCGATTTCAAATTGTTCAAATCCATAGAACTAACAGAAATCTTCTAAATTTTTTATAAATGAACATTGGTTTGTTTTAAAATGTTTTTAACTTTGCACCCTCAAAACTGAGACGTTCATTTTAGCCTTTTGAGAGGGGAATTAAAAAAATTTTTAATAGAGCACTTGTGATATTAAAAAAAGATGTAAATTTGCACCCCCAAAGTAAAAGGGAAGTTCTTTGAAAATATTGAGAGGAAAGACGTAGCGGGAGCCAAAATTCTGATAATCTCAGAGTGGAAGGTGAATCTTGAAGAATAATCAAGGAACAAACTTATACAATGGAGAGTTTGATCCTGGCTCAGGATGAACGCTAGCGGCAGGCCTAATACATGCAAGTCGTACGGCAACACAGTTGCGAGCAATCGCAACCGGTGGCGAGTGGCGCACGGGTGAGTAACGCGTATGTAACCTACCCTTCTCCGGGACATAACTCCGCGAAAGCGGTGCTAATATCCCATACCAACTCATCAAGACATCTTCTTGAGTTGAAAGCAGCAATGCGGTGAAGGATGGGCATGCGTCCCATTAGCTGGTTGGTGAGGTAATGGCCCACCAAGGCTACGATGGGTAGGGGTTCTGAGAGGAAAGCCCCCCACACTGGTACTGAGACACGGACCAGACTCCTACGGGAGGCAGCAGTAAGGAATATTGGGCAATGGTCGAAAGACTGACCCAGCCATGCCGCGTGCAGGATGAAGGCCCTATGGGTTGTAAACTGCTTTTAGCCGGGAATAAACACCCGTTTTATAACGGGCCCGAAGGTACCGGCTGAATAAGCATCGGCTAACTCCGTGCCAGCAGCCGCGGTAATACGGAGGATGCAAGCGTTATCCGGATTCACTGGGTTTAAAGGGTGCGCAGGCGGACATTTAAGTCAGGGGTGAAATCCTACAGCTTAACTGTAGAACTGCCCTTGATACTGAATGCCTAGAGTAAAGCTGAAGTGGGCGGAATGTGTTGTGTAGCGGTGAAATGCTTAGATATAACACAGAACACCAATCGCGAAGGCAGCTCACTAAACTTTAACTGACGCTCATGCACGAAAGCGTGGGGAGCAAACAGGATTAGATACCCTGGTAGTCCACGCCCTAAACGATGATCACTCGCTGTTGGCGATATATTGTCAGTGGCTAAGCAAAAGTGATAAGTGATCCACCTGGGGAGTACGACCGCAAGGTTGAAACTCAAAGGAATTGACGGGGGCCCGCACAAGCGGAGGAGCATGTGGTTTAATTCGATGATACGCGAGGAACCTTACCCGGGCTCGAACGTATGTTGAATAATGTGGAAACATGTTAGTCGTAAGACAACATACGAGGTGCTGCATGGTTGTCGTCAGCTCGTGCCGTGAGGTGTCAGGTTAAGTCCTATAACGAGCGCAACCCCTATTC
>MWFC01000024.1 GCA_002071415.1 Bacteroidetes bacterium ADurb.Bin012
TGAAGGCTTAACTGCAAGATGGTGAATATGAACGCTATCACAACCCAAAGTGTTGATGGCACTATCATAATAAGTCCCTGCGGTTTTATAATAAGTGCTTCCAATCAATATACTATCGCCATCACAAATTGTATATACATGTTCATATCGTTCAGAGCGTTTATAGAGAAGTTCTATGGGTATGAGTGAAGTACTAACCGCAAACCACCATGTATTGATAGTATTCTCATCGCCAAGGCTGTATCCCCATGAATGGCAGCCCTTAGTGTCGATGCAACCGCTGAGGTTTATTGAACCGCCAAGGTTGCTATCATCCCAAAAGACTTTGGGTTTATTTCCTTGAGGTCGTATTAAATCTACGATAAAGCCTTTCCATGTCGAAGCACTATATTCTACGTCATATAGTGGCAAATGTGTTAATCCGTTTACATAAGTGATTTCAATTTCAATAATAGTTCCACTTGGAACTGAATCGCCCAATCCATTCAAGCCATTCCAAACTATAGTAGTTGAATATCCACTGTAAACCGAATCAGTAAGATTGATATCTTCTGGCTGAACACCGGGTGCCGGATTAATTTGCAGAATGATATTGGCCACCCCGGGTTTATTGACAAAAAGCGTTATATTCAGATGCCCATCGCATTGATTGGATGTTACCACCGAATCGACACCGCCCAGGATTCCTGTTGGGAAAAGAATAGAATCTGGATTATTGACGAAGATTTTATATTCTGGATAGGTGTAGTTTCCTGCTACTGATTTTCGATCGATGATAAAGTTACCCGTATTGGAGACCCCTGTTGGGTTACATGCAACTGTAAAACGTGCAGGTGCCATTCCATTGAAATGGATGGAGGTGGTAATCTGGTCATTTGTATAGGGATACATTACTCCAGTAAAAGGATCATTATTGTTCCCCATTTGAAGTTGCCAATTCTTCGACCATAACCTGCCCTTTTTTTCGATGTTACCACTTCCCACAACAGTAATGTCCCAGTAAGTAATATATCTTTGCCCGCTGGCCGGGGTCCATGAAAACTCGAAATAAAAATTCCCTGCATAATTAGGTGAAAATGTTAATGGATCATATCCGGCTGCGTTAATGGGTTTTGGCCCATACACAGCTTGATTGTAATTTGAAATATATCCATTGCCAGAAGTCGGTAAAGGCACGGGCGTGCCTGATGCAGGATACACTACTGTTCCAGTTGAATCCTTAATAACAAAAGAAAAATTGGGGCTTTCAGGTTTGAAACCAAAATAGACTATTTCGGATGTATTGCCAATAGTAACCCAAAGCCTATATTCGGGAGGAGCAACAGGTGTTGCAAAAGGACCTCCATCATTGTTGGTCACTGGTAATGAATAACTCAATCGAAGTCGCACATTCCGATTGGATTCGGGTTGTAGCTCTCTTGTCCCCTCGGCTTCGGCTTGAATCATGAGTGAAAAAAAACTCGATAAAAGAAGAAATAAAGATTTTAAATTAGCGATTTTTCCCCAAAATTTCATAGTACAAATGCGAGATTGTAATAGAAAAACACATGATAGATTCGATAAAAGTTCTTAAAATTCTCATTACAAATTTACATGAAAAATGTTATACCATACCTTGTTTTTTTATATTCTTGGGCTAAATTATGCGGATGATAATGATTTAGAAAGACCTTTATATCTTTTAAACCCTATTAAAACCTTTAGGCGAATACGTGTTTAATCTATTGATAGTTAAAAAGATATCAATCGTGATAGATGGGTTTTGGAGGGGGTTTAGGATAACTGGTATAATTTACCGATCCTTGGCCGGTGCATTCTGCACTATTGGTTACGTTAACGGTATAAGTTCCACTTTGTGTAACAATGATCGTTTGAGTTGTTGCACCTGTACTCCATAGGTATTGATAGCCGATGCCCGTGGGAGCAGTAAATTGAACTGGTAGACCATTACAGACAGTTGTATCAGGGCCTAAATTTACGATGGGAGTTGGCCTCAAGGTTAGATTTGTTGTAACAATGCTATCGCAGCCTTGCTGATTCATCAGATTATTCACATACGTTCCCCCAGCATATACCCAAATTCCATTAATTAAGATCGAATCCCCTTCACAAATGCTGGTATTTATGGTTCCCGTATAAGAGCGGCGATAATTTACCGTAACCGGGTCTCCGGTAGTGCTTGATGCATACCACCAAGTATTGATGTAATTATTATTCCCCACTGAATATGAAAATGAATGGCAACCTGTAGTCGATATGCAGCCATCCAGATTGACTGAACCGCCCACTTCAGAATCATCCCAGAAAAGGGCGGGGGAGGGTCCCGCAGGTCGAATCAATGAAACTTTAAAACCATAGGGATGTGTATCTGGATCGCGCATAGGAAGATTAGTAAGCCCATTAATGTAAGTTACCGTAATCGTAAAAACCGTACCGCTTGGCACGGGCAAACCCATTCCATTCAATCCATTCCAAGTAATAGTATTATTGCCGACATTTACATTAGCGGTGAGACTTAAATCTTCGGCTTGAGTACCTGGAAGTGGATTGATATTAAAAAAAATATCAACCTTTCCGGTTTTATTTACTGGAACGAAAATATCAAGGTTGCCATCGCAATGACTATCTGTTGTAATGGGTCCGGTTATGGATCCAAATGCTCCAGTTGGATAAACAGTAATATCGGGATCATTCAAAAAAATTTTGTATTGCGCATTTACTGTATAAGAAGTGCCAAGTTTTGATTTACGATCTACTTCGAAAACTCCTGTATTAGTAATCCCCGTGGGGTTGCAGTAAACGGTAAATACATAAGGCTGAATACCATTGAAATCTATTTTAGTTACTATGCCATCATCGGCATAAACAAAAAGGCTTCCCGTAAATTCATTGTTTTGATTTCCCGAGGTAAATTGCCATGCTTTTGACCATACTCTTCCATCAACTTCTTGATTAGCTGAATTTCCTACTGTAATATCGAAGTATTTGAAACGACAGCGGTCGGGAGAACCCCAACCAGAGTAATTAAATGAAAATTCGATATAGTAATCTCCTGTCATGGTAGCTGTATGTGTCAAAGGAGTGTAACCGCCTGTGTTTCCAGTCAAATTATTGGGGCCTATGGTTGCTTGATTATAGGTCGAAATGTAACCTGCACCTGAAGTTGGAAGGTTGGTTGGCCCCATAGCAATAGAGCCATCGGGTTTACGTAATCGATATTGTACATCTGAAATGTTTCCACCGTAGTTGTCGATACGATCGCCAAAGCCAAAACAGATTTTTTCTCCAACAGTTTTAATATGAATATTGAGCCTGTCATCAACTCCACAATCGAACCATGCAAAATTGCTAAATGATGGCATAAGTTGTAGTTCTCCAAAGCTGCTGGTTGTAGGCATAATTTGTTTGGTACCTTCGGCTAATAAATTTGTAGATAAGAGAAGAAACAGGATTAAAATTTGTGTAATAAATAGCTTTTTGCAGCCAGTTAGTATCATAGGAGTTATCAATAGAGAGTTAATTTAAAAAATTCAGTTGTGCTTAATAGGTTTGGGAGGAGGTAGAGGATGAACCGTAAGTTGAATCGTATCGGTATAATGGCAACCATTTTCATCTTCAACAGTCACCGAATAAGTTCCCGCTGTTCCCGTAGTATAATATTGATCATGAACATTTCCTGGCACCCAAAGATAATTCACATAGCCCGCACCGGCATCGAATGTAGCAGTTTGCCCCTCACAAATTTCGACATCTTGTCCCAAATTAACTGGAGTAGATGGGTAGTGAGAAATGATTATGGCATCAGACAGAATGCAAAGGTCTTCTGTAACATCAACCCAATAGGTTCCTGCATCCTTCACCCAGATAGAAGAAGTTGTTTCGCCTGTACTCCATAGATAGCTTTCCCTTCCCGCTCCTGCATCTAAGTAAGTGCTATCACCATAGCAAATAGCCCTATCTGGGCCTAAATTTAAAGACGCAAAATTGCTGAAAAAGCCATAACGGGCATTATTGGAGGAATTGCCATACAATACGCCGAGATGGAATAATCCCGAAGAATTCGAAATGCGATAAGCTGTGTTGGAATTGACACCCGACATATTTCCCATGCGTGCATAAACCCATTCGCCTGCAGTACCCGGAACTGTTTGAAAATTACTCGAAGATATGGTAAAAGTTGGAGGGTTAACCGAAAAAGATCCCTGATTTCCTGAACGAGTAAATAAGATCAAGCCAAATTGGGAATTTGCAACGCTGCTTCTTGTAAATACAATTTCGTTAGAACCCGTGCATTCTATAGGTGGAATAACTGCTCCGGCTGGCTGCTGATTGTAGCCCGACATGTGAAAAACCTCTACGGGTTTGGAAGCGGAAAGATAAATTGCATTTTCATCGCCAAAATTATAAGTATAAAATTCCCCTGGATTATTAATCGTCGATACATAAGTTCCATTGATATATAAAGCTGTATTGGCCGAATCGGCAAAAACATATATTCGGTCGGCCGATTGAGAAGAACCGGATACGGTAAAATAACCTTTCACAATGATGTGTTCCTTACCAAATACATTATAAGAAATGATTTGATCACCAATTAAGTCGGGACCAATATTCGTGCAGGATTGACACTGACAAACCGAATCATCATTTGTGGTTACAGCGATTGGTTTATCAGAAGTAATGAGCGTTCCGGCTGCATGTTCCGCAGGGCTTTGTCCTATAGAACGGCAAGCATAGGTTTGACCCTTATTCAAGGTTACTGTGAATGGAACATTGGCCGCATGCCCTTCGATGGCTACCGTGGGTTTTATAGTTACATGGGTGTTGTCTTCGGTAGCTACAACTACAAACCATGAAAACTTTGTGCCTCCTAAATCAGTCCTTTGACTGTTGTAATAAGTTGTCTGGAATGGAACTATGAACCTTGTTCCTAAGGCATTTCTTCCTTTCAGGGTAAAAATATCTGGATTGCTGCTGCTGCTTTGCTCGTAATAGGCAGTTATAGGATTAGTACTGGTAAGTTTTAAACCATAGTTTAGAACTTGATTTTGTGGTTTTGTTTCGATTACATCGGTAAAGTCCGTAGGATATTGTAAATCAAAGGTATAAGTACTATTTGCATTGATATCTACGGTAATTGGAGTAAATTGGGGGCGAGCGGGCTGACTTAGGGTAACTGTAGCTGGTAAATTAAAAGTAGCTACTCGAATGTATAATGGCCTATCACGTAATCCATTGTTGGATTCATTTTCTGGCCCTGCAAACCAAAATTCGGTATCTGATTGCGAAAAGCCATTTATCGTTAATATTAATCCAGCTAATAAGAGAAGGAAATTCCTCATTTGATTCTTTTCAATGTTTTTATGACACCATGAAATGTTATTTAGTTATAGAACCACAAAGATATAGGTTAAATAAATACGAAGAAACCTCACAGGTCTCCAAGACCTGTGAGGTTTGATTTGATAAGTTCAGTTAGGTTTGAATTGTATATATTTGCCACTTCATAAATGAAAGAATGAGCGCTTATTACCAGAATAAGGAGGAACTCATAGAGATTTTGGGTGAAAAAATTGCCTATCTGAATAAGGTGCTGTTTCACAATACTTCTTCCGAATTTTATTTGGAAGATATCATAGAGGCCATTGATTTTTTGAAAGATCATAAATATGTCCTTACCGGGCAAGGTTTAAATCAGCTGGAATTTTACATTCATGAGGCTGAAGAATCATTGCGGAGGTATTTAAAAAAGAGTTGAACCCTGTTTTAGGAAGAAAAAGGGTTTATCGTTTTCGAATCTGATAGCGATAATATCCATTAACATAAACTGTAGAGCGATTTCGTTGGCTTGATTTCGGCTGATTCCCATTAATCGCCTAAAACTTTCCAAACTAACCAACCCTTGTTTTTCAAGCATTTGAAGGAAGAACTTTTCAAATGGACCATAAGATAAGGTAGTAATTTCTCCCGAAGATTTACGAGTCCAATATTCTGTCAATATTTTTGGTGCCTTAATGTCCCGGTCACTTTGTCGAAGCCATGCAGTCCATTGTCCATGTTCATCTTGAGCATAATACGGGCGATGTCGGCCTTTCGAAATAATAATTTCCAAAATCATTTTTCCTCCCATATTCCATTCAATACTTCTAAATGGAATCGGAGGCCGTGAAAAAATATGTGCAGCCGTTTCTACCATGTGAAACTCTTCGACTGTTTTCACTCCTGCAATAACTCCATTGTCTTTCACTCCAATCAATAACCGGCCTCCGTCGGTATTAGCAAAGGCTACCATAGAACGGGCAATTTTACGGGAATCATTTACGGCGAATTTAAAATCGAGGTGTTGATTCTCGCCCTTCTCGATTAATTTTTCAATGTAAGATTTCTTTCTATTGGAGGCCATGGCTTATCAGGCTTTAAGCGTCGGGTTTAGGGCATTAAGTTCTTGCAAATATCATAATTTTGTGCCGGGAATCGTACAAATTATGCTTAAAAACTATCCTTTTTCGGCTGTTATTTTCGATTTGGATGGGGTTATCACACAAACGGCCCTGGTTCATAGCGCCGCATGGAAGAAAATGTTCGATGAATTCCTTTTGAACTGGAGTAAAAAAAATGAGACGGAATTTCAGGAGTTCGAACATAATCAGGATTACCTTCCTTATATTGATGGGAAACCGCGTTATCAGGGCGTGGAGTCTTTTCTCAAATCTCGGAATATTGAACTACCTTACGGCGATCCCTCCGACTCTCCCGAAATGGAAACTATTTGTGGACTGGGAAACCGAAAAAACCTTACATTCAACGAGGTTCTCGAAAAGGAAGGCGTTAAAGTGTATCAATCAACCATAGACTTAATTTATGAACTTCGGAAAAATGGAATACATATAGGTGTAGCCTCTTCGAGTAAGAATTGCAAGCCAGTGTTGGAGAGAGCGGGCATTTTAAACCTATTCGAAACCATTGTAGATGGAACTGTTTCGGCTGAATTAGGATTAAAAGGTAAACCTTTTCCCGATATTTTTATTACGGCTTGTAAGAATCTGAATGTTTCTCCAAATAAGGCGGTCGTTGTTGAAGATGCCGTGTCGGGGGTGGAAGCGGGCAAAAATGGCAACTTCGGATTTGTTTTAGGTGTTGCCCGCGAAAATAATCATCGTGAATTACTGATTCATGGTGCCGATAGGGTAGTAAGCGACCTCGAAGAATTGGGTGGAATAAAAGGAATGATGGATTGGTTTACCAATGGTTTGTCAACTGATAACAATAGCCTCATTTATTACGATCTGGTTCCCGAGAAGGAAAAACAAAGGGAAACTCTTTTGACAGTTGGGAATGGATATTTTGCAACCCGTGGCTCGATGGAGGAGACGTTAGCCAGTATATGCCATTACCCTGCTACTTATATGGCTGGTGTTTATAATCGGCTTGTTTCGAAAGTAGCGGGAAGAGATGTCGAAAATGAAGATTTTGTAAACTGTATCAATTGGCTGCCTGTCACTTTCAAGATTAGCCAAGGCGAGTGGTTTGATCTAGATAAGGCCGAAATCATAGAAATTCAACGTGAGTTAGATTTTCGTTCAGGTATTATGAAACGTAAGTTGACAGTCAAGTTTGAAGGGAAAACCACTCGAATCGAATCTGAACGCTTTGTCTCGATGCACCAGAGAAATATTGCTGCTCAGAAATATACCATTAAACCAATCGATTATGATGATGAGATTACGATAAAAGCAGGGCTCGATATCGATTTGATCAATGATGGTGTGGACCGCTATCGTTCTTTGAACCAAAAACACATTTTGCCTCTTGAAGAAAAGGTAGAGAGTAATTCGGGTTATTTGGTGGGTTGCACTACTCAGAGCAATATAAGGATTGCCTGTACTTATATTTTGGATGCTAACAAAGAAGGGAGTTGGCAACCTCTTGTTTATAAAGGCAAGGTTTTTTCGTTGTTTACTGCCTGCATAAGATCTAATGAAGAAGTTACGTTGACTAAACGTATTGTATTGAATAATAGCCTTTCGAATGATGATCCCCTAACTTTAGTTTTAGTAGAAGGCAAAAATTTGAAATCGTATGAAGATTTGCGAGAACTATCGGAAGTGGCTTGGCGAAATATCTGGACACGGGTAGATATTGAACTCGAAGGTGATCGTTTGGCTCAGAAAATTTTCCGACTGCACCTCTTTCATTTATTCGTAACGGCATCACCTCATAATGCTTCGCTTGATGCTGGTATTCCCGCACGTGGGTTGCATGGTGAAGCTTACCGTGGACATATTTTTTGGGATGAACTGTTCATACTTCCGCTCTATAATTTGAGTTTTCCAGAAATCAGCCGCAGTGCCTTGATGTATCGTTATCGTCGGTTGCCGGCTGCACGAGAATATGCCCGTGCGCATGGCTACAGAGGTGCCATGTTTCCATGGCAAAGCGGAAGCTCAGGTAGAGAAGAAACTCAGGTAGTACATCTCAATCCTGTTTCTGGTGAATGGGGCGACGATTACAGCTCCATTCAGCGCCATGTTTCATTGGCTATAGCTTATAATATATGGGAATATTATCATTCCACCCTCGACCAACAATTTCTGAAAGATTATGGAGCCGAATTTTTTTTAGATATCTGCATGTTCTGGACTGGCTTATGCCATAAGGATGCCGAAGATGGAAGATACCACATTCGCGGTGTAATGGGACCAGATGAGTTTCATGAGAAATATCCTAATGCTAAGCGTGGAGGCCTCGACGATAATGCTTATTCCAACTTAATGACAGTCTGGGCTCTACAAAAGGCCTATCAAATGAGAAATATCATTGGTGAAGAATGTTTTCGAAACGTTGCCAGAAAAATCGGTTTAAACGAACAAGAATGGCAAAGATGGAAAAATATCCGGCAAAATCTTGCACTTTGTATTAATGAAGAGGGTATTATCGCTCAATTCGATGGATATTTCGAACTCAAGGAACTCGATTGGGAATATTTTAAGAAGAAATATGGCAATGTTTATCGCATGGATCGTTTATTAAAAGCCGAAGGCTTATCGCCCGATGAATTCAAGGTGGCCAAGCAGGCTGATGTTTTGATGATATTCTATAATCTTTTGCCCGAAGAAGTGAACCGTTTGCTTCAAGAAATGGGTTATGATTTACCCAAAGATTATTTAAAGAAAAATTTTTGGTATTATTTAAATCGTACCTCACATGGCAGCACGCTTAGCAGAGTAGTTCATGCCAAACTGGCTCATTTGGTAGGTGAGGAGAAATTGGCATGGCAACTGTTTCGTGAGGCTTTAATCAGTGATTATATCGATATACAGGGCGGGACTACAGCCGAAGGAATTCATGCGGGTGTAATGGCCGGAACCGTCTGGCTTGCCTTAACTGTTTATGCTGGACTGAGCCTGTGCGAAGATATCCCTTCGTTTCAACCTGATTTACCATACGATTGGGAAGCAATGAAATTTAATTTTATTTTTCGAGGCATCAGATACTATGTAGAAATAGATAGGCAAAAAATAGTTCTTACAGCTGGTGCACCACATAATATCGAAGTCAAGGCGAAAGTGTGGGGAAAGGAATATATTTTGTTGCCTGGCATTGCAAAAACAATCGAAATCTAATTAGTTTTGTTGTACGTTTCGAAACGGAAAATTGAAGGAAAATGTACGAGAATGTTCTCATCATCAACAAAAAGCATAAAAAGGCAGCTAAAACGATCCTTGAAAAGGTATTAGCCGAGAAAACCGAAAAATACATTATCGCCATTTCAGGCGAAGTTGGGGCTGGTAAAGCCGAAATTGCGCATGTATTGGGGAGGAAATTAAAGAAGCGCGGCATTAAATTAAAAACCATGTATCTGGATAATTACTACAAGATTCCTCCAGCCTTACGTACAGAATGGCGAAAGGAACATGGACTCGATTCCATTGGCCCTCATGAAATCAATTGGGAGCAGGTAAAGAAGAATGTACATGACTTCATCGAAGGGAATCGCTCGATTATGCCTCTGGTTGACTTGATGAATGATCAGGTAGACCAGCTGATGACTGATTTTAAGAATATAGAAATTCTAATCATTAGTGGACTATACGCTATTGAACTCGAAGAAGCCGATCTGAAGGTTTTTATCGAACTCACTTATAGAGAAACTCTCGATGTGCAACGTGAATCGGAGAAAGAAGAACTGGATGATTTCCGTATGAAGGTGCTCGAGCAAGAACATAAAGCCGTGCAAGCCTTAAAACATAAAGCCGATTTCTTTGTTGATTTTGATACGGCTCTCGAAATCTTTCATCTTTAAGTTGAAATTCACTGAAGGGCGAAGGCATTAGAAGACATTATATATGTGCACGGCGCAGGGTATTAAAATGAGGCTGCGATTAAATGAATTTCATCCAAAATATCCTTATATACGATTTTGACTAAGTAAGAAGGAGTGGTGTATTTAACCAAAATATAAAATAGGTATAAAAAGAGGAACATTCTTTTTATTATCTAATTATCTAAAGCTGACTGGTGCTATTTCATAAATTGATAGTATTTACTGTGCTCGACAAGGAGAGGGTTCCTGATTTTTTTAAGTTTCCAGGTGTGTATGTTCCGCCTGTATAATATCCCCCTGTATTGATAGAAGTCGAATAGGAACCACCTGTATAGATTTTGTACGAAGCGCCTTTGGTCATGTCGGGTGAGGAAATAAGAAATTTATATCCACCATATTTTGGTTTGAAGGTAATGACATCGGTCGAATTGATTTGAATATTCAGAAATGTAGAAGAAGAGATCAATGAGCTCGAAGAGATGAACATATTAGGCTGAGTGGATGAATTACTCATAGGTTTTGTCATGTTGGAATTCGAGCCTGCACCAATAAAGATTCCGCCATTCATATTAAATATGCCGTTAAAATCAACGGCTTCTTCTATACCATTAGATGGCCCATTAGCTATAGTTAGGCCACCTGTTATCAGAATATCCCCGTTGCTGTCGATTGCGTCGCCATTTGTGCATGAGGCTATGAGAATTCCCCCCGTAACATACAAACAACTTCCATCATTTTGTTCCGTTCCGCCGCTGACCAGGCCTTTGGTAGCATTTATGGCATCATTCGTAGCAGTAATATCAGTAATTCCTCCGTTGATATAGATAAAAGGCGCCTCGATGGCTTCGTAAGATTTACTGACTACAATATTGCCACCGTTCACATATACATTGGTTTCTGATTTTATTCCATCATCTGCTGAAGAGATAAGTGTTGTTCCACCGACGAATTTTATATCACCATCTGCTTTAAGCGCTTTTGGTGATGAATAACTTGTGTTCCCTAAGCTAATTTCACTTCCCGTGGTGGTAATAGAAAGTGTGGGCGAAGTGGAAGAACTCCCCAGAGTAAAGATCCCATCGCTTGAAACGCCTTTTCCTCCCGCTCCCGACGAAGATAAAGCGATCGTTCCATCGATTATAACGATATTTCCGTCCGACGTCAGGCAAGTAGCATTGTAAGCATCTGTCTTGCCAGAAGTGTTAGTATAGATAGCTCCACCGCCTGAGGTTGAAATTGTAATCGACCCGTTTGTAATTTCAATATTATTATCCGCAGAAATACCTTTGCCACCTGTCCCTGTAGCCGTTATAGTAAATGTTCCGCCGTTGATATAAATCGAATGATTACATTTGATGGCTGTACAATAGGAGGGATCATAACCCGAACCGGAAGCTTCCAATATGGCTGCCCCCGAGGTGTTGATCGTGAATGTTCCCCCCGAAAGCGTCATGTCTTGCTTGCCCTTTAGCCCCTTGGCTGCATTCCCCTTTAAAGTAAGATTGATGATACCTCCGCAAACGTTGATAGTGCTATCTGCTGAAATGGCTTTTACATTTGCCACAGAACTCGTGAAAGTAATACTCCCGCCTGATATATCGATGTGTCCTTCTGAATCGATTCCATCACCCGAAGGAGTGAGTTGAAGAATCCCATCACTCATTGTGAAATAATCGTTCACGTGAATGGCATCTTTCCCAGCTGAACTAACATTGATATTTCCACCCTTCAGGGAAATGTAATCATCGCTTGCAATGGCATGTTTCGAAATACTCGATATATTCAGTGTCCCATCTCCAATAAAAATAATTTGACCCTCCGAAAACAACGTGGCTTTCTGATCTTCCGAACTGCTGGCATAAGTTGCCCCATCAGCCAGAATATTTGTCGTGCCCTCAGAAAGCACGAGTGTACACATCTTGCTCGATTGCAGATTGATGGCCGGACCGTCATTATTGGTCATATTGACCCCATTTAATGTAAGTTGGTATTTGTAAATACTGTAGAGTTTCAAAGAACCGCTGGAGGTTGTCCCAGAAAGAATATAATCGACTGAGATATTGGAGAGTTTGGAATTAACGGTAACATCATCACCATTCACCGATATATTAATGCCTTTGTTAGCAAAGGGATTAGTTATGACTATACCAGATTCGGAATAAATTATCATCACTTCATTGACATCAATACTGCCAAATGTCAAACTGTCAATCTTCGAAAGGGGATAGCTTGCAATTACTTCGTTATCCTTATAAATGGAAAGTACGGTTTGATTTGAAGTAAACTTTATGCTGTCGATATCTGCCCGATCGATCGCATTTACTGATTTATCGCCCGAGAAGATGAACAAATAGTCTTTAGCAAATAAATCAAGAGTTCCCAATGTGAGAAATGATAAGAGTAGGATTATTTTCTTCATGGATAAGAATTTTCAAATGTGGATATTATTTATCGGCTTTATTGTTCTGGACAATCTTAATTAGTTTGATTGTTGGAAGATTTTAAAGTTTGATGAACTTAGCGGTCGAATTCATGACTTTTACTAAATAAATTCCTTTGGTTAAATTGTTTACGTTTATGGATGTGTTGGATGGATTGAGGATACACGATAACACAAGTAAACCGGTCAGATCAAATATATAGACCGTGCATGTTTCATTGGGAAGATTGAACAGTTTGATGGCATCACTCGCAGGGTTGGGGCTGATGACGAGGCTCGTGTTACCAGAATTTACGATGTTTATTCCTGATGAAGCCGTAAATGTAATTTTACGTATTTGATCGAGTGCAATAGGCATATTGGCTTCATTAAAAATGAGGTTGTTGCCTTCGAAATAAATCTTTGAAATGGAGGTAAGAGGATAAGTATTGCTGGTTCCATCCATGAGGGAAATGGTTATGGTTTGACCAAATACATCAACCCCTATCGACGAAATCAAAATTATAAGAAGAGGTAGTAAGAATCTCGCTGAAGTTTTCATGAAATGGCTTTATTAAAATTTTATGATACAAACAGATTTTAATTTTTAAACATCAAAGCACTTAACAAAATTATATACAAGTTCGATTGAATTTTTACAGTCAGAGATTAATTTATATGATAAATCCTATCTTCCTCGTTTGCAATGGATTTTGATTTTCTCCATTCATGGCTTATATTTGTTAAGTTGTTTTGTTGCTTGAAAAACCGAAATTTTTCATTTTTACTGTTTTCTTTGGCTCTAACCATCTCATTTTCTCAATGGAGGATAGGTTGAATTCCTCAAACATTTAGAATAAACATTAATTAAACGTCATAGAGATTAAAGGTAATTCTAAGAAAAGTGAAAAACATCGCCAAATGCGGGAAAATGGAAGACGGATAATGGGGGAATGGAGGGGGGTTTGGGGTTAGATTAAAAGATGGTAGGTTATTCAGGGTGTACGGATGCTTGAAGGCCTTATTAACGATCGGTCGAGAATTTATAGATGGTTAGCGATCGGAATATCTGGCCAGGTCGAAGCACGGTGGAAGGAAACTCAGGATGGTTTGGACTGTCAGGGAAATGTTGTGTTTCTAAGCAAAAGCCATCATGTTGTTGATAGATTTTTCCATTTTTCCCTTTAATTTTTCCGTCGAGGAAATTTCCCGAATAAAATTGCAATCCTGGTTGGTCGGTAAAAACTTCGAGAATACGGCCGCTTTCAGGATCATAAGCTTTAGCGGCGGGATGAACAGTGGAATCCGTCGTATTTAAAACATAGTTGTTGTCATAGCCTGTTTTTTTGTTGAATACTTCTCTGATTCGGCTGCCAATCGGACGTGGTGATGTAAAATCGAAGACGGTATTCTTTACCGGAACGATTTCTCCGGTGGGTATCAAAGTACTATCGACGGGTGTGAAAGAATCGGCATGAATTATCAGTTCATGCTCGAGGATATTGCGCTGGGTAAAACCGCTGAGATTGAAATAACTATGATGGGTAAGATTAAGTATGGTAGGATGATCGGTGGTGGCCTGGTAATAAATTTTGAGCTCATCATCTAATGTAAAACAATAAGTTACGTATACGTCCAGTGTGCCAGGATAACCTTCTTCACCATCCTTACTGATGTAATGCAATTCGAGACATGCGCCTGTGGTATCTAAATATGGTCTTGCATCCCAGATGACCTTGTCGAATCCTTTAAAACCTCCATGAAGATGATGATTCCCATCATTGGCGCTTAATTGATAGGTTTTCCCATCGAGGGTAAATTGTGCAAAAGCAATACGATTGGCATAGCGGCCGGCAATGGCTCCAAAATATGAGGTTTGCTGTATATAATCTTCCAAACTGTCGAATCCAAGGACGATATCTTCGAAATTTCCTTCCCTGTCTCTTACATACAACGATTGGACAATAGCACCAAAATTCGTTATACTTACCTTGCTTCCCTTTGGATTTTCGAGTTCAAAGATTTTAATTTCTTTTTCTTCTATTCGACCAAAAAAATTTTCGGAGATTTTCATAGTAGTGTCAGATTTCATATTAAAGCATGAGGAAAGAGTAAGCTGACTTGTAATAATAACAAATACAGTTAGATAAACAAATTTTTTAGAGCTTGTTTTCATGGTGAACTATTGAATTATTGTATTTTTTACAATCAGAAAAGAGAGGATTTGCTTCACGGAAAAAATATTTTTATATCTTGCGCCCAAAATTGATAAAAAAATAAATATGACCGACTATGAACAACATGCAATTTGGTACGATTGATTATGTAATATTTATTTTATATATTCTCACCATCATTGGTGTGGGATTATGGGTGTCACGCACTAAGAAGGGAGCGCAGAAAACCTCTCAGGATTATTTTCTGGCGAGCAAGGCTTTGCCCTGGTGGGCAATAGGTTCTTCACTGATAGCAGCCAATATTTCCGCCGAACAGTTTATAGGGATGTCGGGTTCGGGATTTGCAATAGGCTTGGCTATTGCTTCTTATGAATGGATGGCGGCTGTGTCGTTGCTTATTGTGGGTAAATTTTTCCTGCCAGTTTTTATCGAAAAGGGTTTATACACCATTCCTGAGTTCATCGAAAAACGTTACAGCACGCAGTTGAAATCCATTCTTGCGGTGTTCTGGATTGCGCTGTTTATTTTCGTGAACCTCACCTCCGTTTTATTTCTTGGCAGTAAAGCTCTCGATACTATCATTGGAACGGGAAACGGCGATTTAATCATGTACTCTATTATTGGATTAGCATTATTTGCTGCAGCCTATTCCCTATATGGTGGCCTTTCAGCAGTAGCATGGACTGACGTCATTCAGGTAATACTGCTCATAGGAGGAGGACTCGTAACTACCTTTCTTGCACTGGGCCATGTATCTCCTGATGGAGGAATTATCTCTGGATTCAAACATATTTATGAAGTTGCGCCGGAAAAATTCAGCATGATTCTTCAAAAGGGAGAAATTATTACTCCGAATGGCGAAGATGCTTATAATTACTTGCCCGGCTTGGCTGTTCTGATTGGAGGCATGTGGGTTGCCAATTTGTATTACTGGGGATTCAATCAGTATATCATTCAAAGAACCTTAGCGGCCAAATCGCTAAAAGAAGCACAGCACGGAATAATTTTCGCCGCTTTTCTCAAAATTCTTATTCCTTTGATTGTAGTTATTCCGGGAATTATTGCCTTTGTACTGAATGCTGATCCCACTGGACATATTACCCCCCAAAGTGCCGATCCTACCTTTTTTAATGCAATGGGAGCTGTTGATAATGACCGGGCGTATCCCTGGTTGGTTAAGACATTTATTCCAACAGGACTGAAGGGTCTTGTGGTTGCTGCGTTGGTGGCCGCCATAGTTTCTTCCCTCGCCTCTATGCTGAATTCTACCAGTACAATTTTTACACTCGATATCTATAAACCCTATTTCTCGAAGAATGCTTCCGAAAAGGAATTGGTGACTGTAGGTCGAATTACTTCTGCGATTGCTCTTATCATTGCAATATTTATAGCACCCTTACTGGGAAATATTAAGCAAGCATTTCAATATATACAGGAATATACCGGTATTGTGAGTCCGGGAATTCTGGCCATTTTCCTTTTAGGATTATTCTATAAGAAGGCTACCAATCGTTCTGCAATCTTTGGAGCTCTCTTCAGTATCGTGTTTGCTTTCTATTTAAAAATAGGACAGAACGGATGGATGGCGGGTACACCACTTGCAGGATTTTTCCCATCCTTCCCATGGATGGATCAAATGCTGATCGTATGTTTGGGCACCATGCTGGTGATGGTTATTTATAGTTATTTTGAGGCACGAGGTGTGAATGATCCAAAGGGAATTCCTTTGAAAAAGAGCACTTTCCATACCGATTCGGTATTCAACATTTTAGCTACTGTGGTAATTCTTATTTTGACGGCCATTTATGCCATATTCTGGTAAGGTTTGTAAAAAGAATGTTTTAATATGGCGAAGGATCGAGCTTCCTTCGCCATATTAAAATCTCCCTCAATTTATGAATAACCTCTTACCTTTGCCATCCGTTTAATCATTCATGCGAGTTGAATCATCAATGATGTTTCGTAACTACTCTTTTTTCCCTCTCTGCTTTTTCGTTTTCTTCAGCTTTATTGCATGCAACAAAGAAGTAAAAGATAAAACATCTTCTTCTGAATTAGTGCTTTACGATTCTGCTATCGTCTTTTATTATCCAGATGGTAAGTTCGAAGATAGTTTGAAGAATGCGCTTGGACTCGAAGAATTCCATCATTTGAGAGATAGCCTTACACAATTTAATTTTATATGGCGCAAATGGGCCGATAGCCTGCGTTTAAAACAAATCGTAACCGATGCTCGACTCATTGAATTTAAAATAGGGAATGGAATTGCTTACACCATAAAGCTTACTAAATTATGTCAACCTTGGGGTATTATTTTATTTTATAAGAATCTTTATCCCGAGTTCATAACTCATCCACCCACTTTTCCTCCAGCAGTTCATACTTCTGAAACACAAACATTGAAGCAACAATCGAAGAAAAGTGCCATAAGTCGCACTGGCATTCAAAACGACGATCATTTAAGCTCATCGAAAAAACCAGCCGATTCGCTCCCATTTCTAAAACGTTTATCAGCTCATATTATTCAAGTTTTTACACCACCTAAAGAATTTACTTATGAAGGACCTTCGGCTTCTGCTGCTTTTCATGGTAAAGTTCTCCCTCAAAAAGTAGTGAGTGCCTTTGTAGATAACGATGTATTTCTCGGAACTGACCTATGGTACACCCATGGGGCTAATATCACCTGGATAAATCCTGCTTGGCAAAGTAATCCTTTAACATTCTTGCTTCATCCGGTAATCGGAAAATCATATGATTATTATGGATTGCTGATCCGGCAAAATTTTTACACTCCCGTTTATAATACCTATGAAGAGATACAGTATAATGACCGCCCTTTTGCTTCTTATTTCTATTTAGGTCAGTTCAAGGTTTCGAACTTTCCTTCCTTTCGAATGAAATTTTCCACCGAGTTCGATATCGGTATGTTAGGCCCAAGTTCTTTGGGACAGGAGGTTCAAACTTTTGTGCACAATTCGAATAAGAAACCCATTGGATGGAAGCATCAAATACATGATGATATTGTTTTGCAATATCAGGCAGAAATTGAAAAATCATTGTTTTTCGTGCCGGGGCACGATATCACTTTAGAAAGCAGTTTGCAAGCTGGAACTTTATACGATAAACTATCCGCCGGATTTGCTTATCGCTTTGCCCGTTTCGATCGGCGCTATACCAATGATCTTCCTCAAAGGAATAAATCGGTAATATGGAAGGATTTTTTCGCTGGAGCTCAAATAGAATTTTTTACTAAGGTTGAAGCTACTACTGTTTTTTATGATGCCACTTTACAGGGAGGAATGTTCAATCATTCGAGCCCTTATACCCTTAGAGAAAAAGATGTGGAAAGATACCTGATGATGACCAGCTCAGGCATTACTACGATGTTCAAAGGCATTAGTCTGGGAGCTAACGTTTATCTGCTTAGCCCCGAATTTGCCCAACAAAAACGCTGGCACAAATGGGGTAGAATTATTTTGAGCATTGCCTATTGAATACTGAATTCTTTTACCAAGTCGTGTATTTTTTCAAATATCATCCTCGAATGAAATAATTAGATATTTTTATTCCATTGTGTATTTTCGCAAATCATTAGCCTTAATCATCTTTTATTATGGATTCGAAGGATCTTCTTCGGAAATATTTTGTTCAACTCTATGGAGAATTATCTATTACTCTGCTCGAAAAATTCCTCGCAGAACTGGAATCTACTGACGGGTTATCTCTCGATCCTTTGCCTTCTCAATGGTATAAAGATGCAGTGATTTATTCGACCTATGTGGATTTGTTCGATAAGGATTTTCAAGGTTTAACCGATCGATTGAATTATCTGAAACAACTGGGTATTGATTGTTTATGGCTTTTACCTATTCTTGATTCTCCCATGAGAGATGCTGGCTTCGATATTCGGGATTACCGCTGTATACGTCGAAGTTTGTTTGGTTTGCCCGAAGATGCTCCTGCCGAAGTTACCCAGCAGTTGTTTCACGAATTCTTGAATGAGGCTCACCAGAAAAATATTCGTGTGATTTTCGATATAGCTCTGAATCATACCTCCGACCAGCATTCCTGGTTTCAGGAGTCTCGCAAAGGGCCCGATAATGCTTACAGAAATTACTATATCTGGAATAAGGACAGCAACAAGTACAATGAAACCCGTCTTCTGTTCAAGGGTCTTTGCCCAAGTAACTGGGAATACGACAATGGTTGGTATTATTTTCATCGTTTTTATGAATTTCAACCCGATTTGAATTATCGCAATCCTTTGGTTTTATTGGAAATGAGCCGCATATTGGTTTTCTGGCTCTCTCAGGGGATCGACGGTTTTCGTGCCGATGCCATTCCTTTTTTATGGAAGGAAGATGGAACTGACTGCGAAAATTTGCCCCAGACACACATCATCGTGAAATTTTTCAGAGCAGTTATCGATATAATTCGGCCAGGGGCACTTTTGCTGGCCGAAGCCTGTCAACCACCTAAGGAGGTCGTGAAATATTTTGGAGAGGGCGACGAATGTCATGCAGGTTATCATTTTCCATTGATGCCACGGATTTTCATTTCGATGGCTCTGGCCGACTATCAACCTGTCCGAAAAGTGTTGAATCCCAAAGTTACTCCTCCAATTCCCGAAATCTGTCAGTGGATTAATTTTCTCCGCCTTCACGACGAGCTTACACTCGAGATGGTTTCTCCAGAAGAACGCCATATCATGAACGCCTATTATCGTCATGATTTACGCTGGAATTTCCGTGAAGGAGAGGGTATATCAGCACGACTGGCCGAACTTTTTCGCTTCGACCCCAGAAAAATTTTACAGGCGTTTTCTATTATGCTTACTCTCCCAGGCTCACCGGTAATCTACTATGGCGACGAAGTGGGCAAAGGTAATGATGAAGAATGGTATGAATACATGAAATCTGTTTCAGGACACCCCGATAGCCGCTTCTACGTCAGAGGGCCTATCTATTGGGAGGAAGTGGAAATTGCACTCGGAAATCCTTCTTCTTTCCCTGCGAAAATTTATACGGGTTTACAACAAATGTTGAAAATCCGCAGAAAATCAAAGGTCTTTGGCCATCGAGCTATCCAATGGCTCGATGATATACCCTGCGAAATCTTGGCTTTTGTCCGCTACTATCAAAATGAGAAGATTTTGGTGGTTCACCAGCTTGCCAATACAACGGGCGAATTCTTATGGCCTGAATTCGTCGTGGCTCCTATAGACCTTTTCACCAATAAACCTATCGATCTTCATCTCCCCCTTGCCTTACACCCATTTGATTTTTTCTGGATAAAATATTCATAAAATAGAATCATAGCATGAAAAATATATCTACTATAATTCAATATTTTACGAGCGGGAATTGACTTTGACCGAAAGAAATAAGAACCTGTTCTTATTGTTGATAATTCTTTCTCGGCAGATTTGGCGCTTTCGAGCTTGCAACCTGTATTTAAAAGAAGGTAAAATTCAAATCGTTCGTGATGTGAATTTATAACTCGTCGAATCTCCCTATCCCCAGAGTTCACGAATATTGATCGAAGAAGGAATTCATTCAAATTTGACCTTACTCCTCATCGTATCTAATCGCGGAATAGATTTTCTGTTTTATACTTCCTGACATACCAATGCATTTCACATTCATCATGCTTATTTACTTTTGGAATTATTATCGGTAATTTCCGCCATTATCGAAAAGGCTTTTAGGAAACAATTACTTCCAACTCAGAACCCGGCAAGCGGGCTCGCTTTCGATTTATCCTGCCACCTGATTTACCTTTCGAGATCAATTCGAAATTCAAATTCATCGATGTTGGAAACATTAAACATGTTCAAAAATTCAATCCATAAAAAAATAAAGCTGACCTTGGCTCGAAAATGATGGTTCCCATTTTGTCATCCCCGAGTTTTTCAAAACTTAGTCCTTCTATGGCTATCTTCAGCCTCGAACCTTGAGAATTTAAGTCGCTTGTAGCGTATTTCTGCGCTTCTGCTATGGAAAGTTCCCTTAGAGAAATGGGATGAATTGTTTTTGTGATTGTCAGTTATGAATTTATTGCATATTTTAGCCTTGCAAAACTATTTATATTATGAAGAATACTCCAATTGATTATCAAATTGTTAGAGATTGTATCTCGAAAAATGGATTGATTTCGGTAGGAAAGGCATCCATTCGTGAAATCAAGAAACTGGTTGATGATATTGAACAGGCCAGTGGTCAAAGGTTTATCCGTATGGAAATGGGTAATCCGGGTTTACCTCCTGCAGCGCCTGGAGTAAAAGCCCAGATAGAAGCTCTTGAAAAGGGTATTGCCTCCGAATACCCTGATATCCAAGGTATTCCTCCGCTTAAAAAGGAAATTTCCCGATTCTTAAAGCTTTTCGTAAATATTGATGTCGACCCACAATATTGTTTTGCGACTGTTGGCAGCATGCAGGGTAGTTTTGCATCTTTTCTCACCGTTAACCGCATGACCGACGGTAAAAACAAGACCTTATTCATTGATCCGGGGTTTCCAGTTCATAAACAACAGGTTAAAGTTTTGGGACAGCCTTTCAAATCGTTCGATGTTTATGATTATAGAGGTGAAAGACTACGAGATAAACTGGAAGAGGAATTGGCCGATGGCACGGTGGCTTCCCTTATTTATTCCAATCCCAATAATCCTGCATGGTTCTGCTTCAACGAGCAAGAACTACAAATCATTGCCGAGGTAGCAACCAAACACGATGTGGTGGTCATTGAAGATTTAGCCTATTTTGGGATGGATTTTAGAAAGGATTATGGTCAGCCCGGCCAACCTCCATATCAACCAAGCATAGCTCGTTTCTACGATAAATACATTCTCTTGATATCGAGTTCCAAGATTTTTAGTTATGCAGGAGAAAGAATCGCATGTCTCATTATTTCACCAAAGTTATATCATACAAATACTCCAGATTTAAAAAAGTATTACGGTACCGACAGTTTTGGCCATGCCTTTGTTTTTGGTACATTATATACTCTTAGCAGCGGAACAGCACATTCACCCCAGTGTGCACTATCCCATCTGTTAAAATTAGTGAATGATGGGGAATACCATTTTCTGAACGAAGTAAGAGAATATGGTGAGAAAGCTGCAATAATGAAGAAAATGTTCCTCGAAAATGGCTTCCGTATTGTTTATGATAAAGACCTCGATGTCCCAATTGGCGATGGTTTTTATTTTACTTTTAGTTATCCCGGATTCAGTGGGGATGAGCTGCTCGAAGAAATGATCTATTATGGGATTAGCGCCATTACCTTGGATATTACCGGAAGTCAGCGCAAAGAAGGAATCAGAGCCTGCGTTTCTTTGGTTCATCGTGATCAATTTCCCGATCTCGAATGCCGCCTGAAAAGGTTTCATATAGATCATCCTATATAGAAAAAAGAAGGCTACGTTTTCCTCGTCTTAAAATTTTAATTCACGTTTCATGAGTGGCATGTTCCAAGGGGAATGGTATTTTTAGGGCTGAGGACGAGTGGATGGAAAAGTTAAAAGTATTATGGAGCATGGGTTACAGATCATGCAAGGTGTTATTGCTTTTTTCTGCCTGATATTATTTTGACGAAGGTTGTGGTTGGTTTTCTATACCTTACAATGTCCGCAAAGAAGATTACGGAGTTTTGAATAGAAAAAAGTCGAATCATTGCCGCATCGTTCAGTTTCTCGGACTCGGGCTCTTCATTTTGCCCTTGATATAGCTTTACCCGTATAAGAAATATGATAGCGAAAGATGTTCGATTATCTTCGGATCATGCATTTTTAGGATAATTCAGATAAATTTTGAATACCTCTAACTGTATTGATAAAATTTTCCACCTCTTACATAGAGAATATAAGATATTCAAAAAACTCTACAAATAATTAGATTTTAAATGTTTCCAATCTTTTCATTCACCATTTGAAGGATTTCGGTTTCTATTTCAATGGCTTTTCGTTCAATTTCATTTCCTCGACGGATAAAATCTTCGGCCAGTTTTTTGTTCTTTAATCCTGCAGCATTGATTTTTACATTCAAGAAAGCTCCGATAACGGCCGAGCGGGCACATATGGCACCAACTCCTGCATCACTCACCGAATTGGGATTACCTAACTCTGCCATTGTTTTGATCACTTCGAAAGCTTCCAGAGCTTTTTCCATTGTATTGAAGGGTGTTTGCGTAGCATATAACATGGCCTGCTGTATAGCTTTTTGTCGAGTAGATTTTTCTTCTTCTGTGGTTTTAGGCAAACCATAGGCTTCCATAATTTGGTTGAATGCTCGTGTATCTTCATCCACCAATAAAAGGAGGTCTCGAATGATGTTTTGTCCTTTTACGGCCCAATGGCTGAATTCTTCCCAGCGATTATCCCAGCCTGGCTTATGAGCGCTAAGGTTGGCCACCATGGTTCCCAACGATGCTCCAAGGGCACCAATATAGGCAGATATGGATCCACCACCAGGAGCGGGACTTTCTGAAGCCGTTTCGTAAGTAAAATCAGAACAACTCATATCGATGAGTTTTTTCTCTTTTACATCGGACTCAAGCATGTATTCGATGATTTTTTCTTCGGGTCGGAAAGGCTTCAAATCATCGAGACCCATGCTTTTAATCGCAATCTTGATGATTTCTTTATCCGAAACGCCGAGACTTCGCTGCTGTTTGTGCAGGAAATAACGGCCTGCGTCGAGTATAGCTCGCGCCGGAACTAGTCCTACGATTTCGGTTCCACTGACTCTGAGCCCTCTTTCTCTGGCTTTTTCACATACGGTTTCAAAAGCAATATGAAGGGGTGTGAGTGAAATATTGGTAATATTCATCGAAACCTGGGCTATACCATATTCATCGATATACCATCCAATAGCTTTAGTGCCTTTCAAGAGGCCAGGTATCCAGATCTCGTTGCCTTCTTTATCTTTTTTTATTTTTCCTTTAATGGAATTCCCCTCGCGCAAAGGCCGTCCTTTTTCTCTTACGTCGAATGCTACAGCGTTAGCCCTGCGAATAGATGTAGTATTCAAATTGAAGTTTACGGCAATGAGAAAATCGCGGGCTCCTATGGCAATGGCACCTGTCCATGGATTAAATTCAGCCGGTCCAAAATCAGGCTTCCAATCAGGATTGGCAAGTTTTTCGGCCAGACCTTCGTATTCTCCTGCCCTTACATCGGCCAGATTCCGCCGCTCGGGTTTCAATGCTGCATTTTCATAGCAATAAACGGGAATGTTTAATTCCTTCCCTATTCTTTCTGCCAAACGATGGGCATATTTTACAGTCTCTTCCATCGAAATATTTGCCACTGGAACCAACGGACATACATCGGTAGCCCCAAAACGTGGATGAGCTCCTTTATGCTTGCGCATATCGATCAATGAAGCCGCTTTTTTGATTGCTCTGAAGGCAGCTTCGACAACCGCTTCGGGTTCCCCAACAAATGTAACTACCGTACGATTGGTAGCCTTGCCTGGATCAACATCCAGCAGCTTGACACCTTCTACCTGTTCAATCTCGTCCGTAATTTGCCTGATGATCCCCAAATCTCTTCCTTCACTGAAATTGGGAACGCATTCAATGATTCTTTTCGTTATCATGAAGAATTTTTTTGCAAAGTTATGGCCTTTCGATTGTCTGCCCAAAGTCTTCCCGTAATGAAATACGTATGGGAAATTCGAATGGCCTTTCTGATTTTGGATGAAATGCGTAATTTTAAGCAATTAAAATTAACTGCACGATGAAGATACAAAACAGCTTTCTGACAGATTTACTATTTGCTTTCCCATTAATGATTTCTATTCCCTTGTTGGGGCAAAATCATCATTTGCAACAGGTAAATTTTACTTCAGTAAAGATTACCGATGAGTTTTGGGCACCACGCATCAAAACTAATCATCAGGTAACCATCCCGATTTCTTTCGTAAAAAGTGAAGAAACGGGTCGTATAAAAAATTTCAAGGTAGCAGCCAAGCTTGAACCTGGAGGATTTTGTTCTACATATCCTTACGACGATTCCGACGTGTTCAAAATCATCGAAGGAGCTAGTTATTCCTTGCAATTATTTCCCGATCCACAACTGGAAGCAAAACTCGATACATTGATCAATTACATTGCTCTAGCTCAAGAACCCGACGGTTATCTTTATACCAACCGCACCATCGATTCTCTACATACACATCCTTGGGTAGGGAAAAAAAGATGGGAAAACGATCCCAAGCATAGCCACGAATTATACAATGTCGGGCATCTTTACGAAGCTGCCGTGGCTCATTATTTAGCTACCGGAAAAACTACACTTCTGAATGTGGCTATAAAAAACGCCGATTTGGTTGCGAAAGATTTTCTCGATAAACGATTGCCCTATTATCCTGGGCATCAAGAAATAGAACTGGCTCTGGTAAAGCTCTATAAACTGACCGGAAATTCTCGCTATCTCGATCTGGCCAAATATTTTCTCGATATCCGTAAAGGAGGTAATGAATATAACCAAGCGCATTTACCCGTAAACCAGCAAACCGAGATTGTTGGCCACGCCGTTAGAGCCACCTATATGTATTCTGCCATGGCCGATGTAGCAACTTTAAAGAATGTCCCTGAATATCAGGCTGCTATCCATAGAATGTGGAATGACTTGATCAATGGGAAATATTATATAACGGGTGGTATAGGTTCACGAGCAAGCAACGAGGGCTTTGGAAACGCTTATGAACTACCCAACGAAGAAGCTTATTGTGAGACCTGTGCGTCGATTGGCAACGTATTGTGGAATTATCGTATGTTTTTAATGGATGCGGATGCCAAATATTACGATGTATTGGAACGTACTCTTTATAATGCTTTACTTTCGGGCGTTTCATTGAGTGGCGACAGATTTTTTTATTCAAATCCTCTCGAATCTCATGGCCAACATGAACGCCAAGCCTGGTTCGATTGTGCTTGCTGCCCAAGTAATGTTTGCAGATTTTTACCTTCATTGCCGGGTTATATTTATGCTCTGGATTCTTCGACTCTCTATGTCAATCTCTTCATTCAAAACCAGGCCACAATGCCTGTCTTCAATCATCAAACAGGTATCGAAATTTTGACCAATTATCCATGGGATGGAAAAGTACAGATTAGAATATTAGACTCGAATCCTGTTCCCTATGCAATTGCCGTTCGTATCCCAGGATGGGCAAGAGGAGAAGCCGTTCCTTCCAATTTATATAAGTTTGCTGATGATAATATTTCCAAATGGAAACTTCGGGTCAATAATAAGGAATATCCCTTCGAATTATCGAAAGGTTATGTGTTTATCAATAAGGAATGGAATAGAGGGGATGAAATCGAACTTGAATTACCCATGGAGGTTCGCATGGTAAAAGCCCATTCTACCGTAAAAGCCGACTCTGGAAAGATAGCTCTGCAGAGAGGCCCCCTGGTTTATTGCCTCGAATGGGCTGACCAGCCCGGGAAAGACCTTTGGAATATCGCCTTGAACCTACAGAAAGGTTTTGAGATAATTCGGGATGACTCATTGCTTCCAAATTGTATAAATATTAAAGGTGAGGCTTGTCAGATCGAGAAATTTGCCAGCGACAAATGTTTCGAATTCAATGCTATCCCCTATTTTCTTTGGGCACATCGCGGGAAAGGCCCTATGAGGGTTTGGATTCCCTACTTCCCTTCCCGTCATTAGCTTACTTGGACTTGATCTGCAAACCAAATTCTTGATTGTGGCTATCAACGTGGTTTATATCCTGACTGATTGAAGAGCACCGCATAATCTTCCTCCTGGATGATTTCCTTGAGATTCTTGTCGGGATGTTTCCTGGCATAAGATTCAATGATTCTCAAACCCATATACTGACCAATACGACCGGGACTTCCTTTTGGAAATCCTTGAATTGTAGGACTTTCTTGAATAAATTTCATGATTATGCTTTTATCTTTACTAAAAAGTAGATCCTGGTTCAATAGAAACGACCAGATTTCCTTTTCGTTATCCTGACACCATTTATATTTTTCGGCAGTGTACCCCATGAGAAAATATGGTGGAGTTTTGGGAAGAATATTTTGAGCAAAAAACAATAATTGTCCATAGGCTATCATCTGATCAACCAGAGCTCCATCGACAGGAAAAGGAGGTAAAAATTGCTGTGCTATCGTTTTAATAATGTCGGGAATCAAATAATCTGGCGTCATTCTCTCAGCAATGTATTTAGGTATGCCAATGGTTCTATATCCCGGAAAATTACTTCCTAGATAATTGTCGAGCGGAATAATCAAAACCGAGTCATCGATAAATATTCCTTCGGCTAAATCGTAGCCACTGATGTAAGAATATACCGATTTGGGTGGATGCCATGAAGGGAAATAATAATGGATATACCGAAAAGCTTCAGTTAAACCATCTTCGATTTGCGCCAAGGAAGGAAATGTTTTACAGGCTTGAACATAAGCCTCTATAATTTGAGGATCATTCAAATATTGCCGCATTTGCAGCAAACTTGCCGGATTATCATACTCATTCCCTATAAATAAGGGATATTTGTTTGCCAAATGCTTCAGCAATTCTTGCAAGCTATCGATAGGAATACGAAATAAATCCTGTTCGTATCGTTGAATGCTAACTTTTTGAATCTCAATTTTATTAAGTTCGGGTTTATCCATTTTATTTCTGCAATATAATCCCGAAAAAGCTAAAAGTGAGACTACTGCAAATGAAATGATGATGTATTTCCGCATAGGTGTAATGTAAATAATAGAAGACCATGATTTGTAGCATATAGAAAAGAAGCCCAGTAATGATTCATGCTGGGCTTCATGGGGTATAAACCTTCATGTGAGCTTTTAAAGTATTTTCCAACCTAATGTAATATTAAAAAGATTGTTCTTGATAGATTGACCGGGAGTATTGGAGATATTATTTAAGCCTAATTCGTACCTCATGTCGAGTGTAAACATCAATATATCCACCCCTGCACCTAAGGTGAGAGCCCAAACGCCATCCTTCAATTGTTCTTGATCCTCTTTATTATCGTCTTTCTTCATTTCCTTGTCGAGGAAGAACGAAGCCACAGGTCCCGCAAATATTCTGACCTTTACAAAAGGAATATTGATGATTTTGCTACCCACCAAAAATGGAATATCAATGGCATCCATCGAATACGTATATTGCGATTCTTTTGTTTCTCCTTGGGGAATGCCCGTAAACTTTCCACCTCTGGCAGAATATAAAAGTTCGGGTTGAAAATAAGTCTTGCCTCCTATCCTGAGAAAGGCTCCAATCTGAAGGCCAGATTTGCTTTCATTTTTGACGTCAGTAATCATTTGGTCGAAATCGGTAGATAAATGGTTGAGGTTGATCCCAATCTTAGGCCCAAAAGTGATTTGTGAGAAGACTTGTGCCCCAATAATTACAAAAACAACTGATAAAATGATCTTTTTCATCGCTTTTCGTGTTTTGGTTATTCATCTAGCAAAAATAAAGTTTTTTATTAAAACAGCACTTTTGATGCAATCTCGTTCTTTTGATGATTTTTCGTGAGGATATTTTAACCCTAACAGAGGAAAATAGGGTTGAAAATTTCATCAAGAAGTCGGACTCATGTTTTTATTATTGTTTTGATATATAAACAGTTACATGTCTTGTTGTACATTTATCAGATGTTTTGTTTCTTGATTGATAATGATTTATATCCTTATAGATTTCCAATGATTCATTATTTGGCTTGCAATGACTAAAGCTCTAATTTTGCACGATTGAGAATAAACAAACCCAAATCAAATATTTTATGAGACGAAATGTTATTATTATTGGTGCTGCGGGTCGTGATTTTCACAACTTCAATACTTTCTTCCGCGGTAAGAGTTCTTACAATGTAGTGGCATTTACAGCCGCTCAGATTCCTGACATCGATGGTCGAAAATATCCTCCCCAACTAGCCGGAGAAGATCTTTATCCCTATGGAATCCCTATTATGGCCGAACAAAACTTGCCGCAATTAATCAAAGACCTTGACGTGCATGATTGCGTATTTTCTTATAGTGACATTCCTTACCAGCGAGTTATGGGCCTTTCGGCTATTGTTAATGCTGCTGGGGCTAATTTCATGCTTTTAGGTCCTCGTGAAACCATGCTAAAGAGTACAAAGCCTGTAATTGCCGTAGGCGCAACGCGAACGGGTTGTGGGAAAAGCCAGACCTCTCGTCGCATCATCGAAATTTTAATGAAACACGGCTTAAAGGTCGTGGCTGTGCGCCATCCCATGCCTTATGGCGACCTTGTGGCACAAAAAATGCAACGTTTTGCTACCATCGAAGACCTTCATCGCCATAAATGCACTATTGAGGAAATGGAAGAATATGAACCTCATTTAGTTCGTGGAAATGTAATATATGCTGGGGTCGATTATGAAGCAATTCTTAGAGCTGCCGAAAATGACCCCAATGGCTGCGATGTTATTCTTTGGGACGGTGGAAACAACGATTTCCCTTTTTACAAGCCAGACCTTATGATTGCTGTAGCCGACCCACACCGGCCAGGCCACGAAGTTTCTTATTATCCCGGTGAAGTTGTTGCCCGTATAGCCGATATCATCGTTATCAACAAGATTGATACGGCTTGCAACGAAAATATTCTCACCGTTCGTCAAAATATTGCACGCATCAATCCTAATGCTATTGTTGTGGATGGTGCATCTCCGCTTACCGTTGACCACCCTGAACTCATCAGGGGCAGAAAAGCTCTGGTAGTCGAAGATGGCCCAACACTAACCCACGGTGAAATGAAAATTGGAGCTGGTACGGTTGCCGCTTTGAAATATGGCGCCTCCGAACTTATCGACCCACGCCCTTATGCCATTGGTAAAATTGCCGATACTTTCCACATTTATCCAAATATCGCTGCCTTGCTCCCAGCTATGGGATATGGGGATCAACAAATTAAAGATCTCGAAATAACCATTGAAAATACACCTGCCGATGTTGTTATAATTGGTACTCCCATCGACCTCACCCGGATAATAAAAATCAATAAACCTACTGTTAAAATTGGTTACGACCTTCAAGAAATTGGACATCCGGATCTGGAAGAACTCCTCGTGAATTTTCTCGAAAAACATAACCTCACCAAAAAAGCTCCCAAAAGCTGCTGTTGATATTCGAAGACCCCGCAATTGCGGGGTTTTTTTTTAGAAACCAGAAAGATTTTTACTTTTTTTGATCTTTGAACTTAAATTTGAAACGGAAAAAATAACCACCCACTATGAACATGAAGAATAAAAGTCTGATTTCGATCAATGACTTCTGTAAGGAAGAATACCTTCAAATTCTTGATCTTGCCACTTATTTCGAGAAAAATCCTAATCAAAAGATTCTTGAGGGTTTTGTTGTAGCAACCTTGTTTTTTGAACCAAGTACCCGTACCCGCCTGAGTTTCGAAAGTGCAGTAAACCGTTTAGGAGGCCGTGTGATTGGTTTTAGCGATGCAGCCTTGAGCAGCACCACGAAGGGTGAAAGTTTGGCCGATACCATACGCACGGTTAGTAATTATGCTGACCTGATTGTAATGCGCCATCCTATTGAAGGTTCTGCACGATGGGCTAGCCAAGTAGCAAGTGTCCCCATCATCAATGCTGGAGATGGTTCTAATCAGCATCCAACACAATGCCTTCTCGATCTTTTCACTATTCGCCAGACACAAGGCACTCTCGACAATCTAGATATCGCCTTCGTGGGTGACCTGAAATATGGTCGTACTATCCATTCCAACGTCATTGCACTATCTCATTTTAATACCACCTTTCACCTCGTCTCTCCCGAAGAACTCAAATTGCCAAGTGCGGTCAAAATGCACATTAAATCTAACAACCTCCAGTATTTTCAATATACTGATCTCGAAGAAGTAATTCCTAAGGTGGATATTATTTACATGACCCGTATACAGCGCGAGCGCTTCGCCGACCCCATCGAATACGAAAGAGTAAAAAATTCTTATACTCTTACTAAAAAAATGCTCGAAGGTTCAAGGGAAAACCTGAAAATTCTACACCCTTTGCCCAGAGTCAACGAGATTAGTGTAGATGTGGATCTCGATCCCCGTGCCTATTATTTTAAACAGGCCCTCAATGGTGTTTATATACGCCAAGCTTTGATCGCTTCTATTCTTGGCCTTGCTTGATTCTAAAATGTAATCATGATTTTTATCTTTATTCTAACCCATATGAAACCCGAAAGCCGAAAAAAACTCATCGTGTCCGCCATTCAAAATGGAACAGTAATCGACCATATTCCCTCCCATGCTGTTATTCAGGTAATGCGTATCCTCAACCTCATTCAAACCGACCATCAGGTGCTCTTTGGAATGAACCTCGATAGTAAAAAGTATGGCAATAAGGGAATTATCAAAATTAGAGATAAATTTTTCGATGATGTGGAAATCAATAAGATAGCCCTTGTAGCCCCTACTGCTACCCTTATCGAAATTCGTGATTTTGAAGTGATATCGAAGAAACAAGCCGAAATACCCGATATTGTCGAAGGTATCGTCAAATGTTTCAATCCGAAATGCATTACCAATTACGAACAAGTACGAACACGCTTTAGGGTGATCGATAAGCAGAATTTGCGTTTGCTCTGCCATTACTGCGAAAAGATTACCAAAAATGAAAATATCGAGTTCATCTGACCTCTGCTTGCCTTCTTCTTTGCTCATCTTATTGCAGATCCCAAACAAAGGAAGGAGGATCATGTTAACCATGAATGCCTGCGTCGCTACCTGATCTTCCTTCCCTTCTTTGGGAGGTTGCCATGTTTTGCATAATTTTGTATCCCAAATTGGCTATATTGATGAAAAATTCATTCGGGTGGTTGATTGCTGGGTTCCTTTTCTTCGAATTATTGATGATTCAATCCTGTTCGAAAGAAAATAACTCTTCCCAATATGCTTATGATCTTCAACCACATATCGAAAATCTATATTCTTCCTTCATTTACAGGTATAATACTGGATATTACACTGCCGATACAGGTTACAAACTGTTATTGAATCCCGAAAACAAAGAATTCGAGATTCATCTTACAGTTCAGGACTATAAATCAGGGTGGATGAAATTATCTTTCTTTGATGTAGATCAAGAGATTGTCTCTACTGACACCTTGCGTTTCAATTATGACTCGATATTGCAAATTCCGGTTTCGATAGATTCTCTTAGTTTGAAATCACAAATTTTTACCGGAATTATCTATTTTTCTCTTCAACCTTCATTCAAATAATGAAATCTTCGTCGAATATGGATAATTCTCCGATTTCGGATGAAATTTAAAATATTAAGTAAATTGATTATTAATCAATATGTTAAATGAGTATCAAGTCTCTTTTTAAGAAATAAATTGTTGTTTTCGGAATATTCTATTCCCAAAGGGTAGCCCTCACATGTCATTTTCTCATTGATTTTAAGGATATTTATTATTATGGCATGATAGTTGTACTTTTTTTAGAGCTGTTGCAGGTTAATACCTGGTAATACCAAACCAAACTAAACTCTCTTTACCTACTAATTGTTTTTGTTGTTTAAGTAATTTTGATTACTTTTTTCCGGTGCGTAGGGATACGCGCCGGTTTTTTTTATGACGGGCATACATTACTACTTGCAAGATGAAAGTTCTTGTACACGCCGAGTTGGGAGGAGGTGTT
>MWFC01000025.1 GCA_002071415.1 Bacteroidetes bacterium ADurb.Bin012
AAAGCAGAAAAAGTAATTGTGATTTTATAACTGCTTCATTTTTAACGTTTTTATATACCGTGGGCGATTATACATTATTAAATCTTCGAATCGAAACCAATGGGAAAAACAATCTACGAAATCATTCAGGAGAGAGTGCTGGTAATGGATGGAGCCATGGGAACTATGATCCAGAGGTATCAACTGAAAGAAGAGGATTTCAGGGGAGAACTCCTGAAACATCATCCTTTTGATCTGAAAGGAGATAACGACATTTTATGCCTCACTCAGCCCGACCTGATCAAAGAAATACATAGGCGATATCTGGAGGTGGGAGCCGATATCATTGAAACCAACACCTTCAATGCAAATGCCATCTCACAAGCCGATTATAAACTCGAACATCTTGTTTACCAGATGAATTATGAGGCTGCCCGCCTAGCTATTGAGGTAGCCAGACAATATTCCACACCAACGAAACCACGATTCGTTGCCGGATCTATTGGCCCCACCAATAAAACTCTCTCACTTTCTCCCGACATAAATAATCCAGCTAACCGAGCCATAAGTTTCGAGCAAATGGAAGAGGCTTATGTTACTCAGGTTGAGGCTTTGCTCGATGGTGGAGTAGATATTCTGTTAATCGAAACGATATTCGACACCTTGAATGCCAAAGCGGCTTTGTTGGCTTGCAAAAGGGTTCTTCAGGCAAAAGGGAAAGACATTGTGATGACTGCCAGGGGGTTAAAACGCAGATTTCCCATCATGGTTTCAGGAACAATTAGCGATGCTAGCGGCCGTACCCTCTCTGGCCAAACACCCGAAGCATTCCTCATTTCTCTTTCACATGCCGAGCTGCTGAGCATTGGTTTCAATTGTTCGATGGGAGCCCTGCAACTCAGGCCATATATAGAAGAAATTGCCTCCAAGGCACCTTTTTACATAAGTGTTTATCCCAATGCCGGCCTGCCCAACCAATTCGGCGAATATGAGCAGTCGCCCGATGAAATGGCCCATGATCTCGCACCTCTTCTTCATGCTTCCAAAGTGAATATTATTGGTGGATGTTGTGGTACGACCCCCGAGCACATTCGAAAACTCGTGGAAATGGTAAATCTTTCCCAGCCACATCTTCCATCTCCTCGTCATGAAGCTCTTATGCTCAGTGGACTTGACCCTCTGGTTCAATTTCCGGGAAGCAACTTCATTAATATTGGAGAACGAACCAATGTGAGCGGTTCTAAGAAATTTGCCCGCCTTATTCGAGAAGAAAGATTCGAAGAAGCCCTTCAGGTGGCTCGTCAACAGGTCGAAAACGGAGCTCAGATTCTCGATATCAATATGGACGACGCTCTCCTTGATTCCGAACGTTGCATGAAGATATTTCTTCACCATCTCATGTCTGATCCCGAAATTGCAAGGATTCCTTTGATGATAGATTCTTCCAAATGGAGTGTAATAGACACCGGGCTGCAATGTTCTCAGGGAAAATGTATCGTCAATTCCATCAGTCTCAAAGAAGGAGAAAAAGTCTTTATACAACATGCACGGACTATTCTGGATTATGGTGCAGCGGTTGTAGTGATGGCTTTCGACGAAAACGGACAAGCCGATACTTTCGAACGAAGAATCTCCATTTGCCAGAGAGCCTTTCGTTTACTCACCCATAAAGTGGGTTTCCATACAAGCGACATTATACTCGATGCCAATGTATTGGCTATCGCTACGGGCATGAGCGAACACAATCAATATGCTGTAGAATTTATCAGAGCCGTGAAATGGATAAAGGAAAATTTGCATGGTGTAAGAACCAGTGGAGGAATTAGTAATCTTTCTTTTAGTTTTCGTGGCAACGACAAGATACGCCAGGCCATACATTCTGTTTTCCTTTATCATGCCATACAAGCCGGACTCGATATGGGCATCGTGAACGCAGGGGCCTTGCCCGTGTATGAAGAAATCCCCGAACCCCTACTTACTTTGGTGGAAGATGTAATATTAAACCGCCGTAAAGATGCCACAAGCCGTCTGGTGATGTATGCGAACCAATACGGCAAAAAAGCCGAAACAGATAGCTTAATAACTCATAACTGGAGAAGCGATTCATTGGAGAAACGTCTCGAGCATGCCTTGATAAAAGGAATAAGTGATTTTCTGGAAGAAGATATGAAGGAGGCTCTCGAAACTTATCCCTCTGCGCTTCAAATCATCGAAGGACCCTTGATGGAAGGGATGAACCATATAGGAGAGCTGTTTGGTTCGGGAAAAATGTTTCTTCCTCAGGTGATTAGAGCTGCCCGAGTGATGAAAAAAGCCGTCGATTTTCTTACACCCTATCTGGAGAAAGAAAAGGAAACCAATGGAAATAATCAGACTTCTGCTGGAAAGATACTTTTGGCCACAGTGAAGGGAGATGTTCATGATATCGGCAAAAATATCGTGAAAGTAGTCTTATCGTGCAATAATTATGAGATCATCGATTTAGGAGTAATGGTACCTGCCAAGACTATTCTCGAGACTGCAATTGAAAATAAGGTGGATATGATAGGGCTCAGCGGCTTGATAACCCCTTCACTCGAAGAAATGTGCCTTGTGGCCGAAGAAATGGAAATCAGAGGAATGACTCAACCTTTACTGATTGGAGGGGCTACTACAAGTGAATTACATACGGCTTTGCGCATAGCCCCAAAACGCTCCTATCCTGTCATTCATGTTAAAGATGCCTCACTTGCCGTAAATGTCGCTAATCAATTGATAAATCATTCACAGCAACAAAAATATTGGGCCGACATTCAACTAAAATATGAGAATCTTCGTGAAAAGTACCAAGCCACAAAGAATGTTTCTCAAACATACATCACTATAAATCAAGCAAGAAGTAATCGCCTGAAAATGGATTGGGATAAAGAGCCTATTTGCCAACCTGCATTCATAGGTACAAAGTATTTTCATGAATATGATCTGAGCGAAATTTCTCCCTTTATCGACTGGACATTCTTTTTCCATGCATGGCGTCTTACAGGAAAATATCCTTCCCTTTTCGATGACCCTGTAAAAGGAGAAGAAGCCAATAAATTATATGCCGACGCCCAGGAAATGCTCTATAAGATTATTCAAAATAAATGGCTTCAGGCCAATGCGGCATTTTTTGTTTTACCGGCTAACAGTTTGGGCGATAGTATAGAAGTTTATCATCCCGACGGTAGGGTTTGGAAAATATTGCATTTTTTAAGAAATCAAGAAAAAAAACCCGATGGAATTCCCAATTTATGCCTGTCCGATTTTATAGCTCCCAAAGAAAGCCAGCACCAAGATTACCTTGGTGCATTTGCGGTAACCACTGGAATAGGCATAGAAACTCAGCTTGACAGATTCGATAAAAATCATGACGATTATAGTGGTATAATGCTTAAAATTTTGGCCAACCGTTTGGCTGAAGCCTTTGCCGAATTACTCCATAAAAGAGTGAGAAGGGAGTTCTGGGCTTACGCTCCGGATGAAAATCTTTCAATGGAAGATATCCTGAAAGAAAAATATCAGGGAATTAGACCAGCGCCGGGCTATCCTGCCTGTCCTGACCATTCCGGAAAAGTCACTCTTTTCGAAATGCTCGATGCCGAAAAGCAAATAGGTATAAGTCTTACTTCCCATTATGCTATGTACCCAGCAGCTTCGGTTTGTGGTTATTATTTTTCGCATCTTCAAGCAAAATATTTTAATGTGGGAAAAATAAATCCCGATCAGATACAAGACTATGCCTTGCGAAAACAACTTAGCATACGTGAAGTGGAAAAATTGCTGCGAACCCATTTGAATTATGAACCCTTAACTTGATTTTTACCCATGCATGTTTGTGAAATTCTCTCGAAAACCAATAAAACACTTTTTTCATTTGAAATTCTACCTCCCCTTAAAGGAGGTTCATTCAATGATATTTTTAATAGTATTGAACCTTTATTGGAATTTAAACCTGCTTACATAAATGTTACTTATCATCAGGAAGAAGTGGTCTATAAAGATCGTGGCAATGGCTTGGTAGAAAAGATGGTAGTAAGAAAGCGGCCCGGGACAGTTGGTATTGCTGCTGCCTTACAATATACTTGTAACATTCAGGTAGTTCCTCATATTATTTGTGGTGGTTTTACACGTGAAGAAACCGAAAATGCACTCATCGACCTTAGTTTTCTTGGTATTAATAATGTACTTGTAGTGAGGGGGGATCCCGACCGTAGCCAAAAAACCTTCATTCCCGAGCCTGATGGTCATATTCATTCCCTCGACTTGGTAAAACAGATCGTTGATTTAAATCATGGAAAATATCTCGAAGAGGATTTGCAAAATTCTAATCCAACCAATTTTTGTATTGGTGTGGCAGGTTATCCCGAGAAACATCCCGAAGCCCCCAATAAGGCATCCGATCTTAGATATCTAAAGATGAAAATAGATGCTGGAGCAAGTTATATCGTTACGCAAATGTTCTTCGACAATCGGAAATATTTCGACTTTGTCGACAATTGCCATGAGATAGGTATAAATGTTCCCATCATCCCAGGGCTGAAACCCGTAGCCATTTGTCAACATCTGCATTTATTGCCCCGAACCTTTGGCATCGACCTTCCCGACGACTTGGCAAAAGAATTGGAAAAGTGCAAAACCAGTCAGGAAGCGCGGAATTTAGGAATAGAATGGACAATTCATCAAACCCGAGAGTTGATAGCAGCTCATGTTCCTGCTGTTCATTTCTATACCATGGGCCGATCCGACAATATTTATCGAATAGCCAGCGCTTGCTTCTAAAAAAATGTCGAAGGAATCATTGTGCATGTTATTAGAAGAAGGTTAGATGGGAGACTATAATGCTGGGCGATTGATGGAAAAGGAGTCGAAGGGGGACTTGAGAGAATGGGAAATAGGAAGAAAGTACGAATAAGATTTTGTGAAGTATTTTTAATACTAACATATACAACCTCAGCCTTTTAATTTTTAACTTTTAAGTCTCCAAACCCACGTTCATTATTTTAACCGCAGAGTACACCAAGCTACATGCAAAGTTTCGCAGAGTAGAGTTCTGAATTATAAACCATACTCAAAATCTTCGCGCATGTGATCTCTACCGGGTCCCCCCCGTCTCCTCGTCTCCCAGCCTTTAATCTCCAAATTACAAATTCCAGTCCCCTCGTCTATTCGTCCCCCACTCTCAAAATTTCCATTCACTATCCACTATCCACTATCCACCAATCTCCCGTTCTCATCGTCCCGCAGTCTCCCTTCCTCCGTTTCCACTTCCAAATTCTAATCACTAATCATTATCCACCAGTCCCCCCTCTCCCCGTCCCCTGATCACCACACCACTAATCTCCATTCACCATCCCCCATTTTCATTTTTATACGAAATTATTGCATTCCGACAATCGAGAAAAAGCGTAATTTCGCACCAAAGCTGGGTGGCATGCGATTCATCAGAATCATCGAAGACATAGGGCATTATGTTCACTTGATGAAGAGGGTTCTCACCAAACCCGATAAATCATTGGTACTTAAGCGTCAGTTCTTTGTCAATGTTCAATCATTAGGATTCGATTCTATTGGTATAGTAGCTATCATCAGTCTGTTTATCGGAGCAGTAGCCACTATTCAGGTAGCTTATAATATCGATAATCCATTGATTCCATTATCATTGATCGGTTTCACGGCACGGCAAATCATTATTTTAGAGTTTTCTCCCACTGTAGTCAGTCTTATCCTGGCCGGGAAAATTGGTTCACGAATTGCTTCCGAAATTGGCACCATGCGGGTTACACAACAAATCGATGCGCTCGATGTAATGGGTATCAACTCAGCCAATTATTTGATTTTGCCTAAGATACTGGCCAGCGTTTTTTTCAATCCTATCCTCATTGTCATGAGCATAGCCATAAGTCTGGTTGGTGGCTGGATTGTATCTCTTACTACTTCTCTTCTTACTCCTCACGATTACATAGAAGGAATACGTCTTTTTTTCGATGGTTTTACAGTTTTTTATGCATTAATTAAGACAGTGGTATTTGCCTTTATCATTGCGAGTGTTTCGGGTTTTCACGGTTACAGAATCACAGGAGGTGCACATGAGGTGGGGCAGGCAAGTACGAGAGCAGTAGTTGATTCGAGCATTGCCATTATTATTTCCAATTTGATTCTTACCCAACTTCTCCTTACATGATCACAGTCTCTCATATTTCGAAATCATTTGGTAAAACCAAGGTATTGAGTGATATTTCTGCCCAGTTCGAAACCGGGCGGGTTCATCAGGTTATTGGCCAGAGTGGATCGGGCAAGACGGTTTTGATGAAGTGCTTAGTGGGCTTGCTCGAAGTAGATGAAGGTGAAGTATTGTATGATGGAAGAAATTTTTCGCAAATGACAGCAAACCAGAGAAAAGAAATCAGGAAGGAAATGGGGATGTTGTTCCAGGGTGGAGCCCTGTTTGATTCGATGAATGTAGCCGAAAATGTGGCCTTCCCAATGCTTATGCATTCCAATCTGACGACTGCCGAAATGAAAAAGAGAGTGGATTTCTGTCTGGAACGAGTCAATCTCGCTCATTCTCATAAATTAATACCATCCGAACTAAGTGGAGGAATGACCAAAAGAGTGGCCATTGCGCGCGCTATAGCCCTTAACCCTCATTACCTTTTTTGCGATGAACCTAACTCGGGTCTCGACCCCCAAACCGCCAACATGATAGATAATCTGATAGCTGAGATCACACATGAATACAACATGATAACTATCGTCAATACTCATGATATGAATTCGGTTCTCGAAATTGGCGAAGAGGTAAATTTTATCTACAAAGGTAAATTATGGTGGAAAGGCGATAGGAACTCCATTCTGAATTCAAATAACGCGGAATTGAATCAATTTGTTTTTGCCACTGGACTGATGCGACGTCTAAAGCCCTGTCAATGAGTTTACCATGAACTATTTCGATATTATAGTGGGCTTGATTTTAATATTCTTCGGAATACGAGGATTCCTTAAAGGATTTCTAATTGGCGTGGCCTCGTTTGCAGGTCTTCTTGCTGGCTTATATGCAGCCATACATTTCTCCAATTACATGGGCAATGTACTTTCTCAGTGGTTAAAGTTCTCCGAGCAGTCAATAAAGATATTTTCATTCTTGATCACCTTTGCTGTGGTTATTTTTCTGGTTCACATTCTGGCAAGGGTTCTTGAAAAGGTAGTTTCGGCATCAGGGTTAAGCATTTTGAATAAACTGGGGGGGCTCATCTTGGGAGCAGCCAAAGCCTTGCTTATTGTAAGTGCATTTTTTTATTTATTTACTCTATTGGGAGGGCTTAAACTGATGGATGACAGTATAAAAGAAAAAAGTCTTTTCTATAAGCCGGTTTCAAAGGTAGCAAAATTTATTGCAGGTGAAGTATTGGAACAGTTGGAAGAAAACAAAAAATCAAAACAAATCGAACCAGAGGAGGTGAATGCTATCTGGACAGGATTCAAAATGAATGCTCAATAGTTTTATAAATATCTTCGCTGAATGAGTTCTTTTAGTTTATTGACTCCCGGAAGTTTTGGATTCCAACGGTAACGTAATTGATACGAATTAAATATTTCGAGTGCATTATCGAGATTTCCTGCCTGATTCAAAGCCTGAACGGCTTGATTGTATTCCTGCAAACTCCCTCCGAAAAGCTCGTTTACAAACAAGAATTTCTCATTGATACCGATAGCAGCTCGAAGATCAGCCAAAGGCCGGTTTGTCAGATTGTCTACTATACTCTTGTCGTCGGTATGTACGGCAAGCTTGTCGATCAATGTCGGTTTTTCTTCGGCAAGTTTATCGGCAATAATGGGTATTTCCTGACTGAACAGATCAGGAGTAAAAGGCACGGTTTTTGGCTTGGAATGCTGTTTTTTGGCGGGTTCTTCGGAAGGTTGAGGTTTGGCGAAAGGTTCGGGTTCTTTAAAATTTGTAGATGAGGGATGCGATATACTGGTTTCAGTAGGAGAAGGTGGTTCCCTCTTCTCAGGAATATTTTTTTCTACTCCTTCGAACCGGATACGAATGGAAGCCGGTTGCTTCGATACGGAGGGTGCGGGTTGTGATTTTGGCCTTGTGCCCATATTGAGGCTATCGAGCAATTTTAATTTTTCATAAAGCCGGCGTACGTTTTCCATGCAAAGATCGAGCTCGATTTGAGGAATTCTTTCTTCATCCGTTTTGAATGAATTCAATTGTTCCTTAAGCACTTCTATCATGTCGAAAATTTCATCGATAATTAGATTCTTTTCTGCTATCGTCATATTCATGAAAGGTGAAATAAATTTGTAGGTAAAATTACACGAAAAACTCAAGAAATTTTATTTTTAATCGAAATGTTCTTAGAATTACCTCTTGTAAAAAAACAACCTTCAGGATGGATCGAAGTGATCACTGGTTCCATGTTTTCTGGAAAGACTGAAGAGTTGATCCGTCGTCTAAGACGGGCGCATTTTGCCAAACAAAATGTCGAGATATATAAACCAGATATCGATACTCGTTATCATGAGCAGGATGTCGTATCTCACGATGCTAATGCTATTCCATGCACACCGGTTGTTTCGTCTCAGCAAATTCTGCTGTATGTAGGCGATGTGGATGTAATTGGCATAGACGAAGCCCAGTTTTTCGATATGGAAATTGTAAATGTATGCCAACAGCTTGCCGACGAAGGCAAGAGGATTATTGTGGCAGGTTTGGATATGGACTATAAGGGGCAACCATTTGGTCCGTTGCCTGCCCTGATGGCCTGCGCCGAATTTGTAACCAAGGTGCATGCCATTTGCATGGATTGCGGAAATTTGGCCCATTATTCCTTCAGAACCGTTCCTGACAAAAAACTCGTCCTACTGGGTGAAACTGAAAGCTACACTCCCCTGTGCCGCAACTGTTTCAATCGAAGAATGAAAAACCAAAACCAATGATTCTTAACAATTCAGAATGCTCGGGCAATTTTTCTTACCTTTGCCAGCACTAAGTTTAATGATAAAAAAAATAAAAAAATGAGAAAAACTTTTCTCTTATTTATTCTGCTGATGAGTATAGGAATAGGTTCTTTGATGGCTCAATCCAAAGAAAAGGTTACTTACTTTATTATTAAAACCGATTATGGCCAGATGAAAGGGTTTTTATATAATGAAACCCCCAAACACCGGGATAATTTTGTAAAATTGGCGAAACAAGGGTGGTATAATGGTTCGCCTTTTCATCGTGTAATCAAAGATTTCATGATACAGGGAGGTCAGAACGCCGATGGAAGAGTCGACCCCGGCTATAGGATTCCAGCCGAAATCAATTCTAAATTCATTCATAAAAAAGGTGCATTGGCAGCTGCTCGCATGGGCGATCAAGTCAATCCAGCCAAAGAATCTTCGGGTTCTCAGTTTTATCTTGTGCAAGGTACGCCTTTAGACGAAAAAACCATTCAGGCGTATGCGGCACGTAATGGAATGAAATACACTCCTCAACAACTCGAAATCTATAAAACCCTTGGAGGCACGCCACATTTGGACGGTGCTTATACTGTGTTTGGTGAAATTACTGAAGGCCTCGATGTCATCGATAAAATCGCCAGTGTAAAAACCCTTCAGGGCGATAAACCCGCCAAAGACTTGAAAATGACCATTCGTATCATCGAATAATATTCAATTTCTTATTCGTACTTTCATTCTTTTAGCCAATAAATTCAATGATTCTCCCTATGAAAGAACTTGTTCTGAGATATATGGAGGAGGTAGATCAGGCTACAGCCAGTTCTGCCGATGAAGTGGAGAAGTTCCGTATCAAATTTTTAGGAAAAAAGGGAATTCTGAATGAATTATTTGCCGAATTCAATAATATTCCTCCCTCCGAGAAACGCGAATTAGGTTTTTTATTGAATCAACTGAAGGAAAAAGTTCAGCAAAAAGTCGAACAGTTTCGTTCTATCCTCGAAATGAGTAAGCCCTTCCAAAAACTTGACGACCTCACATTTTCGGCAGATTTTTATCCAATGGGAAGCCGTCATCCATTATCTATTGTCGAAAGACGAATCATCGACATTTTTGCCCGCATAGGATTTACTATAGCCGAAGGCCCTGAAATTGAAGACGACTGGCATAATTTTTCGGCTCTTAATTTTACCCCTGATCATCCGGCACGCGATATGCAAGACACTTTCTTCATCGAAAAAAGAGCCGATGGCAACGATGTCCTCTTACGAACCCATACGTCTTCGGTACAGGTTAGAATCATGGAAAAAACAAAACCTCCCATTCGAATGATTTTTCCTGGCAGAGTTTTTCGAAACGAGGCCATTTCGGCTCGTGCTCATTGCATATTTCATCAAGTCGAAGGATTGTATGTAGATACGAATGTTTCTTTCGTCGATCTCAAACAAACCCTGCTATATTTTGCCCGTGAAATGTACGGCGAATCGACCCGCATCAGATTTCGTCCTTCCTACTTCCCTTTTACCGAGCCATCGGCCGAAATGGATATTAGCTGCCCTCTTTGCAAAGGCGAAGGATGCAATATTTGTAAACATACCGGATGGATCGAAATTCTGGGCTGTGGCATGGTTGATCCGGCAGTTCTTGAAAATTGCGACATCCACAGCGAAACTTACACGGGATTTGCTTTTGGCCTTGGCATCGAACGCATTACCATGGGCCTCTATCAAATTAAAGACCTCCGCCTGTTCTTCGAAAATGATACGCGTTTTTTACACCAATTCAAAGCGGCTTTTTAGGTTACAAGTCAGCCTCGAAATCTTTCTGCTTTTCTATAAAATCATTTCACCGTAAAAAAGTCGAGGCAATGGCGGCCACCACACCATAAAAATTACGGTGAGCACCAATAAAATACTCAACCGTATCAAATCCTGGCGCTCGAGTCGTATCTTCTGGTTTTGCTTTTTTACATCAATAAAGTGAATTATAAGCAAACTGACTATAATGAACCCCGAAATACCTAAAAAAAGTAAATCACTTTGCATATATAGAATTCTCGATGCGATTCCAAGAATTGCCATAGCCTCGGCCAAACCCGTAAATTTTTGATATAACATGAGGTCTTTATTATTTTCACAGGGTCTGAATCCTCTGAAAAAATAAATAATGGCAAGAATAAGCGTAATGGCTAATATCAAAGTTCCTGCCCATAATTTCCCAATATAATAAGGGAATAATGAACCTATGAATAAAATGAGCAGTATGGCTTCGTAAACAAAAATTCTTTTGTGTAACCTGAGCCCTATCGCCTCGAGCTGATGATTCGAATTTTTCATAAACAAAATTTTCAATTGGCGAAATTACTCATTTGATTTAAATTTTACCCAAAACATTCAAAATCACCTATAATAATAACATCCCGTTTTTGCCTTGCTTTTTATCCAATAATTCTAATCGCGAATTAAATAAACCTATCTGTGTATGAAAAAATTCGCCAAATGAGAAAATTATCTTTTGCTTTTCATCGAGTCATAAATTAAATGACATATCTCGATGTAATATTGAAATTGGACGATTGACCTGGAGAAAGAAATTAATAATTCATTCAAGCTTTTTAGTTTTGCTTCATCAAATTTTTGTCGTGAGATTCAGAGCATACATTCATTATTTGCTTCATGCAAAGTCACGTTATTCGGTGCATTCGCCCTTTGTCTTCGATTTAATGGAGAATGTATTCAGAGACAGACATTACCACGAATATTACTATCCAGCCGAAACAGTTCGTAAACTCATGTTGCATTCCGATACAACCATTCAGATGATGGATTATGGAATGGGGGGCAAGAAAGCCAAGGACTATCAGGTAAAAGTTAGCCAAATAGCTCGTTATTCTGCAAAAGGGAAAAAGAATGGTCGTTTATTGGCACGGATATCCTCATATTTTTCTCCGGCTGTGATCGTGGAATTAGGCACTTCGCTGGGAATTAGTGCTTTATATCTGAAGGCTGCCTCTCCATCATCCATTGTTCATACCATAGAAGGAAGTACCGAAGTGGCGGCACTTGCACGGCAGAATTTTCAACAGGCCGGGTTCTCCGATATTCACATTCATACAGGATTATTCGAAGAAGTCTTACCCAACTTATTGAAAAACGGATTGAAACCCGACCTCGTATTCATTGACGGGAATCACAACAAAGAATCAACCCTGAATTATTTCGGTGGAATTTTGCCTTCACTCACTCCACAAAGCATTCTAATTTTCGATGATATCCACTGGTCGAAACCTATGGAAGAAGCCTGGGAAAACGTCCAACAAAATCCTCTGGTTAGAGTTTGTATCGACCTTTATTGGATGGGATTGGTTTTTGTTAATACAGCTCTTAGTAAACAAAATTATATTCTCCGGATATAGTTTTTCGATTGTTTCTTTCACAATGATAATGGTTACTTTTGTAGCTTAATCCGCTTAAATGATGAACGAAGAAATTATAAGACTAATCAATATAAAGAAATACTACAAGGTAGGAGCCGAGATAGTTAAGGCATTGCAATCCATCACCATGAGTGTGAACAGGAACGAATATTTAGCCTTGATGGGTGCTTCGGGTTCTGGTAAATCAACCTTGATGAACATAATCGGATGCCTCGATACGCCAACCGATGGTCAGTATTTTCTGGAAGGCCGCGATGTAAGCAAGATGGACGACAACCAGCTTGCTGAAATCAGAAACAAGAAGATTGGTTTTGTGTTTCAAACTTTCAATCTTTTGCCTCGTAGCAACGCACTCGATAATGTTGTATTGCCTTTGATTTATGCAGGCGTTTCGAAAGAAGAACGAATTGCCCGCGGCAAGGAAGTGCTCGAACAGGTACATTTGGCCGACCGTATGATGCATAAACCCAACGAGCTTTCGGGAGGACAACGACAAAGGGTAGCCATCGCCAGAGCTCTGGTCAACAGGCCTTCTATTATTCTTGCCGACGAACCCACCGGAAACCTCGATTCGAAAACCTCTCTCGAAATTTTGGCTCTTTTCCAGGAAATACACGAAGCAGGCAATACGATAATTTTGGTTACCCACGAAGAGGATATTGCCAAACACGCCCATCGTATCGTAAAACTGCGCGATGGACTCATCGAATCCGATTATCCCAATCTCGAAATACACCGCCTGCCATCTACCTTCGCCTCGGCTTTATAGTTTCTATATCGTAGATTATAATTCTAATAAATGAACTGAAGACTCGTTTTTCAAATGAAACATGCATGAAATAATCTGACATCGAAAGATTTCTCGATTGCCTTAAATAAAATTATTCCATGGGAAAAGGGAAAAAAATTTATACACATACAGGCGACCAAGGTGAAACATCTCTCATCGGCGGACAGCGAGTACCTAAATCGCACGAAAAAATCGAAGCTTACGGTACACTCGACGAGCTAAATGCCTTTACTGGACTCGTCATCGATCTATGTAATGATATGCCTACAAAAGAATTTTTGATGCTAATCCAGCAGAAATTATTTGCAGTAGAAAGTCTTTTTGCCGCAGCTTCATCAGAATTTCAAAAGGATCTTCTCGGGGTTTACGAAAATGATATCGAAATGCTTGAAAGAGAAATCGACCGCATGAATGAAGTTTTGCCTCAATTGAATTCATTTATTCTACCCGCAGGGCATCCTTCGATTTCGTCTGCCCATGTGGCACGTACAGTTTGTCGCCGAGCCGAACGTTGCATGGTAAGAGCGTTTTCGGGCAGCGAGCAGGAGCTCGCGGCTTTGAAGTTCATCAATAGATTATCGGATTTCTTTTTCGTACTTGCCCGCAAATTTGCTTTCGATCTGAATATACCCGAAATTCCCTGGCCTGCTAATAAATAATTTTTTCGAATTTTACTTATAGAAACAAAGTTTGTTATATTTTTGCAAACTTTTTTAGTTATAAATAAATTATTTCATTATGTACTGGACGCTTGAACTGGCATCGAAATTAGAGGATGCTCCCTGGCCTGCCACCAAGGACGAATTGATTGATTACGCTATTCGGACAGGCGCTCCACAAGAGGTTATCGAGAATCTCATGGAAATTGAGGACGAAGGCGATGTTTATGAAAGCATAGAAGATATTTGGCCTGACTACCCTACTAAAGAAGACTTTTTCTTTCATGAAGACGAGTACTAATTTTTTTCGACCCATCTACATGGCAGGGTTCTACCCTGCTTTTTTCATCTTCATAACGCCTGCATTCCCCTCTATGTGTAGATGATTTTGGCTAACTTTGCAAATTATCTTTTTATAATCCATTGAATTATTATCAACTAAATAAAAATGTTAAACTTCTTCAAGAAATTCCTCGGTTCTAAATCCGAGCGCGATATTAAAGCCATAATGCCTATCGTAAATCAGATTCATGTGGCTTATGAAGAAATTCAAAAATTATCTAACGATGAACTGAGAGCCAAGACAAAAGAATTTAAAACCAGGATCGCCAGCTATATTGCCGAAGAAGAATCGAAAATTGCAGAACTGAAGGCTCGCATAGAGAACGAAATTGACATGGATGTAGAAGAGAAAGCCGAGATTTATAAGCAAATAGATGCTCTTTCGAAACTTTCCTATCAAAAAAGCCAGAAAATTCTGGATGATATCTTGCCCGAAGCCTTTGCTGTGATGAAAGATACCGCCAGAAGATTCTACGAAAACGAACAGGTAATCGTCACTGCCACACAAATGGATCGCGATCTGGCAGCTCATCACGAAAATATTCGAATCGAGGGAGACAAGGCCATCTACAACAAGCAATGGATGGCCGGCGGAAACATGATCACTTGGGACATGGTGCATTACGATGTACAACTCATCGGAGGTATAGTTTTGCATCAGGGAAAGATTGCCGAAATGGCTACTGGCGAAGGAAAAACCCTTGTAGCTACCCTGCCGGTCTATCTGAATGCGCTTACAGGTAAGGGGGTTCATGTGGTTACGGTAAATGATTATTTGGCCAAACGCGATTCGGAATGGATGGGTGTGCTTTTCCAATTCCATGGTTTAAAAGTGGACTGTATCGACAAACATGAACCCAATAGCGAAGCTCGTCGTTTGGCTTACTTAGCCGATGTTACCTATGGTACCAACAATGAATTTGGCTTCGACTATCTCCGCGATAACATGACTTCCTCACCCGACGAACTCGTGCAGCGCGAACATATCTATTCCATAGTGGATGAAGTGGATTCCGTCTTAATCGACGACGCACGCACCCCTCTCATCATTTCAGGCCCTACCCCCAAAGGCGAAGACCAGCTCTTCGACGAACTAAAACCACCCGTTAGCCGTCTCTACAACTTGCAGCGTACCCTTGTAACCAAAATCCTCAACGAAGCAAAAACATTACTCTCGGGAAACCCCACCCCTGATCAGGAAAAAAAAGGAGGCGAACTTTTGTTGCGTGCTTATCGCGGCCTCCCCAAACACGGCCCGCTAATCAAATTTCTGAGTGAACCTGGCATGAAAACCTTACTGCAGAAAACCGAAAACTTCTACCTTCAGGAACAAGCCAAGAATATGCACCTCATAGACGATGAGCTCTATTTTGTAATCGATGAAAAAAACAATACCATCGACCTTACTGAAAAGGGAATCGACGCTTTGACTGAATCTTACCAGGACCCTGAATTCTACCTCCTTCCCGACGTGGGCTCGGTAATTGCAGAAATCGAGAAAATGAACATTCCAGAATCGGAAAAAGAAGAGCGCAAGAGCGAACTTATGAGGGACTACGCCATCAAGTCAGAACGCGTTCATACAGTAAATCAATTATTGAGAGCTTATGCACTTTTCGAAAAAGACGTGGAATATGTTATCATCGATAATAAAGTAAAAATCGTTGACGAGCAAACGGGACGTATCCTCGAAGGCCGACGTTATTCCGACGGTCTTCATCAAGCTATCGAAGCCAAAGAAAATGTGAAAGTGGAAGCAGCTACTCAAACCTACGCTACCATCACTCTTCAGAATTACTTCCGCATGTACAAGAAACTTGCGGGTATGACGGGTACAGCCGAAACGGAGGCCGGCGAATTCTGGGACATCTACAAACTCGATGTAGTAGTCATTCCAACAAATAAGCCTGTCATCCGTACTGATAGGGAAGACATGGTTTACAAGACCAAACGTGAAAAATATAACTCAGTCATCGAAGAGATCGAGAATTTAATCAAGATAGGACGGCCTGTTTTGGTGGGTACTACTTCGGTAGAAACTTCCGAATTGCTTAGCAGGATGTTATCGTTGCGTAAAATAAAGCATAATGTACTTAATGCCAAGCAACATGCCCGAGAAGCCGAAATCGTAGCACATGCCGGTTTGGCCGGAATGATTACCATAGCAACAAACATGGCTGGTCGTGGTACGGATATAAAATTAGGACCGGGCGTAAAGGAAGCAGGAGGTTTAGCAATCATTGGTACGGAACGTCACGAATCAAGGCGTGTTGACCGTCAGCTTCGGGGACGGGCTGGCCGTCAGGGTGACCCTGGCACCTCCCAATTCTTCGTCTCGCTCGAAGACGACCTGATGCGCCTCTTCGGCTCGGAACGCATTGCGCGTATCATGGACCGCCTTGGTATCCAGGAAGGAGAAGTGATTCAACATCCTATGATTACCCGCTCCATCGAACGTGCACAACGTAAAGTAGAGGAAAATAACTTCGGAATTCGTAAACGTCTGCTAGAATACGACGACGTAATGAACGCCCAGAGAGAAGTGATCTACAGCAGACGCCGCAATGCCCTCCATGGCGAACGCCTTTCACTCGATATCCGCAACATGATGGAAGATGTATGTGAACATCTCATAGAAGAATATACCGACACCCGCGACTATCAAGGCTTCCGTATGGAACTCCTTAGAATATTCGGCATGGATAGCCCGGTAAACGAAGATGAATTTCATAGCAAATCAGAAAAAGAACTGCATACCCTTCTCTTCGAATACACATATCGTCGCTACAAACAAAGAATTCAGGCTTTGGCCGAAAAAACCTATCCCGTCATCAAGGATGTTTTCGAAAACCATAGCCAATTCGAATACATAGCCGTTCCCCTTACCGATGGCCGCAAACAAATCAATCTGATAGTCAATTTAAAAAAAGCCTATCAGGATAAAAGCCGTGAAGTAGTACTTACCATGGAAAAAACTATTACCCTGGCAGTAATTGATAATGCATGGAAAGAACATCTACGCGAAATGGACGATCTCAAACAATCGGTTCAGAATGCCGTTTACGAACAAAAAGACCCTTTGCTTATCTATAAATTCGAGTCGTTCGAACTTTTTAGCAAGATGCTGCTCAGAATCAACAAAGAAATTACTTCCTTCCTTATGAAAGCAAGTATTCCAGGTGCCGAAACACAAGTAAAAGAAGCCAGTCTTCCTAAACATACCGATAGAAGCCGGTTGAAGGAACAACGCGAAGATTTGTTATCGCAAGCCAGTCCAACCCAAACCTCAACGAAACCTGCACCGGTGAAAGTAGAAAAACGCGTTGGACGAAACGACCCCTGCCCTTGTGGAAGTGGTAAAAAATATAAGAACTGCCACGGTAGAATTGAGAATTAAAACAAACAAATCGATAAATGACCAAATATAGGCGAATATTACTGAAACTTAGTGGAGAATCACTTATGGGAGAACAGAATTATGGAATTGATCCCATCAAGTTAGCCGATTATGCTTCTGAAATTGAAGAAATAGTAAAAATGGGGGTTCAGGTAGCCATAGTTATGGGCGGAGGAAATATCTTCAGGGGATTGCAGGGAGTCTCAAAGGGAATAGACCGTGTTCAGGGAGACTATATGGGTATGTTGGCTACTATCATCAATTGTATGGCTTTGCAAGCCGAACTCGAAAAGAATGGCATTGGAACAGTATTATTAGGGGGGCTCGAAGTGAGACCCATCGTTATGCCCATGAGCCGTCTTCAAGCCATTGCTTACCTCGAAGCAGGTAAAGTTGTAATTATCAGCGGAGGTACTGGAAACCCATACTTTACTACCGATACGGCTTCAGCACTTAGAGGAATCGAAGTCAAAGCCGATATCCTCCTGAAAGGCACACGTGTGGATGGAGTTTATACCGCCGATCCCGAAAAAAGCCCTAATGCGGTAAAATATTCAAGGCTTACCTTTCAGGAAGCATATAGCAAAGGCCTCAAAATACTCGATCTTACCGCCTTCAGTCTTTGCATGGAAAACAACCTCCCTATCTATGTCTTCAACATGGATGTGAAAGGCAACCTGATTCGACTCATCAAGGGCGAACATATCGGAACCCTTATTTCCAATAATTTTCAGTAAATTCCATGAATCAATTTCCTCCATCCATACCTAAAGGGACTCGTGATTTTGGCCCTGTAGAAATGCACAGGCGCGATTTCATCTTTAGTACCATTCGTCAAGTTTTTCAGCTTTACGGTTTTCAGCCCATCGAAACACCAGCTATGGAAAACCTCCAAACCCTTCTGGGTAAATATGGAGAAGAAGGCGATAAACTACTGTTCCGAATCCTCAATTCAGGAAATTATCTTCAGAACGTACCTATCGAGTGTTTGCATTCGGGCGAACCTCAGAAAATTCTCCCCTTCATCGCCGAAAAAGGATTGCGTTATGACCTCACCGTGCCTTTTGCACGTTATGTGGTTCAGCACCACGATGAAATTACCTTCCCATTTAAAAGATATCAAATTCAACCCGTTTGGCGAGCCGACAGGCCTCAAAAAGGAAGATACAGAGAATTCTACCAATGCGATGCCGATGTGATTGGAAGCAAATCTTTGCTCAACGAAGGCGAATTCATCAAAATCATCGATGAAGTCTTTTCACGATTAAATATCAAGGTTTCCATACGGCTGAACAACCGTAAAATTTTGGCTGGCATTGCTGAATATATAGGCCATGGTAAGCAACTGATCGACATTACCACTTCCATAGATAAGCTCGACAAAATTGGGCTTGATGAAGTTGACAACGAACTTTCAAAACGTGGCATATCCAACAAGGCTATTGAAAAGCTCCATCCTCTGCTTTTTCTCATAGGAGAAAATGAGGAAAAACTGAATGAACTTCAATCATATTTTACTGATAATCATCTGGGTATCGAGGGTATCAACGAAATGAAATCTGTTTTAGAATATGCCTCGGCTTTTGAAGTAGAAGCCAAAGTGATTTTCGACCAAAGCCTTGCTCGCGGACTGAATTACTACACAGGAACAATTATCGAGGTCACTTCGCTCGATGTAAACATAGGAAGTATTTGTGGAGGTGGGCGTTACGACGATTTGACCGGAATTTTCGGCCTTCCTAATGTTTCGGGAGTAGGTATCTCATTTGGTGCCGACCGCATTTACGACGTGATGGAACAAACTGGTGCTTTCCCTCACCAGGCTTCAATATCTACTCAAATTCTCTTCGTAAATTTTGGTTCTCATGAAGCTGGGTTTTGTATCCGCCTTATTTCGAATCTTCGAGCAAATAACATAAGTGCCGAGCTATTCCCCGAAACCTCTAAACTTAAAAAGCAACTGGCTTATGCCAATGCAAAATCTATCCCCTATGTTGCCATTGTAGGTGAAGACGAATTGAATACCTCTACAATAACGCTGAAAGATATGACTTCGGGAACTCAAGAAAAGCTGACGGTCGAAAGATTCTTCGAAAAAATGTTAAAAATGTTGTCGAAAGACTAAGAACTCAATCGTTATTCTTCGAAAATCTTCATCTCATCCAGCACGTTCATTAGTTCTTTTACGGATCGGGCCGATTCATGAAGCATGGCCTTTTCTTCCTGATTAAGCTTGATTTCGATGATTTCCTCTATGCCGTTACAGCTTAATTTTACAGGAACCCCAAGGAATACATCATCGAGGCCATATTCACCTTCAAGATAGGCACTAACGGGGAAGATACGTTTCTGATCATCGACGATTGCCTCGACCATTTGGGCAGCAGCTGCACCGGGTGCAAACCAGGCCGAAGTACCCATGAGGTTCACCAATTCACCCCCTCCCTTACGTGTTCGCTCGACAATTCTATCTAATACTTCCTTATCGAGTAAATCAGTAATGGGAATTCCATTCAAGGAAGTGAATCTTGGCAAAGGAACCATATTATCTCCATGACCACCAAGAAGCAAACCATGAACATCCGCTGGTGAAACATCGAGTGCATTAGCAATGAAAGCTTTATAACGGCCTGTATCGAGAGTTCCCGCCATTCCAAATACTTTGTTCCTCGATTTTGAAGCCGCTTTATAGGCTACATAAGTCATTATGTCCAATGGATTCGAAACGATGATGAGTATAGTTTCGGGCGAATATTTTATTGATTTTTCCACTACTTCTTTAACGATCAAGGCATTGGTACTGATTAAATCGTCCCGGCTCATTCCAGGTTTACGCGGAATACCTGAAGTTACCACCACAACGCCTGAACCTTTAGTTTTCAGATAATCATTAGTCACACCAATTACTTTGGTATTAAAATGGTTGATAGGGCCGGTTTGCCAGATATCCAGAGCTTTCCCTTCGGCCAGTCCTTCCTTAATATCCAGTAAAATCAGTTCCCTGCATAGATCTTTATGGGCTATCACGTTGGCTACAGTAGCTCCCACATTCCCAGCGCCAATGATTGTAATCTTGTTCATAGTAAATGCATATTGAGGGAAAGAATTAACTGTTTAGGAATATAACAGCAGATCGAAGAAATTGTTGAAAGTTTCTTCTTATAATTGTGGCCCAGCCGAAACAAGCCTTTGCCCTTCTTCTTCGTCGGTGAAGTTCTTGAAATTATCGATAAACTTCTGCGCCAATTGACGAGCGGCTTTGTCCCATGCTTCAGGGTTGGGCCAAGTTGATCTTTGATCTAAAATCTTACTTTCAACACCTTTAAGACTCTTAGGAACAAGGAGATGAAAATAAGGAAGAGTTTCGAATTCGGCTTCGTTGATTGACCCGTCGAGAATTGCGTCGATAATGGCACGTGTAGAAGGAATGTCGATGCGATGACCCTGACCGTAAGGCCCTCCTATCCAGCCTGTATTCACTAAATAGGCTTCACTTTTGTACTCTTTTATTTTACGCGAAAGTTCACGTGCATAAACCGTAGGATGCAACAGAAGAAAAGCCGCACCAAAACAAGAAGAGAATGTAGGAGAGGGTTCCTTTATCCCTCTTTCGGTACCTGCCACTTTGGCCGTATATCCAGTTAGAAAATAATAAAGAGTTTGATCTTCTGTCAGCTTCGCCACAGGTGGAAGTACTCCGAAAGCATCGGCTGTCAAAAAAATAATCTTCTTTGCATGCCCTGCCTTCGAAACGGGTTTTACAATATTCTTGATATGATATATAGGATAGGAAACCCGGGTGTTTTCTGTTTTTGCCGCACTCGAAAAGTCGATCTCCCCTGTTTTTGGATCGTATACCACATTTTCGAGCAAGGCATCCCGGCGTATTGCATGATATATATCAGGCTCGTTTTCCTTGCTTAAGTTTATGCATTTGGCATAGCATCCGCCTTCGAAATTGAAGATACCATCATCGTCCCAGCCATGTTCATCATCGCCAATGAGAAGCCGTTTGGGATCGGTGGAAAGTGTGGTTTTCCCAGTCCCCGACAGCCCGAAGAATATGGCAACATCGCCCTCTTTACCAACGTTGGCCGAACAATGCATAGAAGCAATGCCTTTTAAAGGCAAATAATAATTCATGACCGAGAAAAATCCTTTCTTTATCTCTCCTCCATACCAAGTTCCACCCACCACGGCTCTTCTTGCCTTCAAATTAAAGGCAACAAAAACCTCACTGTTCAAACCATGCTCCTTCCAATAAGGATCAGTGGTTTTGCAAGCATTCAGCATGATAAAATCGGGCTCGAAGTTTTCCAACTCTTCTTCGGTTGGCCTGATGAACATATTTTTAACAAAATGAGCCATCCATGCTACTTCAGTAACTACACGAATGTTGATACGTGTATCTGGATTTGCACCCGCAAATCCGTCCATGACGTATATCTTTTTATGACTAAGTTGTTTGGCTGAAATCGCATAAAGATCTCTCCAAACTGCTTCCGAAATGGGTTTATTGTCGGAGGATTTATGTGTCGGCGATTTCCACCAGATATGCTCACGTGAAGTGTCTTCATCCACAATGTATTTATCTTTGGGCGAACGGCCAGTAAAAATTCCTGTGTCTACTGCCACTGCCCCCGTATTGGTTACGAAACCACGTTCATACCCTTCGAGCGAAGGATCTGTTTCATGCCGAAACAATTCATCATAACTCAAATTGTAGTAAATCTCCTGAATGCCTTCAAGACCATAAGACTCAAGCTCGCTCCTGATTTTTTCGCTTCTTTTTTGCATAATTTATATATTGAAGTTAAAATGTAAAAATCTTTATATAAAGTTCTATATTAATTCTCGGCAAAACTATAAACTTTTCTACTATTCTACTGGGTTTAAGTTAGGATGGAAGATTTATCCTTTATGGCCAGGAAAAACTCTCATCGATCTATTAACCTGTTTTACTGAAACTAACTTGATTTTCATTATCCTTAAAGAAAAATAAATTAAAATTTCTCACGAATAAAATTTTGGTTCATGACCTGAAATCCATTTATCAAAACACAAAAATTTTTTGAAGAAATATTCCGGTTTCATGTATAAGATTTCCCACTCCAGCCTAAATTTGGAATATTTCACTACTACGACCCTAAGGACGAAAAACCTGAAGAAAGTGCAAACATCAGAAACCTATTCTACCAAAATAAACTCATCAAGATAGATTGACAGCTTTGCTTATATTTTGTCATGAAATTCATTTCGTATAACCCTATGGATGGCTAATCATTACAATATCATTATTGTGGATATTTCGGAGCATGTTGACCCCTTTAGAATGAAGTCAATACATAAGGATTATCTTTTCAATGATTGGATTTTACTTATTCTTTTCTTCTTTCATCATAGGGAAAGAGCTGATAAATTATTCGGCTCGAAAAAACCTCTATTTTTCCGAGAGGCGCTGTGCATCAATTGTAGCCAAGCTGACCATATTGACGATGTTGTTGACCGTACTTCCCATTTGAAGGACATGGACAGGTTTTTTAAGGCCAAGAAGAACAGGTCCTATTGCATTCTGGTCGGTCAGTTGTTGAACGAGTTTATAGGCAGCATTTCCAGCTGTAAGATAGGGAAAAATAAATACATTGGCAGGGGCATCGGCCAATTTGCACCATGGGAAATATTCCTTCATCATCTCAGTATTCAGTGCAAAATCGGCCTGAATGTCTCCATCAACAATAAGATCAGAATAATTGTTATGGAGCATAGAAACTGCTTGTTGAACCTTATCTGGTGTATTCCCTTTCACCGAACCAAAATTGGAATAGGAAACGAGAGCCACACGGGGTTCTATTTTGAAGTTTCTTACGGCTTCGGCTACCTGGAGGGTGATCTCGACCAGGGTTTCAGTCGAAGGATTCAAGTTGACGGTTGTATCGGCAAAAAACAAAGTACCTTTAATTGTATGAAGAATATACATTCCTGAAACTACGTTCCATCTATCCTGTTTGCCGATGATTTGAAGTGCAGGTCTAATGGTGTCGGGATAACTGGTAGTAAGGCCAGATATCATTCCATCAGCGAAGCCGGTTTCAACCAGCATAGGGCCAAAATAATTTCTGTGGTGCATCCGTTCGCAGGCCATTAGGTAAGTAACTCCCTTGCGATGTCTTTTTTCGTAAAAAAGATTTGCAAACTCTTCACGACGTTCTTGTTCTTCTTCAGCCCGTGGATCGATAATTTCCACTCCATTTAATTCGAGTTCATTCTGCTGAACGAGTTTTTCGATATAAGATTTATTGCCAAGTAAAATGGGTTTGGCATAACCTTCTATGAGGCAAATCTCAGCAGCCTTGAGTATTTTGTAATTTTCGGCTTCGGCAAATACGATTCGTTTGGGATGTCTCTGCGCCATTGTTCTAATCTGCCTGATAACAGGATTTCCCTGACCCATGCGGTTATTCAATTCTTCCTGATACTGATCCCAATCGAGGATAGGGTTGCGGGCAACACCGGATTCCATGGCAGCTTTAGCTACTGCCGGAGCTACATGTAGAATAAGACGTGGGTCATTGGGTTTGGGAATAATATAATCTTTCCCGAATTTTAAGTTGGTCACTCCATAAGCCGAGTTTACTTCGTCGGGTGTAGGTTCCTTGGCTAATGCTGCAAGCGCCCGGGCAGCCGCCAGCTTCATCTCGTCGTTAATTTTAGTGGATCGTACATCAAGAGCACCTCTGAAAATAAATGGGAAACCCAGCACATTGTTGATTTGATTGGGATAATCGCTGCGCCCGGTTGCCATAATGATATCATCACGAGTTGAAGTGGCTTCCTCATAAGTAATTTCGGGTACTGGATTGGCTAAGGCAAAAACGATGGGGTTAGGAGCCATCTTTTTCAGCCATTCTTTCTTCAAAACTCCCGCTACCGAAAGACCAAGAAACATATCGGCACCGTCTAAGGCTTCCTCGAGTCCTAATATCTTTCCATCTCTGGCAAATTGTTTTTTATAGGGATTCAAATCGGTACGGCCGACATGGAGCATGCCTTTGCTATCGAACATGGTGATGTTTTCGAGACGAGCACCTAATTTTAAATAGAGTTTGGTGCATGAAATGGCCGCGGCTCCTGCTCCGTTGATCACGATTCGCATTTTACCGATGTCTTTGCCTGCTAACTCGATTGCATTGAGCAGGCCAGCCGAGGTAATGATGGCGGTTCCATGCTGATCGTCGTGCATCAAAGGAATGTCGAGCTCTTCCATTAGCCTTTCTTCAATCTCGAAGCATTCGGGAGCTTTTATATCTTCCAGATTGATTCCTCCAAAAGTTAGAGAAATTGCCTTGATAATCTGAATGAGTTTCTTGGGATCTCTTTCATCAATCTCGATATCAAATACATCTATATCGGCAAATACTTTGAATAATAAACCCTTCCCCTCCATAACTGGCTTGCCTGCTACGGGCCCAATATCGCCAAGTCCAAGAACCGCCGTGCCATTACTGATTACTGCTACCAAATTGCCCTTTGCGGTGTATTTGTATACATCATCAAGGTTCTTCTTGATTTCGAGGCAAGGAGTGGCTACTCCAGGTGTGTAAGCCAGCGATAAATCCTGCTGACTATGATAAGGTTTGGTAGGTTTTACCTCTATTTTCCCTGGCCTTCCTTCAGAATGATACTCCAAAGCCAGTCTGCCTAATAAATTCTTGTCGCTTATGGAACTCATAATATAAAATAGCTTTTGGTGAAATGATTCGAAAATATCTAAAGCAAAGCTACTCTATCTTTTCGTTGCAATGAATACTTTTCTAAATAAAAATTGGATTTTCTAAAAAATTTTATTTGCTAGAAAAATATTTCCCCATTGAAATGAGATTTTCTATGAGTATTCTTTGAGGATGAATATTTTACTACTACTCAAGTTATTTTTTCAGTATTTTTAATGAACTTCGAGGTATTCTCCGTCTTTTGAGAGGCCAAATCTAAAATGTTCGATGTATAAGTAAGTTCGAAGAGAATATAACGAAATATCATCTTTCTCTATGAGTGATATAAACGACCAATTCCCTCAAGGAATCGAGAGCAGGAGAGGCAGGCAAAACATCGAGCAGTTCGAGTGCCTGGTTGCGATAATTCAACATTTTATCATGGGCATAATCCAGTCCTCCATATTTCTCTACTAAATTGATGATTTCTCCAACTTTGTGCCGATTTTCACCATCTTTCTTCAAGGTACGAATGATTGTCCTTTTCTCAGAATAAGAGCAATGGTCCAAAGTATAGATGAGAGGAAGTGTGAGTTTTTGATCTCGAAAGTCGATTCCCCTGGGTTTTCCCGTACAATTGGTTGGCTGATAATCAAAAAGATCATCCTGTATCTGAAAGGCAATACCCGTCTTTTCACCAAAGGTTTTCATCCTGAACACGAGCTCTTGACTGGCACCCGAGGATGCAGCTCCACAAGCACAGCATGAGGCAATAAGGCTGGCAGTCTTTTTTCGTATAATTTCCAAATAGACTTGTTCATCTATATCTAAACGGCGAGCTTTTTCCATTTGCATGAGTTCTCCTTCGCTCATTTCGAGTGTGGCTTCCGAAACAATTTTCAACAGGGCGTAATCTTCATTTTCCATGGCCAATAGAAGGCCCTTAGCCAGTAAGTAATCACCAACAAGCACCGCGATTTTGTTTTTCCATAAGGCATTGATTGAAAAAAAACCCCTTCGCTGGTTAGAATCATCCACAACATCATCATGAACCAGAGTAGCAGTATGTAGTAGCTCGATAAGAGCCGCTACATGCTGGGTTGATGGAGAAATTCCCCCCGTGGCCGCTGCCGATAAAAAGACAAATAATGGCCTAATCCTTTTCCCCTTCTGTCTTAAAAGATATTTCAGCACTAAATCCAATAAGCGAGTATTGCTCTTCAAGGCCATTCGGAAAGATTGCTCGAAAGCTTCGAGTTCATCGGCTACGGGAGCTTTTATCTTATCGAGATCTGGCAACATGCGATTACCGGTCTTTGAATTTCAAAATTAACAACTTTCGATGAGTAGTACATTCTCAGGCTAATCAATGTGAAAATATGCTTACAATAAATTATGATTGTAATTTTGAAAGAATAAAAACAGAGAATATAAAATAATTATTTATGGAAGAAATTCAAGCTATAGCCATGCCTGGAACGCATAAGCGCTTTGCAGAGTATTTTCTTGCCCACGAAACACCTGCATCTAAAGTTCTCGATATTGGAGCCGGTTATGGTGCTTTCTCCCAACTACTTTACCGGGAAGGTTTTCAAGTAGAAGCCTGCGATCTATTCCCGGAAAATTTTCAGTTTCAATCGATTAGCTGTCATTTCATCAACCTTATGAACAGGTTCCCTTTCCCCGATCAAAGTTTCGACCTTGCTGTGGCAATTGAAGTAAGTGAACATATTACCGACCACGAAATGTTCTTCTCAGAAATAGAACGTATCCTTAAGCCTGGAGGAAGGTTCTACATTTCTACTCCCAATATTCTTTCTCTGAAATCAAGAATAAGATTCTTATTTACAGGATATTATTACAGTTTCTCAAAACTTCGATATGACCTGCATGATGGACTTCAGCATGTTGCCTCACTTACCCTCGATCAATACAATTATATAGCTATAAATCATCATTTTCATCCGGCTGAAGTCAACATCGACAAGCAACAGCGGACTTCGATATGGTTAAGGATATTTTTAATCCCTTTGTTGTTTTTCTTCAGTAACTTATGGAAAACAGGGTGGTTTCATAATCAGAATTCATTATTACTGGGAAGACTGCTTTTCCTATGCTTCAAGAAATCCTGACGTATTATTTTACTGACATTCTATCTATTCCGGTAAATTCATGCCCAGTTTAAAGCATGTAAACTATTTTTGCAAGGAATTTTAGCAATAAAAGATGTCAACTTTTCTATTTAATCGAATCATTTTTGGGCCAGTAAGAAGCCGAAGATTTGGAAAGTCGTTAGGAATAAACCTGTTACCTGTTACTCATAAAGTCTGTACCTATAATTGCATTTATTGTGAATGTGGATTAACCCTCGAAGAAATAGAGAAAAACAGAGAATGGCCTGCACGTGAAGAGGTTAAGAATAAACTGGAATTATGGCTTGAAAATATGTCCAGAAACAATGAGCCTCTGCCAGATAACATCACTTTTGCCGGGAATGGCGAACCTACCTTGCATCCAGCTTTTCCGGGAATAATGGATGATGTGCTGGAGCTAAGAGACCGCTATTGCCCGAGAACACGAGTTACAGTACTTTCGAATGCCACCATAGCGAACAGACCTCTCGTACGCCAAGCCTTAACGAAGGCTGACAATAATGTATTGAAGCTGGATACAGGAACCGAAACCATGTTTCGTTTGCTCAACCGACCACCAAAAAATCTGAAATTGGAAGAAGTAATTGAAACCCTAACCCTTTTCAAAGGTCAGCTCATCATACAAAGCATGTTCGTTCAGGGATATATAAATGGCCAGTACATCGATAATACCGTGCCTGGTGAAACAACACCTTGGCTCGAAGCATTGCTGCGCATAAAACCAAAGGAAGTCATGGTATATTCCATTGCACGAGGTACACCTGTAGAAGGTGTGAAACCCGTTCCATTCATGCAGCTAGTAAAGATTGCCAATATGGTAAAAATAGCCAGAATACAAGCGGAGGTTTACTGAGATGTTGAATTACAGTGCCAAACTTATTCTTGCCTTTGGAGAAACAATCACAGGGAATAAAAAAATTCTTGATTGGCTTCTTAATAACGGTTATCCCGATCTGGCGGCACTCTCGTATAGCATTCGAGGAAGTGAAGAAGCATTTAAATTCCTTTTGAAATATTATCCACGTCTTGCTGCTTTAGATGCTGCTATCGACAATAATGAAAAGGCCTATTTATGGTTAAAGGAGCATAATTATCCCTTTAACATCATTTTTGCCGATGCTTGTCATGGCAAGCCCGAAGCCTTAAAATGGCTCATGAATCATCACTTGGAGGGTTTTATTGGCGTAACAGAAAAAATAAGATACTTCCGCGAAAATCAATATTTCGATATTCACAAACCTCCTTTTTAGCTAAATTCTTCGTTTTTTAAAAAATTCACTCATTATCGAGGCACATTCTTTTTCTCTTATGCCTGAAGTGATAACCGTCTGCGGATGCAATAAAGAAGATGAAATGAGAGAATAACCGTGTTTGGGATCATGCGCACCAAAAACAATCTTCCCAAGTTGCGCCCATGCTAATGCCGAAGCACACATTGGACAAGGCTCTATGGTAACGTATAAGGTACACCCCTTGAGGTATTTACCTCCAATATAATTCGTAGCCGCTGTAATAGCAAGCATTTCAGCATGAGCCGTCACATCGTTCAACCTTTCTGTCATGTTATGCGAACGAGCAATGATTTTCTTCTTCCATACTACAACTGCTCCTATGGGAACTTCACCTTCCTCTTCTGCAGCTTTGGCTTCCTTTATAGCCTCCTCCATAAAATATTCATCAGAAAATATATAAAAATCCATATTCCTTTCATATTAAAATTGAATTTAAAAAGAGAAGCTTCTAATAAAAAAATAAATTTGAAGCAAAAATAAGAAAGAATGTCATGCTATTCTTTTAATCATTTTAATGTATATGGAATAACTCGAAAGTAAATATTAGCATTTGGTAACAACAAAGCTATAATAGACAATACTTTAAATAATATTATGCCCTTGAATTAATATCATCATAAGATATATGATTCCCCATTCCTTTCAATATAACAATGCTGTCAAATCTTCTATAACACAAAATATACTCAAAGATTATATCGATGAATTGTCTTTAGATTGATTTTAAAGAATTAAAGAATTAAGGTTAAAAGGATAGATTTTTTTCTTCAAGAAGGGTTCGAAAGTAAAAATTTTATAGGTTTGCATGTTTAAATTTTACATTGCTTGCTTTGACGAATAAAAAAATAGGAATTTATAATATATTAATAAAAGTATATTTAATTAGTTAATAATTGATTACAAAAAATGCAATTTAAATGGTTCACTTATAAATGGATTATTATAAATTCATTGATTTTCAAAATATGCATACATATGATTGGTGGTGGGTATATAAATTTGGATTCTTCGAAAACATATATTAAAGATAAACTTATTGTATTTAAAGAATTATCAATTATGAATTCATATAACAATTGTAATATATTTATTTTTCATGTATATTTGGAAAATTCTATTTTGCCAACAATGTTGACAAATTATTGATTAACATGGAAAAGAGGGGAAAAACATTTAAGAGTGAAACTTTTATTTTTATAATTTTAATTATTTTATTGATTATATATAGATTTTGGATATTAATAAATTTTGGATTCAAATATACTGATAGTGATCAAACCATAATGTGGCTAGCCACTGTTGATTATTACCATAAATCATTCCATGAACCCTGCTTTTATGGTCAATCATATAATACAATGCTGGAATCCTTCCTTGCAATCCCACTATATGCAGTTGGTTGTCCCTTATATATTGCGCTTCCTGTAGTAACTTCACTATTGACTTTATTTCCCTTCATATATATTTCTATTCTTACATTTATTAAACGCTCGAAAAAAACTGCAATTTTATTACTTTCATTAACTTTTCTATTGCCTATTGAATATGATCTATTAACCTGCCTTTCGAGAGGTTTCGTCACTGGTATCGCCATTGTAAGCCTTTCGTTTCATTCTTTATTCAGGCCATTTAAACGCAATTCTTTTTTCCTTTTTGGGTTATTATCAGCCATTGGTTTCATTGTTAATTCAAATTCGATTTTACTATCTATGCCCTGTTTGTTGTTTTTGTTCTTAAACAATTTCAAAAATAAATATTTTTATATAGAAATAATTATGAGCTTATTATGCGGTTTCGTCTTATTCTATTTAATGAAATCATTCTATATTTATCATCCAAATTATAATTTACATAAATACGATTATAAGTTTTCATGGTCTTTTTTCGTGAATGGGTTTAGCTCCCTCGATAAATTATTCAATTATATTACACCTATATTCTGGAAACAGGGTTTTGTCGTTTTATTTATTCCTATTATCTTTACAGCCTACTTTTTTAAACGAAAAATGCATATAGAAGCTTTGGTTTCAGCATCATTATCGGTTCTTATTCTTTTGTCATTATTTGTTTCTAAGGTATATAATGGAACGACTTCTATTTTTTCCCCATACGCTAGAATGTATCTGGCAATTCCATTGGTTCTCGTTGTTTTACTTTCATTTATAAGAACTAGAAACAAGTATTTCACAATAATATTTGTTTTGATATCAGTTTTTATATTATCCTATAAATTCATTTATACAAAAAAAGAGATAAAAGAATGCATGAATAGATCTAAATCTGTTATTGGAGTGATGAACACAAAAAAACTTCTATCCGAATGTGAGGAATTGTCGACCATCTCTCAAAAATATAACATTGACCTAATGGTTATTTCTTTTCATTGGAATTATGATTTTTATAACTATGGTTGCCCTGCTTGCATTGAAGACTTCCCAAAAACTCTTAGGCCTGCATACGAAAGAAGAACATGGAGATTGATAGAAGATGAAAATTATGTATACGAAAATCTAATGATTATTGACCTCAAGCGTGATTTAAGCAATGAATTTGATTTCGTATCTAAAATTCAAGAAAAGTCTGGCTTTTATCTCATTAAGAATAACATATTGCCCACTAAATTATTATTGGACAAATTAAATATTACGGTCCGACCATATTAGCTTAACCCAACTTTCAAATAATTGTTTACAAAAAATAAATTGAAAATTATACTTCAATTCTTTTTGATATTTTTAAATATCAATCTATTTCAAGCGTAAAATTTAGGTTCATTTCATTTGTTATTGTTAAGCTCGATAAATTATATACCTTACTTGGTCAAGATTAGATATTATATCTACCAGTATAATAAAAAATGTAGATTGTTTTCGATATCTTGGAAATGTAAGATATTTATAGGAATAAATCCTAATTCGTTTCTAAAAATTTAAAGTGTTTTTTAAATTGAAAAGATTTGTACCTTTATTGAAAATATCTCTATAAAATCTGACAAATTTGTATCGAAGTAAAAATGAACTTACACTAAAAACCAATCAATTACCAAAAACACTTCTAAATAGGGATACATTTGATTTATCAAATAAAGCTTATAAGAGCATTATCATCGAGGCTGAAAGATTCGATCATAATTTGACCCTGTATTATGGGATGATATCAGGTGAATGTGAAGATGAAATTGAATACCTCCGTAAAGTGAAGAGGTTCAATCATGAAGTTTCGAACATGGATGTCGAGCATTTGAATGATCTCTTTTTTGGTGAACCTTTCAACAAGAAGAAATTATATGCAACTATCAAAAAGGTAAATGACAATCTCGACAAAATACGACAAATTCCTAAGGATAAACGGCATTATGAATAAAGTCATTCCTTTTCAGCATCAACAGCAATGGTTGCGTAAGGAGTGTTGGTATAAACATAATTCATTATGAATAAATTGATTATGAAACATTTTGATTTAAAATCATAAAAATAAAATGGTTAGTTGGCATTTTATTTATTTGAATGGTTTGGTGCGGTAGGAGGGAAAGAAAGGATTTCTATATGTGAAGGGTGATATTTTATTGTATGATTTCGATTTGTAAAATAGAGATATACTTCCGCCTATGATTATTTCCTCCCCGTTTTATTATGATGTAGTAATTTCTAATGTTGACAACATTTTTATGCTCGATACCTTATCGCAGGGTTTATTGTTTAATGGGAGACCGTTTTCGTCAAATTTTATTTTCTAATAGAAGGCATGGGTTTTAAAGGCGGGTTTATTGAGCAATGTCCTCTTTTCCTGACTTCGACACATTTTAAAAGACATTTTTACAACAATCACACAATGAGATATTTGTGATTTTTGCATCACC
>MWFC01000026.1 GCA_002071415.1 Bacteroidetes bacterium ADurb.Bin012
AATTTACACAAGAAGTCCCTTTGGGGCAATCACCATTTTGATTCCCAAAATTGATGTTATACATGCTCACCGCTAAATTAGTTCCTGGAATTAGAGCAATGTTTACATTATCATAAGTCCCTCCGAAGGGATTTGGACCGCTGATGAAAAAGGCAAAAATATCGTTGTATGAAGTCACATATTGATGATATTCTTCCGATCCAAAGACATATCGAAAAACAATGGTATCGTAAAATGGGGTGAAATCGAATTCGAGAATGCAGGCGTCGTTGGTATTCACTCCGGCAAGGTTAGTAAGCATGAGATCGCCAGGGTTGCCTGCACCATAGCCGGAGTTTCCATTATTATTAGGGCCCTGAGCTAAAAGAGCATTTCCACTTGTAAGAATAATTCCGCTATCGATACCAATATCGGGTAAACCTCCATGAAATTTTCCTGCCTGCCATATATTAGGATTGGTTGCCGACTGCAATCCACTGCCCGTAATATTGCTGATAGTTACTCCCTGTCCCAACAGCATCTGAACCAATTCGTTGGCGTTATGTCCCACACTAATCTCCACTTGGGCTTTTGCTAGGAGAATAGTAAAAAAGAGTGAAAGAAACAAAATAATTTTAGAAAAGGCAGATGCATTCACATCAACATATTATTAATACAAATATATAAAAAGGCCTGAAAAATTTCGTCTTCTAAGCTAAGGGATAGTGATTAAATAAATTATCTCTTTTGAACGATTGCTGCATTCCAATCGCGAACAATTCGAACTGACTCGAGTAGATAAGGGTCTGTGCGTAAGCTTTGCGTCCATTTTTTCAAGATATTCAGCTTGGTAGTGTCAGAGCCAATTCGTTGCAAATCAACAGATAGTGGGGTTGATTTCAGGCTTAAGGTATCTTTCATCAGCTTATCGAAAGCCTTTGATTGTTCGAGGTTTTCATCGTTCTGACGTTTAAAATCGTCCATTTTCAATGGTATTAAGGTTTTATCTCTACGGACTTTAATTTGTCTGGCATGTTCATCGAGCAGTTGAAAGCGCTCATCATTTTTTATTCTTTCAGTACTTTTCTTTTCCAAGCTGGTAAAAAGATATTCATTATTGAAAGGAGAATAGTTAGCGGGATTCACTTGTGTCCATTCCATGGGATATTTCAGTTCACTTTCGCCTATTTCGAGATAAGTATAGGGATCGCTCATGATGATGTCGGGAGAGACGCCTTTAAGTTGAGTAGAACCACCATCTATTCTATAGAATTTTTGAATAGTAAGTTTAAGGGAGCCAAGGGGTTTTACTTCATCGAAACCGCGTGCCAAATCATCAAGGTTAAAAAATCGTTGAACTGTACCTTTTCCAAAGGTCTTAGAAGTTCCTGTAATAATGGCACGATGATAATCTTGCAGTGCTGCGGCTAAAATCTCTGAAGCTGAGGCACTAATGGGATTCACCATAATGATGAGGGGCCCTTCATAAACGATGCCAGGCTGAGGATCACCATATACTCTGGGATTACCAACCCGGCCTTTTACCTGAACTACTGGTCCCTGGTCAATGAAAAGGCCAGCAATTTCGATAGCATCCTGGAGTGAACCTCCCCCATTGCCCCTAAGGTCGATAATAATTCCCTGTACGCCAGCATTCTTTAACTTTTCCACTTCTTGAAGCATATCACGAGAAGAGCTCCTTCCATTAGGGTCCTCGAAATTAGCATAAAATGAAGGCAAGAAAATATAACCAACTTTACCTCTAGTAAGTGTATCTTCAACCACAGCCGATTTAGCATAAGTTTCTTCTATGATCACAACATCTCGTTGAATGGCTATTTCTTTTTCTACTCCATTAAGTTTTCGTACGGTAAGCCTCACAAGGGTACCTTTTTTACCACGGATGAGCTGAACGGCCTTATCCACACGCCAATCCGTAATATCAACGGGTTCACTTCCTTCTTGAGCCACTTTGATAATTTTGTCATTAACCTCAAGCTCGCCTTGTTTCCAAGCAGGGCCGCCCGGCACAATACTGACAACGGTAACATAACCATCTTTCGATTGTAGTGTGGCTCCAATGCCTTCGAGCTGACCAGAAAATTGGATGTCGAAATCTTCCTTTTCTTTAGGGGGGAAATAATTGGTATGAGGGTCGAAAACACTCACTAGACAATTCAAATAATCGGCAAAACGGTCGGCTTTTTCGAGTTTATTCATTTCGTGAAACCAATCCGCATATCTTTTATTAATTTTTTCTCTAGCTTCCTTTTCCAATTGATCGATAGTTTTGAGAGTAAAACTCGTATCGGCCCGGGCGATTGCTTTTTCTTGCTGCCCGATTTTATCGGTAAGCCAATTGAGTACCTCATATTTTAACATTTGCTCCCAAGCTGTTTTAAGTTCTTCATCATTTTTAGGATATCGACGTTTATCAGGGTCCATCTCGAGGTATTCTTCCTTTCCGAAATCGAAAGGTCTTTTCAAAATCTCGGAGTAAAAATCTTCGATCTGTTTCAACCGCTTCGATAAGATATTATAAGTCAATTCAAAGAACTCAGTATCATAATTCTTGAATTCATCATCTAACCTCAGCTCATATTTTTTCATTTCAGCCAGATCATCCTCGGTAAAGAATCTTTTGAGAGGATCGAGTTGTTCGATAAATAAATTATAAGCTTTTTTCGAATATTGATCATCCATGGCAACGGGGCTAAAATGGCCTTCTTCCACCGAGCGTTTCAAAAGATCCATCAGGATAAGATTCCTTTTCTGCTCGTCAACCTGAGCCCCGCAACCCGGTAATATCAAGATAAACAGAACGAATAATAAGACTGGTTTACAGTATTTCATAATCATATTAAAATAGGAAATGATAAATGATCCACGAATAAGCAGGTCGAAAGTTAAACATTTGCAAAAGTATGAAGAAAAAAGAGTTATCGTCTGGAATATTGTAATAAAGGAGTGTAAAATTTTGGTGAAAAAAATAAAAAAACCGCCCCGGCATATAGCAAGGGCGGTGAAAATCAAAGTCAAAGAGAAAGGATCTCAGTTTTTAATGAATTTGATATTGGAAATCCCTTCGTGGGTAATGGTTTGCAGGTAATAGATTCCTTTTGGCAAATTGCTAATATTGATATGGTTTTCATTGCCTTTGTAGAGGGTTTGTCCTGCAAAATTCATAATTCTGATTTCGGTAATTTTTTGGTTAGCAGCCACATTGATAAAATCTTGAGCGGGATTGGGATAAACCAATACAGCTACTTTGTTCATGTCGTTGATTCCTACTGATACCGAAAGTGTACAGAGTACATCAACCGAAGGCGAATCGGGGTCATTACTCATTATACGTACGATTCCTTCGTAGATTCCAACGGGTTGATTATTAGAATTGAAAGTTACGTCGAGAATTTGTGAGCCGGCAGGAGCAATTGTTCCAGAGGTAGGAGTAATGGTAAGCCACTTATTGAAAGGATCGCCATTGAGGTTGGCGCGGATGTTCCAGTTATAAAGCAGGCTGGGATTATTGGACAGGTGGCTCCAGCCCACTCCCGTGCTGAGGAAATCGCCATAAGGATGATTAGGACCGGCATCCGTGCCAGGAATATAGATTCCGGTTTCGTTTTGTGTAAATTGATAGCCTACCCATATATCTTCACCGGTAACCAAGACAGGAGTAGTAAGAACGATGTGTTCCCAGCCTCCCCCCATAGGAGTGAAAGGTTGAGAATAAATGAGCGGGCCGGGTTCGTATGTTAACCCCATTCCATAGATCTTCACTGTCATCTCATTGCTGCCACTTGAATTCAGATCGTTGATATAAACATCTACCGAGTTGATTTTCATGCCGGCATAGGGAGCAGTCATGGTGTAGGGGAACATAGCCGCAACGGTAACTGTAACAGGTGCACTGCTCCATCCTATAGCAGAATAATTATCTCCATCGTAATGCAAAACGGCAGTAGCATCGGTAGAAGGAGCTCCTCCATTGAGTACGGGACCTGCAAAGGCATTGGTCAATACAGCTGGTTGAGGAGTTGCGGTTGCTTTGCCTGCCATTTTACCCGAATTCAAAATTACCAGTGCATCAAAACTCAAATCGAGTGAACCACTGTTGGTAATGGTAATTTGTTCAGTAATGGTTGAATTGGGTTCGAGATAGGCAGCCAATGACGTAGGATCTACTTCGATGTTGGCTTCGGGAATGGCTCCATAAGCCATAAACACTACATCATCGAAGAAATATTTTGGTGTTTCACCACTTCCCTGTTCTGCCCCAGCAAAGAAATCAACAGCTCCAAGTTGATTGGTTCCTGTGGTTGAACCCGATTGATAGCTAAATGGCCATTCTTCTATCAATACATTATTCACATAGAGTTTGATCCAATCGTTGTCTATATCGATATCGTGTTCTACTTTAAACCATGTAGCTTGAGGATAAGTAAAGGTAATGGTGTTGTTTCCTTCCAGCAATTTTCCCGTTCCATTTGCTTTGAAATACATTTCGAAAGCCCATTCGGTACCAGGCGATTGGAAGTGCTGAATATTATAATACCCTGCTTTCCCGTTTTCGATATACATATACCAGGAGAGGTTATAATGACCAGAAGTTTTATTACTCAGTTTTAAGATGAGGTCGGTAGCGCCGTCAGTTTCATCGACACGGGCAGAATTGGAAGAGCTATGGGAAAAAGCATTATCTATCAGAGCATCTTCTCCAGTGCCAGGGGAATTGCTCCATGTAGTAAACCACTCAGGATCATTCACGGCTACATAGCTACCCACAGCCCAGCTATCGAAATTCTGGGAATATAGAGGTGCGGGTGCAAGTTCGAATGAAATATCATCGAACCAGTACTGGGGGGTTTCGCCTGTTTGAGCTCCAGCAAAGAAGTCAACTGCTCCCAGTTGTTTTGTGCCCGTAGTAGAGCTGGCTTGATAGCTGAATGGCCATTGATGAACCTGAGTTCCATTTACATAAAGTTTAATCTGGTCATTATCGAGGTCGATTTCATGATAAACCTTAAACCATGTAGCTTTGGGGTAGCTAAAGGTTATGCTATTCCCTCCCGCTTTAAGTGTACCACTTCCATTAGTATTAAAATAGACCTCGAAGGCCCATTCAGTACCTGGTGATTGGAAATGTTGAATGTTGTAATAACCTGCTTTACCATTATCAACAAAGACATACCAACCTATGTAATAGAGGCCTACGGTTTTATTACCGAGTTTCAAAATCAGGTCAGTAGAGCCGCCAGTTTCGTCAACCAGTACTGATTGAGCGCCTGAGTTGGCATGAGCATTCGAAATGATAGCGTCTTCACCCGTACCCGGGGTGTTACTCCATGTAGTCCACCAGTCAGGATTTTGAGCAGCCAGATACCCACCCACCGTATATGACTCGAAATTGTCAGTATAGGGTGGAGTTTGCGCAAAAGCTCCCACAATCAGGAACATCGCGACGATAAGAGAATACAATTTTTTCATAGTTTTAGATTTTTGTTGATACTTATGAATACGGATACAAACTTAATATATTTATTTAATATTCTACAAAAAATTCGAGAAAATTTTATTTTTTCCCCTATTTTTCATTGAATTTGAAAAGTTTCCCTTGATAGGTTTGCAAGCTCAGCATCTTTTCTCGAATATCTTGCTGAAAAGCATCGGCACGTTCCAAACCCCAATCGGGTGCAATCACGAAGCGCGGAGGAGCTTCGGCCGATAATCGCTCTACTACTATTTCTGGGCGAAGTCTTTCAATGAATTTTATAATGAAATCCACATATTCATTGCGTTCGAAAAGTCTAAAACTTTCCGAACGAAGGCGATATTCTGTTGCCCAAACCGAACCCTCGATAATCTGAAGCTGATGAAGTTTAATACTCGTCAGAGGCAATTGCGAGACTATTTGGGCTTCATTCAGCATCATCTCGATAGTTTCGCCCGGAAGACCAAAGATGAGATGAGCTCCTGTCATTATACCTCTCATGGAAAGGTTATCCAAGGCTTTTATGGTATCATCAAAACTATGCCCACGGTTTATTCGACTCAAAGTCGCGTCATAACACGATTCTATCCCAATTTCTACCTGTATGAAATATTCTTTCGAAAGTTGGGACAAATAAATGAGTGTTTCTTCTGGCAGGCAGTCGGGACGGGTAGAGATTACCAGACCAACTACTGCGGGATGACTGAGGGCTTCGCCGTATAATTTCTGTAAATGAGACAAAGGTGCATAAGTATTCGAAAAGGCTTGAAAATAAGCCAGATATTTGGTAGCCCTCCGGTATCTCCACGCATGAAAGGCTATTCCTTCTTCGATTTGCTGAGTGATGCTCTTGTCAGAACGACAATAAGAAGGGTTGAATGCATCGTTATTACAGTAATAGCAACCTCCTATTCCTTTTGTTCCATCACGGTTTGGGCAAGTAAAACCTGCCTTTATAGAGAGTTTTTGAATCCTTCCTCCAAAAATCCGTTTGGAATAAGTCGAATAAGAATAATAAGGATTATCATCACCCCAGGGATATTTCATTACTTTCACTTTTCGAATTCCGGTTTATATACATCAGAATTCATGTGGTAAATAATTCTTCGACTGAGAAGAAATTACTCTGTAGCGGTTTCGAGCTTTTTCATGATCGAGAAGATGAAAATGCCCGAAAGGAGACAACAGACAATCAAGATTGACCAAAATCCAACCAGAGGAAGTTTTTCCCAGAAGGTACCCACTACACCCACCAGCAGGTTTCCGATGGCCGTAGCGGCCAGCCAGCCACCCTGCATGATCCCACTATATTGGGGTGGTGCAACTTTCGACACGAACGACAGTCCCATAGGGCTAAGGAATAATTCGGCAATAGTTAGCACAAAATAAGTACCGATAAGCCATGAGGGAGATACTAATTTATCGGATATACCCGAAATTTCGGCTGGGGCGGGCAAACCTATGGAGCAAATCATCATAATGGCATAACCAACGGCTGCCAGAAACATCCCAATACCTATTTTTCGGGGTGCTGAGGGTTCTTTCCCTTTACTGGCAAGATATCCAAACAAAGCGACTGTAAGAGGCGTAAGAATGATGATAAACATCGGATTGAACTGCTGGAAGATTTGAGGGGTTATCTTGGTCATCTTATCTATGCCATAAATACTTGTAAAGTAATAACCTGCCATGCCTGCAATACCAAAAAGAACAAGTAAAATTCCGATTTTTCTATTGGGTTTGCTGCCCAACAATCCTATGGTCGAAAGATAAATGCCATATAAAAATACAATTAGAGATAGCAGTGGGAATAGATTGAACAGCATAGTCCATGCGGCCGGAATATTGCTCATGGTATAATCGCGGGCAAAGAAGGTAAGCGTTAATCCATTTTGATGGAACGACATCCAGAAGAATATAACCACGAAAAATACCAAGAACAGAGCGATCATTCGTTCTCTCACTTCTTCTTTTGGCATCATCTTTACCTCTTTGCCTGTTATCTTAGCTTCGGCGATTTCCTGTTTTACCGTTTTATCTACTGCTTTCCATGTTTTCTTGAACAGCAGGAAGATGAGAACGGAAATGATCAAACTGATGCAAGCTACGCCAAAGGCCAGATTATAAGAGGTGGAAAGTGAATGACTAACATAATGCTTGCCAAAATTGCGAGCAAAATCGTCGGGGTTTGGGCCACCCCCCAAATTTGGGTCTGTTACATGAATAGCTTGTATTTTGGTTATTACATCGGCTTTGTCCTGAGCATCTTTGGGATCACGGCTTTGTAACAATTCGTATTCATGGCTGCTAATCATCATGGAGGAATCGGTAATCTTGCCCGATTGAGTATATTGATAAAGGCCAGCGGCTTTCAATCTGAAAAGGGCAAATTCGATATCATCGGTGAAAACCGCTTTATGTTCCTTTTTTGCCTTGTTCAAGACGGATTCGAATTCCTTTCCCGACAGCTTTTGTTCTTCGGGGCTTATATATTTCAGAATAAATGTGTTCTTATCAATGGCATTCTTTTCATCATTGAGAATGACATAGTTTTTAGGTATGGAAGCGTCGTAGGTAAAATCGGCCGACCTCAAAACGGTATTATTGATATAATTTGCTGCGCTGGGAGCAAAGAAGGCCCCAATATTGATAAACATATAAAAAATCGAAAATGCAATATCTCTATTCTTTCCATACCGGGGATCATCGTAAAGCTTGCCTACGAGTGCCTGTAAATTTCCCTTGAAAAATCCAGTACCCAAAGCAATAAGAACGAGCGAAAAAATCATCATGGCCAATCCTACTGCATTGCTTTCGAGTGGAATAGCAAGCAACAGATATCCGATAAACATGACCAGGATGCCCAACAGAATCGTTTTCCCATAACCCAGTGCCTTATCAGCTATAACTCCTCCTAAAATGGGGAGGAAATAAACAAGAGCCAGAAAGGTTCCATAAATCATGCTGGTTGTGGCCGAAGTCAAACCAAACTTGGCCTGCATATACAAGGTAAGAATAGCCAACATGGTGTAGTAGCCAAATCTCTCGCCCATGTTGGTAATGGCTAAAACCAATAATCCTTTGGGATGATTCTTGAACATATACTTAGATTTAGATATTTAATTAAACATTCGGTTCACTTTGGCAGCAAATATACATCCTTTTTAAAAACAGAAAATTAAATCTACGATAAAACAACAAAGAAAACAGATGATCAGTCTTCCGAAAACTCCTTAAGCAATTTACGATAATTGGAAAAGACATTGGCTCTGGAAACGAAGCCCAGATATTTCCCATCTTTTATCACAGGAATGTTGTAGTGGGCGGTTTGTTGAAACAGTTTAGCCACATCTTCCATAGTATCGTCGGGGCTTACTTTTACATCGGGCATAAACATCAAATCTTTTACGAAGATCTTGTGATATAGTTCCTGTTGAAACAAAATATGTCGAATGTCGTTGATGAAAACTACTCCCAAAAAATTATTCTCTTTATCTACCACAGGGAAAACATTACGCTCGGAACTTGCTACTACTTTTACGAATTCTCCCAAGGTAGCATCAGGAAAAACAGTTTTGAAATTGGTTTCAAGCAAATCGGTAACTTTCATCATCGAGAGTACAGCTTTATCCTTATGATGAGTAATCAGTTCGCCACGTTCGGCCAGCTTCTTTGTATAGATGGAATGAGGTTCGAAATATTGGATGGTGATAAAAGAAATAGCAGCAGTCAGCATTAAAGGGGTAAGCAATTGATAACCTCCTGTAATTTCGGCAATCAGGAATATAGCCGTAAGAGGAGCGTGCATAACTCCTGCCATTACACCAGCCATTCCTACCAGAACGAAGTTGTTTTCGGGCATTCGAATTCCTGTAAGAAGATCGAGCGTGCGAGTAAAAAACAAACCACTCATGCCACCCATAAACAGAGAAGGCGCAAAAACCCCACCAATACCACCTGCAGCATTTGTCAGAGCCATGGCTATTACTTTGGTCAACATGATTACAAGCAAGATCAATGGAAACATGAAGGACGACATCTGCAGATTTCCAAACAAACTCTGGTTGACCACTTCGGTGCCATGGCCATTGAGCATCAGCATCAAAGCATCATATCCTTCCCCATAAAGTGAAGGAAATATATAGATAAAAATTCCCAGTATAACACCTCCCACTAAAAGTCGATGAAAAGGATTACCGATGCGCTGCAGCTTGGATTCCGTATAATCGGAAGCCCTCGTAAAATATAAGGAAACAAAGCCACAAAATAAGCCCAATATAGCATAAAATGGAAGACGTGAGAGATCGAACGAACTTTCGAGGGTAAATGAAAACAAAACATCATCCCCAAGAAAGAAAAAAGAAATGACAGAGGCCGTGATAGCCGATAAAAGAAGAGGTATTAAGGTAGCCATAGTCAGGTCGATCATGATAACCTCGATGGTAAAAACAATACCAGCGATGGGGGCCTTAAAAATACCGGCTATAGCTCCAGCCGCTCCGCATCCAATCAGTAAGGTTCGATGTTTGTATGAAACCTTTGCAATCCGCCCCAAATTGCTTCCTATAGAAGCACCTGTGAGCACTATGGGAGCCTCAGCCCCTACCGAACCTCCAAAGGCAATCGTTAAAGTGCTGGCTATCATCGAAGAAAAAGTATTATGAGGCTTCAACAAACTGTTATTCTTCGAAATAGCATATAACACTTTACTTATTCCATGTGATATATCATCTTTTATAAAATAACGAATAAAAAGCACTGTAAGCAATATCCCTATTAAGGGCGAAAAGAACAATAGGAAGCTGTTGTTACCAAAGCCAAAATCACTCGTAATAAAAGCATGCGTATAATAAACCGTATTTTTCAGAATAATAGCACTCAACCCACTCAAAAAGCCTACAATAACTCCAAGAATATTGACCAACTGACGGTCAGAAATTTTTCTCAGCCGCCATTTCCTGATGTAATCCCAATTCCTTAAAATATTAGCCCTTAATGGAATAAGGATATTGAACCTGTATAATTTTAATGTATTATACATAATTTTGGTAGGAATAATCCCATTTTATTAACGAGAATCTGATTGCATTTCAATTTTCCATGAAATTCGCTAGGCAAAAATAAAAACTTATATTTTGCAATCCTTTAATATTTTACATTTAAGGAACCACATCGAAAAATACTTTCAGATTAAAAATTTTAAACGCATTTCGAGCCAGTGTCTTATTTTATCTTCTTCATTTTGCCATATTTATTTCGCTTTGTATCCTTAGAACTCCTGACTCTATAATTGCATATCAATCCCGTTAGTTATGACGGGACAAAAGTAGCATCGAATTTCGACGAATGGATATAATAAATAATCATTGAAACTGAATTTACGCAAATCGGAGCCATTATACTTGTTATGGAAGGAGTATATCGAGAGGCGAAAAGTCGGCCCACATGGCCGACTTTTCAATCCAAAGCGTAAAGATTACAGACTTTTAATTTCAGCGATGAGTTTTTGCAAGCTTACTTTGGCATCACCAAAAAGCATTCGAGTGCGAGGATGATAAAAAAGATTATTTTCAATAGCGGCATATCCTTTTGCCATCGAACGTTTCATAACAATGACATTTTTTGCTTCCCAAACCCTGATTACAGGCATACCATAAATAGGGCTCGAAGGATCTTCTTCGGCTGCGGGATTTACAACATCATTAGCTCCTATTACAATTACCACATCGGTATTAGGCATTTCGTTGTTGGCATCTTCGGCCTCGACTAATTTTTCGTAAGGAACATCTGCCTCGGCCAGTAAAACGTTCATGTGCCCGGGCATACGTCCAGCAACGGGATGAATTCCATATTTCACTTCCACCCCCTTACTAGATAACAAAAGATCCAGTTCATGACAGAGATGCTGAGCCTGAGCAACGGCCAGTCCATAACCCGGAACGATATATACCTTTTGGGAATAGCAAAGAAGAATAGCCGCATCACTTAAGTTGATTTCTCTAACGGTTCTATCGATGTCTGCAGCGCCTTCTTTGCTTTTGCCTCCGAAAGCCCCCGCAATGACATTTATTATAGAACGATTCATAGCCTTGCACATTAAAATTGTGAGAATGGTACCAGCCGATCCAACGAGTATACCACCGGTGAGCATGGCTCGGTTGCCGTAAAGAAATCCTCCCATGGCCGCAGCAACCCCCGTAAAAGAATTCAAAAGAGAAATAACTACTGGCATATCGGCTCCACCAATGGGCATGACGAAACTAACCCCATAGAACAAAGCCAAAAATGCAAATAGATAAACCAAACCCATCGAAGGTTTATGGTCGAGCTGAAGGATATAAATAGCAAAAATGAGCACACTGGCCAGTATAATCATGTTTAGATATTTCAGCCAGCTTGCCTTGATGTCGCCTATTTTCCCGTCGAGTTTTCCAAATGCAATCATACTACCTGCAAACGAAACTGAGCCAATCATTAATCCAAGAATTACCGACAGGGTGTACCCATTGAGCATACCATGATGTTCGACCAATACGTCAGGCACATGCGGAAATTCCATAAGAGAAATCAATGCGGCGCAAGCTCCTCCCATTCCATTGAACAATGAAACCATTTGCGGCATTGCCGTCATCTTTACTTTTCTGGCAGCCGTCCACCCAATTGTACCTCCTACGGCAAATGCAACCACAATTAAAGGAATATTGTGAATCCCTTCGTAAGTCCCATCCTCCTGTTTTACCTTATGAAACAAAATGGTGAACAAGATGGCCAGAAACATGCCAGCGGCAGCCCATAAATTTCCACTTCGAGCCGTATTAGGACTGCTCAGACGCTTTAATCCGACAATGTATAATACGGATGCAATAATATAAGAAATCTCGAGAATCGAAAATTGCTGCGAATACTCAATGACATTTATAATTTGTTCCATGGCCTACCTCCGTTATTTCCCATCTTTTTTCTTTTTAAACATTTCGAGCATGCGATCAGTGACTACAAAACCGCCGACGACGTTCAAAGTACCAAGAATTACGGCAATAAATCCGAGGATTAAGGGGAGGGTTTCGTGAGCATGTCCCATTACAATGATAGAACCTATGATCACCACACCATGAATGGCATTTGCTCCCGACATCAATGGAGTATGCAAAACGGCAGGAACCTGCGATATAACTTCAATTCCAAGAAAGATGGAAAGAATGATGATAAAAATCGCATCCTTATATTCATAAATAAATCTCAATACACCATCCATAAAATTTATTGTTAAGTGTTAATTAATTATTGATAAGGGATTTAACTCTCTCATGAACAATTTGACCCTCATGGGTTACCAGCGTGCCCTTCACGATATCATCATCCCAATTGAGGTTGAGATTACCTTCATTTGTAATCAACAATTTGATAAAGTTGATGTAGTTTTTACCGAGCATTCGTGAAGCATCGGTTGGTATTTCGCTGGGGAAAAAGGAATTGCCAATGATTTTAATTCCGTGGTGCACAATGGTTTTATTATTTTGGGTCAATTCGCAGTTGCCACCGGTGGAAGCTGCCAGGTCGATAATCACGCTTCCCGGGCGCATCGCTTCGACTGTTTCGGTTCTCAACAAAAGAGGAGCCCGTTTGCCAGGTATCTGAGCTGTGCCAATGATTACATCGGATTTTATAGCATGGTCATGAATAGCTTGAGCCTGTCGCTTCTTAAATTCTTCGGTTTGCTCAACAGCATAACCTCCGGCAGATTTGTCTTCTATGGCGCCTTCTACTTCCACGAACTTCGCACCCAAGCCAAGAACTTCTTCCTTAGCTGCCGTTCGTACATCGAAGGCTTCCACTACGGCGCCCAGCTTACGTGAAGTAGCTATAGCTTGCAATCCGGCCACCCCAGCACCTAAAATCAATACCTTGGCTGGTGAAATAGTACCTGCAGCCGTCATCAGCATGGGGAAAAACTTCGGTAATTCATTTGCAGCCTTCAAAACTGCCTTATAACCAGCCACAGTTGACATGGACGATAGTATATCCATGGTTTGAGCCCTTGTGGTGCGTGGAATCACATCCATGCTAAAAGCAGTAATTCCAGCGGCAGCAAGAGCCTTCACATAATCTTTCTCGAAGTAGGGATTTAAAGCGCCTATAATGACCTGCCCTCTTTTTAAAAGAGCAATATCGGTTGATGAAATCGCATTGATCATCAATATTACTTCGGAAAGTCCAATGACGTCTTCGCGTGTAAGAATCTTTGCTCCTGCCGCTTCATACATGGCATCATCCGCATAAGCACGTATTCCGGCTCCCTGCTCTACTAAAACCTCAATCTGAAGCTTTACTAAAGTGGCAACCCCTTCAGGCAAAAGCACTACCCTGTTTTCTGGTGGTTGTTCCTTAAGAATTCCTACTCTCATAGAATGAATATTGTTGAAGAAACAAAAGTATAGAATTTCGTTTTTGTGCATATCCTTTAATCCGAATAAAGTGTGAGTTGTTTCATTCATTTTTTAGCCAATCGATGTTTTGGCTTCCATGAATTTTTGATAAATAAGATCCTTGCTATCATCAAGATGACCTGAATTCAGAAAAAATCATATAAAAATCCATCGAAAATATATACTGAATTACTTGATACAAAATATCTGGTAAAAATCGAAGCAATGGGAAATCGTTGGATGTATAAAGCTTATAGATGCACCAGGCGAGAAAGAATCAATAAAATCATCAAGAATATACAATATACCTTGTGATACTTCTTATCTAGGCAAAATCACCACTTTACATCCTATTCTCAATTTTTAAAGATAGAGGGTTATACCCTATTTTTACGAGCCTAAATTCTGAGAATGGATTTTATCTATATAATTTTTCTGGCCATTAGCCTTTCCTTTGATACATTCGCTGTAGCCATATCCTGTGGGCTATGTTTACCACAAATCTCCCTTCGGAATGCCCTGAAGATTAGCTTGCCTCTTGCTTTTACTCAAGCTGTCATGCCTTTGATTGGATGGTTGATTGGTTCATCTTTCGAGCAAACTCTAAAAAGTTATGATCACTGGATCGCCTTCCTATTGTTGAGCTTTTTAGGAGTAAGAATGATCGTTTCAAGTTTTAGGGGGAAAAAACCGCCAAAACCTTTCAATCCTCTCAATCTGCCAACTATCATGGGGCTTTCGGTTGCCACGAGTATTGATGCATTGATTGTAGGATTCAGCTTGTCATTGATCGAAGCTAATCTAATATTTGCTGTTTTTTCGATAGGGTTCATAACTCTCATAGCAGCTATGCTCGGGATTTCAATAGGGAAAAAGACCAGTCCGCTTCTCGGGAAAAAAATGGGAGCAGTGGGAGGTGTTATTCTAATAGTCATTGGACTAAAAATACTTCTTTCGCATATTCTTGTCTAGTTAAAACAAATACTTCAAGTTATAATCCCATAATTCACACCGTATCTATCGAGACGAAACAAAATCGACAATTGAGGATTAATGCGACAGATGATCCAGAAATTTTCATCAAGTGGGCAAGGCAAACGATCATGCAAGCGATTTTTCTCTCCCATACCAGAATTCTATTCTAAAAGAGGTAAACAAGGAATCTTCTCTAAAACGCTATTGCTGGAATTTCAATTGTCGTATTTTTGTGTAAAGATTTTCAGATAAGTGTAAACCTAATAGGTCATAGACCTGTTAGGTTTTAACAGTGCCGAAGCCATTCCTTGTTCATTCTCCTCCGAGAAAACAGAGGCATCTGGTCTGGGTTCTCCAATGATAAGGGCCTCCGCTGGGTGATATAGCAAACTGTTCAAAACAAGCTCAGCCTGAATTTTCATCTCATTCAATTAGCCTGTAAGGTATTGCCTGGGTATTGGGCTCAAATTCATTTGCATAACGATGAGTTTTCTAAATAAACCCTAACCTGCGAAAAGATTTATTCAAGTAAAAAAAGTATTTCGACCGAAGTTTAGCCAGATCAGGGAATGAGTTCAAATACGGGTCGGCCTTTTTTAATCTTCTTAACCCTGCATTTCACTGGATTTCCAAAAGGCATTGTAATATATTTCGAGTTTCCCAACGAAATTTCATATTCATTTCCAAGTCCATCATTTACTATCATGATAGTCTTAGGACCGCGCATACAATCCATCTTCGAATCATAAGAATCGAAATATAGTTCCTTTTCCTTTCCCGGCCATAAACCAGCAGGTACTGGCTCAAAACGAGGAATTTCATAATCATCGGTATATACGAAACATTGTAAAAATGGCGATTTCTCAAAGCCTGCATCTACTACTGAGTTTAAAGGGATTAAATCTACACCAAAAATTGGATGATAAGCCAAACAAAATCGATTTCCAGAAGGATGGGAATAGATTCCTATATTCTTCATGGTATATAAACCCTCCTGAGGAGGGGATAGCCACTGTGGATTTGCCACTTCAGAAACAAGATGTACTTTCGCCTTCGAAATTTTCTTTACTCGACATAAAATTTTCTCTGAAGGTCGATAATCGGGGCGAAGCATCACCATGTAATCGTAGCCCAATTGATCTTTTAGACTGGCTATGTTGATGAGGTTCGATTGGAAGAGAGAATAAACCTCGAAAACATAGGAAGAACCTTTGTGAAGATAAGGATGAAAGGGTTCGAGAAAAATTCTCCCATTGCAATTGATTCTGTCTATACGGCATTTTATATATATTCCACATTCGATGGAATAATGGCTATACCTTTTGGCAGGAAGTAAGAATCTCATTGCAGAGGCGTCCTGCAAAACGAAATACTCTCTATCATCGGGAAATGATTTTTTATTAATTACCTCAAATTCAGCAATATCGCCGGGTTTATACTTCATGCTTAGGATAGAGTAAGTGGAACAAATTTATAAAAGGTTTCTCTGTCTGAATAAAAAAACCTCAATAAAAAGCACTATCTTTGAAGCAAAACCAATAATGAATAAATGTATGAAAAGATTTGCAATTTTTCTTTCTGGATGTGGGGTATCAGACGGAGCTGAGATTCATGAAGCAGTGATGACGATGCTAGCGATTGACAAATTCGACTGCAGCTACGATATATTTGCACCGGATATACCACAGGCCCATGTAATTAATCATCTTACGGGAGAGGTTTCCAACGAGAAACGCAATGTACTGGTGGAGGCTGCACGCATTGCGCGGGGAAAAATTATTAATGCAGCAGAATTCGAAGCAGGAAAATATGACGCTCTTATTTTCCCTGGAGGCTTTGGAGTGGCAAAAAATTTCTGTACGTATGCCTTCGATGGAGTAAAATGCAGTGTGAATCCTATAATAGAAAAAGCCATCAAAGACATGCACATGGCAGGGAAACCCATTGGAGCAATGTGTATCAGTCCGGTTTTAATTACCAGAGTTTTAGGTCAGGTAACTACCACAATAGGAACAGACCCTTCAACAGCACACGATCTGGAAAAAATGGGTGGTTATCACATCGAATCTTCCATTGCCGAAGTAGTTTCCGACAGGGTAAATAAAATATTTACTACTCCTTGTTACATGCTGAATTCGAGAATTAGCGAAATTGCCCTTGGAGCAGAAAACCTCATCAAAACCATTTTGAATTTCATTCAATAAAAGCCTTTGCCAAGCAGTAAACTTTCGACGACCATTGTCTTGTCAAAAACTGAGTCCCGAAATTCCGGGACTCAGACTGTACCAAACCAAATGAATAACCCACTTAGCAAGGTTACTTCGAAAGTAACCCCAAAAATTTTCACTTAAGCCATGTGCCTTTTCTAAATAATACAGCACAAATATAATATAATGATTTTCAGTTTGTCAAGTGGTTAATAAAGGACAAACGTTAGGATTAACTTGACAAACGTCGTAAAAGCCTTTTTCAACGTAGAGTGAAATTACGGGAACGTCAAATAATAGTTAAAGAAAATTTTTTTTATTAAATATCCAATCAATTGTATATTAATACTATAACAAAAGAACATCTATTCTTATCCTTCGGTATTTCAAGATCGAAGTCGAAACACAGAAAATAAAATTAAATAGGAATAGGGCAATTCGATTGACGTTTGGATTCATTCATATCTCAGCGCTTCTATGGGATCGAGTTCAGCAGCACGATTAGCCGGGAAATATCCTGATAAAATTCCGACAATAAAGCACAGGAACACACCCAGGAAAATCCATGCCCATGGGATAATGAACTTACTTCCGATTATTATAGCCACCAGATTCCCAATGGCAATACCAAGCACTATTCCGAACAAACCACCCAGTTGTCCGATAACGATTGCCTCGGCGAGGAACTGATTGCGTATTGTTTTTTTATTTGCTCCAATAGCTTTGCGGATGCCAATTTCGCGAGTTCGTTCGGTAACGGAGACCAGCATGATATTCATCAATCCGATGGCGGCCCCACATAAGGTAATAAGGCCAATAATGGTAGCGGCCAGGGAGATAAGGCGTGTATTTTCGAGCATCATATTGACAAAACTGTCGCTACGAACAATGTCGAAATTGTTGCTTTCCGGCAGCCTTAAGTTACGAATTTGACGGAAAAACCCTGTAGTTTCTCCAATAGCTGCCTCTAATTCTGTAGCACTCGAAACCCATATATTTATCAAATAAGAAACATTATTTAAGGAATAACGCTGGCGGACATTATTTAAAGGGAGATAAATATTTCGATCGCCCGAAAACCCAAAGCTCGAACCACTTTGCGCTAGAACCCCCACAACCGTGTATTTGCCAGGTCCTATCGTAATCACGCTCCCTGTAGGATCGTTAATCCCTTTAAAAAGTTTATTAGCCACGTCATTTCCAATAATACAAACAAAACTTCCAGATTGTACTTCATTACTGGTAAAACTTCTTCCAACTCGCAGTTCTTCGCCGGAAGTAATGAGATAATTCTCGTCGATTCCCAAAACTCTCAGATTAGGATGAGTTTTTATGTTCTTATATTTGGCAGTCGTGCTGAAGGACGCATTTACTGAAACAGAGACCACGGCTGGATACTCGAACCTTTCTTTAAAACTTATGGCCTGATTATAGCGAATAGGTTCTCCAATACGGCCTCCACGCTCGCTTTCCGATTGAATTCTCAGATTTCGTATTGTAAAAGTATTAGCGCCCATATGCATGAAATTTTCCTCAAAAAAATTCTTGATGGCATCGATCGAAGTAAGGATTCCGACCAAAGCCATGATGCCAAAGGCAATAATGCTGATGGTAAGGAACGATCGAACCAAATGGCTGCGTACAGAAGCAAGCGCAATCCTTATATTTTCATAGAATACAGCATTTTTCAATTTCATGCTTCAGGTAAAATTACCGGGTTATTTTACTTTCTTGCCATAAGCCAGATCTCCTGCATCGCCTAATCCTGGGACAATATAGGCTTGAGCAGTAAGCTCATCATCTATTGCACCTGTCCATAGAGTATAATTATCGGGCGGAATTTGCTGCTTTAGAAATTCAATCCCTTCCACGCTCGAAATGAGAGAGACAAAGTGGGTGTGCAATGGTTTGCCATGATTGAGCAGTTCTTTATAGCACAATACCATGCTCGATCCTGTGGCCAGCATGGGATCGCAAAGAATAAGAATCTTATGCGTCAGATCAGGTGATGAAACATACTCCACTTCGACATGAAACCCACCATCACGATCATATTTGCGATAAGCAGAAATAAAGGCATTTTCGGCATGATCGAAAACATGCAGCATGCCATTATGCATTGGCAAGCCGGCCCTCAGTATGCTCGTTATAACCAATGTATCGATTGGCACCGAAACTTCAGCAGTTCCCAAAACAGTTGTAACCTCTTTCTTTTTGTACCTGAATTTCTTACTGATTTCATAGGCAAAAATTATCGAAGCTCTTTCCATATTGGTACGAAAACGCAGACTATCAATCTGTATGGAAGCATCACGCATCTCGTAGATAAACTGATTCAGCACCGAATGCTGATTTCCCAGCACATAGACCATAACCATGGAGTTTGCGGTAAAAGTAATTATTTTTTCATGACGAAGCAGACTTTTGTTTTTATTCAAACCTTTTCAACTTCTTATAAAACCCAATAATACATTTGGGCAGGCGATTCATTTCGATAAGTGGATAATAATAGGTATCTGAACCAAAACTTCTGTAAAAACGTGCAAGGTTGATATCCGTACTTCCCTCGAAATCGAAGACCAGGGCATGGTTCAAATATTTTTCTATGGTATCATCAATCAGAAGATGCATGGCTCCATGCTTCCGGCCTTCTTCATTAACCGCAGACAGTAAAAGGATCACTCTTTGATGCGAAAAAGCAAAAAAGGCTCCTGCTATCATATTGTGATTCTGATCAAAAACTCCACGCACCAAACCAACACCTTTATGTATCAATAAATAGAATAAATGTATAAGTTTCTTATAGTCATTGTCAGTCCATAAAATATCGTGTTTACCACGATTTTCACGAAACATCTTTACGATGATATCGGGAGTTTGGTGGTCAATTACGATTAAACCAGCATGGTGCGCCTTGCGGAGGTTGCGTCGGGTATTCTCGCTGTAATGGTTTCTAATATGCTCGATGGATTGTGTGAGTGCAAGTTCTATATTGGGTTTGTAGGTCACCTCGATGAAGGGAGAAGGTTCGAATTTGTTATGATAATTGAGTTGGATTCTACCGAACTTGATTCGCGAGGGCAAGGCCTCGAAAAAATTTTGAACGATTCGGGAAGTAAGCTCTATCTGCGAAAAAATCCCCAACTGCTGCACAAATAAAGGTTGATAAAGATAAGAGATGCCAAATTTTCTTCTGACAGGCAAGGGAAACACAGTTTGATAATCGCCCTCCACGAGTGCATCCCATCCATTGGCCACTACATCAAGATACCATGAATAGGCATAGATGTTTCCATTGAATGCCTTTTGAATGCAGGCATCCCACATTTGCTTGTTAATCTCATGATTCTCGAGATAATTTATCATAAATTCAGAAGGTCCTTTCCAAGATCTTTGCGAAAGTACATATCGAGAAAAAATATTTTATTGACCTGTCGATAGGTATTTCGAAAGGCCTCTTCGAGAGAATTTCCCATAGCCGTAATAGCCAACACACGACCACTGGCAGTATAATATTTGCCTTTTTCGATCATGGTTCCGGCATGAAAAACAAGGGCATCCGAAATATCTTCTAATCCTTCTATTAGGAGATGGCTTTTATATTTACCTGGATATCCGCCCGATACAAGCATAACCACAACTGCATTCTTTGGTTCAACATCAAGATGAAAATCCGACAACCGATGATCGACAGCAGCCATCATCAATTCGACAAGGTCACTATTGAGGCGGGGGAGAACAACTTCGGCTTCGGGATCTCCTAATCTCACGTTATACTCGATGACATAAGGTTCGCCTTTCACATTCATCAAACCAAAGAAAATAAATCCAAGATAGGGTATATTTTCTTCGTTCAAGCCTCGAATGGTTGGGCCGACAATCCGTTCTTCCACTTTTTGCATAAAATCGCCTGTTGCGAAAGGAACCGGTGAAACGGCCCCCATTCCCCCTGTATTTGGCCCTGTATTTCCCTCACCTATCCGTTTGTAATCTTTAGCTTCGGGAAGCATGCAATAATGCTTCCCATCGGTAATCGCAAATACCGACAACTCGATACCATCCAAAAATTCTTCGATTAATACTTTTTGTGAAGCCTCTCCAAATTTTTTCTCCAACAACATTTTTTCGAGTTCAGCAGTCGCATCGGTAATAGTGGAGCAAATAACCACACCCTTCCCCGCAGCGAGGCCATCTGCTTTCAATACATAAGGTGGATCGATGGATTTCAAGAATTGCAAGGCTTCTTCCCAATCATCGCTTCGAAAGGCTTTATATCTTGCAGTAGGGATATGGTGGCGAATCATGAATTTTTTGGCAAAATCCTTCGATGATTCGAGCAAGGCTCCTAATTTATTGGGCCCCATTATCTTAAGATGAGGTAAGCGAGGATCAGACTGGAGAAAATCAGTAATTCCGGCAGCCAATGGAGCTTCGGGCCCAACCACAAGCAGATTGATAGAATTTTCCACTATAAAATTGGCAATTCCCTCGAAATCCATTGCATCGATAGGAACATTAGTCCCACAGAGACTGGTGCCGGGATTGCCCGGAGCAATGTACAAATGCTTCACCAGGGAGCTTTGTGCAATTTTCCATGCCAGGGCATGTTCACGTCCGCCTGAACCCATTACCAAAACATCGACCATTTATTCTCTATTGTGTTTGATGAATCGTTTTCATAATACTTTGCCATAACAAATTTGCCGAAAGCTCCCATGAAAAATTTTCACATCGTACGGCGCCCTTTCTGATGAGTTCTTTCCTCAATTGTTCGTTAGTAGCAAGTTGTTCCATGGCCTGAGCAATTTCATCGGGTCGATACGGATCAACAAATAAGGCAGCATCACCAGCTACTTCAGGCATCGATGTAATATTGGAAGTAATCACAGGTACATTGCATTTCATGGCCTCGAGCAAAGGAATGCCAAAACCCTCGAACAAAGACACATAAGTCAAGGCAAAGGCAGAAGCAACCACTTGCTGAAGTTTATCCACATCCAACCTTCCCGTAAAAATAACATCTTTTTGGTATTTCATCTTTCGATGGGTTTCTTCGATGGAAGAACTACACCATTGCTTCTTCCCTACGATCAACAGATTCATTGGGTAAGATGTCCGCAGCCTGAATAAATCGAAGGCCTTCAGAAGATTAATGATATTTTTTCGCGGATGGATAGAACCCACGAAAATAAAATAGGGGTCTCCTTCGGAAAACTCTTCTCTAATTTCTCTGATTCTTTCTGGCGGCAAAGGCTTGAATCCTTCGGCTACACCATTGTATACCACGTCGATCTTATCTCTAATGACGGAATAATGCTGGCTGATGTCGCTGGCCGAAAATTCGGATACTGTAGCAATACGACTGGCTTTTTTTGCATAGCGTTTAAAAAAGAAACGATAGAAAACTCTATATTTCCAAGGTAAATCCTGAGGATTATGTTCAAAATTCAAATCATGAATCACTGTAAGAGATTTCACTTTAGCTGAAAGCGATAAAAAACCGTCGGGCGACAGAAATACATCGGGACGGAATTTACGAATCAGGAAAGGAATGCTTAGCTCGAACCACAAAAATATCAAAACAGGATGGCGTGTGGGAGGGGGAGCAACCACGGCTCTTACATTGGATGAGAAGACAAAATCGGGATGAAAAGGCCTGTCGAACACAAAAATAAACTCATACTCAGGATGCTCGGCAGTAATACGTTTTAGAGTTTCGAAAGCAAACCATCCAATACCATCGAGTTTATCATACAGAAGCAATCTTGTATTGACCAGAATACGCAAAGGATTTTCATTTTTGCAAAAATAGGAATCTTAACAATTTTAGACAATTCTGACAAGAAGAAAGGGTATTTCCTACTTTTGCAGGGATGCAAAAAAAATTTATTTCCAACCTGTGGCTTTTACTTTTTCTCAATCTCCTAATCAAACCTTTCTGGATATTGGGAATCGACAGAAGTGTTCAGAACCTTGTAGGTTTTGAAGAGTATGGGTTTTATACCACTATTTTAAATTTTTCCTTTCTTTTTAACATACTGCTCGATTTTGGCATAACCAATTATAATAATAGAAATATTGCCCAAAACCGACATTTACTCACCAAACACTTTTCCAATATTCTTGTATTGAGATTTCTTTTAGCGGCTCTCTACTTTGTAGTAATCATGCTCACGGGGTTGATCATTGGGTACAACAGCCGACAGATGAGTTTATTGGCAGTCGTTGGATTCAACCAATTTCTACTTGCATTGATCCTTTACTTGCGTAGCAATATTTCAGGTTTGCTCATGTTCCGCACCGACAGCATCCTTTCGGTACTCGACAGATTTCTGATGATCGTTTTTGTGGGTTATTTATTACTCAACCAGCATTACAGGTTACATTTCCGAATAGAATGGTTCGTATATACGCAAACGTTAGCTTATTTGCTCACATGCCTCGTAGCTTTGATGATTGTTTGGAGAAAAGCAGGAAAAACCAAGCTACACTGGAATTTTCCATTCTTTGTGATGATTATCAAGCAGAGCATTCCCTTTGCAATCCTGGCTCTTTTAATGGCTACTTACAATCGAATCGATCCCGTGTTGCTCGAAAGGCTCATTCCCGATCCCCAGGGCAACCATCAAGTAGGAATTTATGCCGCTGCCTATCGTTTGCTCGACGCTTTCAATATGGTAGCTTATCTCTTCTCAGTTTTTCTTTTGCCCACCTTTGCCACTTTAATCAAACATAAAGGAGACATTATACCGTTTATAAAATTTTCATTTTCTGCATTATTCGTCTTTTCAATCTTGTTAGCCTTTACTGCACTCTATTACTCTCCCGAATTAATGCAATTGTTGTATCCACAACATACGGACGAGAGTTTGGCAGAATTTCAAGCACGTCTGAATCAATCTTCCCTGATCTTCACTCTTCTTATGTTTGCATTCATTTCCATATCGTCTTCTTACGTTTTTGGAACCTTACTCACAGCAAACGGAAATCTAAAACAACTGAATATAATAGCTGCCATATGCGTAGCTATAAATCTTTCTATCAATCTATTACTTATTCCTCGTATCATGGCTACGGGTTCGGCAATTGCAAGTCTCTCGGCACAAACCTTTTCTGCGATTGCTCAAGTTATTCTGGTAGTCAAAATATTCAAGATACGTGTAAATAAACGTTATCTCACCACATTGGTTGTTTTTACACTGGTTTCACTTATAGCGGGTTTTGTCGCTAAACAAATAGGGCTTTCATGGTTACATGGGATGTGCCTTTTATGGGTGATGGGCCTTATAACCGCCATGGGCTTAAATTTGATCAATGTTAAAATGTTGATGAAGGCCATGACCGAGAAGGCAAATAATATATAAGCATCAATTCTTTATCGATTTATATTCTTTTTTTCTTAATTTTGACCCCTCATTTAACATTGCCTAGTTAAGGCCATATATGACAGATGATACAACAAAAGTGACAAAAGACTACAGTTCGGAAAAGTTATTTCTATTCCTTTCGATATGGGGGAAACCATTGCTAATTGTAACAATTATTGCATTCTTTGCTTCACTCATATTTTCTTCCTCATATTTTATCAAGCCAAAGTATAAGTCGACCCTGATCATGTATCCTGTTTCGACGAGCAGTATTTCGAAGGCATTGTTATCCAACACTTATGGAATTCAACAGGATGTACTCGAATTCGGTGCCGAAGAACAAGCCGAACAAATGTTGCAGATACTCAACTCGAATCTCATTAGAGACAGAATCATTGCAAAATATGATTTAGCCAACCATTATGGAATAAAGCCCCGCGAAAAATACAGGCTCACCAAGCTTTATAAAGAATATGAAAACAACATTACTTTTCGCCGCACTGAAAATATGGCCATAAAGGTTTCCGTTCTCGATCATGACCCTCAGACAGCAGCTGATATAGCCAATGATATTGCAGCCTTGTTCGACAGTACAAAAACCGCCATGCAACGCGAAAGAGCCCTGAAGGCTTTTCATATTGTAGAAGGAGAATATCTTAAAAAGCAAGCCGAAATTCAGCAAATGGAAGATTCGCTGGTTAAACTCAGAGAATTAGGAGTGTTCGACTATGAAACCCAAACCGAAATGATCAATCAGCAATTAGCTGTGGAGATTGCCAGAGGAAATACTCGCGGGATTCAAGCCCTACAAGCCCAGCTTGATGTCCTTGCACGTTATGGGGGAGCTTATGTATCGATACGAAATCAGCTCGAATTCGAAAAAAAACAATTGAGTGACCTCAAGGCCAAATACGAAGAAGCCCGTGTAGATGCCTTCGAATTCCTGCCACAAAAATTCGTGGTTACTACAGCTTACAAGGCCGAAAAAAAATCCTATCCCATCCGATGGCTCATCGTTACACTTACTGTTATTTCATCCTTATTCCTGGCGACAATCATCATCATCGTCCTTGAAAACTACTCCTCTTTGAAAGCTAAAAAAAAAATTTCAAACCCAATAATACTTTCCCCCTAAATTTTGATACTTATCTGCACAATAAATCTCATAAATTTCTCATTTTTCTTAAAAACTTCATACCTGAACCAATTACCTTTAATTTGCTGACCATGGAAAATTATTTTAGGAACCTCAAACTGATTGAAATACTGATTAAATGGAAATGGCATTTAAGTATAATAGTCGTGGCTACCATCGTGCTCTCAGTAATCTTTTCGAGTCCTTCATTCATCAAACCCCGATACAAATCTTCAGCCGTATTGTATCCTTCCAATATCAAAGAATATTCCGATGAAAGCCTCACCGAGCAGATGTTGCAGATCATGCAATCCACCGATATACGCGACAGCTTAATTCAAAAATTCAGTCTTATCAAACATTATAAAATCGATACCACCAAGAAATATTGGAAATCGAATCTTTATTGGAATTACAACCACAACGTAAAAATCAACAAAACACAATACGAAGCCGTTCTTATCGAGGTGTACGATTTTGATCCCTATCAGGCCAGAGACATGGTGAATTCTATTATCAATTTCTATAATCATAAGATTGCCAGCCTTCATAACGAAAAATTCAACGAAGTGGTGGCCATGTACGAACGCTATCTTACACGAAAATCACATGAGTTGGATTCCCTCAAAGACCTCATGCGCGACTTGGGCGTGAATTACAACCTGCTCGACTTTAGCTTTCAAACGCAGCAAGTGGTGAAGGGTTATCTGGGAACAACCGACTTCGGAGGAGGAAGAATCAATACGAACGAAGTGCAGCGTATTCGCAAAAACATGGAAGAAAAAGGTGGAGATCTTATTATGCTCCAGGAATTGATAAGACAGGAAGCCGCCAATTATGCTTTAATTAAAAAAGATTACGATCGAGCTTACATGGATCACGACCGTCAATTTACCTATTCGAACATCATATCAAGCCCTCAGGTACCCGATAAAAAGGCAACTCCAGTAAGATGGATCATCGTTCTCGTATCTACTTTGAGTGTTCTGCTCTTATCAGTTATAGTGATTGGCATTATTGAGAACAGCCGGCTAAAAAAAGAAAATGCCTAATTATGTCAGCTGCTTTTCATAAAATCAGCTCTATCGAAAAATACAAGGTGAAGTGGTTATACCTCATTATGGCCGCTTTCATCCTTCTGAATACTTATCTTATTTCACGCGATACCTACTGGGCTCTTGCCATTCCCATCTTAGTAGCCCTTGCTCTTTTATTCGTTTTTGCATTCGATATCGTTATTCTTTTAGTAGCCTTCTTAACTCCTTTGTCGATTGTTTTACAAGATTTTGACCTGGGAGTTAGCATTTCTGTCCCTTCGGAGATTTTACTTATTGGTCTAATGCTTTTCTTCATCATAAAGATCATTTATGATAGCGACATTGACCGCTCGTTTTTCCGTCATCCTTTGAGCATACTCATTATTATCCATCTGGCGTGGATGTTGATTACCTGTTTGTCGAGCGAGTTACCTTTAGTATCATTCAAATACCTTCTCTCTCAATTGTGGTTTATTGTGCCCATGTATTTTATGGGAATTCTATACTTTAAGAACGAGAAGAATATTCGAAGATTCATTCGAGTATATATCGCTTCTTTATTGATTGTGATAGTTTATACGACCATTCGCCATGCCAAGGTGGGTTTCGACGAAGAAATAGGGCACTGGGTGATGTATCCTTTTTACAATGACCATACGGCCTATGGAGCCATTACTGCTTTACTAATCCCTGTAAGTTTTTCCCTCTCACTCGATAAGAGCCATGGCCGCTTCTGGCAATGGTTTGCCATTATCTCCACCATCATGCTTTCAATTGGATTGTACCTTTCGTTTAGCCGCGCTGCATGGATTGGACTTTTAGGCGGAGTTATCGTTTTTATTCTGGTTCTTTTAAAAATTCCGTTCAAATGGATTTTAACCACACTCATCCTCGTGATCGGGCTCTTCTTCGCCTTTCAGCAGCAAATCATCGATCGCCTCGAAAAGAACAAACAAGATTCTTCGGCCAATTTTGTAGAACACGTTAAATCCATAGCCAATATCCGAACCGATGCATCCAATCTCGAACGTATCAATCGTTGGCAAGCTGCACTTCGTTTGTACAAGGAAAGGCCAATCGTTGGATGGGGTCCGGGAACTTATCAGTTTATTTATGCTCCTTATCAACTTTCTAAAGAAAAAACCATCATTTCGACCAATGCTGGCGATAAAGGCAATGCCCACAGCGAATATATCGGGCCACTTGCTGAAAGAGGACTCTTAGGTACAATTCTCATTGTTCTTATATTTTCTTTTTCTATCTACTATGGTTTCAGAGTTTACTACAAAGCTAGCTCACGACATCACCGACAACTGGCTATCGGCATCATCATCGGCTTGATTACTTATTATATTCATGGCTTCATGAATAATTTCCTCGATACTGATAAACTGAGCGTGCCATTCTGGGCCTTCTATGCTATGATCGTTTCACTCGATATGTATTATACCAATAAAAAAAATTCCCCTCGATCGGATATCTCGACCCCTCCTTTGGAAAAACCTACCGATTCTTAAGAATTATCTCTCTGTAAACCTTATGCCCGTAAAAAAAACCATCCTTTTGTTTTTGATCGCCCTCGTATCCTCAAGCTGCAGAATGAGTTATTCATTTACAGGAGCCTCTATCCCTATCGAAGCAAAAACTATCAGTATCGATTATTTCCCTAATCAGGCTTCACTGGTTGTGCCCTCACTCAGTCAAACATTGACCGAAGCTCTGAGAAACCGCTTCATTACTCAAACTCCCCTACAACTCATACGACGAAACGGCGATTTAAATATAGAAGGTAGCATCATCAGTTATATCACTCAACCCGTTGCCATACAAGGTACCGAACAAGCCGCCCTTAATCGCCTGACCATCAGCGTGAGAGTTAAATTCACCAATAAATTCGATGAAAAACAAAACTTCGAACAAACATTTACCCGTTTCGAAGATTATCCTTTTACGGCTAACCTGAATGCAGTCCAGGATAACCTGATTCAACTCATTGTCGAAGCTCTGGTTGACGATATTTTCAATAAAGCAGTGGTTAACTGGTAAATTCGATGACCCGGACAGAATTTATAGAATTTTTACGTAACCCCGAAAAAATCAGTTTATCCAGCATCCATGAGCTATCGGAATTAACCATTCTTTATCCTTATTGCCAAACCGCTCAAATGCTGCTTATTGCTTCTCTGAAAGCAAAAAACGATATCCGCTATTTCGACCGTTTAAAAGTTTCGGCCGCTTATGCCGGCGACCGTTCAGTATTGAGAAAACTTATAAGTATTATCGAGACTTTCATACCCCTTACTTGCGAAACTAAATCAAGCGAAAACCAACCCGCCAAAACATTCTCGGAAAACATAAACCCCAACCTGCCATTCATACCTCTTCGACCTATCGAAACTTTCGTCCCATATGATGCTGCTATAGATAAAAAACAAGCCCTTTTGGCAAGTATCGAACGCAAACTCGAACAAATCAGACAGTCCAAAATACAGGCCGACAAACTCGCCCGCGAAGCATTAACTTATGATGAAAAATTTCACTCATCATCCTCTGGCTCACCCTCCCATACTTCTGCAATTTCAGAAATAACATCAAATTCTTCTGAAGAATTAGTTAATGAACCTCTTGAGAACAATTCTCTCTCATCTAATTTAGAAACTTCCAGTAGGGAAGAAAATTGGACAGCACCAACTATAAACGAAGGATTGCAATCGAAGATGGATCTCATCGATCGTTTTATACGTGATGAACCTCGTATTGAACGAAAACGAACCAGTTTTTTTAATCCCGACGATCTCTCTGAAAAAAGCAACACATTTACTGAGGATATCGTTAGTGAAACACTTGCAAAAATTTATGCGCAACAAGGGAAAAAAGAAAAAGCCATTGAAATTTATAAAAAGCTGAGCTTGTTAAATCCCGAAAAAAGTGCTTATTTTGCAGGCCAAATTCAAAACCTCGAAAAAGAATAAGCTATGAGTACATATATATTTGTTGCAGTTCTTATATTGATAGTCTGCCTCCTGTTGACGCTGGTTGTTTTGGTTCAAAATAGCAAGGGAGGTGGATTGGCCTCCAATTTTGCAGGTTCCAATCAATTCTTAGGTGTACGTCGAACAACCGATTTTCTCGAGAAAAGCACATGGACTCTTGCAATTGCATTACTCGTGCTTAGTTTATTCTCTGTTGCAGTAATTCCCAGAAATGTCCAGAATAAAACCACCAAAAGCACTGCTGCTGAAGCCTTAAAAGCCCAGCAGGAAGCTGCCAAGAAACAAATCGACTATCGACCTGCTCCCGGAATGGAAAATTTCAATCAACCCGTGCAACCTGACGAACAGTAACAATGATAGAATAGATACGTGAAAAAGTGTCAGACTGTCATTTTTTTTCTGACACTTTTTTTTATTTCAGGGATATACGCAAAGCACTAAAACACAGTCTATCGAGAAAATTTCAGTTTGTCGAATTCAGATGATATCTAATAAATCCGTGCTAATTCCCCTCTGGCATAATATTTGACTTTGCCGCCACAGGAAATTTTAAAACATCAAGTATTATGGCAAATATCACTTTAAAACCTTTAGCTGACAGAGTGCTGGTAGAACCAGCAGAAGCTGAACAAAAGACAGCGGGTGGAATTATTATCCCCGATACTGCCAAGGAAAAACCGCAAAAAGGAACTGTAATTGCCGTTGGTAATGGCAAAAAAGACGAACCTCTTACCGTAAAAGTAGGAGATGTAGTTTTATATGGCAAGTACGCAGGTACTGAGATCAATATCGATGGAAAGGATTATCTGATTATGCGCGAATCGGATATTCTGGCAATTCTGTGATGAAAACTCATAACAATACAATTCAACACATTAAATCATTAAATTCATTTAGAATATGGCAGCAAAAGAAATCGTATATGGTTTTGAAGCACGCGAGGCTCTGAAAAGAGGTGTAAACGCTCTGGCCGACGCAGTAAAAATTACTCTTGGTCCTAAAGGGCGCAATGTGGTACTTGAAAAGTCATTTGGAGCCCCTGCAATTACGAAGGACGGTGTAACCGTGGCAAAAGAAATCGAATTAAAAGACAAGATCGAGAATTTGGGAGCTCAAATGGTAAAAGAAGTAGCTTCCAAAACAAATGAAAATGCAGGAGATGGAACAACCACTGCTACTCTCTTGGCACAATCCATTTATGTCAATGGTTTGAAAAATGTAACCGCTGGTTCCAACCCCATGGATATCAAACGCGGCATCGACAAAGCCGTGGCTGAGGTAGTGAAATCTCTCAAGAGCCAAACCCAACAAATTGGTGACAGCCTCGAAAAAATCGAACAAGTAGCCGCCGTATCGGCCAACAACGACCTTTTCATCGGCAAACTCATTGCCGAAGCTATGAGTAAAGTGGGCAAAGAAGGAGTTATTACCATAGAAGAAGCCAAAGGAATCGAAACCAGCGTCAAAGTAGTAGAAGGAATGCAATTTGACCGCGGTTACATCTCTCCGTATTTTGTTACCAACACCGAAAAAATGGAAGTAGAATACGAAAATCCATGGATACTGATTTACGACAAGAAGATTAGTGCCATGAAAGACTTCCTGCCCGTACTGGAAAGAGTGATTCAAACCGGCCGTCCATTACTGGTGATTGCGGAAGACCTCGAAGGTGAAGCTCTCGCAACTTTAGTCGTCAACCGTTTGAGGGGCACATTGAAGGTGGTTGCCGTCAAAGCTCCTGGTTTTGGCGATCGCAGAAAGGAAATGCTGGAAGACATAGCCATCTTGACGGGTGGAACGGTTATTAGCGAAGAAAAAGGCTACAAACTCGAAGATGCCGATTTGTCTTATTTGGGCCAGGCAGCTCGTATTACAATCGATAAAGACAATACCACTATTGTTAGCGGTGGTGGCGAAAAGAAACAAATCGAAGCCCGCATCAATCAAATAAAAGCACAGATAAAGGCCACTACGAGTGATTACGACAGGGAAAAACTTCAGGAACGCCTTGCCAAACTGGCAGGAGGTGTTGCAGTAATCGAAGTAGGCGCTGCCAGCGAAGTCGAAATGAAAGAGCGCAAAGACCGCTTTGATGACGCACTGCATGCCACTAGAGCAGCTATTGAAGAAGGTATCGTACCAGGTGGCGGAGTAGCTTTCATCAGAGCTATCGAAGAAATCCGCAACCTGAAGGGCGAAAATGAAGACGAAAACTTTGGAATCAACATCATTATCCGCGCCCTCGAAGAACCTTTACGTCAAATCGCCGAAAATGCCGGCCTCGAAGGTTCGGTCGTCGTTCAGAAAGTTCGCGATGGAAAAGATGATTTCGGTTACAATGCCCGTACTGAACAATATGAAAACCTTATGCAAACGGGTGTAATCGATCCAACTAAAGTAGCCCGCATCGCCCTCGAAAATGCAGCATCTATTGCCGGAATGCTCCTTACTACCGAATGCATAGTTTCAGAAATAAAAGAAGATAAACCCGCTCCCATGGGCGGCGGTATGCCCGGTGGAATGGGTGATATGTACTAAGCGTCGGATATTGTTCCTTTGTTCTATAACTGCTCCTTTCGCCCCGGGCAAAGGAGCAGTTTTTTGTGTTTGCCTATACTCCCTTCTCATATCACGGGATAAACAATAATTCTCTCTTCTTGAGGAAACAAAAGCCACGATTTTACTTTCGAAGCAACTACAAAAATTTAACCCAACTTGAGAGCCTTAGGGATGCAATTTCTTTGTATACAGCAACTTGAATCTTTAACTTTCAACTTTCGGGAAACACAAATTTTTTCCTGTAAAATGGCATCATTTCATATCCCATTGCTTTATAAATTTTTTGTACTTCCATCCTTGGTTTACTGCATATGCGAATATGCACT
>MWFC01000027.1 GCA_002071415.1 Bacteroidetes bacterium ADurb.Bin012
AAAGCTAATGTATAACTAACTGAATAAGTGGTATATAAAAAATGTTTAGGAACTTTTAGAATTTTGTCGGTTAATAATACTATTTAATATAATTCCCTTTAATTTTGCAGATAAAGCTCAAATGAAATGATACAATCCATGACGGGTTTTGGGAAAACTCAGGTTTTGGCCAAGGGAAAAAACATTACCATCGAGGTCCGTTCACTCAATAGCAGGCAAGCTGATTTAAACTTGAAACTTCCTGTGATATATCGCGAAAAAGAATATGAAATTCGAAATACCGTCATTGATTCTCTCGAAAGAGGGAAAATCGATGTTTCTATCAATGTTGACTTTACTAATTCTTCACATGCAGCTATCCTGAATATGGCCGTGGCTAAAAATTATTTCGATCAGTTAAAAACTCTCGAAAAGGAACTCGGCCTTGATAGAGTTCAAACCGATTATATTGGTATTATTTCGCGAATGCCTGAAGTATTTAGAATGATTGATTCCGAGATAAATCAAGAAGAATGGGATCTTTTGATAGGAGGTCTGAAGGATGCCTTGTGTCAAGTAATTGGCTTTAGAAAGGAAGAAGGTTCGGTTCTTGAAAAAGATATTGGCCAGCGAATTGGATGTATAGAAAAATTGCTTCAAAGCATTCAACCCTACGAGGAGGAACGCATCGATTTGGTGCGCAACAAAATTTTGAAGGAATTGATGGCTTTGCCCATTCAGCCATCTTATGATAAAAACCGTTTTGAGCAGGAAATGATTTATTGGCTCGAGAAAATTGATTTTACAGAGGAAAAAACCCGTCTTTCCAAGCATCTGCATCATTTTCTTCGAACGCTCGAAGAAGAATCATCACAGGGGAAAAAACTTGGTTTTATTGCCCAGGAGATTGGGCGAGAAATCAATACATTGGGATCGAAGGCCAATCATGCCGAGATACAGAGAATCGTCATATCTATGAAAGATGAACTCGAAAAGATCAAGGAACAACTTTTGAATGTCTTATGAAGTCATGAACAGGAAGATGCTGATATTTTCAGCTCCTTCGGGTGGAGGTAAAACGACCATCGTCAAGGCTGTTTTGAAACAATTCCCCGAACTGGCTTTTTCGGTTTCCACCACAAGCCGGCCACAGCGCCCAAATGAAATCAATGGTGTGGATTATTATTTCATCAGTACTGAAGAATTTCGAAAGAAAATTGCAAACGAGGAATTCATCGAATGGCAGGAAGTTTATCCCGGAATTTACTATGGAACTCTGAAAAGCGAGTTAGAAAGAATTTGGGCCCTAGGCAAAAATCCTGTGTTCGACATTGATGTGAAAGGAGCTCTCAATTTGAAGAATATTTTCCAATCAGAATCCTTGACCATTTTTATTCAGCCACCCTCGTTACAGATTTTGGAACAGAGGCTGCGCAACAGGGGCACCGAAACCGAAGAATCGCTTGCTCGACGTTTGGGCAAGGCTGCCTACGAGCTTACCTTCGCCACTTACTTCGACGCTGTTATCGTGAACGATCAATTGCAGCAAGCTATCCAGGAAGCCATTCACCTGGTCGCAGATTTCTTGCATTCCATTTGAATCCAAATTTGTTTTTTCTACAGATTACAGAAATTATGTTTATGAAGTTTTGAACCTTTCATGCTTCTTTATTTGATTTTTGGGAAATTTTATTTCTTGTATCACCACTTGAAAGAAAACTTTATATTTGCAAGCAAATCGAAAATCAAAAAACAATAAAATGAACATATTAGATAACCTAAAGTACACTCGTGATCATGAATGGATTAAGGTGGAAGGCAATTCGGCATGGATAGGTATTTCCGATTATGCCCAAAGCCAGATGGGTGATATTGTTTATGTAGAGGTGGAAACTGAGGGTGAAATTCTAAACAAAGGAGAAAGCCTCGGAAGCATCGAAGCAGTAAAAACTGTCGAAGATATTTATATGCCCGTTTCGGGTGAAATTGTCGAGTTTAATGAAAAACTCATCGAAAAACCCGATTTGTTGAATAAAGACCCTTATGGCGAAGGCTGGATCGTAAAAATCACTCTGATTAACCCCAGCGAACTGGATGATCTGCTCGACAGCCAGTCTTATAAGGAATTCATCGAATCTCTCTGAACCAGAGCTTCTTGTTATCCTATTCTATGGGGTTGAATTTTTCAACTCTCATCCTATTATGATCAAAGAAAAAGTGAAAAATTCGAAAATTTTCTTCATTGAAAAGAAATAGTGAGTAATTTAGCACGTTATTTGTTTAGCAGATAATTTAAAAATTTCGTCTTATGATTGAGAAAAAATCGCCCAAAGCCGACTTAGAAGAAAAAAGAGGAATTTTTGTAGAAATTGGTCTGGTGATTGCGTTGGGGCTTATTTTAGTTGCCTTCGAATGGAAAACTTATGAGAAAAAGCAAGTTGAAGTATTCCAGCGCCAGGCTATAGATATTCCAGAAGAAATGGTCGAAATTACCAAACAGGAAACCCCTCAAGCTGCACCTCCACCACCTCAACAGGTTACGGTTCTGAATATCGTTGACGATAATGCCAATATCGAAACAGATTTTACCATTGATGCCGAAGCAACGCAAAGTACTGTTGTACAAGAATACATACCTGTACAAAATATCAGCAAAGAAGAAGAACATATCGAAGAGCAAGAAATTTTTACAATAGTAGAATCCATGCCCGAATTTCCAGGAGGTGAAGAAGCCCGTACGAGATTTTTACTCGAAAATATTAAATACCCTCAAATGGCACGTGAATCAGGGATACAGGGAGTGGTTTATGTAACTTTCGTCGTAGAACCCGATGGTAGCATAAGTAATGTTAGGGTAATCAGAGGTATAGGAGGCGGATGTGATGAAGAAGCTATTCGAGTCGTAAAAATGATGCCAAAATGGATTCCTGGTAATCAAAGAGGAAAGCCTGTACGTGTACAATTTAACATGCCCATAAAGTTTACCCTGCAATAAAATTATTATTCGCATAGTCACCCAAAACCGACTCATTATAAAATCAGAGCCGGTTTTTTTGTTTGCAATTTGGAAATTTTTTAAAAATATCCCGGCCTTATTCATTCTCGTTCGGCTGTTCGATACATACCTTAAACTATAACATTGCATTATACCCCTTACACAACTTTCATTTTTTACACCAACCTCCAAAATGCCCCGCCACACGCAACATCTTTCGCCTTTTTTCACTCACCACCATCTCCCATTCGCCATGTACTAAGCACCGCGTACCACTTAGTATTCCACGCCTTGTCGAAAATAGAAAATGAAATTTGTTGTTTCAAACCATTATGGATGAAGTCGCCATGTATATCAATGGTTTCATAAAAAATTGGATATATCGGCGTAAAAAAAAGTGTTAAATAATAAGCTTCTTTTAGTAGCCTGTAAAAGTTTGAAATTTTGAAAATATATTGTTAATCAATCAATTGGGGAAAGATGGTTGATATTTCGTCTTAGGATTACAACTTGCTAACACTTACCAATAATTTTCGAATAGAACGGCCATATTGTCTATGCTATGAAAATACCTTGTTTGGGGAGTAAAAAATTGTTGATATTTGGTCTTTAAAGTATTGATAATGATTATAACCGTAAATTTGAAAATCCGATGAAAAGAATATCGTGTTGTTTTTCGGAACCTTTTCTTAAAATTGAAGTTACCTTACATGGAAATATTTTATCGGAATAAGCATTATCTTACTAATAATCTGCTATTTTACTTAAATTTGCCATCATGAATCCCTCACTTTAAAAATAAAATCTTATGAACCGAAAACTCTCTTATTTATTTTCTGCCCTTCTCATGCTTATAGGAATTCCCTTGTGGGCTCAAAAGGAGGCTGACACCATTCGATACAATCAGTATGGTGTTGCTGTAGATCGTATTCCACTGATTGCAGAACGCAGAGGTGGAGTACTTGTATTCGAAAGTCGTGACCAGAAGCAGAGAATCTGGTTCGATACACGCGTTCAGGTAGATGGCGCTATATTTACCGGTGATACTTACAATGAGATAGGGAATGGCACATCGATACGCCGGGCTCGTCTGGCCATGAAAACCGAATTAAACGAGAAATGGTATGGGGAATTAGACCTTGACTTTGCCAATTCTGAACTCGAACTCAAGGATGCTTACCTAGCATACATTCCTAACGAGCATTGGATAATAAGAACTGGTAACTTCAAGGAAAGCTTTTCGATGGAATCTACTACCACCTCTCGCTACTTAACTTTCATGGAAAGGCCAATGGCTGTATCGGCTTTTGCTCCTTCACGTCATATTGGTATGGCGTTGCAATATAATTACAATTGGTTACTGGCTATTGGAGGCATCTACTTTCAGGACGTAAGTGATCTGGAAGAACGAACTTATTCGGTCGACAATAACAAGAACCTTGGTATAGACGAGGGATATTCCCTTACGGGTAAACTTGTCTTCATGCCCCTTAACAATAAATCTGGCTATGGGATTCATTTAGGCGCATCAACTTCTTACCGTACTCCCAAAACCGACGCCGAGATTCCGGGGAGTGTTCGTTTCAGTACGCGTTCTCTTACTAGTATCAATCGCAAGAAATATCTCGATACCGATAACATACTCAATGTGGATTATACATGGCAAAATGGTTTCGAGCTGGCGGCCTACTATCATAATTTCAGGATACAGGGAGAATACCTATTGACTGATGTCCATCGCAAAAATGATTTGCCCACCGAAAACTTCAACGGATTTTATGTCATGGGAAGCTGTATGCTTTTTGGAGGTGAATATCGATATAATCAAAGTGATGGCGAGTTTACCCAACCTTCGAGAGGAAGGAAATGGGGTGATATAGAACTTGCCCTTCGCTACGATATGTTAGACCTCAACAGTCGCATGGATGGCGTAATGGGCGGAGCTGGCGAGGGAATTACAGCAGGTATCAATTATCATGTAAATTCCAGCATAAAGGTTATGTTCAACTATGCTTATCTCAATCACGACAGATACGCTAACGGGAAAGGAAAACTATTCGTAGGACATGATATTTTAGGCAATCTTACAAAAAATCCTTCCGATGTGGTTGAAGCCGAAGGGAAAGCTGGGGAAGATTTTTCGATGTTTTCCATTCGTTTCGAAATCGATTTTTAATTGTTCAACTCTCTTAACCTTTTTGAAATATGAAAAGAACATGCTTTTTAATTTTAATGGCAGCATTGGTGGGATTTATACAAGGCTGCGTAAAAGATGAGGTATTTCAAGGCCCTCCTAAAATCAAATCGGTTGCTCTCAATCCAGTTTCACCTGGTGAAGGACAGGTGGTTACCGTCATGGCCAAAGTTACCGACGACGCTGGAGTTAAATCGGTCAATCTTTATTATAAAACCACTGCCGATTTTACAAAAGTTGCCATGCAGGCTGATACAGCAAATTTCTACAAGGGCCAGATACCGGGACAAAACAAGGATATTACGGTTTCCTATTATATTGAAGCTGAAAACATCAATGGCATGAAGTCGTATTATCCTTCGAGTGCACCTCAAATGCCAGCTTCGTATAAAGTAGGTGCACCGGCTATATTTATTCTTATCAACGAGATATATACTCGTGGAGTACCTGAAGATCCCGATTGGGTGGAGATCTACAATAATTCTGATGTTCAGATGGATATTAGTGGATATTTGATTTATGATGCAGGCGGTCAGTCGGGAGCCAAACCCAAGAAGGCTTTTCCCGAAGGTTCTGTCATTCCGGCTCATGGTTTTTTGGTAATTGTTGTGGATGATGCATCCGAGAGTGGTTTTGGCCTAAGTAGCGGAGGCGAAGAAATATGGCTCGAAAACAATAAAGGAGCCATCATCGACGACGTAACCTTCCCAGCTTTAGAACCCACTCAAAGCTATGGACGTTTCCCAGATGGCAGCCCCAACTGGCAGATACTCAGTACTATTACCAAAGGAACCTCAAACTCACCAGGTATTGGACCGGTAGCGAATCTAAAAATCAATGAGATTTATTCTACGGGTGATGCCACTACTCCCGATTGGGTCGAAATTTTCAATGCCGGCAATCAATCTGTTGACCTTAGTGGATGGAAAATTTATGATAATGGCGGCCAAACAGGTACGAAACCCAAAAAGGAGTTTCCTGTAGGCACAAGTATTCCTGCGGGAGGATTTTTTGTAATTACGGTGGACGATGGCTCTGCCAGTGGTTTTGGACTGAGCAGCAATGGAGAAGAAATTTGGCTCGAAAAACCCGATGAAACCATAGGCGATGATGTAACTTTCCCGGCTCTCGAAACCGGACAATCTTATGGACGATATCCCGATGGGAGCGATAACTTCCAGGTATTTTATGTGGTTACTCCCGGAACAGCCAACGATAATTCTCTTCCTCCAGCAGCAGTAGTATTGAAAATTAATGAAATATATTCACGTGGGGATGCTATAAGCCCCGATTGGATTGAAATTTATAATGCTGGAACTGAAACCGTCGATTTGACTGGCTGGAAAATTTACGATAATGGAGGTCAGGCTGGGACCAAACCCAAGAAGGAATTTCCATCGGGAGCAACTATTGATGCTGGTGGATTTTATGTAATTATAGTGGATGATACGGCTACCAGTGGCTTTGGCTTAAGCAGTAGCGGAGAAACGGTGTGGCTCGAAAAACCAAATGGCACTGTGGCGGATGAAGTAGTCTTCCCAGCCCTTGAAGTAGGTCAATCGTATGGCCGATATCCTGATGGAAGCGATAATCTTCAGGTTTTGTACGTAATAACACCTGGGGCCCCAAATGATAATTCCACTCCTCCGGCTTCTGTGATTCTGAAAATCAATGAGATATTTTCGAGAGGTGATGATACGAATCCCGATTGGATCGAAATTTACAATGCAGCAACTCAGGATGTAGATCTTACGGGTTGGAAAATATACGATAATGGCGGACAGGCGGGAACGAAACCCAAGAAAGAATTTCCTGCGGGCGAAGTTATACCTGCGAATGGGTTTTATGTAATTATAACAGATGATGCTGCTGCAAGTGCTTTTGGCCTGAGCAGCAATGGCGAAACTGTATGGCTCGAAAATCCCGAAGGAACGGTGGTAGACGAAGTTACTTTTCCAGCACTCGATGTAACTCAATCGTATGGCAGAAAACCTGATGGCAGCGATAATTTCTTCATCTTTACCGAAATTACTCGTGGCAGCTCGAATAACAATGCATCAACATTGCCAAAACGTAAATAATAAACTAACCGACTAAAATGAATTTCTATGGCTGAAAACCTCGAAATCGGAAAAATATCCAAACCAAGATTTGAATTCCGCAGTTTTGGTCAAAACTTCGATAATGCTGCATTTCGCATGTCGCGTCTGTCGGTACCCGTTCCCGAAAATGTTTGGGAACGACACTCCGACGAAATCTACATCATTTCCCGCACCAACGATGTGAACAATACCAAGATCCGCGATGGAAAAATGGATATCAAGACTCTGGTAAATATTTCGCATGGACTCGAACAATGGAATCCACTTATGAAAGGCGAGTTTCCTATGAAAACTTCATCACTTCTTTCGGAGGTCTTCATGTCTTTTCAGCTCCCTTTGCCTAATCTTAACAAAGAAGAATATACTTTCGACGAATTTTTGCAAATCGTTTACCAACATCCTGATTTAGGTGCAGTACGCGTGCATAAACAACGTTTCGGTTATATGGTGAACAATACGATTTGCGAATATGCCGTTGTACTCATCAACGGGGCAAGAGTCGTAAGCGTAAGTTCCGAATCCACCGAAATAGACGATATCTTGAAAACCATTAGCGATTTAAAACTCGAAGGTGTTGAAAATATCAATTATCTTCAAGCTATCAAACGGGTAATAGGAATGATTCATAAACCCCTTGCAAACGAATAAATTATGGCACAAGAAATCGAAAAAAAATTCCTTGTAAAAGGTGATTTTAAACCCTTTGCTCATCAAGCTACCCGTATCACTCAGGGTTATCTTTCTTCAGTACCTGAGCGAACAGTACGAGTGAGGATCAAAGGAAACAAAGGCTATATCACCGTAAAAGGAATTGGCAATGAATCAGGAGCTAGCCGTTTTGAGTGGGAAATGGAAATTCCACTCGAGGATGCCGAGCAATTGATGAAGATATGCGAACCTGGGGTAATAGATAAAACCCGCTATCTAATCAAGGCTGGGCAGCATACCTATGAGGTAGATGAGTTTTATGAAGAAAACCAAGGATTGGTTTTAGCTGAGGTTGAATTGCAGCGTGAAGACGAACCCTTCGAAAAGCCCGAATGGTTAGGCGAAGAAGTAACCGGCGACCCTCGTTACTTCAATTCCATGCTGATGAAAAATCCTTATTCGTGCTGGTAAACCACTCCACCCTCGAAGATCCAGTCCGGAGAGGAATGTCTCTTCGGACTGGATCTTTCACTTTTATCTAAGTTTTTAAAATGTATTCATTGATTCGTTGAATTCTTAATCACTCAGAAATGGATATCATAGAGCAGACTTTCGATCCGCTCGATATGAATCAGTATAAGATCGAAAAACTCCCCAAACGTGAAAAAAATAAGACCGAAAAATTTTTATCGTTTATAGGTCCACCTTTGGCTTTGATCGTTTTCCTATTATTGGCTTTCGTGTTGAAGCCCTCATTTCTTCAAAGCTTCGACCCGGAGAAACTCACAAAAGGTGCTAAGGAAGTTTTCGATAGGGTGGGGAGTAAGGTTTTTTACAGGAACAACTGCTATATGCTGGCTATTTTTGCTGCCAGTCTTATTTTATGGATTACTGGAGCTATTCCAAATTACCTTACTTCGCTCATAGTCATCATTTCTATAGTTCTTACTGGGGTTTTGCCCGAAAAGGAGGCTTTTGCGCAGTTGGGTCATCCTGTGATGTGGCTGAACATCATGTCGTTTGTCTTGGCCAGTATGCTTGTAAGTACGGGGGTTGCCAAGAGGTTTGCTCTGTGGTTTCTACTGAAATTTGGACAAAGTGCATCGGGAATTTTTCTGAGTTTTTTGGTAATCAACGTGGTTTTATCGGCCTTCATATCAGCCACTACGGCCAAGGCTGCCATTTTATTGCCTATTTTCATGGTTATAGCTGCAATTTACGGAGCTCGAGGAGGAGATCAGCGCAATAACTTCGGCCGAAGTATAGTGTTGCAAAACCTCTTATACATTAATGTAGGGGCTAGTGGATTTCTTACGGGCTCGGGAGCCAATCTACTGGCAGTTTCTATTATTGCGGGTGCAACGGGCGCAAGGATATTTTTCTCCGATTGGCTTATGGCGATGTTTCCCATGGCCATTGGTTTGATGCTCATAGGATATTTATTGGCTATGAGAGTATTTTTCCCCTTGAAACCCGAAGAACGTCTCCCTCAAATCGAAGGTGGGATGGATCGTTTGCGAGAGGTTTATAATGAACTTGGCCCTATGAGCCGAAAAGAAAAAAAAGCTATCATTCTCTTTATAACCATTCTGGCTTTTTGGTCAACCGATCGGCTGCATGGGATTAGCCCTACGGCAGTTGCATTTTTAGGTGCCATCGTTGCTCTATTGCCCCGTATTGGTATCCTTACATGGAATGAGGTCGATATTCCCTGGCATCTGATGCTTTTCTCGGCCGGAGCTTATACTCTTGGAGCCGGATTTTCTGCTACCGATCTTCCTGCCATTAGCGTAAATGCTTTTTTCGATCATCTGGGCATGACACAAAATACTCCTTTCTGGGCTCTTTATCTTTTGCTGACGGGCGTTATGGTATACAGCGCCCTCTTATTCGAATCAAAAACCATGCGGGCTATGATTTTCGTTCCTATCGCTATCGGAGTAGCTACCCGCTTCGGATACAGCATCGAAAGTCTTGCATTGCCAGTGGCCTTTATGACTGAACATGTTTATGTACTCCCGTTTAACTCGAAACCGGCGGCACTGCTCTATGAAACCGGGCATTACAGCTTGACCGATACTTTCCGCTATGGCATTACCATGATGACCATTGCATGGTTTCTGAACATCGTGGCGGGCGAAACATGGTTTAGATTGATGGGAATTACACCGAATGGCCTCTTTGGATTATTTTAATATAGAGTTCTGATACAACCTCGAGCTATCACTATTTTATCGTTATTTTAAGTACAAATAATTATTTAAGAATGAGATGATAGAAGAACAAGTAAAAATTCACGATAAATTCTCGGTCGAGATAAAGTTGCGGCTGGCTGCAAGGCGCAAAGCCAAAAAGAGTGAATTTGCTGTAAACACATGGTTATTTATTCCTGCATCACTTGATATTAATCACTCTACCTATAGTAAAAACAGTTTTTATCACGATTTGAAATCCAATATACGGCTGATTACTCCAGTGTATTTATTACGAGATATCGCCGATGGTGAAAATTCTCCATTGGAATTTCTCACGACGGCTTTTCGAAAGGTGGCTTCTTTGCCTACCCGCACTCTGGCCGCTGAATATGAATATCATATCAAAATGTTTCTTTCTATCTTAAAAAGCTCATTAAGAGAAGAAATTCAACATATTCTCAACAATAAACTTCCTGCCGATACCTCTTACCTGATAGATGAATTTTGTAAGAATGTCCTGCATATCACTCGGCGCTATCGCGATTTGCGTTACATCATAAACGCTCCTACCATAAGCGAAGACCTCATGAATTATTATTCCTTTGGAGATGAATTCATGAGCAACTTAATCGAAGAGCATGCCTTCAAATTGTTGTCTGGCTTGAAAGAAAGCCATCCTAGCTTCAGCAAAAGCTGGCAGAGGCAATTACTGGCGATAATAGAGGAGGAGATTAAATATAAAAAGGAACACAATTACCTTGTAGTTGAGGAAAAAAGCCCTACGCGAAATCGAGAGTTAGTTTTCCGTTTAAATTTATTGAAGAAATTTGCCGAAAGTGAACTCTTCCTCACAGGAGAAAAAAAGAAAGAGGGTATTTGGGTCGAACAAATATATTTTAGCCTGGCGGCAGGGCTTTCGATGGTTTTTGCAACTGCGGTGGCTTTTACTTTTCAAATCAAATATGGCAATCTGACTATGCCCTTGTTTGTGGCTTTGGTGGTGAGCTACATGCTGAAAGACAGGATAAAGGAACTTTTCAGGTATTATTTTGCTACGCGCCTGGGACATCGCTATTTCGATCATAAAACCGAAATTTCCCTCAACAACATAAAGATTGGCGTAAGTAAAGAAGGCATGGATTTTATTCCCGAGAAAAAGGTTCTGCCTAACGTAATGAAGATGAGAGGTAGATCACCTATTCTGGAGGTTAACAACCGTTATGATACCGAAAAAATCATTCTGTACCGTAAAATAATTCACTTAGACCGTGAAAAACTCGATGAAGTAAGCCCTTATTCTACTTTGGGTATCAACGAAATATTGCGATTGAATGTAGATAGTTTCATGCAGAAGATGGATGATCCTGCCGTGCCTCTTTTTATACCCGACGAAAATAAGGGTTATGCTATCATTAATGGCGAGCGAATATATTATATCAATATGATCATGCAAATGACCTATGAAAATGAAACTACCTACCGCAGATACCGTATCGTATTGAATCGCAAAGGGATCAAAGCCATCGAAAGTTTTTCCTAATCTTCGGGAACCACGAGCCGAAAACCCACTTTATGGCTATTAATGATTTGCACACGACGGTCCTCCTGTAAATATTTCCTCAATCGTGAAATGTATACATCCATGCTGCGAGCAGTAAAATAAGAATCATCTTTCCAGACATTTTGCAAGATGATGCTTCTATCGATAACTTCATTGGCATTTTCGACCAGGATTTTCAGCAGTTCTGCTTCCTTGGCCGTAAGATTGAATTCAGTATCTCCAATTTTTAGAATCTGACTGGTAAAGTCGAAACTATAGTTACCTATATGATATACTTGGTGGGTCAGGTCGTCCTGAAGGCCAGAAGTAGTTCTTCGCATGATGGCTTTTATGCGTGCCATCAGTTCTTCCATCCGGAATGGCTTGGTAATATAATCGTCCGCTCCTGTATTGAAACCCGTTATAATGTCGTGTGGTTGAGATTTGGCCGTTAAAAATAAAATAGGGATGGTTTTGTTGGATTTGCGGATTTGTTTTGTCACAGCAAATCCATCTTTCAAAGGCATCATCACGTCCAATATGCAGAAGTCGAAATCCTCTGCATAAAACAATTTGAGGGCTTCTTCGCCATCTATGGCAAGGATAGTGTCATGACCCTTGGCATCCAGATAGGCCTTCAATACGGTTCCTAAATTCTTGTCGTCTTCGGCCAGCAGTATCTTTAACTTTTTCATTTTCGGATAAAATTGACATTTTCAAAGCAAAAGTCTTCTAAGGGTGGTGTAGTTATGGTTCAAAATTGGGCAAGGTTACCGTAAAGGTAGTTCCTTTTTTCAATTCACTGCTAACTGAAATATTTCCCTGATGGGCCTCCACGATGGCTTTTGTATAACTCAAGCCCAATCCAAATCCTTTCACATTGTGAATATTTCCTGTAGGAACACGGTATAATTTGTCGAAAATCATTCCTTGATTTTCTTTACTAATTCCGATGCCATTATCAATCACTTCGAATACAAAATTCTGATCGCGGTTATAAGTATTTATCCTGATGGTAGGCCTTATGGGAGAATATTTAATGGCATTATCGAGTAAGTTTACTACGACGCTTGTAAGGTGCAGGCGGTCGCCCCGCACCATGTCGTGTAGGGCTTGGAGGGATGTTTGTATGCTGCCTCCGGCGGTTTCTGCCTGTATACCAACCTTTTGGACACATTCTGTAATTATTTCATGCATCGCACAAGGTACCATGTTCAATTCGAGTTTTCCCTGCTCGAGTACCGATGCTATGAGAATTTTTTCAGCCATTGTACCTAAACGTCTGTTTTCGTCGGTAATTATCTGAATATAGTTCGAAGCCATAGCGGGTGTTTTTACCACATCGGGATCGTTCAAGGCTTCACACGCAAGCGAAATCGTTGAAACCGGAGTCTTGAATTCGTGTGTGATATTGCTAATAAAATCGTTCTTCATATCCGATAATTTCTTTTGATACAGAATAGTTGAAATGGTTTTATAGAATATGGCAATAAATGTACCAACCAAAAGAATGGAAAGTAAAAGCAACCACCATATCTGTTGAACCATATACTGTCGTTCGTAGGGAAAATAAACCAGCAGGATGGCTTTATCTTTGCCAGGTTGACGGGGAAACAGATTAACAGCAAAGGCTTTATTCAGAAGCTCCTGAGTAAACTTGCCAGTTTTTTGATAAATGAGACTATCGCGTCTCGTATCGTATATACCAAATTCAAATTCCGTCTTGATGCCTTTATTCTGAAGCTCTACTGCCAGCATAGAATCTACTACACCGGGTTGTATTCTTTTTTCGAGTGGCATTTCGATGATATCGTCGAAACGACCAAGAGCTGCATCATAGATAAGAGAACGGCTCATCAGCTCCTCCACTACGCTTTCTCTTTGTTTTTGCAGTCTTTTGTAAACAGGATCATCTTCGATATTTACAGATCGAGTTTGTATAGTTTGAATTTGTTTTGGCTCGATTAAAGAATCGAGTTCTTCCTGAATATTCCTATTTTCACGAAATTCTGAAGTTGTGTCTAAATCACGCAGAGTACGCCATGATTTACGATCCTGAATTATTTTTCGACGTGCTTTTACATCGGCTGCCGAACTGCCATCTTCCCCAGTTAGCTCATGGTAACGCTTATCGATTAAATAATTCAACGAATCGATCTTTCGGTAAAGTCGGGCACTTTCCTTGAAGCTGCGCAAACGCTTGCCAGATTCGATCCTCTCTAAAGAAAGCACAACATTCGATACGGCTTCTTCAACCCCTGCCGTAAATGCAGCTTCACGCAGCATGAGAGCATTCCTGATCCAGTAAACCTGAATAAACAATAGGACCACCAATACAAAGCCCATTAAAAAGATGATAATAGCGAGAATACGTCTGTTCATTTTCGTTACAAAATTAACTGAAAATCAAATGACCATCGAAATTCTATGCCTTTTTCGCAATCTTCTAAAAAAATCGAAAAATTTTAAAAAATTTAGTCTGTTTGTTATAAAAGATGATAAAAAGAGTGAGATATCCTGTAATTTTGTAAGATTAAAATCCTGCAATCAAATAATCCAAAATCCCATGAAAAGAGTAGTGTGTTTTTTAGGAATGGCCTTGTGTGGTGTCATTTTATTAGGTGGACTGCAATCGTGCGATAAAGTGGAAAATCTTGCCAAATTCGATGTTAAGATGGATTTACCATCCCTTAATTTTAATTTAGTGGCATCTGCTAAAAACTCCTCAACTCAGGAATACTACAAAGATTTCAATGTTTATTTAAATCTCGATAGTATTCAGGAAGCTCATTCATTGAATTCGTTTTCCATCGAAAATGGGAAACTTACGAAAGCAACCTTGCGCATCATTTATCCAGCAGGAGCAAATTTTCAGTTTTTGATCAACTCTCGTTTGGTATTGTTCAACAGCAGCAATCAGGAGATGCAAGTGGCTCATACTGGCAATATCAATGCCAATGCCACTGAAATTGAATTGATTCTGGATACTGCCGATCTTACTTCGTTATTCAAAATGAAGCATTATACTGGCAGAATCTATTACACCATAGAGCCCTCGCTGTTGCCTGCTCAAAATGTTACCATACAGTTGAATCAAAGTATCCAGTTTACTGTACACCCCCTGTAGAATCCCACATCTTTGTCCGAAGGCATTGAAAATCCCGGTGTGAATAGCGCTGGGATTTTTTATTTTTGCATCATGATAAATGTTATTCTAACTCATCAATATATTTTTTCGATATGTTACCAACGATAGATCCTACAACAACCAAAAGCTGGAAAAAATTAAGTAATTATTTCACGAGCATCGGCAAGCAAAGTCTGAATCAATTATTCGAAAGTGATAACAACAGAGCACAAAAATTTTCTCTTCAATGGCAGAACTTGTTCGTTGATTATTCGAAAACGCATATCGACGAACAAACTATGCGATTGCTTATAGAACTTGCCAGGGAGTGCCATCTCGCCGAAGCCATAGAGCAAATGTTTAGAGGGGAAAAAATCAATCAAACGCAAAAAAGAGCTGTTTTACATTTTGCTTTACGCAACCTTGGCGATGATCCAGTTTTTCTTGACGGCAGGGATGTAATGCCAGAAATACGAACCGTACGTAATCAGATGAAAATTTTTAGCACTCAGGTAAGAAATGGTGATTGGAAAGGATATACCGGTAAGCCCATACGGAATATCGTCAATATTGGAATTGGTGGTAGCGATCTTGGCCCGGCTATGGTTTGCAGAGGGTTGCAGTTTTATGGTCACGAAAGATTAAGGGTATTTTTCGTATCGAACGTTGACGGAGGTCATATTTATGAAACTCTTCGCCATTTGAATGCCGAAGAGACTTTATTTCTTATCGTTTCGAAGTCGTTTACGACTCAGGAGACACTGGCTAATGCAAAAACTGCCCGACAATGGTTCATTAATCAGGGCGGTAAAGCGGAAGACATCAGCAAACATTTTGTGGCTATCTCAACAAATACCCCGGCGGCAATGGAATTTGGGATCGATCCTGAAAACATATTTCATTTCTGGGATTATGTAGGCGGTCGATTTTCATTGTGGTCAGCCGTAGGGTTGAGCATTGCATTGCAAATTGGTTATGAAAGTTACGAAGAACTATTAAAAGGTGCTGAAGCTATGGATCATCACTTCAGAGAAACTCCCTTCGAAAACAATCTCCCAATATTGCTGGCTCTTTTGAGCATTTGGTACACCAACTTCTTCGATTGTGCCACAGAAGCCATTTTGCCTTACGACCAGTATCTCGAAAGATTTCCTGCTTATTTGCAACAAACCATTATGGAAAGTAATGGCAAGTCGATCGACCGCAGCGGATTGCCTGTTTCCTACAAAACAAGTCCGGTAATTTGGGGTGAGCCTGGTACAAATGGTCAACATTCGTTCTATCAACTCATTCATCAGGGAACTCAAATGATTCCTTGTATTTTTATGGCTGCCGCCAAACCTTTAACTCCATTAAGTGAACATCATCAGCTTTTGTTATCAAATTTCTTTGCTCAGCCCGAAGCTTTGATGAAGGGCAAGACAGCCGAAGAAGTGAGAGCTGAAATGTTGTCGAAAGGTTTTAATGAAGAAGAAATTAATAAATTACTTCCATTCCGCGTTTTTAGAGGAAATATTCCTTCGATAAGCTTGCTTTATCAGCAACTTACGCCTTATAATCTCGGAGCCATTACAGCTCTTTTCGAGCATAGAACTTTCGTACAGGGCATCATTTGGAATATCTTCAGTTTCGACCAGTGGGGTGTTGAACTCGGGAAAAGCCTTGCCAACAATATCATTCCCGAACTGGCCCACGATGATCCCATTCAAACACATGATGGTTCTACTCGCCAATTGATTCACAAGGTGAAACAAATGAGAAAATCCTAATCCTTTTCTAAAGGCTTTAATTCCTAAATTTGCAGAATCTTTAAACATTATTTCTTTGTCGCAGGAAGAAACACTTACACGCAAACGCTTACGCTCAGCATATATTACTACCATCGTGAGTCTAACACTGGTACTTTTCATGCTTGGGCTTTGGGGAGTGATTGGGCTTCATGCACACAAAATATCGAGGTATGTAAAAGAGAATCTTGGTTTAACCATTTATTTCCAGAAGAATGCACGTGAAACTGAAATTCTGCGTTTAAAAAAAAGCTTGGATACCACGAGGTGGGTTACCTCGACACATTATATATCGCCTGAAGAAGCCGAGCAAATACTAAAAAAGGAACTTGGAGAGGATTTTATTGGTTTCCTCGGCTATAACCCCCTCTTGCCTTGCCTGCAAATAAGATTAAATGCGGATTATACCCATCCCGATTCCATCCAATATATCGAAAAGCACCTTAAGCAAAATCCTAAAGTGGCCCAAATCGAATATCAAAGAGACCTCATCAACAGTGTAAATAAAAATCTGAATATCATCAGTATCATTATTGCCGTTCTATCGTTTTTGATGTTTCTCATTTCAATTGGTTTGATCAATAATACCATAAAACTTTCAGTCTATTCTAAACGCTTTATCATTAGAAGTATGATGCTGGTGGGAGCCACTCGCGGTTTCATAAGAGCTCCATTTGTTAAAAAGGGTTTGTGGCATGGTATACTCAGTGCGATTTTTGCTATCATCTTGCTTTCAATTTTGCTCTATGCTGCTTATTTGAAAATTCCCGAACTTAAAACATTGGCCGACTTTCATATTCTAATGATAATTGCTGGAGCTATGATAGTTACCAGCGCATTGATCTCGGTAATTTCGAATTATATCGCCGTTACGCGTTTCCTCAATATGAATATTGACAAGCTGTATATGTAATAACTTTTCTCTTATGGAAAAAAAAACGATAGTTACCTCTAAAAAAGCAAAAGAAGAAGAAAAACCTCAAGCCGGATTTGCTTTTGAACGTCAGAACTATATTCTGATGGTTATTGGCATAGTCGTTCTCATCATTGGCTTTTTATTGATGATAGGCGGAGGAAGTGATGACCCTCAAGTATTTAATTACGATTTATTCAATTTCAGGCGACTTACACTTTCACCCATCTTGATTATTGCTGGATTCATCATCGAAATCTTTGCCATCATGTGGAACCCTGGGAAAAAAGTTAAAAAATGACCTGGCTACAAGCTCTAATTATCGCTATTGTAGAAGGCATTACCGAATTTTTACCCATCAGTTCCACTGGCCACATGATTATCACCGAGGCCGTCTTGGGCATTGAACCCAGTGAGTTTTCGAAGACTTTTATCGTCAACATACAATTTGGAGCCATACTGTCGGTAATTGTTCTGTATTGGAAGAATTTTTTCGCTTCACTTGATTTTTACTACAAGTTATTTGTGGCTTTTTTACCTGCTGCGGTAGTTGGATATCTGGCTGGCGACCTCATCGACCGCATGCTGGGAAGTGTATTGGTAGTGGCTATCTCATTGGTTGTTGGAGGAATCGTGCTTTTATTCATTGAAGAATGGTTCAAAAATACTGCCGAGAAGGGAAAAAATGATGTTACCTATTCTTCGGCCCTGAAAATCGGATTCTTCCAGTGTATAGCCATGATTCCTGGAATATCGCGTTCAGCAGCTACTATCATTGGAGGAATGACCCAGAAACTGAACCGAAAAGCCGCAGCCGAATTTTCATTCTTTCTGGCTGTTCCTACTATGTTTGCAGCTTCGGCTTATAAACTCATCGAAAATTACAAGTCAATCAACATTCACAATATTCCTATACTTGTTTTTGGGAACGTAATAGCCTTCATTATTGCTCTTCTGGCCATACGAACCTTTATCAACTACCTCACGCGTCATGGTTTCAAACTCTTTGGATGGTACCGCATCTTTTTAGGCGGTCTTATTCTTGTCCTTATGGCCTTGGGCATCAATCTCAATATCATCGGATGATTCGAATGGAAGAAGACAACATACTCCTTTTCGATAAACCTTACGGATGGACTTCGTTCGATGTTGTAAACAGTGTGCGTTACACCCTCAAAAAATTTACGGGAAAGAAACATCTGAGAGTTGGACATGCTGGCACTCTCGACCCTTTGGCCACTGGGCTGCTGATAATATGCTCTGGAAAAGAAACCAAGAATATTGAAAAATATCAAGCACTCGAAAAAGAATATACAGGCACCTTTCATCTTGGAGCTACTACTCCTACTTTCGATCTCGAATCGGAACCCGGAAATTTCAAAGATATCTCCTTTCTTAAACCTTTACATATACACGAAGCGGCTTTACGGTTTACCGGTGAGCAACAACAAATACCGCCTTTATTTTCAGCCATTAAAATCGAAGGAAAACGAGCCTATCAATACGCTCGAGAACAGGAAGAAATCAACCTTGACCACAAAACCATCATTATTTATCAATTCGAGATTATTCGTACAGAATTTCCCGAAGTCGACTTCAGGATCGTTTGTAGTAAAGGAACCTATATACGTGCTATAGCACGCGATTTTGGCGAATATTTGGGATGTGGAGCCTATCTGAAAAGTCTGCGCCGTACCCGAATCGGAAATTTCGATGTAAAAGATGCCTTCGATATCGAAACCTTCAAATCATCGCTCTACCATAAGTTAGAATAAGTCTATCGATGATTGAGTCTTGCACTTCGGCCTAAACTACTGGAATTTTTTAAATTTGCCATTCGTTTTTGTTTTATGAACGCTCCACCTAAAGACAATACAACCAGCAGTTCGAGAAAGAAAATTGCACGGCAGGCAATTTCGAAGCTCTTAGTGGGAATTCTCATCGTTATCCTTGTCAACATCATTGGTTCTTATTCATTTACGCGCTTCGATCTAACTTCGGAAAAACGTTACACACTTTCCGAATCTACTAAAAAGCTTATAAAAGAAGTAGATGATTACGTTTATTTTAGAATTTATCTGGAAGGCGATTTTCCAGCTGGATTCAAGCGATTGAGAAACGAAACTCGTGAGATGCTCGATGAAATGAGGGCTTATAACAAATTCATTAATTATGAGTTTATTAATCCTAATGCAAGTAGTAATCCCAAAGACCGGCAAAACATATACAGGCAATTGATCGAGAAAGGACTTAATCCTACCGATTTACAAGTTAAAGATAAGGAAGGCGAAAGTCGGCAGATCATTTTCCCAGGTGCCATTGCCTCATATCGGGGGAAAGAAACTCCCGTTCAGCTCCTTACGGGTCAAATGGGGGCAAGGCCTGAAGAAATCTTGAATCTCTCGGTCGAAAACCTGGAATATAATTTAGCCAATACCATACGAAAACTCATTGTATCCTATAAACCGAAAGTTGCCTTTATCTATGGTCATGGCGAACTCGAAGAGGCTTTTATCTACGATATTTCTCAAAGCATGGCCGAATATTACACCGTCGAAAGAATCAAACTCGATGGCCAGATCAATGCGCTTACCGAACACAAAACCGATTCAGGAGGTATTTCCATTTTCAATAAATATAAGGCCATCATCATAGCCAAGCCCGACTCTGCATTCACCGAAAAAGACAAGTTTATCATCGATCAATTTTTGATGCGAGGTGGAAAAATTCTGTGGTTTATAGATGGAGTAAATGCAGAAATGGACAGCCTCCAGAACAAAAGCAGTACTTTGGGCTTGGCACACGACATAAATCTCGAGGATATGCTTTTTCGCTATGGAGTACGTATCAATAATGATCTTGTTTTAGATGCCAACTGCCTTCCGATAATGATGGTTACAGGAACTATTGGCAATCAGCCTCGCTTTAGCTTTGTACCATGGATTTTTTCCCCATTGGCTAATCCAGCTACAAAACATCCCATCGTTAACAACCTAAATCCTATTAAAACACAGTTTATTAGCAGTATAGATACAATAGCCATCAAGGGAGTTAAAAAAACCATCATGCTTTCGAGCGGGCAATATTCGCGTAAAATTATTGCGCCGATTATCATTGATCTCAATATAGCCCGTCAAGAACCCGACCTGAAGTTGTTCAATCAACCTTATATTCCTTTGGCCGTGTTTCTCGATGGAAAATTTCCTTCATTATATGAACATCGTATCCCAGCTAATATTAGCGATAGCCCCGAAATAGGATTCCTTGCCGAAAGCAAACCAACTCAAATGCTTGTGGTGAGCGATGGAGACGTTATCCGTAACCAGCTCGAACGTAAAAATGCATATCCCTTACCTTTGGGCTACGACCAAGATACGCGACAAACTTTTGGAAATAAGGAGTTTATTCTGAATACCTTGAATTATATGCTCGACGACTCGAAATTGGTTACCATTCGTTCGAGAGAAATAAAAATGCGCCTTCTCGATCCTCTAAAACTGCAAAACGAACGTTTGCGCTGGCAAACCCTCAATATTGTGTCCCCTGTAGCCTTAGTCCTGCTTTTTGGCCTCATCAAGTATTCCTTGCGGAAACGTCGCTACGCGCATTGATATCTAATTCAATATTTTTTTATTCTCCCTCGAAAAGAAAGAAAAATTATCGATATAACCTGAATTTCCCAAGGAAAACATCAGGGTTCTTGCCATGAATCGATCGATAATTCTTTCAGAATTTATTTTATCTTTTCAAAAATTTCAGAGCAGCATGGTTATCTTCAGTTTCTATTCTTAATATATAAATGCCCCGCGCGATGCCCAACAAGCTTACGTTCGATTTTCCAAACCCCAAATTGCCATTCTTTATTTCTATGCCATCGACAGAAAAGAGCGACCACTTCCCCTGATTTTGTGAAATCAACTCGATTCTATCCGCATAGACCCTATAGTCGAAAAACTGTTTCTTCTCTTGGATTGGAGCAATGCCTGTATAGGCAATTGAAAAAGTTTCTTCTGGGGCAAATTCTGAAGCCGAATAGGAAGGGTCGATAGTCTGTACGCTCCAGAAATAATCCGCTTCGCGTAGCCCTTGCAAAATCCAGAATGTATCCTGAGTTACATTGCTGAAACTTGGCAAAAGCATTTGCCCGCTCAGTACATTGCTCGCCGTCGACATGATTTCGGAGCTACCCGGATTAAGCCCTACCCTTACATTATAAAATATATTCTTACCATTAGTATTATATGGAGATGGTTTCCATTTCAATATCAACTCATTTCCATTCATCTCCGATGACAAGTCAATAGGAGCGAAGGGGGGCAAATTTGGAACGAATCCATTCGAATTCAGGGTATTAGAGTAAAGAACGGTTTCAGGATTCCCGCTGGTAGAAATTCCCATCAACAGGAGGTCGCTATCGCCGTCATTATCGAAATCGGCCCAACTAGAATAGCTATATGACAAATCTACAAGGTTTTGAGAGGAAGGCCAAAAAGAACCAATTTGATTATTGTAGAACAAGACGCTCATCATGGCTCCACAACCGGGCGCCTTGCCCGTTGTGGCAAAATCAGGATATCCATCGCTATTGTAATCGGCAATTGAAATGTTACCCAATGCCAAACCCGTAATTCCAACAAACACCTCCTGTAAACTACCATTTCCATCATTTCTGTATATTTTGAAAATTGGAGTCAGCGTCAAGTCATTGCCCATCAGCAAAATATCATGGTCTCCGTCCTTGTCGAAATCCATGAACAGTGAGAACCCTGCGCCTACACCTTCTATATTGGTTGGGATCTCAATAAATAGACCCATATCGTTGCGGAATAGTTTGGTATAATAAGCTCCTCCAATATCTCCACTTAGCAAAAGATCGAAATCGCCATCATTGTCATAATCTCCATAACTAAGCGATGAACTGATGACTCCAGGAAAACCAAAATCTACTTCTTCGAAGTTATCATTTCCCAAGTTATGATAAATTCGTGTAAATCCTTTGTAAGAAAGCGTATCTCCACTTAAGAATATATCAAGAAGGCCGTCATTGTCATAATCCACAAAGATGGCCATTCCATTATAAATGCCTTGGAATGTATTGGATGATTGCGAAAAGCTACCATTATCGTTTTTATAAAGCAAACTATGAGGCTTTGAGCTGAAATCGCTTCCACAAACCAACAGGTCGTAGTCGCCATCTCTATCATAATCACCAAATCGTAGCGAGCCATTTTTCAATCCAATTAGGTTGGCATCGATATCAATAAACACACCGGCATTGTTTCTAAAGATTTTTGTTAAAGGTTGGCCAATAGAATTTGCGCCCATCATTGCCAAGTCGAGATAGCCATCATTGTCTATATCTGCCCAGTCACAACTGCCCTGAGCAACGTTAGGGAGGGTAGTCGAATAGGGAACGAAATTCTGTGAATTCACTAAATACGGAACTGAAATTAATATTGCAACGACTAAAAGATCTATCAGGTTTTTTGTTCTTTTCATAAAAATTCTCGATGAAATTTAATAAAATTTTAAATCTATAAGTCCAACCGAAGAGGAAACACCCGATAGGGGCAATTTATTGCTATCGCGCATGCAATTTATTATTTTGTTTCGTATGTTAAATCGATTTACAGACAGATAGTTCGGTAAACAGGGCAGCAGTTTTCTGTTTTCATGGTAATCGTTGAACATGCGGAAGTTGACATAAGTGGTAATGCCCATTATTTTTTCATTCGAATCGATCGTATCTGAAAAGTCCATGATAGGTCTCCATTCTTTGTTTTTTATAATAGATTTTTCATGAACCGTCTTCTAAAAAAGTATTTAAAGAATTTTCGTTTATACTTTCTCGATAATCGAAGCAATTCCCTGCCCCACACCAATGCACATAGTGCACAAAGCTCTATGAAGATTGTTGTTTGACATTTGATGTACGGCTGTAGTAATCAGGCGGGCGCCACTCATTCCTAAAGGATGCCCTAAGGATATGGCTCCTCCCTGCGGATTAATCCGGGGATCATCTTCCTTTAGCCCTAACAATCGCATGCAGGCAAGCGATTGTGAGGCAAACGCTTCGTTCAGCTCAATAAGGTCGAAGTCCTCGAGAGAAAAATGAAGTTTGAAAAGGAGTTTTTGCGTAGCTGGTACAGGACCAATTCCCATAATACGAGGAGGAACCCCGGCGGCTTGCACGCCGACGATTCTGGCCATTGGACGCAGCTTATATTTTTTCAGAGCATTTTCAGAAGCAATCAATAAGGCGGCGGCTCCATCATTCACTCCAGATGAATTGGCTGCCGTAACTGTCCCACCAGGCCTCGATACAGGTCTTAAAGTTCCTATTTTTTCTAAGGAAGATAAACGTGGATGTTCGTCCATTGAAAAAACAAAAGGTTCAGATTTAGGCCGAACAATTTCAACTGGCGTAATTTCCCTTTCCATAGCTCCACTTTGAATGGCCTGATGTGCCTTAAGCTGACTATGATAAGCAAAAATATCCTGATCTTCCCGGCTAATATGATACATTCCCGCTACATTTTCGGCGGTTTCAATCATGGAATCCACCCCATAGAGTTGTTCCATTTTTTTATTGATAAATCTCCAGCCTATAGTAGTATCATAAATTTGAACATCTCTCGAAAAGGCTTCCGATGCCTTACCCATGACAAATGGAGCTCTTGACATGCTTTCTACTCCACCAGCTATTATCAAATCGGCATCTTCCGTTCGTATCATGCGCATGGCCTGTCCTATGGCCTCCATTCCCGAACCGCACAATCTATTGACTGTTACGCCGGGAATTCTTTCGCTCAAGCCTGCCAGAAGCAAGGCCATTCGCGCCACATTACGATTGTCTTCACCAGCCTGGTTGGCACATCCAAAAATTACATCATCTACCTCTTCCCAGTTCACCGAAGCATTTCTCTCCATCAGGGCCTTGATGGGAATCACGGCCAAATCATCGGTTCTAATGGAGGCCAATGTTCCTCCATAGCGTCCTATAGGCGTGCGAATAGCATCACAGATGAAAGCTTCTTTCATGCTTCGTCGTTTAATCAAACATTCAACAGGGGCTTGATGAACTTAAAGCCTTCAAGTGCAGTTTCCGAAAGCTTATCGATATGTTCCTGTTTCATTACCGTGCTAAAGAAACATGAATTGGAATAGACAAGAATAATTCCATGATCATACATAAAATCGAGAAATGTATTCACGGTTTTTTTATGGTTGGCATCTTCATAACACTCGCGATAATTTGAGGGTAGTGTTTCTCTAAAATGCATTTTCATCATAGAGCCTGCACCGGCGACGGATAATGGAATTCCGGCAATTTTAGCCGCTTGCATCAATTGTTCTTTGGCTTCCTGAGCCAGATGATTTACCTTATCTACAGCTTGTTTGTCGAACATTTCCACTGCTACGCGGCCAGCGGTCATGGTGATGGGATTAGCCGAGAAGGTGCCAGAAAGAGAAAACCGCAAGGGGGTTTGTAAAGGATTAAGAACATCCATAATTTCAGCTTTACCAGTTAATGCTCCAACGGGGAAACCACCCCCTATCAATTTTCCCAAAGCCGTTAAGTCGGGTTTTACTCTATAAAGTGCCTGAGCTCCTTCGTAATTTATTCTAAAACACACCACTTCATCGAAAGCCATCAATGTATTGTGTTTTCTTGTCCAATCATACACTGCTTCCACAAATTCATCTGTAGCCCGAATCATTCCTATACGGTGAGGCACGGGATCGATTAATACACAGGCAATTTCATCGGCATGCCGGTCGAGGATGGCCAAGGTTCTTTCCACATCATTATAGGGAAAGACAATTACCTCGTCGAGCACACTGGGCGGAGTATTCCTTACGTGAGGTACACTGTTGGGTTGCTCAACAGGTCCCCAATTATCAGGAGAAGCCGATTCACTAACTTCAGCGAAATCGTAGCTTCCATGGTAAGCTCCTTCGGCTTTAGCAATCTTATGTTTTCCTGTGTAAGCTCTTGATGCTTTTATCAACGACATCACAGCCTCGGTTCCGCTATTCATGAACCTGATTTTTTCGAATCCTGGAACTCGATGACAAAGTGTTTCGGCATGACGAATCTCTGCTTCGGTTCCCATCGAATATGCAGTTCCCTTCTGAAGCTGCTCATAAACAGCTTTTACAATGGCAGGATGTGCATGACCATGAACGAGAGAGGCAATATTGTTGACAAAATCGATACGTGTTATTCCATTGACATCCTCGACATAGCAGCCATGAGCCGAAGCCACATAGTGCGGATGTGGCTGACGAAAGATTACATTTCGGCTGATACCTCCTGGAAGAACCTTCAGGGCACGCTCATAAAGGCTTTCTTCTAAATTTTTTTCCTCTTTCAATGAATCCATGATAATCGTAAATTTTATGAATAAAACTATGATCGAAAACTAAGACTGGCTTCGGTGAGATTTTGTAAAGTTTCTCTATCCATGCCGGAATGAATTTCCCTCACTTCGAGTCCATGAGGGGTTACATCTATCACAGCCAGATTGGTATATATGGTTTTAACCACTTGCCTTCCGGTGAGGGGATAGGTGCATTGTCTCACTATTTTAGGCTGGCCGGTCTTTGTAATATGCTGCATGATGATGAAAATATTAGGAACGCCAGCCACAAGGTCCATGGCGCCGCCCACGGCAGGTATGGCATTAAGCTCGCCCGTGCTCCAATTTGCCAGGTCACCACTTTCCGATACTTGAAAAGCACCTAATACACAGTAATCAATGTGCCCTCCTCTAATCATGGCAAAACTGTCGGCATGATGGAAAAAACATGCTCCTGGGATAGCCGTTACGGGTTTCTTGCCAGCATTGATGAGTTCGTCGTCTTCCTGTCCGGGAGGTGGTGGAGGTCCTACCCCCAATAATCCATTTTCTGTATGAAAGATAATCTCTTTTCCTTCGGGAATATTAGCAGCCACCAGTTCGGGAAGTCCTATGCCCAGATTTACATAAGAACCATCGGGAATATCGATGGCAATTTTGCGAGCAATTTCATCATTGCTCCATCCTTTTATATTTACCATGGATACCTCCTATTCTCCCTGAGTAATTGGTTCTCACTCAATGGATTTGAAATTTTTACGACTCGTTTCACGAAGATGCCAGGTGTAACTACATTTTCGGGGTCTATTTCGCCAGGTTCGACTAAACTCGAAGTTTGAACAATGCTTGTTTTAGCGGCCATACACATAATAGGGCCGAAATTTCGGGCTGTCTTGTTATAGAGCAGATTGCCATAACGATCGGCGGTTTTGCATTTGATTAGAGCAAAATCGGCCTTGAGAGCATACTCCAGAACGTAGGATTTCCCATCGATATGTCGTATCTCTTTGCCTTCTGCTAGTGGAGTACCAATGGTGGTGGGGGTGTAAAAGGCCGGTATTCCGGCCCCGCCCGCGCGTATTCGTTCAGCAAGTGTACCCTGTGGCACAAGCTCCAGTTCTATCATCCCTTTAGCATATAATTCAGGAAAAACTACCGATTGGGCAGTGCGTGGAAAGGAACAAATCATCTTCTTTACCTGAAGATTTTCGATCAATGCAGCCAATCCCACATGCCCATTACCTGTATTATTACTGATGACTGTCAGATTTTTAGCTCCCTGGTCGATCAAGGCATGTATCAGTTCGATGGGGCTACCTGCTTCGCCAAATCCACCAATCATAATTTTAGCACCGTCAAAAATATCTGCGACTGCCTCTGCAGCAGTAACTACTACTTTATTGATCATTTCATCATGTTTTTAGAAAATCATCTATTCAAGATGAAAATGCAGTTTTCCTTCGAGCTGATGTTCGATCTCGGCCAGCTCGTCTTCATAGAAGAATTTATCACCCCAGAAAGGTTTCAGACGAGTGATCACCGTTTCCTTTTCATCATATTTAGCGATAAATATTTTATCCATCCATTCCATATTGCGGCCTTCATTGATTTTCAGTACGAAGGCTTTTTCTCCCTCAATATCAATCGTACCCAACATCGAGATTTTTCCTGCTGAAGATGTCATAGTAATAAAACGCGACGGACGATTGATGGATGCCAGAGAACGATAAACTTTCTGAAAAATGTTATTGATATCGGCCAAAGGAGCTGTGAAATAATGATGTTCGCCCGTTGGACGAGCCATATACATAGAATGGAAGCCAACACCCAGCATAGCCAATAAATTGCCCAAATCTATCCAATTTTGAGCCGAACGGTCTATATCCACTTTCCCATTTTCGTCGGTAAACAGACTAATATGATTCATGATGGGGCTTTGGCTCTTCATAGTTACTCCATAATTGCGCAACCGACGAATAGCAGCCACAGTCGTTGGATTCATGATTTCACGGGGAGTAGAAAAATGAGACATGAAAAGAATCTGTATCCCATTGTCTATCAATCGGCGATATAAATTCAACATATTTTCGTAATCGTGAGTAAGAATCATTTCAGGAAAATAAGTAAGCACGCGTGTGCCAATACGTACCGTCCGAATGTGATTTAATTCAGGGTCTTCAATAATTGGCGTAATGTAGCTTTCGAAACGATCGGCTTTCAGATATCCGGCGTCTCCTCCGGTAATCAAAATATCAGTAACTTCTTTGTGTTTGCGTAAATAACGATGAATCTGCGAAATATCTCTCTGTAGAAACATGTCAATATCGCCTCTAACCTGAGCATGACGGAAACAATAAGTACAGAAAGCAAAGCAGTTTTGGGTTTGTACATCAAAAATCAATTCACACTGTGGATATTTGTGTTGGCATCCCTCGAGCACTTCCATTTTGCCCTCTTCGTTTTCGAATACAGGCTTATTAAGCAATTGCTTACCATCATGTGGGTGAGTATGGCGAATGTAGTCAGAGATTATTTTTTCCTTTTCGGCATCGGTACCTGCTGCGAAGTATGCATCTACTATTCCCTTCCTAATCATCCCCGGTTGAGGAAAAACCAGTTGAAACAGGGAATCCGTGGAAGGATTATCCCAGTTGATGATATTGAGCACATGGCGAGTGGCCATAAAACGATATACCTTGATGAACAATTCCCTTTCTTCGAGATGATCCATTTTAACTCCGTTCGACTGAAGAATCCTGACGATTTCTCTAAACCCCTCAAGCCCTATATATTGCCTTTTCTGTTTGAACATAAAAGGTCTCTCTTCTCTGAAAGCAGAGTACTTTGGGAAAGCACAATGAAGTCGGCGAATTAAACCTAACGGAAGTAAATTTTCTTGCTCTACGATATTTCGGGTTTCATCGGTAAAATCGAACCTATCGAACATTTGTTGTAAGTCTCTTTCTGTAAAAGAAGTAGTTTGATCATTAGAAACAGATGGAGTAATCATTTTATATTCTGAATTTATGTTGATTAATAGCTAACGAATTTTGTATAAACATCGTGCAATCCATAGGTTATGATGAATTAAAGAGCTAATCGATCAGTTTGCAATTCACTTCTCATGTCTTTCACAATGAATTTACCTTTATCATTTTATCTAAATTTTACACACTCTAAAATTTTATTTTTCTTTGTTGAGAAATGAAAAACAGATCACATATAATTGTGAACAAATCGAAGCAAAATTAATATTTATAGGAAAATCCAACAATGATTAAAGAAAATTCGAAACATTATCGAAAATAAAATGGCTTAACGGATAATGTAGTAGCATGTAAAACGAACATGGAATCCTGAGGTTTTATTTGAGTTCTATGAGAAATTCAAGAAAAGATATTAGGATGAATGGATAGTTGATACGCTAGGATTTCGTTTCTTACTAATTATTAATTAATGAATTATAGAAGATAATTAATACGAGAGGGCGGCCCAAAGAGCCGCCCTCTCGATTAATAAAAGTTGTTGTTCCTTTATGGAATCATGGTTTATCCCACCACATGCGGGTTGAGAAGACATCTTCACCAAATTGAGCAACAGCGGCTTTATAATTGGTGACATTTACTTTCTGTTCTTCCTGTGGATAAGTTAGACGGCGTGGAATGTCATCACCTGTAAGGGCTTCAAATTTAACGGGGTTACTGCTAAGATCGATCCAAGTAACTTCACCTGGATGAACGAGGGTTTTTGGATAACCTGTTCTACGGTATTCACTCCAGCCTTCATAACCTTGGGTATAAAGGGCAATATATTTCTGGGTGAGGACTGTTTCTTGTGAAGCCGGCGGGAGGGCTGCCAAGAAGGCATCGCGTATAGCGGCATCCACTCCCCAATAGTCGAGTGAAGCCTTTACTCCGTTGATGTAGTGAGTCTGATCCCATCCATTGATTTCGCTTAAAATAAATTCGACTTCAGCATAATCCATTAAGATTGTAGCGAAATCGGGGGCAAGGATGAGTTCCCCTGGCCATGAAGAACCCTGAGCTCCTATAGCCTTGGTGATTTCGTCAGGCATTCCATAAGGCATTCCCTGATAACCGGGTCCAAGCATAGTAGAATCTTTCACGGGATCAGCAAAAATTGGCAGACGAGGATCTTCCAACCCAGCAAAAGGATTGGGTTTTTGAGCACCACCTACAGGGATTCCCTTAAGTAAATCTACAAACTGCGCTGTAACCGCAAAATCGGTACGATTATCGATGTAATAGGCAGAATACATGGGTGCAGTATTGGGTGCAGATGGAAGATATTTAAAGGCTGCAACATCCCCATTGCTGGTAAATACTCCTCCCGCAATCGCTTCATCTATGTACTTCTGTGCATTGGTAGGATCGGCTTTTTTCATTCTCAACGCCATACGTAGCTTCAAACTATTGGCAAATTTTTTCCATTTTGTCATATCACCCTTATAAATAATATCACCCTGCGTCCAACCAGCTTTTGTAACATCGATTTGTGCGGCAGCCTCGGTGAGTTCTTGAATAATAGCAGGATAGATATCACTCTGCTTGTCATAAGGTGGTAGAAATACTCTATCTGATTTTGCTTTTAGGGCTTCAAAATAGGGGATATCTCCATAAAGGTCGGTAAGATGTTGGAACACCCAAGCGCGGAGGATTCGTGCCGAAGCAATTTGATTTTCATTGGCTCCATAAGCCGAAAGCAGATCCTTTTTATCGGGATTTTGGTTCAACTCGATGATTTCGTTGAGATCTACCATAATGGTGTAAATTGTTCTCCAATAGCCATCGTTTACATTCTGACGGATATTGTAACGATCTTCATCGGTGTAGTTATTTTGAGCCCAATATTGAGCCCAGAGCATGCTTTGACGGCCACCCCACCATTCATCGAAGATGTTGTCGCATAGTTGCTTTTGAGCGCTGGTCATAAAGGCATAGCTAGGCACATCGATAGGACGGTTGGGGTTGGTATTGATTTCTTCGAAATCCTTTGTACAACCTGCGAGAATGAATAAAGGCAGGTTGAAAACAACGGCAATTTTATGTAATGTTTTCATAATCATTTGAATTTAAATTTTTTAGAAACAGTTAGAAATTGCATGTTAGGTTAATTCCAAAGGAGCGAAGCGAGGGGAGTTGCCCACCTTCAATGCCTTGAGTATTACCTGAGCTGGTAGTATATTCCGGATCTATGTGTTTATTGTCTCTGCCCCAAATGGCGAGGTTGCGACCATAGATCGAAATTCGAAGATTCTGTATGGGCCCCGTGTATCTGTTAGGAATAGTGTAACCTAAGCGCAGTTCACGGAGTTTTACATAAGAGGCATCGAAAACATTCTGTGCAGCAGGGCCTGAGTAATGGTCAGCAGCCCAGCGTACGCCGGAGATATAGGTTTCGTTCTTTACAGGAGAATCCACAGGGTTGCCATCTTTATCAAGATAAGTAACGCTTCCGTCGGCATTGAGTTTTCCATAAACCCCGTCTATCAGAACCCCACCGCCATCGGCAACCGCATCGCGGATGTTTTTCCCATTGGCATTGATAGCAGCCGTTTCTTCGAGCATACCACTATAAATACCCCACATGTATGAGGTGGAGAATATTTTGCCACCATGCTGGATGTCTATCAAAGCGCTGAAGTCGAAGCCTTTGAATTTGAAAGCGTTGGTTATGCCAGCATTCCAATCGGGGAGAACGCTTCCCAGAGATTGAACTACCGTAGTTTTAAGATAACGTCCATTGGTTCCAACCACCTTATTTCCCTTTGCATCATAGACAAAATCAGTACCTACAAGCTGTCCATAAGCTTCACCTACGCGAGCTTCAACTGAAATGTTGAAGGGCCCATTGGCTAAACGAAGGGTTTCGACACCTTCGATGAGTTCTTCAACCTTGTTGGTGTTCTTGGCAAAATTTAAAAGAATATCCCATGTAAAATCTTTCACCTTTACAGGGGTAAGCGTGAGTAAGAATTCTATCCCTTTGTTGGAAATACTGCCAGCATTAATCATGGCGGAGGTAAAACCACTGGCAGCAGAAATGGGAGTATTGAAAATCTGGTCAGTAGTTTTCTTGTAATAATAAGTGAAATCGAGACCAATACGATTGTTAAGGAACCTCAATTCAGTACCAATTTCCCAGCCATTCGTGCTTTCAGGCCTTAATTTAGCATTGTTGAGCATGCCGGGAAGTGTGTAAATAATATCACTTCCAAAATTCTGAATGTTTTCATACAAGGTGATTAAACGATAAGGCTCAGTATCATTACCTACTTCAGCCCACCCGAATCTCAACTTGCCAAAATCGAACCAGTTTTGATTCTGCAATCCTGGCATTTCACTGAATACATAACGTTGAGTGTAGCAGCAGTAAGGGATTGCGGGCGGTTATCCTGTCCACCTACACCGAAGTTTGAGCGGGGTAG
>MWFC01000028.1 GCA_002071415.1 Bacteroidetes bacterium ADurb.Bin012
AGAAATGAAGTAAAATCAGTAGGTGCTCTGTTCATTTTCTTAAATTGCTTTAATACCCATAGATGTAAGGAAATGAAGAATTCATAGAAATATTTTTTTATCTTTTTATGAAAACCAAAGAAGTCTTTTATCAAGATACATCTTGATGGTTTAAAGTGTTTTGTGAAGATTTCAAAGATTTTCATCCGAGATGGAATATTTTATTCAAAGGTAAGCATAAAATGTAGATTAGAAAAGTTTTTCTGAATTTTTTAAGAGAAGTAAAAAATCCCAGCCCAATACATCTAATAAATTTAAACACAACATTCTTTCTATATGAACAAGAAGTTACATAATTTTGCAGTTTCTTAATCTATATGAAAAATCCTTCTTCAAAAATTCATTCCAGCGATGAGGGTCTGTTCGAGAAGGCAAAGCGATGGTGCGCCTTTGAGGAAAGATGCAGCTACGATCTCAGGCTTAAACTCGAGCAATGGGGAGTAACTGAAGACAAAATCTCAGAAATTATTCAGCAGCTTACCCGTGAAGGGTTTATAGATGATGGACGTTTTGCCCGCATGTTTGTCCAAGGAAAATTTCACAATTTAAAATGGGGCAAGATAAAAATCAAGGCCGAGCTTCAACGGCACCACATATCGAATGAATTGACAGAGCAAGCCATTGCCTTGCTGGATGACGATGAATATAAAAAAAGCTTATTGAAAATCTTGAACAACAAACGAAAATCGCTATCAAAAGAACTGCCAGATGTTGCCCGTCAGAAACTCATACGTTTTGCCCTGTCAAAAGGATACGAAGCTGAACTGATTTACAGCTTACTGGGTAAAACAAACCTCATAGAAGAATAATTTTTTAAATGACTCAAAATATGATGAATGAAGACCTTAAAGTTCTCGAATCAAGGATAGAAGCCTTGAGGAGGTTTCTTTGACATAGATAAAAAACTCAAAGATGTAAAGGAAGAGGAAGACATAACCCATGCAAACGACTTTTGGAATGATCCCAAATCTGCAGAAAAAATTCTTAAGTCCATTCAGGCAAAAAAAGTATGGATAGAGCGTTTTGAGAAAGTAAAGAATTTATATGAAGATTTACGGGTTTTGGTTGATTTTTGGGATATGGGCGAAGCCACCGAGGAAGAGGTGAATAGGCATTATCAAGAAACCCTTCAGGAAGTAGAAGAACTTGAATTTATGAATATGCTTTCGGCCGAGGAAGACCGTATGGGTGCCATCATGGAAATCAATGCTGGGGCAGGAGGAACGGAGAGTCAGGACTGGGCTTCCATGCTTATGCGCATGTACATTCGATATGGCGAGAGGCAGAACTTCAAGGTGACCGAACTCGATTTACATGAAGGCGATGTAGCAGGAATAAAAAATGTAGTTCTTGAATTTGATGGTGAATATGCTTTTGGATATTTGAAGGCCGAAAATGGGGTGCATCGTCTTGTGCGCATCTCACCTTTCGATTCGAACGCACGACGTCATACTTCTTTTGCATCAGTTTATATATATCCTATCGTTGATGAAAATATAGAAATCGATATCAATCCGGCCGATATTACATGGGAAACCTACCGCAGTAGCGGCCCGGGCGGACAAAATGTTAACAAGGTAGAAACCGCTGTCAGGCTTAAACATGAACCTACGAGCATTGTCATCGAATGTCAGGTTACACGCTCACAGCAGCAAAACAAGGAAAAAGCCCTGCAAATGCTGAAATCGAAACTCTATGAAATAGAACTGCGCAAGAAAAGAGAAAAAATAGATGCCATTGAAGCTGCAAAGAAAAAAATTGAATGGGGATCACAAATACGTAGCTATATCCTGCATCCTTATAAAATGGTGAAAGATCACCGAACCAATTATGAAACCGGAGACACACAAGCAGTTCTCGATGGTGATATTCAAGACTTCATCAAGGCCTACCTGATGCAAAATGGCAACATTGCTCGAAAACAATAATATACAAAATTCGAAGTATGCATCAGCTTTACACCCCTTTTTTAAAATGTCCGAATCATCCTTTAACCATAAAATCGGAATAATAAATGCCAATTGTCATTAAAAAAACCTATTTTTACCGGAACTTTTATCACCTAACAATAAGATGAAATATTTAAAAAAATTATTTTAAAATAATAAATAAAGAATAATTTTTAAATAAAATTCAAAAAATCGAATAAACTATTATTTATCAAATTCAAAGACCAAACACCAAAACATGAAAAATTTACGAATCCTCAGTCTCAGTCTATTGCTGCTTTTAGTGCTTCCGCTGATAGCACAGCAGCCCAAAGCTCAACGGCTCGTATTGCTTGAAGAGTTTACCTCATCAACCTGCGGACCATGTGCTTCGGTGAATCCAACTATTGTTCAGCGGCTGCAACAGAACCCCGACAAGTTTACCGCCATATTTTACCATGTAAGCTGGCCTTCACCGGGGAACGATCCTATGTATCTGGCCAATACCCAGGAAAATAATGCAAGAGTAAACTATTATGGGGTAAATTCAGTCCCTTATTCGGTGATCGATGGAAATTATTATACGGGGCATCCCAATGGATGGACTATGACTACCATCAATAATCGTTATGCCATGCCCTCACCTGCCGAAATTCAGCTTCAACACTATCTTAATGCTGCCCAGGACAGTATCTTCGTGAATATGCTGGTGATTCTTACAGATATGATGACAGGCAGTCAATTGGTTGCACAAAATGTAATCATCGAAAAACATATTCATTTTAATACAGCTCCGGGAACTAATGGCGAAAAAGATTTCTACAACGTGATGAAAAAAATGCTTCCTGGAGCCGGTGGAACTAGTTTGCCCACTCCTCTTTCGCCTGGTGATTATGTTATTATGCAATATTCATGGAAACTGGCCAATGTTTATGATAACAACGAACTTGCCGCCATTGGCTTCATTCAGAATAATTCCTCGAAAGAGGTTCTTCAAACATCCAACAGCTCTCCTGCACCTCTTACTCCGCTTTATAGCAATGATGGAGAGATTCTCTCCTTAAGCAATGTAGCGCCCGAAAATTGTACGGGAAAGGTTGCTCCTGTTATTCGCGTTCGAAATAATGGTTCCAATTCCCTCAGTTCTATTACATTAAAATATAGAATAGACAACCAGCCTGAACAGGAATATACATGGACGGGCAACATTGGATTTCTACAATCGAAAAATATTGCTTTGCCTGAATATTTGTTTGCACCCCAAAATTCGAATACTCTTAAAATTTATATCGATAAGGTCAATCAATTACAGGATGAATATCGTAAGAATGACACCCTTACCTTCCATCTTTCAGAACCTAAAACTGCAACAACGGTTCTGAACTTATGGATTAAAACCGACAATAAACCCGAAGAAATCACATGGAGCATCAAGACAAGCGATGGCAGTCTGGTAAGCTCAGGCGGGCCTTATGCACAAGCCAGCACCCTGATCAAAGAAACTATTAAAGTGGAATCCGAACATTGCTATCAATTTGCTCTTTACGACGCTGGAGGAAATGGTTTGTGCTGTGCCAACGGATTGGGCTTCTTTACTCTTTTTGACGATAAAAACGTAACCATTGCCGAAGGTACTACCTTTGGGAGTGAAGTACTCGCTCAGTTCTATTCGCAAAGCGGAATAGGAATCGAAGATTTATCGAAACAATATCTATCTATCATTCCTAATCCGGTGAGTCATTTATCCATGATCTACTTTAATATGAATACAGATGGAAAAGTAAATCTCAATATCTACAACTTGAACGGAAGCCTCATCTTTCAAAAGGTTTCAGAAACATTGAACAAAGGCGAGCAAAAGATGAAGTTAAATGTTGAACGAATGAATTCTGGTATTTATTTGATAGAAATTATAATGCCCGATAAAAAGGTGTTGCGGCAGCGTTTTGTCGTGCAATAAGTCCTAATACTCATCTCATTTTTTTCATGACTCTTATAATAAAAACAGGCTGCCCTCAAAAGTAGCCTGTCCTTTATTACTAAACAAAATCCATTAAATGTTAACCAAAACCATTTAGTTGGAAACAATTAATATGCCAGGGTTTAATACTAAAAGAAAATAATCATAATTAATTTTATATTATTATTAACCAATATCTTACGTTTATATCATCAGTTCGAACTCTCTGGAACCCTTGCCGCCACTGAAAAGTGTTATTATATGTTTCGATTTTCAAAAATACATGCAATAAATCTTACTTTAAGGAAATACCCTATGAATTCCCCAAAAAACGATAAAAAAAAGACAGAACAGGGCCATAAGAAATAAGTCCGGCTGTTTCCCGATAACTTGCATCAAACAAATTAATTAAAACTTCGAAAAAAAATCGATTTCGATGAAAGTTACAGTTCAGGCTGAAGGTTGAATTTTTGCATGAATTCGTTGACGGCTGGATTTCGTTGCGTAAGTTCCTTTAATCTTTCCAAAGGAGTGTATGCTTTAATATTATTCTCGGATGAAGCGGTTATTTCGGTGATGAGTTTTATTTGAGAATTAGAGAGTTCCGATCGAATGAAATCTAAGATTCGGTCTTGGTTACTGAGAATATCATTTTCTATTACACTATTAAACACCCGAAATACAATAGTATTATTTCCCATCTTGCGCGGTTTGGCCATTCTAAGCGAACAAACCAATGCTCCTTCTTTTTCATTCAAAGCATCGAGAAAGGATGTCCATTTTATTAAGAGTTCTTCTTCTGTGAAGTCATGAATTTGTTGTTCATGTTTCTGATTTTCTTCAGTTTTTTCCGATTTTTTTTCTTCGACGGGATTTGAAATTTTTCTCAAGTTAGCGGTTTGTAGCCCAAAATGGGAGAGCCCGTTCTTTGGAGAATCATTTCCGTTGTTTGGGGAAGATTTGGGAAGTTGGGAGGGAGAGGCTGAGGTTTTTGGCACTTGGGGAGATAGGGAGGAAGATTTTTGAGAAAGAGAAGAAGAAGGGGCAGCAGTGGCAGCGGGTGAAGATTTAGGGGAATATTGAGCATTAGGTTCGGTAGTAAGGGAAGGGGTGGTTGGCGCCTTGGGTTTCGAGTTGGTAAAAGGATTTTCGATCTGGCAAATATTAATAAGAGTAATTTCGATGGCGAGTCTTTTATTGAGACTCATGCGGTAGTTAGCATCGCATTGGTTGATGAGATTGAGTGCCTTGGCCAGAAATTGAAGAGAACATTTTTGGGCCTGTGTCAGATAAAAATTTCTTGTCGTTTCCGAAACCTCAAGCAATCCAACCGAGGCGGGGTCTTTAGCCAACCAAAGATTACGAAAATGTTTGCCCAACCCATTGATAAACATTTGGCCTTCGAAGCCACGTTCGATGATATCATTCAATAAAATAAGGGCATCGCTGATTTTTCCGCCTAACAAATCCTCACTCATTTTGAAATAATCCTCATAACTAAGCACATAAAGGCTTTCTGCCACTTTCTGGTAGGTGAGATGACAGCCCGAATAGGTAACCAGCTGATCGAAGATGGAAAGAGCATCGCGCATAGCTCCATCGGCCTTCTCGGCAATCACATGCAAGGCCTCCACTTCATAACTTATGCCTTCATTTTGAGCAACATGTTGGAGCTGGTGAACGATATCCTCAGTAGTAATACGCTTGAAATCATAAACCTGGCAACGTGAAAGTATAGTGGCCATTACCTTGTGTTTTTCGGTTGTAGCTAGAATAAACTTTACATAATCGGGAGGTTCTTCAAGTGTCTTTAAGAATGCATTGAAGGCATTCTGCGACAGCATGTGTACTTCATCGATGATGTACACCTTATATTTTCCATGATGTGGGGGAATACGCACCTGATCGATCAGTGAACGGATATTATCTACCGAATTGTTGGAAGCGGCATCCAATTCGAAAATATTCAATGAGGTATTATTATTGAAATCTTTACACGAATCACAATGATTGCATGGTTCGAAGTTGGGGGTGAGATTCTGGCAGTTGATGGTTTTGGCAAAGATTCGTGCAGTGGTTGTTTTACCTACGCCACGCGGGCCTGTAAATAAAAAAGCCTGAGCAATTTGCCGAGTACGTATAGCATTTTTCAAGGTTTGTACTATACTTTGTTGCCCCACTACTTCGTCGAAAGTGCTTGGCCTGTATTTCCTTGCTGAAACAATAAAATTATCCATGCTGTAAATAAAAAGAATCTGGCGTCAAACTTAATGCTTTTTTACCAAATGAATATATGTTGGGCCTTTGTACCTTTGTGGTTTTCATTCAGTGTAACTTTCGCAAGTTTTTAATCGAAAACATTTTATTTTAGAATATTTATGGGCAATTCTGGCGACAGATTACTGATAAAAATCCCAAAATACAGCAAGCGACTTCAATATACATTTCAGTTTCTGTTGAAGACGTTATGGGGGATCGAGCATGAATTTACGCTCAATGAGGATGAATTCAATGCATGGCAAGGTCCGAAGATGATTTATGGGGGAAGTTTTCAGGAAAATGAAGTTTGGTTCGATGCGGTTTCCTTATTATTCGAGCGAAACATTGCAGGGTTCGACACGGGAAAATATTCGCCCTATACCGGTCTTTTCCCCGTTTATGGTTCAGACTCGGCTTTGCCTTTCGATGCATTTGCCTCGACCTTTTACATGTTGAGCCGTTATGAAGAATACCTTCCCAATCGAAAAGATACACATGGACGTTTTCCAGCTACAGAAAGTATTGCCTATCGTGAAGGATTTCTCGACAAAGCGGTTGTGAATCGTTGGGCAGAAATGATAGTAGCTATCTTATTAAAAAGATTTCCTGATTTGCATTTCCATAAAACTTCCTACCAATATGTTCCCACTATAGATGTTGATTTAGCTTATAGTTACTTGCACAAAGGATTTCTAAGAACTCTCGGAGGATATGTAAAAAGTTTGATACATGCAGATTTTGAAGACGTAAGAAGCCGAACGCATGTATTAATGGGCAAAGAACGTGATCCTTTCGATAGTTTTGATGCCTTGCATCACTTGCATTCCTCCTATTACTTAAAACCAGTATTTTTCTTTTTGTTTAGTGATTATGGACAATACGACAAGAATTTGTCGATTTATAACCCAGCTTTCAGAAACTTGATCAAGAAGGTGGCCGATTATGCTACGGTAGGAATTCATCCTTCGTATGCTTGCTATGAAAATCCTCAGAAATTAAAAAAAGAAATCGAAGACCTATCCCAATGCTTGCATAGGCAAATTACACATAGTCGTCAGCATTTCTTGAGATTGAATTTTCCTGAAACCTATCGCAACCTCATCCACTGCGGAATTACCGATGATTATTCAATGGGTTTTGCTGATCAACCTGGATTCAGAGCCGGTACCTGCAATTCCTTTCCTTTCTACGACCTCGATCTGGATACGGCCACATCTTTGTTGATTCATCCTTTTGCCTTTATGGATGGAACTCTAAAAGATTATTTGAAGATTCCAAAAGACCAGGTAGTTGATTTTGTTAAGCCATATATAGAAGAAGTAAAGCGTTATTCAGGTACATTGATTACTCTATGGCACAATGAAACTCATGGGGGCAGTGGACGATGGGAAGGCTGGCCCGAAATATACGAAACCATTGTGAAAATGGGAGCTTCATCTTCCATTGAAACATCCACAAAACCATGCTGAGGAAAATTTTATGTACGGGTCAATTCCGGCCATTTATTGTTGTGGCCATAACGACAGGATTACTGTGGTTGAACCCTTTATTGAATCCACCATCATCAGTTTCTTTCGATGTATTCCCTCTGCAAAAATGTTTATGGGGAGGCCTATTGAACAACCGGTTGGGAGCAGGAATTATAGCTCTGATTCTAACGATTATCCTTGCAGTGGGATATTATCTTATCCTCAGGGCAAAAAAATTTGTTCCTTACCGAAGCACAATAACTCCGTTTCTCTTTATCGTAATTATTAGTCATAATCCAAACCTTTGCACTATTCATCCGCTCACCTTACCTTTACTCTGTTTATTTCTCAGCCTACTTTTTGCACTCAGTTTTTCTCCCTCTGAACCGAATTTTCAAAAATCGTTTTGGGCTGGTTTTTTTACAGGATTAGCCTCCCTGTTCTATCCTCCGGCCATATTCTTTCTTTTCTATTTATGGATTATCGTACTTTTATACAGTTCGTCGAGAGGAAGAGATTTTTTATTAGTTTTATTGGGTTTTCTCAGTCCTCTGGCTTTAATTTTTGAGTTCATGTTTCTGCTCGATTATCCTGTATTGGAATTCATTCAGTCTGTGGTAGTATTTTATGATTTACCCGTTATCTCAGCCAGCATTTCATGGTTAGAGTGGATGTTTATTCTCATTTTTACCATCACCATACTATATATTTTTTTCGTTTACATGAGCCGCTTATTGCAAAAGCCGATACAATTCCGGCGTACGAGCTGGATACTGGCGTGGTTCTTATTCTTTTCGGTGATTTCTTCTGTTTTTTCGGGTTCGGTATTCATTTACCATTTAACTCTGGTAATTCTTCCTTTGACGGCGTTTGCCTCGGCTTACTTTAGTGAACCTTTGGGGACATGGCGAAGTGATATGACTCTGTGTTTACTATTTTTAATAGCTTTATTGCAAAATCTCCAAATTATAAAATAAATGTTGCTGCGAAAGTATAACCTGAAGTTGACGGAAGCCGGCTGCGATGAAGCCGGACGAGGAAGCCTTGTGGGGCCGGTATTTGCTGCTGCCGTTATTTTGCCCGAAAATTTTAAGGCTGAAGGCTTGAACGATTCGAAAAAACTCAGCGCAAAAAAAAGAGAATATCTAAGGGAAATTATCGAAAACACAGCCATTTGTTATGCCGTTGCTACTGCTTCGAGAGAAGAAATCGAAAAAATAAACGTATTGAATGCCAGCACTTTGGCTATACACAGGGCACTCGATCAGCTCAAAGTGCGACCCGATATGATTCTTGTAGACGGTAACCGGTTTAAACCTTACCAGCAAATCGAATATGCCTGTATAGTGAAAGGTGACGGGATTTACGAAAGCATAGCCGCAGCTTCTATCCTTGCCAAAACCTATCGCGATTCCTTTATGAATCGCTTACATGAAGAGTTTCCTCAGTATGGTTGGAATCATAATAAAGGCTATGCCACAAGGGAACACTTACAGGCCATTCAGAAATTCGGACTTACTCCCTATCACCGGCGAACTTTCAAAATCAGCCTCCAAACACGTTTATCGTTCGACTAAGAGCCGCTCTTCAGAGCAAATTCGAAAAATACAAATGGCTTCAGGTTTAAATGTAATTTTGCAATTAAAATTATAATACTCTCGAATAGAGAGAAACTGGATTATATTATGAAAACTCTAAGGGTTTAGCAGCGCAAACATTCTGAAGTAAAAAAATGAACAGATCGAAAACATGGTTAATCGTTATCTTGCTGATTCTGGGAGTTCCTTTATTGGGGGGAGGCATTTATTGGTTTTTAGTGAAAGGTCCGGCTCGTGAATTCAAACTTATTGATGCTGTACCTCAAAATACCAGCCTTATTTTTATTACCCAAGACGCCTCTCAGATTTGGCAAAAGATGAAAGATAAGAATGAGGTTTGGGATGCTCTCCGAATGACAGAAACCTTTTCGAGACTTCAAGATGGAATATTCGCAATCGACTCGCTTCTCAAGTCTCAAACCAATGTCAACGATTTTCTCAATGACAGGGAAGTCATCATATCTTTACATTCCGTTTCGAGGGGGAAAACCGAAGTTCTTCTCCTATTACCTTTGTCTTCGAACATCGAAGAAGCAATGTTATCCGATCTTCTGGGAAACAATGCTATGGATAAGGTTTTAAACGAATCTATGCTTCATAGATATAAAAGAATCAAAGCCACTAGATTGGATAAAGATGGACAGGTGATTTATTATACTTACAGGCATAGGGTTTTATTAGCTTCTTTTTCGCCCGAAATTCTAGCTATGAGCTTGCAACAACTCAATAAGCCCCATTGGATTTCCAACAACCCTCAGATAGAGAACCTTTTGAAAACTGCGGGAAACCATGTGGACGGTACACTCATCTTCAATTTCGATTACCTGCCCGAGATTTTCAAGAAATGGCCGGCAAGCGATTTTATTCCGGGATTTGGCAAACTCAAGAAATTTGCCCATTATGCTTCACTCGATCTTTATTTCCAGAAAAAAAAGATCATTCTGAATGGTTATTCACTTACACGCCCCGGAGATTTTTTACGACTGTTCAGAAACCAGGCACCTCAAGAACCTACAGCACTTAATCTTCTTCCCGAACATACAGCAAGCTATATTTACCTGTGTTTCGACAATTTCGACAATTTTATAGATTCATATAATGATTACTTTGCTTCTTTCTCAAGCCCCCAACAACCTTCTCAACAACTAAGCTTTTCAGCCATACAAAATCTAAAAGAAAGCCAAATAGCCGAAATTGCTTCTGGACTGATCAATACGGGAAGCGAAACGGCTCTGGATAATTCACTAGTCATTCTTCATTCACTCAATCCTCAGCATTTTGAAAGAATGATAAAAGAAACCTTGCCATCGACCGAAACTGGACTATCATTTACTATTAACCAGAGAGAATTCCGAAAAATAGACTTCAATCGCTTCTTTGGCAATTTTTTATCGAGTATTTTGCCTGATTTTCAAAAAGCATTTTTTTTTAGAATCGGGGATTATTTCCTTTTTAGTTCTAAACCTCAAATTCTTCATGATTACATCGTTCAATATCTGTGCGGGAAAACTCTGGTGAACACGCAAGGATTTAAGGCTCTCTCAGAAATATCGGAAGAAAGAACCAATCTGTGGTTCTATTATAATCCCCCTGAAGCTGTGGCTTTTCATCATTTCTTATTTGCAGCAGAAGCAGCAGACAATTTCGACGCTAACTTACCCGTACTCACTCTTTTCGATGCAGTTTCGGTTCAAGTCTCGGGTGAAGGACAATTCCCCTACATCTCAACCATTATCAAACATCGCATAGCAAACGAAGAAATTCTGGCACTTTATTCTTCCACCATCCTATCGAGTGATACTCTCGCAGATTCGCACTCGAGAGATATTCGAGCAGACGAACGCTTATTATGGAAAAACCAGCTTGACCATCCAGCCGCACAGCCAGTAGTCATTGTCAATGATTTGGTCAAAGGCAAAAGCTTCCTTCTGGCATTCGACCAAAGACAAAATACCTATTTATTCGATGCAGCGGGCTCTTTGAAATGGAAAAAACAAATCGAAGGATCGGGAGAAGCATTTTGTAGAGTAGAATGTATCAAAATCAATAATCAACCGGTACTGTTCTTTATTACCCGCAGCCGGCTTTATGCCATCGACGCTTCCGGTAGGATGCTTGCAGGATATCCTATCAAATTAAACATTCCTCTGGCAGGCCCGGCATCTATTTTTCCCCAGAAAAATTCATCAGAGCTTCGTATTTATTATCCCGGAACCGACAGTTTATTGTACTGCATCAACATAAAAGGGAAACCTATCAACGGATGGAATCCCCCAAAACTAACCGGACAAGTTGTTCAGGCTGTGAAACGTTTCGAGTTCGAAGGAAAGACCTATTTTGCTGTTCCTTACTCATCGGGGCAAGTCACGATGATTCAAGGCAATGGCAAAAAGGCGGAACTTTTCGAACAGGCTTTTACCAACTCTTCCAACTCTGAATTTTATTTGAACGAGACCAATCGGAAAGGCGCCTTGCTCACTACCGATCAGTCGGGAAATCTGGTCTATTTGAGCCCAAAAGGCCCTATCGAAAAAACAGTATTCGACAATTTTTCGAAAAATCATTTTTTTATTTATGAGGATTTCGATAATAATGGCAGTCGCGATTTTATCTATCTCGATGGGAAACAACTGGTTATTTATGACCGGTTCAAGAATATATTGCTTCAGCATCAATTCAGAGAACCTGTGTTGCAAAAGCCACTGACATTGAAGATTCCAGGCGGCAAAATACTCCTTATCATAAATGCAGGTTTGAAAGATGGAATATTTGTTTTTAACGACCACGGGCTCATTTCAGAAAAAGCTTTCCCCGGAGGGAATTTTTTTAGTGGAGGGATATTAAGGAATCAGAAAGGAATCAATCAGCCGGTTCTCGTAGTTACCTTCAATCGTGAGATAGCTCTTTGGTCGATTAGATAATAACACGACATCATTGGTAAATCAACTTATATGAAGTATTGGCAGTGCACTTCAATTTGAATTTGATATCAGGAGGGATAATGATGGTTTCGTAAGGTTTATAAGGTTTCCACACTAGATGGCTGGGCAGCATGAGAAATATTACTCCTGTGGTTACGGTAAAATATCCCGTGCGGGAGGAAGTAAATTCGTATTCACCGGGTGCCATCACACCAATAACGGCTTGGCCGCCGTCCACTTCAAAAGAGATGCACTTCACTAATCCACCATAATATTCTGTTATTTCAAACATCTAATAACAATCATTAAATTTTGGATTTAAAAATACGTAAAATTCCCGGAGAACGATTTTGCATATCTGCAGGCTTTTTTTTGTTCAACCATAAAGTATCTCCTTGCTGAGGTTCGGTACCAAAGTTCATTCGGTTCAGTTCATAGAGATTTTGCAGACGGATGCCAAATTTTTGCGAAATGGCGTGCATGTCATCACCAGGTTTCACGATATAAAACTCCTCACTGGCCTTTCGTTTTTTCTTTTCGATGTACACCATATCTCCGGGCTTTATCGGGTTATCCAGTTCGAGGTCATTAAAATCGTATATCTGCCATGTATAGAGGTCGAATTCCTGAGCTATTCTTATGGGTGTATCATCTTGCCGATAAATAATATACTTACTGTCGTTATTCTTGTATATCTTTCGACCTTCTTTGGTAATTTTTACCGGTGAAACATCCACGGGACCTCGCTCTGAAGTAAGGTTATTATCTGCCGTCCCACCTCTGGTTATTGATGAATCGGTTTCAATATTTGCCAGTTGCAAGGTATCGGAACCAGGATGGTCGTAACGTGTGAGCTGGTGTTCCTCAATAATTTTGATCAAGAGTTGAGGATAGGCTGGATTGGTGGCATACCCGGCATTTTTCAGCCCATAAGCCCAGGCCTTGTAATCGCAAATATCGAATCTAAACAGATTGGAATAGCGCTCACGTGAACGCAAAAACAAAGAATGATCGCGATAGGATTCCTCTACCGACTCATATTTCCTGAAACATTCCTTTACACTGTCATCGTCCTTGAAAAATTTATCACCAGTCCATTCTTTATGGCATTTTATACCGAAGTGATTGTTCGCTATTTTGGCTAATTCTCCATTACCTGCGCCTGATTCAAGAACAGCCTGAGCCAATTTTATGCTTGCCGGAATGCCATATTCTACCATCTCGCGTATGGCCAGAGCCTTATATTTCTGGATATAGGCCTCTCGTATTTTAAATCCTGCATTACTTGTATCTTGTGCCTCGATAGAGAAATAGAAGCCGGAAGAAAAAATAAAAACCAACACAGCGGCTTTCGCCCAATTTCTAATTTCATTCATACGGCAAAATTAATAATTGCCCGAAAGAATCAACCATGAAAGCATTTGGCCGCAACCCCCGATTTGCATAGTTTTGCACCCATCAACTCAATCGAGCATTTAATGGAGCTCATTTCGAAATATTTCCCAGGGCTAAGCGAAAAGCAACTGAATCAATTCGATATGCTCAAAGAACTCTATTCATCCTGGAATCAGCGTATCAACGTTATTTCACGCAAGGACATTGAGCAACTTGAGATGCATCATATTCTTCATTCCTTAAGTATTGCCCGAATCATACGTTTTGAGCCCGATACTCAAATTCTTGATGCTGGCACAGGAGGAGGATTCCCCGGAATTCCTTTGGCGATATATTTTCCCGACGTTAACTTTACTCTGGTAGATTCCATCGGAAAAAAGATAAAGGTGGTGGATGAGATCATACTTGCCTTGGGACTCGAAAACATAGAGACTCGCAAGGAACGCATCGAGAATCTGCACGAGAAATATGACTTTATTGTAAGCAGAGCTTTCGGACAACTTTCCGACTTATTGAGGTTCTCAGAAAACCTCATTCGCCGCGATGATATCAATTTTCTTCAAAATGGCATTCTCTATCTGAAGGGAGGGAAAATAGAAGATGAGCTGAATCGATTGGGAAGACCTTTTCACGTTTATCGTCTGTCCAATTATTTTTATGAGCCTTGGTTCGAGACAAAAAAAATTGTTCATATTTATTAACTTGTTCTCCATATCCATATTCTTTTTCTTTCAAGGATAATATTTCTCTAATTTTGCAGCTACGCAAGTTCAATTTATTGTAATTAAACCAAACTATTTATGCAGCAAGATATTAGAATTTTAAAACCAACTGCCCTCTGGAAGAATTTTTTCAGCTTGACACAGGTTCCACGGCCTTCGAAGAATGAAGAACGCGTCAGACAATTCTTGATTGATTTCGGCAAAAAACTAGGTTTAGAAACCCTGACCGACGAGGTTGGTAACGTTATTATCCGCAAGCCTGCAACAAAAGGCATGGAAAATCGCAAAGGCATAATTCTGCAAGGCCATATGGACATGGTTCCGCAAAAGAACAGCAACAATCCTCATGATTTCAACCACGACCCCATCGAAGCATGGGTTGATGGCGAATGGGTGAGAGCTAGAGGGACTACTCTGGGTGCCGACAACGGTATTGGAGTAGCCGCAGCTATGGCGATTCTCGAATCCACCGACATACCGCATGGCCTCATTGAGGTACTAATTACAACCGATGAAGAAACAGGAATGACGGGCGCTCAGAATCTAAAACCAGGATTATTGCACGGCGACATCTTGCTGAATCTCGATTCGGAAGATGAGGGCGAACTTTATGTTGGTTGTGCGGGAGGAGTGGATGGCACATTCCTTTTCCCCTATTCGAAAGAAACTCTCACCTCAGGCATGAAAGCATTCAAACTTTCGGTTACCGGGCTCCGAGGTGGGCACTCTGGCCTTGACATCAATTTAGGAAGAGGAAATGCCAATAAAATTCTCTTCCGTTTCCTTAAACACGCTCAGAACCATCATCAACTGCGCTTAGCATGCGTTGAGGGAGGAAGCTTACGTAACGCAATTCCTCGCGAAGCATTTGCTAATGTGGTTATTCCAGAAACAGAAACCGAAAAATTCCTTCATTGCCTCGATCAATACACAGAAATTATCAAAAATGAACTCGAATCAGCTGAACCTAATCTGAGCTTTACATGTGAAAATGCCCCAATGCCTTCACATTTGATAGGTCAAGATACTCAGTGGCGACTGATCAATGCCATTTATGGCTGTCCCAATGGAGTGATGAGGATGAGCAATACATTCTCCGGTGTAGTCGAAACCTCGACTAATTTAGCAAATGTGAAAATGAACGATAATGAAGTTTCTGTTCTATGTCTGTTACGCAGCTTAGTCGATTCTGCAAAAGAAGATCTTTCAGAAATGATGGCTTCGGTTTTTGAACTAGCCAAGGCAAATATCGACTTCTCGGGTTCGTATCCAGGGTGGAAGCCTAATCCTGATAGTACAATATTGCAACTGGCGAAGAACATTTACAAGGACAAATTTGGGAAAGAACCCGAGGTAAAGGTCATTCATGCCGGCCTCGAATGTGGAATATTAGGCGCAGCTTATCCCCATTGGGACATGATCTCGTTTGGGCCTACTATTCGTAACCCTCATAGCCCCGACGAAAAAGTGAATATCCCCAGCGTGAAGCGCTTCTGGGAATTTCTGCTCGAAATTCTTAAAACTGCCCCCCTTAAGTAGAAATTTATAAGTTAAATATTTACTTAATCAGCCCCTGTACAGGGGCTTTTTTTATATGGAGCATTATTTTTTATCTTATATCCCTTTGCTTTTTTATTGAATAAATCTTTGTACCTTTGCACTTCGATTTTTTTAAAATTATATAAAGTTACCCCATTTCTAAAACAGTGTAATTGATAGTTGTTCCCTTGAACATCAATGAAATAAAAATTTAATGAAATGAAAAGGACTTTTCAGCCTTCAAGAAGAAAAAGAGTAAACAAACACGGGTTCAGAAACAGAATGTCCACAGCTAATGGGCGGAAAGTTCTCTCGGCTCGTAGAGCTAAAGGCCGCTATAAACTTACAGTTTCTGACGAAAAACTCGATAAGAGATAACTTCTTCGTAGCAAATATTTAGCTAAGAGAAGGAGGGGGAAAATCCTGCCTCCTTATTTGTTTTTGATCCTATTACCCTATAAAATGCTTAGTTTTTTCGATATCCTGCTCATCATCATTTTGGGATTCTTTCTACTGGGGTATCTCATGCGTTGGTTCCTCCCAATGATAATGCGCTGGTGGACAAGGCATTTTTTTAACCAAATGGGCATGCAAGATGCTCCTTCAAAAAAGAAGAAAAATAAAGTGGAAATAAAGTCAGCTCCCCGAAAGATCCCTAATAAATCTATCATGGATGAAATAGGAGAATATACAGATTATGAAGAGATAGAGTAAAAGCTATCCAATAAGAAAACTGGGGAAATGGCCTATTCGTCGATCATTTTGAAAAAAGGAAAACAAGAGCCTTTATTGCGAAAACATCCATGGATTTTTTCGGGTGCCATTCACCATCACGAGGGTGAAGTAAATGTGGGTGATATTGTTGCTGTTTATTCATTCGACCGGCAGCTTATGGGATATGGACTATTCGAAGAGGGTTCGCTTGCCGTAAAAATGATCTCTTTTGAAACATCGCCCGATGAAGAAGATTTCTAGCAAAAAAAATTCGAAACAGCCTTCTCTTTAAGAAAAGCTTTGGGTTTGATCGATAATCCAACTACCAATGCTTACCGTTTTATTAATTCTGAAGGCGATGGAATGCCAGGGTTAGTAGCCGACTATTACGATAGTATGATATTATTTCAAGCTCAATCATCAGGCATGCAGATGCTTATCCCTACTCTTGCCGAATCACTTCGATCGATTTTCCAAAATCATCTGGGAATAATTTATTCAAAAGCAGCCGAATATACGAACCATTTTTTCCAAGAACAGCCACCTCAACGAAGGATTTTTATGGGGGAATGCAGAAAATGTAGTGATTAAAGAACATGGATTTTAATTCGAAGTTGATTTTATTAATGGTCAAAAGACAGGCTTTTTTCTCGATCAAAAGGAAAATAGGCAAAAAGTGAGCAGATATGCCGATGGACGTTCAGTGTTGAATTGTTTTAGTTACACCGGTGCATTCAGTGTTTACGCTTTTGGAGGTGGTGCACTTAGTGTAGATTCTGTGGATAGCAGTGGCAATGCCATCGAAAAATGCGAACGAAATCTGCTTCTCAATGGCTTCAATTCTTACCCCCATTCCTGTATAAAAGCCGATGCCTTAAAATATCTTGATGATATGAACTCCGAATATGATCTGATTATTCTCGATCCTCCGGCTTTTGCAAAACACACTCATCAAAAATCCAGTGCCGTTCGCGCCTATCGTCATAGTAACCGTCAGGCAATTCGAAAGGCAAAACCAGGCTCATTTCTTTTTACGTTTTCATGCTCACAGGTTATTGACAATTCACTTTTTTCTGGAATTGTACATTCGGCAGCCATCGAAGCCGAGCGTGAAGTAAAAATTCTTCAGCAAATGACACAGGGCCCCGATCACCCTGTCAGCATCTTCCATCCCGAAGGTCAATATCTTAAGGGAATTCTCCTTTATGTCTTTTAAATCTCTTCACCTTTACGGTTAAAGCTTAGCTAAAAACAGGAACGGATTTTTCGTTTTGTAACATTTTATAAAAAAGGCCGTCTGAATATTACAATCACCAGCAAATAATTCATGCATTTACTTAAAGGGTTATTTAATAAATCGGCGGTTCTTAGAATCCCTGCAATTTTTTTGTTTTATTTTACGATGTCAGAGTCAGCTTTTGGATTGAGCGATTCAATAAAAAGCTGCAGGGCAGTTTATTTTCCTGAAGCAAAAATTAATTTGGATGGAATAGAAGAAGAAAGCGAATGGAAGCAGACGAATGCGTGTGGTAATTTTATTCAGCAGCGTCCTTATGAGAAGACTTCACCCAGCCAAACTACTGAATTCAAAGTAATTTATGATGATGAATTTATATACTTTTTTATTCAGGCTTACGACAGTATGCCTAAAAAAATCGAAAGGCGACTTGCACGCAGGGACGATATAGAAGGGGATTGGGCAGGCGTACAATTAGATACTTATAATGATCGCACAACGGCTTTTACTTTTTTTGTCAATGCTGCAGGCGTAAAATTTGATGGCATAGAATCAGAGACCGATAATATGGAAGATGTCGATCCTACCTGGGATGCAGTTTGGGAAGCAAAAACGGTAGTGAATGATAAAGGCTGGTCAATTGAAATGAAGATTTCGTTTTCTCAGCTTCGATTCGATAAGAATAATACTGAGGGTTGGGGTTTGCAAGTAACCAGATATATTCATCGAAATGAAGAAATGTCGCTATGGCAATATATTCCAAGAAATGCTCCGGGATGGGTACGTTATTTTGGACGTTTAAACGGATTAGAACATATTAAACGTGTACCACAGATAGAGGCAGCTCCTTATGTAGCACTTCAGCACGAGACTTATAAAAAGGAAGAAGGGAATCCATACAGGTCGGGTAAGAACACACTTTTCAGAGCTGGCATAGATGGGAAAGTGAGTTTGGCTTCGAATGTAATACTTGATTATACCATCAATCCTGATTTTGGACAGGTTGAGGCAGACCCTTCCGTGGTGAATCTGACGGCCTTCGAAACATATTTTTCAGAAAAACGGCCTTTTTTTATCGAGGGAAAAAATATTTTGGATTTTCAGATAACGCCAGGCAATAATAGTTTTTCAGGTGATAATCTTTTTTATTCGAGGCGCATTGGTCGCAAACCCCAATACACACCGGATGCCAATTATGTAAACATTCCCAAAGCGACTCCAATTTTGGCAGCCTTAAAACTAACGGGAAAAACCAAGGATGGATGGTCGTTTGGAGCCTTGGAGAGCATGACGGGCCGAACTTCAGCAGAAATTACGGAAGGCACCGAAGAAAACCGCATTCTATGCGAACCTTTTAGCAATTATTTTGTCGGCCGCATTCAGAAAGATTATCATCAAGGCGAAAGCCGTATAGGAGGAATGCTAACTTCTGTATTTCGCGACCACAGTGAAGGCAACCCGGGTCTCTTACCAACTTGGGCTACAACAGGTGGGTTCGACCTTTATTATTCATGGAAAAAACAAACCTATTTCTTAGACATCAAAGCCATTGCAAGCTTAGTCAATGGTTCAAAAGAATCTATCGGTCGGTTGCAACAATCTCCTATACGAAATTTTCAACGCTCCGATGCCACTTATTTGAAACTTGATACCTCGAGAACAAGCCTTTCTGGCCATGGAGGCAGTATTCATTTTAGCCGTCAAGGCAATAGCAATTGGAAATATAGTCTTTTTGTTACCTGGCGTTCGCCTGAACTGGAAATCAACGATATTGGTTATCTCCATCAGGCCGACAATATCTTCCAAGTTGCTTGGGTGGGATACGAGAAATATCATCCTTTCCTTATTTTCAGAAACGCAGGTTTTAACCTAAATCAATGGACTGGATGGGATTTTGGAATGAACAGCCTTTTTAAGGGAGGAAATATCAACGCATGGGCCCAATTCAAAAACTATTGGCAAATCAGCGCAGGATTGAATTTCGATGGCAATAACCTCGATAATTACGTTCTAAGAGGTGGACCTGCTTTAAAATTGCCTGGCGGATATTCTTATTGGGGTTATTTATCAACCGACTCACGGAAAAAGCTCGTAGCAGAAATCAATGCGAGCATTTATCGAACATTTATCGCCAATAATAACTATAATTTTTTTGGAGTTGGGATGCATTATCAACCTTTTACGGCTTTGAGCTTCGGTATTTTTCCAGAATATTCGGTAAATAACGACAACTTGCAGTACGTGAAGGAAAAGAAAATGAATGGAGTACCCCGCTACATCATGGCTTACATTCATCAAAAAACCTTAGCCCTTGAAATGCGTATTAACTTGAATCTCTCCAACGATCTTACACTTCAATATTATGGCCAACCCTTTATTTCGAGCGGAGAATATTCGCATTTTAAATTTATCTCTTCTCCAAAGGCTAATGATTATTACCAGCGATTTACGGAATATTCCGAAGCTCAGATTTTTTATCAACCATCAGACAAAACTTATCAAATTGATGAAGATTATGATGGAATACCAGATTATTCATTTAACAAGCCTGATTTCAAAGCCTTGTATTTTGTATCGAATCTGGTATTGAGATGGGAATATCGTCCAGGTTCGTTTATTTATGTTGTTTGGTCGCAAAACCGTGCCGATCAAGGGAAAGAAATAAGTTTCAAGCCAAAAAAGGATATTACATCACTCTTCGACATTTATCCGGGAAATACTTTTATGGTAAAAATAAGTTATTTAATTCAATATCAGCACTTAAAAAGAATCTTTTAAGCGGTCGATATCTCGCCTTTCCCTTTTTGTTGGCCGCCCTTTGCCTTTAGGCCTAATTTCTTGCTTCATTTCAGCAATTATCATTTGTCGTTCATATTCTTCAACAGGTGTACGGTCGATCAAGTAAGTCGATACTTCCTTCGCCGAAATACGATTATGCAGAATTGCCTTTACTTCGACTGTTTTATTCAAGCTACCCAAACTAATTTGAATGACATCTCCGCAGCGAATATCCCGTGAAGGTTTCACAACCATACCATTTATTCTGACCTTGCCTGAGCGACAAGCCTGGCTTGCCAGTGAACGTGTCTTAAACACACGTACTGCCCATAGCCATTTATCGATACGAATTTCTTCCTCAGTCATTTTTCTCTGAAATAAATCTCGATTGGAACGCCAGTAAAAGAAAAATTCTCACGTAATTTATTCTCGATGAATCTCTTGTAATCTTCTCGAATGTACTGGGGATGATTGCAGAAGAAAAGGAAAACCGGATAAGGTTTCGGCAATTGTGTAGCATATTTTATTTTCACCACTTTTCCTTTCACTACTGGAGGAGGATTCTGACCGATAATAGGTAGCATCACTTCATTGAGACGGGAGGTAGTAATGCGTTGCTTTCGGTTTTCATAAACTTTAATAGCCCATTCCAATGCCTTGAGCAAACGTTTCTTTTCGTGTACCGACGTAAATAAAACAGGAACATCAGTAAAGGGTTCGATTTTTCTATGAACTTCTTCCTCGTAAATTCTCAGGGTTTTGCTGTCTTTATTCACCAAATCCCACTTATTCATAAGGATCACCATTCCTTTATGATTTCTCTGTATAAGGCTGAAGATGTTCATGTCTTGCTGTTGGAATCCAACATTTGCATCAGCCATTAAAATACAGACATCGCTGTTTTCGATAGCCCTCACTGATCGCATCACCGAATAGAATTCGATATTCTCTTCCACTTTTGATTTTTTTCTCAAACCAGCTGTATCCACGAGCAAGAAGTCGAAACCAAAGGCCTTAAATGGAGTATGGATGGCATCGCGAGTGGTTCCAGGAATAGGCGTAACAATGTTGCGTTCTGTACCCGTAAGCATATTGATAAATGATGATTTGCCAACATTTGGTCGCCCAACAACGGCTATGCGAGGTAAAATTTCGTTTTCTTCCGTTTCGGGTTGTGACGAAAAATGAGCAACCACGGCATCGAGCAATTCTCCCGTACCGCTGCCTGTCATAGCTGAAATAGGATAAACTTCACCCATGCCAAGGGAATAAAATTCTGCTCCCAGGTTAACCAGCACCGGATCATCTATTTTATTGACGGCCAAAATAACTGGCTTGCCTGATTTACGCAATATATTGGCAAGATCTTCATCTAATGGAGTAATTCCATCACGCCCATTGGTAAGGAATACAATCACATCGGCTTCGTCGATTGCCAATCTGGCTTGTTTACGAATTTCTTCTTCGAAAATATCATCAGAATTTTCCACATAGCCACCGGTATCAATAACCGAAAAATTGATTCCATTCCAGTCGCTCTGACCATAGTTTCGGTCGCGAGTTACTCCTGTGGTTGGATCAACTATGGCTTGCCTTGCACCTATTAGGCGGTTGAAAAGAGTTGATTTTCCTACATTGGGCCGCCCAACAATTGCTAAAATGTTCGATGCCATGGTTTAGCGTTTTTTATTATAATTCATAGCCCAAGCGGCGAAGCATTCGTGGATCATTACGCCAGTTTTCGGCTATCTTGACCGATAATTCCAAATAAACCTTCCTCCCCACAAAATCTTCTATGTCTTTCCGGGCTTCGATGCCCATCTTCTTTATGGCTTCGCCGTTCTTTCCAATAATAATCATTTTTTGAGATTCTCTGGCTACATAAATGACAGCACGAATACGGATGAAATTATCATCCTCTTTGAATGAATCTACCACTACCTCAGAATGATATGGCACCTCCTTGCGATAATTCAAAAAAATTTTTTCGCGGATGATTTCCGAAACTATAAAACGAGTAGTCCTATCGGTAATCTCATCTTTGGGAAAATAAGGCGGGTTTTCGGGAAGAAGCTCTACGACCTTATTCACCAATTCAGGCAATTGACTGCTATACAATGCCGAAATAGGCAAAATATCGGCTTGGGGAAAATATTCTTTCCAAAAGCTCATCTCTTCGCCCAACTGCTCGGGCTTTATTTTATCTATCTTATTGATCAATAATATGATAGGAATTCCTGATTCCTTTATTCTTTGAATGATATTCAAGGGAGGATTTCTTTCACCTGCTTCTACCATATATAAAAATACATCGGCGTCTTCGAGTGAGGTCTCTACATATTTCATCATCGATTCATGAAGTTTGTAGGCAGGATCAAGAATTCCAGGAGTATCGGAATAAACAATCTGGTAATCGTCTGTACTTACGATACCCAAAATACGATGCCGTGTAGTTTGGGCTTTATAGGTAACGGCAGAAATCTTTTCTCCCACTAAAGCATTCAATAATGTCGACTTGCCTACATTGGGCTTTCCGATAATATTTACAAAACCAGATTTATGATTCATCAAAATGAATTTTTTGCAAAATAATTGATTATTTGGCAAATAGAACAAATTTTAATACAACTCACTAAAAAACAATCGTTAGAGAGTATCTACAAATTTAAAGAAAGCTAAGCTTTTAGTAAGCACCGAAATATTTCTTAAAATATCAAATAGTTGATTTACAATATTTTTCGAAAAATCTTTCAAAGAAAAGAAAAAAACTTGCAAAGTTCAGTTTGATTCTTATGAAGAAAATTATTAGTTTTGCAAAATCAAACGAAAGAAATAATAAAGAATATATTGCGGGGTGGAGCAGAGGCAGCTCGTCGGGCTCATAACCCGAAGGTCGTAGGTTCGAATCCTACCCCCGCTACTAAAATCAGAGTTTGGGGGTTGATATTTAGTGATGAGCCAAAATCAAAAGGGCAAAGAGAACAAAATCGTTTATCTACACAATCAGTTTAATTTATTAATCAGTTCACAACTGTTTGCCGTGATATAAAGCCTTCCCCGATTCACCGTAAACCTATCAGCTTTTTCAAATTTCTACTCACATCCTCCACTCCCCTATTTTTAGGTTTTTAACTTTACGAACTTTTAACCTTTAAACTTTTAACTCACCATCCCCATCCTTCAATTGCTATTCTTTGTTTCTTCGATAAAGCCAGACAATAAGTATTTTTGCACAAATTAAATCCCAAGAATGACAACAAGGGACTGGTATTCGAAATCTCCACAGGAAGTACTGAAAAAATTAAATGTAGATCCTTCGGCGGGATTAAGCGAAGAAGAGGCAAAAAAAAGGCTGGAAGAATTTGGGCCAAATAAACTTCAGGAGCAAAAGAAAAAAAGCATTTTTCAATTATTTGTAGCTCAATTAAATGATTGGTTGATCTATGTATTATTTGCTGCCGTTATCATCACCTTATTGATGGGTGAATATATCGACGCAATTATAATCATGGCAGTGATTTTACTAAATGCCATTCTTGGAGTTGTTCAGGAAGTTAGGGCAAGTAACGCCATCGAAGCCTTGCAGAGAATGACCCGTCACAAGGCCTTAGTAAAAAGAGAGGGACAAATCAGGGAAGTTGATTCTGAGGGTTTGGTTCCGGGCGATATCGTGATTTTAGACACTGGTCGATTTGTGGCAGCCGACCTTCGGTTAATTGAAACCATCAATCTTCAAATCGAAGAATCGGCATTAACAGGAGAATCGGTTCCCTCCGAAAAAGAGGCTTCTCTTATACTCGATCCTAAAACGCCATTAGGCGATCGCGAAAACATGGCATTCATGAGCAGTCTGGTAACTTATGGTCGTGGAGAAGGCGTTGTTATAGCTACTGGAATGAATACCGAAGTTGGAAAGATTGTCGGAATCATCAATAAAGAAGAACCCCTCAAAACACCCCTCGAAATTCGCTTGAACCAGCTTGGAAAAGTGCTTGGAAAATTAGCAATAGGAATATGTATTTTTATTTTTATTGTCGGCATTTTACAAGGCCGCGATCTTGCCGAGATGTTTCTGATTTCTGTTTCATTGGCCGTGGCCTCCATTCCCGAAGGACTTGCAGCCATAGTAGCAGTTGTTCTCTCAGTTGGAGTTACGGCAATGTCGAAACGTAATGCCATTATTCGAAGATTGCCTGCAGTTGAAACCCTTGGTTCTGTCAATATCATCTGTACTGACAAAACAGGTACACTTACTCAAAACAAAATGACGGTTCTTCAATCGTTTACCCTTGACGAAAGGAAAGACATCCAAAGGGGACAGATCAATTATTCAAAAGATTCGACTATACTGCTTGCCAAGGCTATGATTCTTTCTTCCGACGCTACCTGGGACGGACAGATGGGCACGGGTGATCCTACCGAGATTGCCTTGCTAATGTTTGGAGATGATGTTGGCCTCGATAGAACCAAGCTTGAAAAAGACACTCGGCGCATTGGCGAATTGGCTTTCGATTCCGAGAGAAAACTTATGTCAACCTTGGTGGAGGAGGATGGCAAGCTCACTGTGTATACCAAAGGCGCCATAGATAATTTGTTAGGAATCTGCACCCACGTGGTTGCCAATGGGGAAGTATTGCCTATGACCGACCAATGGAAAGAAGAATTCAATCAGGCTGTGATAAGGATGACGGCATCTGCTTTGAGAACCTTGGGTGCAGCCTATAAGCCCGTTGATAAGCCCACAGAAAATTCGGAAATGGAGAAAGATTTGATTCTGATTGGTATCGTTGGGTTGATGGATCCGCCTCGTCCAGAAATAAAACATTCTATCGAAAAGGCCAAAAAGGCTGGAATTACCACAGTTATGATAACGGGTGACCATAAAAATACAGCCTTCGCAATAGCCAAAGAATTAGGTATAGCCGAAACAATACAACAAGTGATAACTGGCCTCGAAATAGACGAAATGTCGGAAGAGGTATTCTCGGAAAAAATTATGCAATACCGAGTATTTGCTAGGGTTTCGCCCGAACATAAGGTGAAAATTGTACATGCTTTCCAATCACATGGTTACATTGTATCGATGACAGGCGACGGCGTAAATGATGCACCTTCGTTGAATGCGGCGGATATTGGCATTGCCATGGGAGTTACAGGAACTGACGTAGCCAAGGATTCTTCGGATATGATACTGACGGATGACAATTTTTCTACCATAGTATTAGCAATCGAGCAAGGCCGTAATATTTACAATAATATCAGAAAGGCTGTTCTGTTTTTATTGACATGTAATCTTGGAGAGGTGATTACAATGTTTGTAGCATTAATTTCGGGGATGGCTGCACCTTTTCTTGCTACTCAACTTTTGTGGATCAATCTTATTACGGATACATTGCCTGCGCTGGCTTTAGGAATAGATCCGCCCGATCCCGATATAATGGAAGAAAAACCCCGTGATCCTAACGAAAGTTTCTTCGCTCATGGGGAAGGCTTGCGCATCATTCTGGGAGGCATCCTTATAGGATCGATTTCTATCATAGCTTTCTGGTTCGGATATTTTGAACATGGCTTCAGCCCATTCAGTCAAAACGTGCCTCAAAAAGTTATAGAATATGCACGAACCTTGGCTTTTATAACAATCATTGCCTGTCAGTTGATTTATTCCCTTGGGTTAAGGAGTAACAAAAAATCTATTTTTTCAGTGGGAATATTTTCGAATAAATACCTTGCAGGCTCTATCATTCTTGGTTTGGCTCTGCAATTGCTGGTTGTATTTATCCCGTTTTTGCGAAATGCTTTCAAACTTCAAATGCTCGACCTTCAGGGTTGGCTTATCGCCATCGTCCTTGGATTATTCCCTCTTTTTGTCAATGAATTGCATAAACTCATCCTTCGCCTGAAAGAGAAGAGAACACTCCAGCAGCTCATCTGAATCTATTCCCTATCGATTCCAAATGGATTACCAAAATTTCATATAATGAAACTCTTCAGAATAACAAGATTCTGATTAGTATTTCTGTTTCCAAACCCCATACCATTATTATCATGCTTAAACATTTCCTGCACAGGCTGCAGAGCGTCAAAGACTGATTTTTCTATCGAAGCAGGATTAATTAAATAATTGAATCATTTTTTGCAGACAGCCATCTATAGTAATTGAACAACCATCAAAACTTCGAGAAGGTTGTTTTCAAATAGGTATTTGTAAAGTCAATCAGTGTATCTTTGCGACTTCGACAAAGGATTTCTTTGAAGGAAGGCAATGAAATCCTTCATTTTCAAAACAAGAAGAAATGGAAAAGAAGACATCTTCAATCAGCCTTAAAACGCTTTTTTATTTGTATCTATTCATTTTTGGAGGGCTTGCCATAATAGGTTCCATCGTCATAGTCTTGATGGTGTACCTGTTTAAAACTATGAATTTCGCTGATATCCTTTCCTTTGCGCAAAATGCCTATCATTCGGGACTTCTCTTATTTGTATTGTTTGGTTTTTTTGCACAGATGATCGATGGGACACTAGGAATGGCCTATGGAGTAAGCTCAACAAGTTTTCTAATAAGTACGGGGATTTCACCAGCTATTGCCAGTGCAAGCGTTCATGCTGCCGAGATCTTTACTACAGGTATTTCAGGGATTTCTCATTGGCGATTCAAAAACCTCGATAAAAAATTATTCATTCAACTGGCCATACCCGGCGTCATTGGTTCAGCCTTGGGTGCTTATGTCCTGTCCTCCTTTCAGGGTGATATACTTAAACCCATCATCAATGTATATTTGTTATTGATGGGCTTTCGAATTCTGTATAGCGCCTTACGGAAAAAGATTATGGCAAGAAAATTCAAACAATATACTGTTTTGGGTTTATTAGGTGGTTTTGTAGATGCTTCTGGAGGAGGAGGCTGGGGCCCAGTGGTTACGACCACATTGGTTGGTACAGGCGAAACGCCACGAGTTACCATTGGCACTGTGAATACCGCCGAGTTTTTAGTTACCTTAGCCTCGACTGGAGTATTTACCATGGTAATTGGATTAAGCCACTGGCATATCATTGTTGGCCTCATTTTGGGCGGTATGATTGCAGCTCCTCTGGCTGCCTTCCTCTGCAACAAGATAAATGCTCGATGGGCTATGGTTTTGGTGGGTATCCTTATCATGGCCTTAAGCATCAGAACTCTTCTTCAAATTATTTTTTAAAATAACTGGCCAACTGGCTGAGTAAAAAGCTACATTCACAGAGCAGATTCAAAAATTCTTATGGAAGAGGTATAATCTTCCCATAAAAATATACTAAAAGTGATAAACTTTACCATCATTTGCTCCATTATTAAAAAATACTATCTTTGCCTCATTAACCAATCTCAATTATCAAAATAATAGAATTATTATCACCAAAACCCGAATTTATATTAGTTATCTGCTATAAACAATTAATGGGCAAAATAAGGAAGAACTTAGCATTGAAACATCATCAGTTTCATAATCATTATCATTTTAAAATCATTTAAATAGATATTTTTAAATCCTGTCCATAAAACTATTTTAACCAAATTTATTATGATAAGAAATATTTATCTTAAAAATCAGCGGAAAGTTAACTTTATTCTGCTTTTAGGGAGTTTGATCCTTGTTAGCGGATGTGCGCCCAAAATTTCCAATAAAATAAGCAAACAGTATCCAGCACTTGATTATCGTGAAGAAGTCAGGGTATTTAATCTTGATGAATCTCTTCCACCTGATGCCGAAGAATTAGGCAAAGTGAATATAAACGACAATGGCTTTTCGGCAAATTGTGGATGGAGCGAAGTAATTGAGTTAGCCAAGACTGAAGCTCGTAAAATTGGAGGGAATGCAATAAAAATCACAAAACATCGTCCACCTGATTTTACAAGTTCCTGTCATAGAATTGATGCACTAATAGTAAGAATAGAAAATCTGGATCAACAAAAGATTACTGAAGTACTGGACACATCGTTAATTTCAGCTGATTACGCCTTACTCAGAATATATCGTAATAATAGTTATGGCACATTAATTCGATATGATCTTTATTTGGGTGATAGCTTGATTGCGAGAGTAGCAAATAATTGGAGAAAAACAGTAAAAGTTAAGAAGGACGGTTATAATACCTTATGGGCAAAAACCGAAGCAAAAGAAGAATTACCTATAAAAATTGAAAAAGGGAAAGAATATTATATACGATGTGGAGTTCGTCCAGGTTTAATGATTGGACGTCCTGAATTAGAGCTCGTTGATAATCAGAGAGGAAAATCCGAATTCGGACTTATAAAGGCAAAAAATGAAATCACTCAAATTCTGATGAATGATGGCAGTATCATAAAATGTTATATAAATTATGAAGACAATGATAACCTCTACATTACTGATATAAATGATAAACAAAATCAGGAGAAATTTATTCGAAAATCGGAAATTAAAAAAATAGATAAAAAAAATTAAACTATAAATTTTTTTAATATGAAAAATTTTCGAAATGTTGTTTGTATGATATTCCTTATACCTTTATGTAATTCGCTGCCTTTAATAGCTCAGGACTTAATTGTTACAATAGACAATGACTCGATAAATTGTAAAATAACGAAAATAAAACCCGACTTTATTTATTTCACTTTTAAGTATAAAAATGAAATAAGGAATACTTTGTTGCCAAAGAGTCAGGTAAAATATCATCAATCCAATTACTTTGCCACTTCCGAAATCCCTCAAGATAAAATAAAGATAATACGGGATTTCCCTCGTTTTAAATTGGCTGCTGAAGGAGGATGGAGTACACGTACAGCAAAAATCGCAGATGATGTACCCCCTGATTTTAAGAATTATATGAAGGATTTAAAAACTGGTTTTCATTTCGGCATGGATGCATATTATTACTTCATTGAAAACATTGGGATCGGAATAAAATGCAATCGTTATCACTCAAAAAATGTATTAAAAAATGTTTACATCCAATACGCTAATGGAAGTATGGAGTTTGGAAATATGAGCGACAATATTAAAATTTATTTCATAGGCCCATTTGTTAGCCTCCGAATGTTGAACAAGAATAAAAATAATAATTTCTATATGAATTGGGGAATAGGATATACTCAATATAATGATGAAGCTGTTTTTGTTTATGAATTTTCCACTAAAGGAAATAATATAGGCTTATTTGCAGATTGGGGATATGAGATTGGTTTATCTAAGAATTTTTCACTTGGATTTCAGCTCTCGATTATAGCCAGCACCTTAACAAAATATAAATTAATAACTGATTTTCATACTGAAACGGTTAAACTGGATAAGGAAAATTACGAAAATTTATCCCACCTCAATTTATCAATAGGTCTAAGATTTTATAAATGAAACAGGTAGATTTTCTTTCCTTACTTACAATAAACCTATTTTATTTTTTCTTTTTCAATAATAACTGAATATATAATTTTCTATAATTTCTTGAGATAAAGAAACTTTTCAATTGCTTAAAACTTTATTTTCATTAAGGTTTCAAGAAGAAATCAAAATTTTTATAAATTTTTTTGTCTGTTTGTAAAAGTGAACAAATCTTTGCCATAATTTTACCATTCAATTCACAAAAGGAGGTGCATTATGAAAGCGAAAATCTTTTGTCTTAGCCTGTTGGCAAGCTTATTTTTCATGGTTGGTTGTGGTGAGGATGATGATGGCACGGAACCTACTCCCAATGGAGATTCAACTAAAATAAGTCCATCTTGGACATTTACTGAAATTCCCGAATTAAAATTTGCCGAGATTTCACGTAATGGCAAATGGGCAATCGTAGCCAGTGATTATAGAATGGCTTTATTGGATTTGAAAAATAAAGCCGAACTTTATGAAGTGGCAACCAGCGAAAGCGATTTAGATTATGTTGTGCAAGTTTCCATTTCTGACCAAGGTTATGCTTTGGTTGCAAGCGCGAATGGAATCGGGGTTATTTCTGCAACCCAAGGCTTGATAGCCAATTTTTCGGAAGTTTATATTGGTCAGGCACGTTATTATGTGAGAGGTTATCCATCTATGATTGCCCCTTCTGGGGTTTCATACTATGTACATGGAAATATGAAATTTTCTCTTCCTGATAATCTGGTGTGGTTAAATACTACCGACAGTCCCAACTATGATTTTTCAAATGAGCTAGATTTATCGGGTGATGGCTCACTGATAGCAAGCGCTAGTGGAGTATATGGTAAATTGGTTTTATTGGACGGGAATGGGAATATACTTTGGAAATCATCCATTGCTAATGATGCTATACGTAATGTAGATATTTCAATTGATGGAAGTACCATCGCTATTGGTGACCTTAGCGAAATCGATGTTTATGCAAGCAATAGCCCTGCTCCTATAATAAGGTGGCCTCACAACAGTTATTACGCGATAGTGGCTGTTTCAAAAAATGGGAGTGTAATTACAGGCGGTACATCACATGGGAAACTCGTCATCTTTAAGAATGGTTCTGAAACACCAAATATATACGACAAACCCGATGGTCAAGTAAATGATATTGCTATCTCTGATGATGGAAAAATAATTGTTTTAGCAACCGACTTTGGAGGGTTAGAAATTTATAATGATCTCGGAAAACTCAAATACCAACACAAAGGCCAATATGAAGGTATTGTGTCATGTGTTAGTATTTCTTCAGATGGAAAAAATGTAGGGTGCATTTTTCAAAACGAATTCCATCTCTATGCTTTACCATGATAGGACTGGCTGTTGATCTATCAAGTTACAAAGTAAATGTGGAGAGGCAGGAGGTGGAGTAAGGAGAATGAAGAAATTTACGAAGACGAGAAATTATCGGTTGAACACCTCGGAAGCAGCATTTTATCAAGGGGTGGGCAATGTGCTGTATTGTTTAAAAACATTGCAGGAAACAAAGATTTGAATGGGAATAATGTATCAGCGGCAAAACATTTCCTGAAAAATAAAAAAATTGAATGCCTTTACGCCAGCATAACAAAAATTTACTACTTTGGCTCACATAAAAATTTCAAGTTATTTTGGTCAACAATAAGGTTCAATTAGATTTTTTTCAACTTACTAAATGAAAATTATACACTGCCTTCTCACTAACCAATCTTTAAATTTCCAACTATATCTTTAATACGATAAAATCATGGAAGAAAACAATCAGAGCCACAATGATAGCATCAACTGCCTTGCCAAGGACTTATTCGACAAGATAAAAAAGCTGGATTCACGTAACCCAACTTGAGAGCCTTAGGGATGCAATTTCCTTTTATACAGCAAGTTGAATCTTTAACTTTCAACTTTCGGGAAACACAAATTTTTTCCTGTAAAATGGCATCATTTCATATCCCATTGCTTTATAAATTTTTTGTACTTCCATCCTTGGTTTACTGCATATGCGAATATGCACT
>MWFC01000029.1 GCA_002071415.1 Bacteroidetes bacterium ADurb.Bin012
TAAGTACACAGACATGAGTTAATGTTCAGCATGTTAGGCTGAACCAAACTCGCAGGAGAAACTCGCTTCCCCAAAGGCGGTATAACTTGGGTAGGATTTATAGGAGAAAAATAGGGATTTATCATATTTTACGTTTGCAGCTCAGATTTTCCGGGAAATCAGCATTCGTGTGTAAGGATTATTAAGAAGTGAAAGGCAAGTGAGGAGGTAGGTCATTTTTTTCTTTTAATTGCCTGAGCTGTTGAATGGATAATCCCGAAGGAGAAACACTAGCTTGACGGCACATCAGGTAAATTCTGGCTGCTTTGGCAATTAGTTCTAATTGGTCGCAGGCATTTGCCGGACTCGTTCCATAAGAAAGCACGCCGTGTTTTTCCCAGATTACTACAGAATGATGTTTGATTTCGTCTAAAGTTTTACGTGCAAGTTCCTGGCTTCCAGGAGGCAAAAAAGGCACGAATCCGGCTCCTTCGGGTAAGAAAAGAATAGTTTCGGGATGCATGGATAAAAGAACTTTATTTAGGGCATTTTTTTCGTTGAGATTGGGAAAATGATTCAAAGCAATGACCTCGGTGATATGAGTATGTAATAGTGTATTATTTAGTGAATCTTCTTCTATTAATTGTTGATGAATGGCCAGATGGGCAAGTAACTCGGAAGAAGGTTGCAAATGAAAGGAGTGATTTGCCAAGGGAATGATGGAGTAGCTGTCGCCATCGGACGAAATACGCAAAAGCATCATGTATTTGTGCGGAAACTCAGCCAGTTCTCTCATGCGGCTGCCTGTGGCACTCATCAATAATATCTGTTCCGATAAATTAGGGAACAAGAAAGGGAGTCGATGTTGTTCTTGTTTTTTATCGCTGATATAATCCATGGTTCGAATATGTGGAGTGACATTCATGGAAATGTTACCCGCATTGCGTTCGGCCCAACCATGTGCCCATACGTTATATGCTACCTCCGCTATTTCCTTTAATAGGGGTTTTAATTCTGGAATCGAAATTTTCATATTGCTTGAGAGGATAAGATGTGTTGTGCAAATTCTTGAGAAATGTAATTTTCGTAATGGCTACAAGTGTTAGCGGCAAAAGATGAAGCAACCGACACGATCTCGGCCCATTCACACGATGGGATCATGTTTAAATTATTCGGAGATATTTGACGGCGATACAATTCATACATCAAGCCCGCATTGAATGAATCGCCAGCGCCAATAGTACTCACAGCTTCGACGGCAGCGGCTGCAACACGAGTTTTTGTGCATTCTTTGAATAAGAGAATCTCATCACTGCCATGCGTTATAATAAGAACTTCACATCCTAGCGAATGGACTTTTTCGAAAAGTTTCTGGCAAGAATCCACTCGGTAGATGTAGTGAAAATCTTCATGGCTGCCTCTGATGATATGGCTGTATCGTATATTTTCCTCAATAAAAGGTAATAATTGTTCGAGCGAGGCGAGATGGTTCTTACGGAAATTGGGATCATAAATCAATAAAGCACCACTGTTTCTGGCTTGTTTCAGAATATTTGTCATTTGAGTTCTAATCCCCGGATCGATCGAGAAGAATGAACCAAACAGCACAAAATCGCCGGGTTCGAAGTCTGGAGTATCAATCTGGAATCGTTTTTCGGGATAATTCTTGTAAAAAGTATAAGAGGCATTGCCTTTGGTATCTATTAAAGCAACCGAAAGTGAAGTATTTCCATGATAAGATTTGCAAAACGATGTATTGACAGCGTTGTTCGTCAAGAAATTTTGTGTAATTTCTCCCACTCCATCGTTTCCCCATTCACTGATGAGAAATGCTGGCATGTGCAAGCGACCGAGACTTACTGCAGTATTCAGCATGGCACCTCCCACCATGGCGGTTTCCAAGTGTTGGTCCCGAAAGATGATATCCATTACTGTTTCACCTATTGTAAAAATTCTGTTCATTTTTATAAAAGTACGATTCTATCGAAAAGGTCAAAATAAGAAGATGGATCTTGGAGGAAGCATATAATTTTATTGACAAACAATGATCATTGTAGGATGACTTAATTTTCATAATTCAAAAATGAAACATGCAGCGATTTTGAAAACATTCTTTGTTCAGATCATGTGGATGGCATACTATATACACATGAACGGAGAGTTTCCCCTGTAACAGTTTTTCGAGGAAATTTTGTGCATTTCTCGATGAGATAAACGTAACCCTTTTGCAGCAGCGAGGCCTTCGTACCTTTGCAATGCTTTTGAGCGTTCGGGTTATGGCCATGTTCGAAAGTTGCCATTCCTTTTCCGAAAACCATTGTGCTCGTATAATCACGCTAATAAACATACCCACGATTATGGCTGCCCCACAGGTATCATAAGTCCAGCAAAAACCTCCGGGAATCCTCTCTGAGCGTTCTCTTTTTTCCTTTAGATGCTCTTCTTTTTTATAGTTATGATGGATAGAATTAAGGTATGCAACAGTGAGAGCCATAGAAATCAAAAAATGATGTTGTGGCCCGTGAACGGGAATTCCAAGATGATCGAATGCCTGCAGGTCAATCTCGTCCGGATCGCTTAAGCCTGTATCCATGCAGAGAGTGAATATCATTTCATTTATGAGCTGATTGGTGGAGCCAAAGCAGATGTAATGAAATTGTTTACAGGTTTTTTTTAGCTGGTTATCCTGCTTACAATAATAGCCTCTTACCGAATGGAATTCTTTAGTTTCTAATATTTGATTGCCACAAATCCGACAGCTTTCTTCTGGCATCGAATGGAGAGATTTATGGCAAACCTATATTTTTTCTCTGAAATAGCGAAATATTATTGGTAGGAGAAGAATGTTGAGGCTGCCCTTATGTTTATTCGAATATGACGCGAATCCTTCATGCCGGTTGCTTTCGACGATCTATGAATCGAAGATCGAAATGGAACGACTGGAGAATAGTTTATAATAATTTGCTCTTCCTGATTTCAGAAGGGGAATGAATCATAACCAATGCGGGTTGTTTGGTTTCCTCAGATGATATCGTGTCTATGAGCATCGAGCTTGATAAAAATAAACAATAAAATGGTAAACGCCAGTAAAGAAGAACCCCCATAGCTAACGAAGGGCAAGGGAATCCCGATTACTGGGAGTAGGCCAATAGTCATTCCAATGTTAATAGCGAAATGAGCGAAAATGATTGAAGCCACACCATATCCGTATATTCTCGAAAACGCCGATCGTTGCCGTTCGGCTAATTGTAATATCCTGAGCATTAACCCCACATAAAGCCCAATGAGAATCAGACTTCCCACAAAGCCCCATTCTTCTCCGATGGTACAAAATATAAAGTCGGTGCTTTGTTTGGGAACGTAATTGTATTTGGTTTGTGTGCCCTTTAAATACCCTTTTCCCCAGAAACCTCCACTACCAATGGCAATCATGCTTTGATAGACATTATATCCAGCGCCTTTTATATCGGTTTCCTTTCCTAACAACACATTTATCCGGCTTCGCTGGTGAGGCTGTAAAACATTATGGAATACATAATCCACGCTAAAGGTTATGGAAGAAGTAGCTATAAATATTCCTATCAAGATCCAGTGAAGCTTTTTCCTGTTTCTTCGAGTCAGATAATAAACCAGCAGAATGAGAGCACATAGGCCAATGAGGATGTATTTATCGAGAACGAGTGCCAGTACGAACAGAGCAATTATAATGGCTCCCGCAATGAGAACCTTCGCCGAAAGTCCTTCCCGGTATAATACGAGAATGAAACTCAAAAACACGAGTGCCGATCCGGTTTCGTTCTGTGCTAATATAATGAGAGCCGGGATGAGAATAATCGAGAAGGCTGCAATTTTAACCCCTGCCTTGCTGAAATTCCGTTTTATGTTCCCAAGATAGGAGGCTAAGGCCAGATTGGTAGCAAATTTGGCAAATTCACCCGGCTGAATGGAAATGGGGCCTATCTGCAACCACGACTTCGATCCTGAAATCTCTTTGCCAACGAATAAGACGAGAATAAGCGATACGATTACCAATCCATAAATAAAAAACGCGAATGAATTGAATAACTTTACATCGGTTAGCAAAATAGCCATGGCAATAACGAAAGAAGTGGCTATCCAAATCATTTGCCTGCCATAGTTGGTCTGCAAATCAAATATGTTTTTGTGAATCTCGTCGTAAACAGCTGCATAAATATTCAACCATCCAAAGATGACCAGGGTGAAATAGAGCCACAAGAGTGTTCTGTCGATCCCAGCAAAAGGATTATGATATTTGTATCGGGTAGTGTTCATAATAAATTGGCTTGGCTCATTCTTTCTTCTAATTCGGTACGACTAATCTTTCCGGTGAGATATTTCTCTATCATCAGAGAGGCAATAGGTACTGCCCAGGTTGCACCAAAACCAGCATTTTCGATCACCACGGAAATGGCAATCTTAGGATTTTCGGCTGGAGCAAAAGCAATACAAAGGCTATGATCTTTCCCATGGGGATTCTGAACAGTACCCGTTTTACCACAAATATCGATGTTCTCCAGCTTATACCAGCGCCCCGTGCCCGATACTCCTTGAAATACTCTATACATTCCTTTAGTAATGGTCTCGAAATGTTGTGAATCGATACTGCTTTGTTTCTTATTCCAGCGCGTGGGTTTACCCTGAACAGATTTTACTACATGAGGAGGATAATAATAACCTTTGTTGGCGATTACCACCGCCTGATTTGCCAGTTGCAGCGGAGTTATAAGAATCTCTCCCTGACCAATGGCGAGCGAACGTATAGTCAAAGCTTTCCAGCCTTTTTCTCCAAAATAACGATCATAATACTGAGAACTTGGAATATTTCCCTTAACCTGATTGGGAATATCGGTGTCGAAATAATTACCAAACCCAAGACTCATCACGTTTTGCCGCCATATATTATACCCTTTATGAATATCACCCCCTCCCGTTTTTTCTATGGTAGTTTTGAAAACACCCCAAAAATAAGGATTACACGATTGTTCTATAGCCCCTATCAATTCGAGAGGAGAGTAATGACTATGCGAACAGGCAATGGGTAGACTGGCTTTCCCATTGCAATAGAATCGGCTTTCTGGAGTAATGGCGCCAGTTTGAAGTCCTACCAACGCATTTACAAGTTTAAAGGTGCTACCGGGTGAATAAGTCGCTTGAATAGATCGGTTGAATAGCGGATTCAAAGGATCCTGACTCAATCGTTTGAAGTTTTCTCCTCTTACCCTTCCTACCAAGAGATTAGGATCATATGAAGGTGAGGAAACAATGGCCAAAATTTCACCGGTCGAAGGTTCTATGGCAACTATGCTTCCTCTCTTATTCATCATGAGCTTTTCCCCTAACAACTGCAAATCGAGGTCGAGGCTTGTGATAAGGTCCTGACCCGCCATCTGCGGTTTGTCGTATAATCCATTCTCGAATGAACCTTTTTCACGATTGAATACATCCACCAATACAATCTTTTCCCCCTTCACTCCCCTGAGCTCTTTTTCATAAGATTTCTCTATCCCACTCTTCCCAATATAGTCCCCCATCCTGTAATAAGGATCACTCTCTATTTCCTTTTGATTTACCTCACCAACGTATCCAAGGGTGTGAGCAGCAATAGGATAAGGGTAAGTACGAAGCGTACGAGGTTGTACGAAAAACCCCGGGAAACGGTAGAGCTTTTCCTGTAAATAGCCATAGGTAGTTTTCGAAATCTGTTCCACAAAGGGCGAAGCTCTATACGGGCTATATTGTCTGGCTTTGTTTAATCGATTGGTAAAACTTTGCATATCTATCTCGAGTAATTGGCATAGCTCGGCCGTGTCGATATTTCTGACTTGTCTTGGAACCACCATCACATCATAAGCCTCTTCATTCGAAACGATCTTTCTGCCATTCCTATCATAAATCAAACCCCTTGCCGGATAAATGGTTACTATGCGGCGTACATTGCTCTCCGACAGAATTTTGTACTTGTCGCTGATTACCTGCATGTAAAATAATTTCAAAATAAAAATAGCGGCCACGGCGATGATGATCCCCGAAACTACATACCTTTTCTGCGAATGCGATGAAAGCTGAGACATATTGCAAATTTATTGGGTATTCCCTGAACTTTTATAATGGCGATTCGTTATGAACTTTTTTGAGCCGAAATCTTAACTACTGAATTTTTTGCCCATCTTGTTGCTTTTCATCGTATCCAACATTTCCCAGAATAAAGCCCTTCTTTACAAGAAGAATGTTACGGGAAAATCAATGAATTATTTGTTGGATGATTTTATCTCTTTTTACGGATGTATTTTTATATATCAATGTTAATCAGCAAAGAAGAATGACTTTCCTTTATCGGTATCCTTTTGAAAAAACAATAAGCGATTTTAAATAAACACCTTATGTCTACAATCTTTTATTAATCAGCGATAAGATTTAATTTTGCTTATTAGCTTATAGCCCAAAAGATGAAATTGATCGAAACTCCCATAGAATATTTGAAAGGAGTGGGTCCGGTTCGTGGAGACCTCTTACGAAAAGAACTTCAAATTTTTACCTTTGAAGATTTGCTCTATTATTTTCCTTTTCGTTATGAAGATAGGACCATCATTTACAGGATAAAATCCCTGAATCCATCGATGAATTACGTGCAGGTTATCGGTAAGGTAGAAATGATGGAAACGCTGGGATCGGGTCGAAACCTACGCTTGCATGTTTACATCAACGATGGAACGGGTAGATTGGAGCTGGTATGGTTTCAGGGGCTCAAATGGGCAAAGCAGCTCTTTAAATCAGACCTAACTTATCTCGTCTATGGTAAATTGAATTATTTTAATGGAACATACAGCATCCCTCATCCCGAAGTGGAAATTTATGACCCTTCGAATGGGGACGATATAAAGGCACTGTATCCGGTTTATTCTTCTACCGAAAAGTTAAAAAGCCGTGGATTGGGAAGCAAAGGAATCTCAAAACTGGTTAAAACCCTTTTGCTTACCCTCGAAGGACAAATACAGGAAAGTCTGGATGAAATGGTAATCGATGAAATGAATCTTATCTCTTTATCGAAAGCTTTGCAGTTCATCCATTTTCCACCCGATCAGTTTTCATTGGAATCTGCTCGGCTACGCTTGAAATTCGAGGAGTTGTTCTATGCACAGTTATCCGTTCTTCAATTGAAGCATCAACGGAAGTCGTTTAGCCATGGACATACTTTTCAAAAAGTAGGCAAATTTTTCAATGAATTCTATGAACATCATCTTCCGTTTGCATTGACCAATGCTCAAAAGCGTGTAATTCGTGAAATTAGGGCAGATTTAAGAGGCCCTCGGCAAATGAATCGCTTGCTGCAAGGAGATGTGGGCAGTGGTAAAACCTTAGTTGCCTTAATGGTAATGCTCATTGCGCTGGATAATAATTATCAAACCTGCTTGATGGCTCCCACCGAAATTCTCGCACAGCAACATTACAATACCTTTCTCGAGATGCTTTCGGGAATGGAGGTAGAAGTCCGTTTGCTCACGGGCAGCACTCGTCAGGCCGAACGTCAGGAAATTTTGAATGGTCTCTTGGAAAACAGGGTGCAGATTCTTTTAGGCACGCATGCCCTCATCGAAGATCAGGTGCAGTTTGCCAATCTGGGTCTCGTAGTTATCGACGAACAGCATCGTTTTGGTGTAGAGCAACGTGCTAAGCTCTGGATTAAAAACAATATCCCACCTCACGTTCTGGTGATGACCGCCACACCTATTCCGCGTACTCTTGCCATGACTGTCTATGGCGACCTCGACTATTCCGTTATCGATGAAATGCCACCCGGCCGTAAACCCGTGAAAACTATTCTCTTTACCGATTCCGATCGCCTGATGGTTTTTTCCTTTATGAAAAGACAGATTGCCAAAGGAAGTCAGGTTTACGTGGTGTATCCCATGATCAATGATTCTGACAAGCTCGAATTGAAATTTCTGGAAGATGGTTATATCAGCGTTACACGCGAGTTCCCTTTGCCAGAATATGCCGTGAGCAAGGTTCACGGACAAATGAAACCTCAAGACAAAGAATATGAAATGCAAAGATTTCAGAAGGGAGAAACCCAAATCATGGTATCGACTTCCGTTATCGAGGTAGGTGTGGATGTTCCTAATGCTACCGTTATGGTCATCGAAAATGCGGAAAGATTCGGATTATCGCAATTACATCAGTTGAGAGGTAGAGTAGGGCGAGGAGACAATGAATCCTACTGTATTTTGATGGCAAGCGATAAAATTACGTCCGATGCTCGTGCACGCCTTGATACGATGGTAAACATCCACGATGGATTCAAGATTGCCGATGTTGATTTGATATTACGAGGCCCTGGTGATTTGAATGGGACACGTCAGAGCGGAATAATGAAATTTCGCCTAGCCGATCTTATAGAAGATAAGGATTTACTCGATAAAGCCAGAAATTTAGCCGATAAAATTTTAAGCTATGATCCCTTGCTCACTCAACCCCAACATGCCATTGTGGCCGATCAACTGAAAAACAAACGTAAAGACTTGCTGCCCCTCAGTATGATTAGTTGAGCTTTTTTCCTACTTTTGCGAGCTTTTATTACAGTCTTATATCTTGAAGCTATTCTGCTTATCTTATGAAAATCTCATATAAGTGGCTACAACGTTATATTGATACTCCCCTTTCTTATCAGGAGATTTCGGAAATTCTTACCGAGAGTGGCCTCGAAGTCGAAGCCATCGAAACCATAGAATTTATAAAAGGAGGGCTCAAGGGCGTTGTAGTAGGTCAGGTAGTCTCTTGCCAGAAACATCCCGATAGCGACCACCTCCATCTTACAAAAGTGGATATAGGAAACCAAGAACCTTTGTCGGTTGTTTGTGGAGCTCCTAATATTGCAGAAGGACAGAAGGTGTTACTCGCTAAAGTTGGAACTACTCTTTATTTTAAAAATGAACCAATGGCGATTAAAAAGGCAAAGATAAGGGGAGTGGTTTCTGAGGGAATGATCTGTGCCGAAGATGAATTGGGTCTTGGTACTTCACACGAAGGCATTCTGGTTTTGCCTCCCGATGCTCCGATCGGTATGCCAGCCGCCCAATATTTTCATCTCAAAGAAGATGTGGTTTTCGAAATAGGTTTGACTCCTAACCGCACCGATGCTACTTCACATATAGGTGTTGCACGTGACCTTCACGCTAGCATAATCGCCCGCAGGCCCGAAATTCCATCTCATTTTCAAAAACCTTCGGTCGAGAATTTCAAAATCGATAATCATGACTTCGAGATCGAAGTGGAAATTGCAGATGCTCAAGCTTGCATTCGTTATTCGGGACTCACCCTGACAAATGTTCGAGTAGGAGAATCGCCTGGCTGGCTCAAAGAACTGTTGCAGTCGGTAGGAATCAGACCCATTAATAATGTAGTCGACATTACCAACTTCGTTTTGATGGAAACTGGCCAACCCCTGCATGCCTTTGATGCCAACAAAATCAAGGGAAGAAGAGTGATTGTGAAAACCTTACCTGAAGGAACTCCTTTTACAACTCTCGATGGCATCGAACGAAGACTCGATTCTACCGACCTGATGATATGCAATGCCGAAGAAGGAATGTGCATTGCTGGTGTATTCGGGGGCCTTGAATCTGGTATCTCTGCTTCCACACAAAGTGTTTTTCTCGAAAGTGCATGTTTCAATCCTTCCTATATCAGAAGAACTTCTAGACGGCATCAATTATTTACGGATGCTTCATTCCGTTACGAAAGAGGAAGCGATTTTAACATTACCATCTATGCATTGAAACGCGCGGCAATACTTCTTCAGGAAATTGCAGGGGCTAATGTTTCGTCTGAAATCAAGGATGCCTATCCTTCTGAAATTGAACCTGTCAAAGTCGATTTGCGATATTCTCAAGTGAAACGTCTTGTGGGTCAATTCATTCCCAAACGACGGATACTATCCATACTCCAAAATTTAGAATATCAAATTTTAAGAGAATCGCCGCAATCATTACTGATAAGCGTGCCAAGTTGCCGTGTCGATGTAACCCGCGAAGCCGACGTAATCGAAGATATTCTTCGTATTAATGGTTATAATCGGATTGCTTTTCGAGAAGAATTGCATACTTCACTCTCCTATTTCTCTCATCCTGGTCCTGAGCAGGTTAAATGGGAAATTGCCGGCCTTTTGGCCGGGAATGGTTTTTATGAAGTAATAAATAATAGCTTGAGCTTTTCACAGCATTATACACTTTGGCCTGAAGATCAACGGAGAACTCTCATAAAATTGTTCAATCCTCTTAGCCGCGAATTGAATGTTATGCGGGGGGATATGCTACCTGGACTTCTCGAAAATGTTGCCTTCAATTTGAACCATCAAATCGACGATTTGAAAATTTTTGAATTTGGGAAGATATATCGTTTCGATGGAAACCTTGACCCTAATGCTGATGTAAGCGTTCGATATACTGAACCCCAGCAGCTTGCAATAGCAGTAACTGGTTTGCGGGAAAATGAGAGCTGGGAGAAAGACCATCGTCGGGCCGATTTTTATTACCTGCATTCTATTCTTAGAAAGGTATTGCAACGTGTAGGTGTCAATTTGCGCTTGCTGAAAATCGTTGAATCCCAAATTCCTTTTTATGATCAAGGTATAGAACTGTTTTTCGGAAATGAGCCTTTGGCATGGGTAGGAATTGTTGCCAAGGCAATGCTCCAAAAGTTCGATATACGTCAGGAAGTTGTTGCAGCCGTTGTAAACTGGGATAAAGTTTCATCATTCCCCAGAGAAATGAATATCGAATTCGAGGAAATACCTCGTTTTCCTGAGGTACGTCGTGATCTGGCTCTTTTACTCGACAATCATATAAAATTTGCTGAAATAGAAGCTCTGGCTTGGAAAACCGAAAATCGCCTCCTTCGACAAATCAATCTTTTCGATATCTATGTAGGTGAAAACATCGGACCAGGTAAAAAATCCTATGCAATAAGTTTTATCCTTCAAGATAAGGAGAAAACGCTAACGGATGAGGATATCGATAAAACCATGGCAAAACTTATCACGGCATTCGAGCAGAAGTTGGGTGCACAACTGCGCTAATACCCCAAAACTCGAATCCTCGATTTGGTTTTATACCCTAAGACCCAATGACGAACTTATTCATTATTATCCAATTAATTGGAAGGATAGTATACTGTTCATCTAAAAGATTTTTAACATAAACTTTGTCCTTTTGCGATTTTTATCTACTTTGGTGGCCTTATTCTAAAATCTATTCTTATCTAAATTTCAATAAAATATGAATAACAACAAAACCTTGGTTTATTCTGTCAGCCCTTCAGGTGAAGAGTTTCCACTACCTCAAAATGATGATTATATTGCTGAAAGAAAGCGTATTGAGTCATTAGTTGGGGAAGCTCGTAGTGAAAGAAAGGAAATCGTTGTGGTAATGGGATTAGGTTTTGTAGGAGCCGTTATGGCGGCAATAGTTGCCGATACCCGCAATAGCATGGGAGAGTATTCGAAATTTGTAATAGGATGCCAGCGTCCAAGCAAAAGAAGCTATTGGAAAATTCCGATTTTAAACACTGGTGTTTCACCTATTAAAGCCGATGATCCGGAGGTGGATGAATTGATTCATCGGACCGTTGTTGAAAAGCAAACATTGACGGCTACTTTCAATGATGATTGTCTCGAATTTGCCGATGTTGTCGTCGTTGATGTACAGTGTGATTTTACTAAATTCGAACTCGGAAATATGCGTTCAGGCACTGCCGATATGGCTGCCCTCGAAGCCACCATGAAAACGATTGGTAAAAAGATACCGCCTCAGTGCCTCGTACTTATCGAAACTACCGTAGCGCCTGGGACTACCGAATTTGTTGCCTGGCCTATACTGAAAAAAGCATTTGCCAGACGTGGAATCGAATCCCAACCATTGCTATCTCATAGTTTTGAACGTGTCATGCCCGGGAAAGAATACGTCGCCAGTATTCGGGATTTCTGGAGAGTAGCCTCTGGCTGCAACCTTGAAGCTCGCCAAAGAGTCGAAAAATTTCTCAGAGAAGTCGTCAATACCGAGAAATTTCCTTTAACCATCATGGATAGACCTATCGAATCGGAAACCACCAAAATTGTCGAAAATTCCTATCGGGCTACCATTCTTGCCTATCTTAATGAATGGAGTCTGTTTGCTGAGCGTAATGGAGTCGACCTGATCAAAGTGATCGATGCCATTAAAATGAGGCCTACACACAGCAATATTATTTTCCCCGGCCCTGGCATTGGTGGTTACTGTCTGCCAAAAGACGGAGGATTAGGCTATTGGGCTTACAAACATATTTTGGGATTCGATGACGCCGATAAACTTTTTCGCATTACCCCTGAAGCTATCGACATCAATGATACAAGAAGTTTACATGTAGCCGAACTCACCCGCGACGCCTTGCGTAATATGGGACGTTATATAGCCGGCTCTGACGTGCTTGTTTGTGGGGCCTCCTACAGGCAGGATGTGGGCGATACCCGTTACAGCGGAAGTGAAATTATCGTTAGGAAACTTACTGAAATGGGCGCCGATATACGCGTACACGACCCCTTCGTGGATGTTTGGTATGAATTTGTCAATCAGGATGAAAATGCACATTCATGGAAACGTTTCTTCCATTATCAGGATGGATTGAAAAATTTGCAGATTCTCAAGGATCTTCCTAAAGCCATGGAAGGGGTTGAAGCAGTCGTATTGGCTGTACCTCACGCACCTTATAAAAGCCTTTCACCTGACGATGCAGTAAAATGGGCGGGAGGTAAAATTGCGGTTATCGATTGTTTTGGTATTCTTCCTGATGACAAGATTCGCCGCTATTTCCAGCTCGGTTGCGAGGTAAAAGCCTTAGGAAGAGGCCATATTCAGAGAATTAAGCGTGAAGTCAGGGGACTGGAATAATTTGGTTTCGTACATCCGAGGAAGTCTCCATTTCATCAGTTAGAATTTTTATACTGAGAGAGCTTTATTTTGACAAGGTTTTTACCGAGTGTAATTCCTTTTCAAGTCTAAGACAGTGGTTCTTAATATGAAGAAGATATTTTTCGTAAGAAGTTTTTTGTGGAGATGCTTATGATGCGGCCGAGGCGAGGCCTCGGCCGCATCATAAAAGCAGTACCATCGCAACATCATAGTAACAAAAAATCTCATCCACATCTCGTAATTTATACCAAATCTATTTAAATTTACATAAAAATTTTAATTATGCAATTCAAACTGTTTCTTATGATTACAATTGTTTTAGCTTCAGGCATTGCAATAGCCGGACAATATGAAACCGATACCTTCGAGACGAAAAATCACCACAAACTGACCATTAACTTTATCAAACACGGAAGTTTGATGATCAATTTCGATGATTTTATCATACAAGTCGATCCTGTGAGTATGTTTGCCAATTATTCGACTTTTCCAAAAGCTGACCTTATCCTGATTACACACGAACATGACGATCACCTCGACACTGAGGCTATCAAAGCATTAATGAAACCTAATACCTTGCTCATCGCTAACGAGGCAAGTCTAAAAAGACTGGGAAAATTAAAGACTAAAGTCATGAAAAATGGCGACAGACTCGATGTTTCGAATCAAATCAGCATAGAGGCTATACCTGCTTACAACACCACCAAAGGTCATGAGCATTTTCATCCCCCTCATCGTGATAATGGTTATATTTTAACCATAGATGGATTGAAAATCTACATTGCTGGCGACACCGAAGATATTCCAGAAATGAAGAATTTGAAGAATATCGATATTGCTTTTCTCCCCGTAAATCAGCCCTATACCATGACAGTAGCTCAAGCTATCAATGCCGCCAAAATAATTTCACCCAAAGTGCTTTATCCCTATCATTTTGGTAATACTAATGTAAAACAAATTCAGGAAGGCTTGAAGAATAGTGGAATCGATGTGCGATTGAGAAAAATGGAATAATCTTCTACAAAACTGAAATCTTTGCGTTGAAATAAATCCCTATCCTTTTCTGTCTTTTCGAAGCTACAAGCAATGAGCCGCTTATAACCAAGACGCAAGCGACTATCCATTTTGGCTTATCATCTTTAGAGATCGAGTATTTAGAATTTCTATTTTCTTCCCTTCCATTCGTATAATCCCATCCGACATGAATTCTGAAAGCACACGGCATACGCTTTCACGAGTGGTATCCACTAAATTGCCTATCTCGGACTGAGAAAGAGGAAGCAAGAATTTGTTGGATTCAAAAATGTTTTCCGAAAAATCAATCAATACATCGGCAAGATTACCTCTGAGTTGTTTTTGTGTACGATTGGCACAATGACGAAATGATTCGACCTCACTTCTGCATAACTCTAATAGAATATAATTGGAAAAATCTTTGTTTTGTTCGAGCATGCGATTGAAAATATTCAAATCGATGAAGCAAACTTCGCAATCAAGCAATGCTGTAATCGAATACTGGTTTATTTTATCGCCTATGGTAGTTGGGAGGCCAAGATAGGAAGGCCGCTTGATTAAACGAACAATTTGTTCACGATAAGGCCCAGTAATATGAATTTTTACAAGCCCTTTTCTGAGGAATAACACATTGGTAGAAAAAGTTCCCTGTTTTATTATGGGATATCCTTTCTTGAATCTTACAACGACATGATTGTTTCCCAATTCTTCTGCCTGGCATTTGTTTAAGGTGCGGAAATATTTTACGATGCATGGACAATCGATACATTCATTTTTCATGCTGCAAATTTAAAGAAAAAGTGATACAAATCACAAAATGATGTTATATCATTCACATTTTATCTGTAGAGACGGTAAAGAAATATTAATTTATTTTGCAATAATTAATTCCTTAAATTTTCTTGAAATGGAAAGCATTGATCAGACAACCATAGAAAAGCTCAAAGCTGAGATCGAAGCTTTGAAATCAACCTCCAAACGTCTCGAATCGTCAAGAAAAGACCAATTGTCGATTGCAATTATTTCTGGCGATATGGATAAGATTATGGCAGCCATGATTATCGCATTGGCCGCTGCAGCAATGGATACCAAGGTAAAATTGTTTTTTTCTTTCTGGGCGATTGGTGCCCTGCGTGATCCAGCAAAACATCCTAAAGGGAAAAATTTCATTTCAAAAATGTTTGGATGGATGCTTCCTAAGGGGGTCGATCATTTGAAGCTGTCGAAATTTAATATGTGTGGCATGGGTCCATGGATAATGAAAAAACTCATGAATCAACAGAATGTTTTATCGCTGAGAGAAATGCTGAAAGAAGCTGACGAATTAGGTGTCGAAATTACTGTTTGCGAAATGACCATGAATCTGATGGGATTCAAAAAAGAAGAATTCATTGATTACCCCCACCTTCGTTTTGCCGGGGCAGCAACCTTTGTTGCCGAAGCTGGCGAAAGCAGTATGCAATGGATGATATGATCGAAAGCAAATCTTGAAGTTTATCCTCGATCAAAGTAGAAATCAATGAATATATCAACCTTGATAACTCTATACTGTATTGAGAAAATTTTAAAACTTAATAAAATCATAATCAAATGACAAAAGAAGAATTAAAGAACCTGAAGGTGGCAAAATCTGTTGATGCCCGTGGAACGGCTTGCCCAGGCCCCCTCTTGGCTGCGAAAAAAGCTATAGGTGATATCGAATCTGGTGAAGTTTTAGAAATTCTTTCCGCTGATGAAGGAACAAAAAATGATATCCCGCGTTGGTGCGAAAAAGTTGGCCATCAATTCCTTGGCTATTTCGATGAAGACAGTTACAGCCGTTTATTTTTGATTAAAGGATGACGTATAATCCCCTTATTTCTGATTTCTAACACTCTTTGCTTCAGAAATAAAGGACTATATTTTTCGCTATGGTAATATCCCCAAAAATTTTGGTTTTTTCCACTGATAAGATTTCCGATCCTGGAATCGATCAGGCGGGTTTGAGAAAAATCCATTATTCTCCTTCGGTATATGTAATTAGCTTGCCTTGTTCATCAGGTGTGAAGCCTAAGTGGATTATGCATGCATTGGAAAATGGCTTCGATGGAGTTTTTATTGCTGCCGATGGCCACGAATGCTCCTTTAGTTCCCGCTGTGCCGAATATACGAACAAAATCGTGGAAGTTTCTCAGCAGCTCATGAAAGCCAAAAATATCAATCCAAAACGTATCAGAATGGCTGCTCTTTGTTCGGTGTGTGCCGAACCATTTGCAAACCATATGGAAAATTTTGGAAAAATTCTCGCAAACTTGGAAGACTAATCTCCAGTTAAAACTTTCTGAACAAAGCAATGAATCCTTTTTATTGATATATAATAATAAATATTTACATATTTAATTGAGATTCTTTTATTGAAGATATTCTAAACCTTAACCATTATTTCATTATTCTAAATTTGATGGATAAACAAGAAAGTAAGTATGATGCGTTGGTAGTGGGGGGAGGAATAGCAGGCCAGGAAATGGCCTTGAGCCTTGCCGATATGGGCTATCAGGTATTGCTGGTCGAAAAGGGGCTGTCTATAGGAGGGAAAATGATTCAATTGAGCAAAGTATTTCCAACTTTAGATTGTGCTGCGTGCATTACAACCCCAAAAATGTCAGAGACGTCCCATCATCCTAATATTAGACTATTGCTCAATAGCGAAGTGGAGGAGATCAAGAAAAATGGAACTGAATTTTCTATTCGAATGATCCAAAAGCCACGATTCGTTATTCAGGAAAACTGTACGGGATGTGGAGAATGTGAGGCAATTTGTCCAGAGATACGCAATGACGATTATAACGCTAATTTAGCCGGCAGGAAAGTTGCCTATATCCCTTTCAGTTTGGCCAATCCACGTATTGCAGCTATCGATCGACAGGATCATTCGGCTCCTTGTATCAACGAATGTCCGGGCGGAGTTAAGGCTTATGGTTATATTACCCTAGCTCGTAATGGTCAATACGAAGAAGCAATGAAACTTCATCTGGAAGATATACCGTTTCCGGGGAGTCTTGGCCGTGCCTGTTATGCTCCTTGCCAAAATACTTGCACGAGAGGTAAGCTCGAAGGCCCTGTCGATATTAGAAAAATCAAACGTTTTTTTTCTGACTGGTATTATGAAAAATATCCCGAACCCCTTGCTGTTGAAATTAGGGAAAAATCGGGGAAAAGAATTGCTGTAATCGGTTCTGGACCAGCCGGAATGACTGCTGCCTATCATCTTGCATTAAAAGGACATACAGTAAAAATATTCGAAGCCGCTCCACAACCTGGAGGTATGTTGCGTCTTGGTTTGCCCGAATACCGTGCTCCTAAGCATATAGTTGATCGAGACCTTAAAAACATTACTGTTCTTGGCGTTGAAATAGAAGTAAACAAAGAGGTCGCCGATATCAAGGCACTTAAAGAACAAGGCTTTGATGCTGTTTTTATCGCAGTAGGAACACACGAAGCATTTACTTCGAAAATAGAAGGATCTGAATTGAAGGGGGTTTTCGATTGTCTTAAATTCCTCCGCGAAGCAAATATTGGTAAAAAGGATGACCTGACCGGTAAGAAAGTCATGGTAATTGGAGGTGGAAATACAGCTATAGATGCAGCACGAACCTCGTTACGACTGGGTGCTGAAAAAGTTACCATAGTTTATCGCCGTAGCCGCGAGGAAATGCCATGTTTTGCTCCAGAAATTCAAGAGGCTGAAGAAGAAGGAGTGGAAATACTGATTTTGAGTAACCCGGTGAAATATATAGGTGAAAATGGGTGGCTTAAACAAGTGCAGTTGATAAAAATGCGTCTTGGGGAGAAGGATTCTTCTGGCCGTCGAAGCCCAGATCCCATCCCTGGCTCCGAATATATTCGGGATGTCGATTATGTTATTGAAGCAATTGGCATGAGGCCTCATACCAAGCCTTTTGCCGGGCAAATTGAACTAAATAAGAACGGCACCATTAAAGTTGATGAAAAGACCTTACAAACTTCAGTTGAATATGTTTTTGCCGGCGGAGATACGGTGATGGGTGCTACTACTTTAATCGAAGCGGCTGGTCAGGGCAAAAAAGCGGCCTTTTATATGGACAAATATCTTCGAGGCTTAAATATGTGTGATTTTGAATATGGAGATAAATTGCCTGCGGTTGACAAATCATCCATATTAAGGAGATACAAGGGCTCTGTTAAGCCTCCAATTCTGGGCGAAATGTTGTCTTCGAATCACCGTATAAAAAATTGGGATGAAATCGAAAAAGGATACACAGAGACTGAACTGAAAGCCAGTACGGATCGCTGCCTCGATTGTGGCAATTGTCGCGAATGTCATCAGTGTATTTCGGCTTGTCCGGCCAATGCCATTGATTTTAGCCAGAAAACTCAAATCGTAGATATTACGGCAAAATCTGTTATTTTAACAACTGGCTATAAATTGTTTCCACCAAATGGCAAGCCAAATTATGGTTACACAAAATATGCTAATGTGATTGATTCCTTGCAAATGGATCGTCTTATTGCCCCCACACGTCCCTTTAATAATGTACTTCGACCGGGCGACGGAAAAATTCCCGATAACATTGCCTATATACTTTGTACGGGTTCGCGCGATTCTGCCATAGAAAATTCAGTTTGTGGGGATGAGTGTTCCAACAATCCTATTTGTTCACAGATTTGCTGCATGTATTCTATCAAACAGGCACAGCTTTTAATGGGTGCCTTGCCTATGGCCGATGTTACAGTTTATTACATGGATATACGTGCCTTTGGAAAGGGTTATGAAGAATTTTTCCAACAGACCAAGTCAATGGGAGTAAACTTTATAAAAGGGAAAGTGGCCAGTATTCGTGAAAATGAAAACGGTTCCGGCGACTTGATTTTGCGATATGAGGACGTAACTCGTTGTATAGTAAAAGAAGCCAAACATGACTTGGTTGTGCTTTCAGTAGGTGTAATTCCCAATAAAGATATACAAAAAATATTTACAGATCAAATCCTTCAATTGGATGATTTTGGTTTTGTAAAACAGGTAGATGAACTTTTAAATCCGGCATCAACCAACATTGAAGGAGTATTTGTGGCAGGAGCTGCTTCTGGCCCGAAAGATATTCCTGATTCTATCTTATCCGCAGGATGTGCTGCTTCTGAAGTTGCGGGATATCTCGCTACTATGGAAAGCGTAAACTCTGTCAATCAAATGAAAGGAAATCAGCTATCGATTTCGAATTAGGAGATTGGCTACAACAATAAAAAGAAAAAAGAAAAGATGTCTTTCAATGTTTTTAAATAATTGGTTCAAATGTTTAACTTTTAGAGAACAATGAAAGAAAGAATAGGTGTATATATTTGTCATTGTGGAGGTAATATTTCTGATTATGTTGACGTGGAAGAACTCAGTAAGATGTTCTATAAAGAAGACAACATAGTCGTTTCGAAGAATGTTATGTTTGTTTGTGCTGATTCGAGCCAAAAAGCCATGATTGCAGATATTCAAGAATATAAACTGGATGCCATAGTAGTTTGCTCCTGCTCTCCCAAACTTCATCTGCATACGTTTAGAAATGTTGCTGCATGTGCTGGATTAAATCCTTTCAATTATGTTCAAGTGAATATTCGTGAACAGTGTTCTTGGCCACACAGTGATCATCCGCATGAAGCTACGGTGAAAGCTGCAGGGCTTATAAGGGCAGGAATCAACCGAGTTTCGCATTCTGAATCTTTGGAAAATATTGAGATTGAGGTTAAGAAATCAGCTTTAATTATTGGCGCTGGAGTAGCTGGTATGAAGGCTGCCATCGAATTGGCAAGATCGGGAAACGAAGTTTTTCTCGTCGAGAAGGATTATTTCGTGGGAGGGCACATTGCTCAGAAAGGTCAACTTTTTATGTCGGATCAGGAAGGAAAGGATGTTATCACTTCGCTCTATCATGAAATAAAAAAATATCCGAATATTACTTTATTTACGGGTTCTACTATCGAAAAAGTATCCGGCAGCCTCGGTAGTTTTCATATTGAGTTGAAGGTAAAACCACGTTATATCAATCCAAGAGTTGATAAACAAACCGTTAAATCTGTAATGGATGAATGTCCCATTGAAATTGATGATCCTTTCAATTTGGGTCTGGTGAAACGAAAAGTTATCTATAAAAATTATCCTGAAGCCCTGCCGGATCTACCTGTCGTCGATGCAGAAGCCTTAAAGGTTTTCCCCGATTTTGTTGCAAAATACAAGTCGGTACTTAATTTAACGGAAGAAGAACAAATTATATCCTTGATGGCAGGGTCTGTTCTCGTGACAACCGGATACGACGATTATCTTCCTAAAGAAGGAGAATTTGGCTACAAAACACTCGAGAATGTAATTACACTTCCCGAACTTAACCGACTTATGGAGCTGAACCCAAATAAATTAGTTTATGGGGGAAAAGAAATCAAAAGCATTGCTTTTATTTATTGTGTAGGAAGCCGGCAATCAAAAGGCGAAAACAGGTTTTGTTCGCGCCAATGCTGTACTTCCGCAATATATACCTCTCTTCAATTGAAGAAAAAATATAAGGATATTCAAGCATATCATATTTATCGGGATATCAGAACATACGGTAAGCAGGAGGTATTATACGAACAGTCGTCCAAACAAGGCGATTTATATTTTAAATATGAAGAAAAGGAAATGCCTGTAATTGAACGAGAAGGCAAATCACTCATTGTGAAAATAAAGGATTATCTTACAGCAAGGAAGCAATTGGAAATTGAGACCGATATGGTAGTTTTGGTTACCGGAATGATGCCCCGCAAAGATGCATTGCAAATTTCCGAATTATTTAAAATTCCGGTAGGTAGCGACAGGTTTTTCAACGAAATTCATCCAAAACTAAAACCCGTGGAAACTGTAATAAAGGGAGTTTATATTGCAGGAGCCTGTCAAGGACCGAAAAATATCACCGAATCAGTTCAATCATCGCTTGCGGCTACTTCAAAAATAATCGCTCTTTTAAAAAAAGGAAGTTTTTCGGCCGATCCCATTATCGCCCGAATTGATATGGATGCTTGTTCATGGTGCGATAAATGTGCTGAGGTATGCGATTATTCTGCATTGAAAATGATAGAAATGAATGGGAAAATGGTTGCTGGCGTCAATAAGGCTATGTGTGCAGGCTGCGGAATCTGTGCGCCTGTTTGCCCTGAAAATGCTATCGAAATTGCTCAATATACCGATAAAGAAATTGAGGCAATGATTGATGGATTCCTTGCAAAATTGGAAATAAATGAAAAGGAAGGTGGCTCTGATTCTACTCCCAAAGAATCGGCCATCAGAATGGAGGAATATCCTCAAGTTTGGAAAGAAATTCTTGCTGTGATGAAGGACGGGAAATACACTATTCCTCAGATTGCCGAAAATTCAAAATTGAATAGCGAATTGGTTACCTATCATCTGATGACAATGAATAAATATGGCATCGTTGTTCCTGATGGTATGGATGATAAAGAAATGTATTATTATTATAAGGAAAATGAGGATAGCCATTAAAAAGGATTTTCTGCTCTTTGAGGGATGGATTAAAATTCGACAGGCTTGATTTATAGGTATGTTTTTTAAACTGAATATGAATTTTCATTGATAAATTGAAAGATAAATTGTTATGTCAAAGGTAAATCCAAAATTTGCTATTGAGTTATCGAAATATGGTTCGAACGATTTTCATGCTTGTTTTAACTGCGGGAATTGTACGGCCACTTGTTCTTTATCTAATGCCGAGGATTCTTTCCCACGTGAATTGATACGTTATGCGACTTTAGGGCTTGAAAATGAACTAAAGGCTTCGCTTAAACCATGGGAATGTTACTATTGTGGTGATTGTTCCATACAATGCCCGCGTCAGGCTGAACCAGGTGAACTGATGATGTCGCTTCGTCGATGGCTAACTTCGAAATATGATTGGACGGGACTTTCCGGAGTATTTTACCGTTCGCTCTCTGTTACAATCCTCGCATTCGTTTTAATTTTTGCCGCTGTTTTAATTTTAGCCGATTCTTTCGCATGGAATCTGCAAAATATGATGCATGTTGGCCATCTTTTCGAAATGACAGTTATTTTCATGGTATTATTGGTAATCTTTATACCTAATCTTCTGCGCATGTGGTATTTTACCATTCTCAAACCTAACGTCAAAGCTCATCCTAAAATATATTTCATTGCACTGAGTGACTTGTTTGTTCACATGTTTACGCAGAAACGCATGAAAGATTGTGAAACAAAAGACAATTTCCGTTGGTTGGAACATTTTATTTTGGTAATCGCCTACCTTTCGCTACTCTTTACGACAGTATTCCTTAACTGGTTCAACACCGAAAGCCTTTTTGTCGTTATTTTGGGTTATGTAGAGAGCTTTTTTATTTTTATAATTACTATTGATTTTGTTTCGAGTCGTATTAATAAGAACAAAGCTTTGAACAAATTTTCTCAGCTCTCCGATTGGTTATTCGTTATCTGGCTTATGATTATGGGATTAACTGCCTTTTTCGTACGTCTGTTTATCGATACTGGTATAATAGAAAACAATAAGTGGGTGTATATTATCCATTTTACCATTCTTGCTCAATGGGCTCTTATTATCGTGCCTTTCGGGAAATGGACACATTTTCTCTACCGGTCTTTTGCCATGTATTTTTCAAAGATAAAATCTCTTGCCATAGCTCAATAGCTAATTGCCGTCGATTCTATTGCCGAAAAATCTCAAGAGCGGAGGTATTTGGTTGCTTTCTTACTATACTGTGGGTTAGACTTACTTTTATTCTTTAGGGTATTAATGATTTCATAAATCACCTCATACAAAGAGTAGCTCAAAGAAGTTATGTGCTTGTGTAAGGTGTTTATAATTCAGAATTCATTTATTATAATATATGAAGAGTTTATGCATTTGTAACTTTGACATAAACCATAAAGAATGGAGATGGATTTTTTAACCTCTTGGTAAAATTTCGTTCAAATTTCCTCAAAATGTTTTATCTTTGTGGAATTTCATTCTTATGGTGTTTTTTCGAATGATGAATATTTCAGAGCCTTTATATTTAATCTTTACAAGGGTTTTCGAGAAAGAAAATGCAGAATTGGACTTGAGGTGTTATATTTTATTTTTCTGTTTTAGTTTATTATATTTATTTGAACAAATTAAATCATTCTAACTCTGCTATGGATATTGAATCCATTAAACAAAGGTTTGGCATAATTGGGAATTCTCCCTTACTAAACAGAGCCATCGATATTGCGCGTCAGGTAGCTCCAACCGATCTTACTGTATTGGTAACTGGCGAAAGTGGAACCGGGAAAGAGTTTTTTCCTCAAATTATACATTACTTAAGTCCACGGAAACACGGGCCTTATATTGCAGTGAACTGCGGAGCTATTCCTGAAGGCACAATAGATTCCGAACTGTTTGGGCACGAGAAAGGTTCATTCACTGGAGCACTCGATTCCCGCAAAGGCTATTTTGAGGTGGTGGATGGCGGGACTATATTTTTGGATGAAGTTGCTGAACTTCCACTCTCCACACAGGTAAGATTGCTGAGGGTGCTTGAAACAGGCGAATTCATCAGGGTTGGCTCATCGAAAGTATTGAAAACAGATGTGAGGGTAGTAGCAGCTACCAATATAGATGTACACGCTGCCATCGAAAAAGGTAAATTCCGGCAAGATTTGTATTATCGTTTGAATTCTGTCCCTATTATTATTCCGCCTTTACGCGAGCGGAAAGAAGATATTTACCTGTTGTTTAGAAAATTTGCCCTCGATTTTGCCGAAAAGTATCGTATGCCTCCAATTCAACTCGATGATGAAGCCCAGCAAATGCTTATCAATTATCGCTGGCCTGGCAACATTCGTCAATTGAAAAATATTACCGAACAAATCAGTATCATCGAACAAGATCGCTTAGTGACTGCCCAAATATTAGCTAAATATCTTCCCGACCCCCACCATCACGATTTGCCAGTCCTCTATCACAAGGAATTTCTTTCGAGTCAGGAAATTTCAGAACGCGACTTGCTTTATAAGGTCCTTTTCGAAATGAAAAAAGATATCAATGATTTGAAGAAACTCGTATTTGAAATTATTAACCAGAATGGGATTACTCAGGAGATGAAACAGAATAATGCTCCTATAATTAATAAATTGGTAAGAGATTATAAGGATGATCCGGGTTTCATCGCCAAATCTTCGCCTTTTGAAGATGTGCATTACGAAGTAGCCGGCAAAATTGATGAACCTATTATAGAACCCGAAGTAATTGATGATAGCCTTTCACTTCAAAAGAAGGAAATCGAACTCATCAAGCGGGCATTGGCCAAACACAATGGTAAACGTAAAGGAGCCGCAGCCGAACTCGGCATCTCTGAACGCACCCTCTATCGTAAAATCAAGGAATTTAATCTTGAATGATTGATGAGATAAAAACTTATTGATTTTTCATTCTCTCGATTTTTATCAATAGACCAGGTCATGCTGAGGTGTTTATTTCAACTCTTCGAAGTTTGACTTGAACGAACCACATACAGGGCTTTTGCGCTTATTGGCCAAATCCTGAAATCGAATATTTTATTAGGTTTCGTCATAGATATGATTGCAGTTCGTTCAGATATATTTTTCCCCAATTATCCAAACCAAACTCAAATGGCTTTTCAATCGATTCACAAGTGCAGGCAAGAGTACCCATTGGTGCAACCACCAGTTTGCTTTATGGTAATCATGAATCAGCAAAAGGATTCTTATTTTCATTCCAACATTTGCATGAATATCGTCGGAAATATTGAGGTCGATTACTATGATAGAGAGCTGAAATTTGTGATTAATTCAAAATAAATCAATTCATTGAAGTCTGGTTATTGAATAAATGGATACTCATCGAAGTCGCTAATTTTATAGCTCATATATACTGATAAATCATTATTTGGTTTATCGATCTTGTTTATTATAGGTTTTTGTATAATTTCGCTTTAAACTTAAAAAACATATTCTATGAAAAACAGAAGTTTTACGAGTTCGCGCAGTGCTCTTATAAGAGGCCTAATTGCCATATTGATAGGAGGATTGGCTGTGTTTATTCCAGGACTGACTCTCGAAGGCATTATCTTTTCTGCTGGTTTATGTGTTTTAATAGGAGGTCTTGTCTCTTTAATTTTTGCTCTTAGAGAAAAAAATCTGGGAGCTAAAAATATTCTGCTTCTTCAAACGGTGTTCAATTTGATTATAGGGATATTATTTATTGCTATGCCTCAAAATATAGTGAAGTTCTTTGTCATCATATTGGGCATTGGTCTTTTGTTTTTGGGTGCATTTCAGCTAATGGTTGGATTGAGCGTTAGGAGCCGATATGGGTGGTCGTGGTTTTATTTTTCCATTTCTCTCATAGTTATTGTTGCGGGCATCATCATGCTATATGATCCGTTTAAGAGTGCTCAGGCCTTGCTCATTTTTCTGGGTGTATTGCTTATGCTCTATGGAATTTCTGAGTTGGTTATGGCGTGGCACTTGCGTAAAGAATTGAAAACCCTCACTGAAGAAGGCGATATTATCGAACCTGAATAAGAAAATCTTGTCGACAGTATAGACTTTTCCCTTTACGTCTGCTTTATGCATGGCTTACCTGTTTTTCATGTCAGAAGCATTTGGCCATACATTTTACGGTTGATAACGGGGGAGAGAGGATCTCCCTTCATAGGATGTGTACTAATTTCCTATGGTTGTAAGGGGATCAGCAGGCAGAGTTTGTAAATTTTTCAGGTGATATATAAGAAAATACATCACAGTGTCATGGTTACGGATAATGGGTACGGTGTCTGTCGGGACTATGGTTGCCCAGCAATCTTCGCAAAGTTGTGAAGGGTCTTTATAATCTCTTCCTGAAACTATATACCATGCATCCATTCCTTGGTGAAAACCGCCGCGATATTGGTTTATCCATGCGTAATGATGAATTCGTTCCAGATTGCCCATAGCCAATACATAAGTCTGATTGGGTTTGGCTACATAATAGTCGAGGTTGGCGGCTGGGAACCATCGAAAGCTAATAATGGGTGCATTGGGTCTGATTTTTCCTTGTTTTTCATCTCTTTGTTGAATATCGGAAAAATTTTTCCCCATCTGTCTCCAACCATACATATCGAGTGAAAAATCTTTTTTTCCTCTGAAAACCCCTTTTTGTACATCGGGTTTTATCAACAAGCTAAATTGAATCTGAGCAATTCCCGCAATCAAGACTAATATCAGAAAGGATAGTGCTGCTCGAAGATGGAATGGAATTTTCTTCTGTCTACTCGTTTCGCGCTTCCACGCCAGCCAGCATCCTCCCATCAAGATGAGAGCATGATAGCCAGGCCCGCTCCAATGGGGCAATGTCGCCCTGAAGGTTGAAATGATGATAAATATAAAAATGATAGGAAATGAAATGAGAAGTAAAAAATTGCCTTGGGGCTTGCTGATATAATGTTTACCTTTCATAAAATTGATGGCGGCTATAAAGACAGTTACAACTGCCACAGGATTGTTATAGAGGAATTGCCCTCCCAGTTCGCTCATCAAATAATCTATACGAAATCTTCCTTTCGAGAAATCGACTCTTTCTCCATGGTAAGTAAAGCTAATCCAGTCGTTTTGAACGTTCCAGAGTATTACGGGAAGAAAAAATAAGGCTGAGAGAAGGATGGAGATATATAATTCTTTTGATTTCAGCCATTTACGGTTGAAGAAAAGGATATAAGCTCCTGCTCCGGCCCATAAGAAGGCCGAGGTATATTTGGAAAGCATGGCCAAACCCGTGAAGACGCCTGCTGCAAGTAGCCATGAACGGGAGTTTTTGTTCAGTTCGGATGAGATAATACTCTTCAGAAATGCAAATATTGCCAGCAACCAGAAAGTGCTTTGAGGAGTGTCGGGCAGAATAAATAAACCGAAAATAACAAAACAATAAATAGAAGATGTATAAAGAAGGGCAGCATAAATGCCTGCCTCTCTGTTTTTTATAAATTTACCGAGAACGTAAATTAGATAAGTATTGAGTGTTCCAAGAGCTACCGAGGCAAATCGTACTGCCCATTCGCCTTGAACTAAAAGATTGAGCGAAAAAATTCGGATAACCCATCCAACCATTGGCGGATGGTCGAAATATGACCAGGCAGGATAAAGTGCATAGGTGTAATAATAAACTTCGTCATTGCCAAGCTCTAACCAAAACGACAGTAAAAATCTTATCAGAAATGAGCTCCCTAACAAAATGAGAAGTATATTTCGTTCATTGGTTTTCATGCGCTTTCCTGAAATGGTGTTTTTTGATTAATAAACCTGACATAAAAAGAAGAATTAACCCTCCGCTTCCCCAGAGTATATAATGTATAAAACTGGCTTGCCGATTAATAATATATCGAATGGGCCATGTGATCTTGCCTCCCTGATAACGAAAAATGGGATTCAAAAAGATTATATCCTGAGAAGGGAAGCTTATTTCGGTTCGAATATAGGTATCGGAGGGTTTGATTACATAATAGGCGAAATTGGTTTCTTTTACATTTTTGAGAATTACTCCATTTTGACCGACAAACCTGAACTCCGAAGCTGATGGTGATACTTTTATTTTTAGGGTATCATTCGAAAAGCTTACTTCTTTTAGTGAAGGCAATCGAAGAGCATGGAGTTTTTTTTCTTCTAAAGTCTCCCCTTCTTTATAGGCAATTCTTACGCCATAAGCTCTGCCTTTTTTCAAGGCTTCCAATATATGTCGAGCAACGAGTGTATCTGATTGTACAAAGGTGGCATATCTTCCAATTTCGTAGGGGTTGGTTACATTGTGAGCATCGTCGTTGGCAAGAAGGAAAGCAGGATAACCCGAACTAAGGGCACTATCCCAATGAGCAAGACTGGTTCGCGCTCTGTTGAATACCTCCATCAGGTGATACCCTGATAAATATTTCATTTCTTCTTTTAGGTACCCATCACGTAAATCAGGATGGGCAATGGCGATGATTTCATTTTGGATGCCGAGGCAGTTTAGGATATGTTGTTTATGGTTCAAACCTTGATAAAACGGGTAATCACGCCAAAGAACCTTCTGGCTACCTAAACAGATTTGATGTGTTTTATGAATTCCATAACCATGTTCATAGGTTGGAATATAGGATGGTTTTCGAATTCCAAAACGATTAATTTTTTGATAATCGGAGGTAGCTATAATGTCATAACCTAAACTGGAATAAATTTTTTCAATCTTCTCATTGGAATTGCCTCTCCCTGAAGTAATTCCTCCCCAAGCTCTGGACTGAACCTGAAAATTGCCTTTCCACCATTTTTTCTCTGAAATATTCATGTAGGGATTATACAAACTGTCCCCTTTAAATGGGTTTGGAGGAGAAAAAGTGTAAACCGGGCAACTTGTATAATACCATAACGTAATCAACAAAATCAGGCCAATGAAAAATAATACCAGATATGCAATCATTCTACCCGCTTTTTTTATATATCTAAAAAACCTTTGAGGTCTTCTTTTTACCATAATCTACAAAATTAAGGAAAAAGTGAATCCTGTTAAAGTTGAGCTATCAAAACCAGAAATGATATCAATAAGGTGGAAAGGCTAACTATAATGCCGGGTTTGAAGAAATCCATGAATGATATTTTTACGCCTTTGTTTTGGGCTGATTCTATTACGATAAGGTTAGCCATTGCACCAATGATAGTAGCATTTCCAGCCAATGTAGAAGCTGAAGCCAGCCCAAGCCATAAAATTTCGCTACCGGCAGTTTTCATCATGGGCAGCATGACTACCGTCAAAGGCACATTGCTAATTAGCTGTGAAAAAACTAAACTGATAATATGGATAAAGACGAGGCTTCTACTGTTTTCTACAAGTAAATTCCCCGTAATAAAACGATCAAAAAGGCCTACCTTTTCTACTCCATGAACCACAATGAACAAGGAAGCAAAAAAAAGCAGAAGAACCCAGTCGATTTGCTTGATCACTATGGATGGCTTGACTTTTCCAAAAATCAATATAAGTGCAGCCCCAGTCAATGATATCAAAGGAATACTGAGATGAAGCAGATGTTGAAAGAAAAACATCACGATAACTCCAGCCAGAATAATAACTGACCATTGCATCGAGCGAAAATTATATTGAAAGACATTTTTATCGAAAGTGAACTCATGTTTCTGTGAAAAGGTTTTATTGTATAGTAACCTGATAACCAATATAATGATAAAAAGGCCTGAAAGTGTAATAGGCAGAAGGCGAAGCAGGAATTCGGTATAAGGAATCCCAGAGTTTATGCCGATGAGCATATTTTGCGGGTTGCCTGTCATAGTCATCAAACTTCCTGTATTAGCCGCCAAAATTTCGGCAATCAGAAAGGGAATAGGGTTGAGCTGGCCATTCTTGCACAAATTGATAATTAATGGAGTGATAAAAAGAACTACGGCGTCGTTTACTAAAAAAGCACTTGTTATACCCGTAAACAGCGTGATGGCGATGAGTAATTTAAAGGGAGTTCGGGCGATTCGGATTGTCTGGGAGGCGACGAAAGCAAAAAAACCATCTAATTGCAGAGTAGCAATGATGATCATCATACCCAGCAGTAATCCGATGGTATTGAAATCGATGGCTGCTATCGCTTCATCAAAGCTCAGAATACCAAAGAGCACCATGGCTATTGCGCCAAAGAAGGCTGCTGAGGGTCTATCGATATTTACTCCTGGCAAACGGGTAAAGATGATGCCCGTATATGTAAGAATAAAAATAATGAGTGCGATATAGAAAGGTCCCATCCGTCAGATTTCCATAGTTCCGTAAATTTGCACATCCTTGTTTAATCCAAAACCCTCCAAAATTAGGTAATATAATTTCAAAAAAGATAAAATAATCGGGTAAATAGTTTGTTTATTCGATTTTTTTGTTGTTTCTTTGTATTACCTATATAAGTAATATATGGAACCAAAACAAAAACACCCAGATTGGGCACTGGCACATAAAAAACCAGGCACGGAACTTAAATGTATCAATGGAAGATATTATCTTTATGGCGTAAAGTCGGTTTACGACAAAAAACTTAAGCGGCCACGAAAGATATCGCTTGGTATTTTGGGAAGCATTACCAAAGAAAAGGGGTTTATACCCTCAGAGAAGCAGCAATTGAAAATTAAAAGCAGTAAAACCTACTACAACAAACAGGTTTATTCCCTTGAATATGGCTTCTCCAAGTGGTTGATAGATACGTTGGAGAAAGAAGGTATTTTAGAGGATTTAAAAAGACT
>MWFC01000030.1 GCA_002071415.1 Bacteroidetes bacterium ADurb.Bin012
CGACTAAATTTTTTGTTATATCTTTGCCCATGGTTGTTAATTTAGGTTTACTACACAAATTTACAACTGGGGATGAAACTTCGGTTTTGTCCCTCCTTCATTTTATTCAATTTTTTTGTCGGTCAGTAGTGATTCTTTTATTCGTTGATATTCTTTATCATTCCAAATAATGTGGTCACGATAATTTGGTTGAAAAAATGATTAATCCGATTGTATTTTGGAATATTTAAACCCCATCCATCTATGTGATCATCAATTCTTGAATTTATTACCGATTTGAAACCCGTAATAAACAACGAAATTAATTTAGGTTTGCATTTAAAATTTATTTTTTGTGGATGTATCGTTTATACGTGACCGTATTATAGAATCTTCCATATAGGCCCATCTTTTGTATCTTTCACTTCTATGCCCATTTTGAGCAAACGGTTTCGGATGCGGTCGCTGGTGGACCAATCTTTTCTATTTCTAGCTTCTTCGCGCAGCTCGAGTAAAAAATTTATCAATTCATTCACCAGATTAGAATTATCGGAAGAGCTTTCATTGGCAAGTCCTAAAATCTCAAAGAGAAAATCGTCGAAGGTTTTTTTCAGTAGCCCGATATCGTCTTGGGTAAGGGTTTCAGTTCCAATAAGGGTATTGTTGATCATTTTGACGGCTTCGAATAGATTGGCCAGAACGATGGAGGAGTTAAAATCGTCGTTCATTCCGTCGAAGCATGCTTGCCTGATTTCATGTATATTTACGCTGGATGTTTCGGCTGCGGGTATTTTATCGATTTGATGATAGGCTTCCAACAGGCGTTTTAAGGCTTTTTCGGCCGCCTGAAGGGCATCGTTGGAAAAGTCGAGTGTAGAACGATAGTGAGCTTGCAGGATGAAAAAGCGGATAATCATGGGGCTGTAGGCTTTCTCGAGCTGTGGGTGATTGCCAGCGAAAATTTCGTTGAGCGTGATGAAATTTCCGAGTGATTTGCCCATTTTTTGGCCATTGATGGTTACCATGTTGTTGTGCAGCCAGTATTTGACGGGTTGATGTCCATGAGCGGCGATACTTTGGGCAATTTCGGCTTCATGATGTGGAAAAATCAGGTCCATACCGCCGCCATGAATATCGAAAACTTTGCCCAAATATTTACTTCCCATGGCGCTGCACTCGAGATGCCAGCCGGGAAAACCTTCGCTCCAGGTTGATGGCCAGCGCATAATATGTGTGGGTTGCGCCTTTTTCCATAAGGCAAAATCATACGGACTGCGTTTTTCTGATTTTCCTTCCAACTCTCTTGTAAATGGAATCATCTCCTCTAACTTGCGTCCCGAAAGCTCCCCATAATGATAATCCTTGCTATATTTCTCTACGTCGAAATAGATCGAGCCATTTATCTCGTATGCATATCCATTAGAGAGTATTTTTTTCACCAATTCCTGCTGTTCGATGATGTGTCCGCTAGCTAAGGGTTCGATACTGGGCCTCAGCACATTCAGCTGGTCCATGTTATAGTGATAACGGTTGGAATAATACTGAGCAACTTCCATAGGTTCGAGCTGCTCTAAACGCGCTTTTCTCTCTACCTTGTCTTCTCCTTCATCGGCATCATTTTCGAGATGACCTACATCAGTAATGTTTCTAACATATCTGGTCTTGTATCCAAGAAAATTCAAATATCTGTAAATCATATCGAAAGTTACAGCGGGTCTGGCATGCCCTAAGTGAGCATCTCCATAAACCGTAGGCCCACAAACGTACATTCCCACATGAGGGGGATTGAGTGGCTCGAAAAATTCTTTCTGTCGAGTTAAGGTGTTGAAAACTTGAAGCCTTTTGTCCGTTTCGACCATCTTTTCCTTCGTCTTGTATGTTTAAACTGCAAAAGTAAGGCTTTTAAAACATTGAGAATTCGAAATGTTAGGCCAATTCAGCCAATATTTCAGTTCGAAATAAAGCAAGTTAAGGAGGTTTACTATCTTCGCAAACCCGAATAGATTCTCAATGCCATGAACAAATTGACTATTCCGAAGTTTCTTCTGTTTTTTATAAGCACCTCGATGATGGCTCAAATCGATGTGTCTATTAACGATTCTCTCGTCTTGAGTCTCCCACAGGCTGATTCTCTTTCCGACCTGATGCCTGTTTTATTTTCGAACCAGGGATGCGGAAGATGTGTTACCACAGAGAATTTTCTCCAAACCAATGGCATAGACTTTATCTATCTTAACCTGGAAATGGAAGAAAACAGAACCATCATGTACCAGGCGGCTACGCGTCAAGCTGGTAAATCTAATATCTCTATTCTTTACCCTGTAATTATCTATAAAAAAGAGGTTTATTACGGTGAGACGCCATTGTTGGAATTTCTCGAAAGTTTGAAGGAAAGAATTCAATTGTATGAAACTTCTCGCCCAAACTAAAATGCAATAAAAATAGAAATGTTCGTTTTTCAATGAACTTTGCAGCTCGTTAAAAAAAATCAATTATTCTTTGATTCAAATGATGAAAAAAAGGCAATACCTACTATTCTTGTTTTTATGCTTCCTGTTGAAATCCAATTCGAAAGCACAAATGGCCATATATGAATGGCGCGACCATTTGCCTTACCAAAAAGGCTTATCCATCGCTTATGACGGTAAAAATGTCTATTGTGCTACCCCGTATAGTATTTTTTATTATAACCCAGATTACAACAGTTTGGAAAGACTCAATAAAGTGAATGGGCTTTCCGACGCAAATATCGTCGATATTGCTTATAGCAACGAATATCAAACTCTTGTGGTGGCTTATTTGAATACAAATCTCGATTTGGTGAAAAGTGGCAGCGTTCTGAATATTGGTGATATTAAACGAAAACCTATTCTTGGCAACAAAACCATCAATAAAGTTAGTCTGTATGGTAAATTTGCCTATCTTTCGTGTGGGTTCGGAATAGTGGTGGTAGATATGGTAAAAGAAGAGATCAATGATACCTGGTATATTGGACCTGATGGTTCGCAAATCAATGTTTACGATTTAACTGCTGACGATATTTATTTTTATGCAGCCACCCAGATGGGAATATATCGGGCCGAAAAAAGCAATCCTTTTCTGGCCTATTATGGTTCATGGGAAAAATTGACCAGTATCCCGGTTCCTAATGGTGTGTATAATGCCATTCAATATTTTGATGGTTATTTATTGGCCAACAATCAGAACCCTACTTTTATCGACGATACGGTATTTGTGTATAATTATTCTACTGATCGATGGTCGAAGCTCAATGTATATAATTATCCCAACTGTTACCGGATGGGAATTTCGGAGGGGAAGGTTATATTGAGTTTCGAAGGGACATTGCATGTATATGACAAAGGGATGAAATTTTTGTTGGCTTCGTTTAATCCTTCGGGGTTGATATTGCATCCACGTGCCGGTTGCTTCGACAAGGAGGGATATCTGTGGATAGCCGATAATTCATTAGGGTTGGTGAAGACTTGGGGCGAAGGATGGCATGGCGAGACCTATTCACCCAATGGCCCTTATTCGGCCAATGTGTATGAAATGAAAATGAAAGAAAATGAGTTATGGGTTGCCAGTGGCGGCCGAAAAAGTACTTGGGAAAATCTTTACATGAAAGATGGATTGTATAACTACTCGGATGGGATATGGTATAACTTCAACAGTTCCAATGTAAAAGCCTTCGATAGTATATACGATATGGTTTGTTTGGCCATCGATCCTTCCAATCCGAAGCATGTTTATGCAGGTTCATGGGGAAAGGGTTTAATGGAATTCAATAATAGAGAACTGATAGGGGTTCACAACCAGTACAACAGTTCATTGGAAGGATTTGTAGCTGCTCTCAACAATGTCTTTATCAGTGGTTTGGCTTTCGATAGCAAAAATAACCTGTGGGTCGCCAATAGTGGGTCTTCGTCTATATTGCATTGCCGCAAGCCAGATGGTTCGTGGCAGCCTTATAATTTGGGAGGGAATGCCAGCGGTATCGATATCGGTAAAATGGTCATCGATGATTACGACCAAAAATGGGTATTGATGCGCAAAGAACACTCTCTACTCGTATTCAATGAAACCCTTACTCAGGGTAAACCTTATAAAATTTTGGGTTCCGCCACAGGCGAAGGTGCTATTCCTGGAAATATGGTTCTTTCCATTGCTGTTGACCTCGATGGAGAAATCTGGATTGGTACGGATGCTGGTGTAGCTGTTTTTTACAATCCCGATGCCGTATTTTCGGGCTATAATTTCGATGCCCAGCGCATATTGGTCGAACAGGATGGCTATGTTCAATATTTACTCGAGAATGAATCGGTTACCGCAATTGCCATAGATGGAGCCAATCGCAAATGGATAGGAACCGATAAAGCAGGCGTTTTCTTGCTTTCGACCGATGGCACCCAACAGATTTATCATTTTACCGAAGATAACAGTCCATTGCTTTCCAATTCGGTAGCCGACATCGCCATAGGCAAAGATGGGGAAGTATTTATTGGAACTTCTTTGGGAATCGTTGGCTTTAGAGGCGACAGCCCTTCACCTGGGCCTCCTTCTGATGAGGTTTATGCTTTCCCAAATCCCGTACGTCCATCTTATGATGGACCTATTGGAATTTCAGGACTTCCGCAGAATGCCGATGTAAAAATTACTACTATCAGCGGAAAGCTAGTTTATCATACCGTAGCCGCCGGAACACAAGCCGTATGGAATGGCCGCGATTTCGATGGCCGAAGAGTGCAAAGCGGAGTTTATCTGGTTTTTGTTTCTAACGAAGATGGAAGCGAAAAACTGATCACCAAGATTTTATTCATTCATTAGCAATGTTTTGCAGACCTTAAAACGAATAAGATTTATTCACTGGAAAATAAAATTACTGCAAGAAGGTAGAATGGGCGAGAAGGCGAATATGATAATTATCCTTTGGTATTTCAAATGATCAGTGAATAGGTAATACGAAAAGACCTAAGCTGCTTCATAAATCACTCACCGTGAAATGCTTTTTCGCTTTTCACTCAACTCCTTTATTTGTCATTTTCATTTCGTTCCACATTCTACTCACCATCCTCCAATTCGCCCTAAATAATCAAATTTTATGTAGGAACGGCCTTTACACAGAAATTTTGTTCGGAAAGCTATGAATCAGGGAGAGTTTAGTGGCGATATTCTGAATTAATTCGTCCGATTCTTTTTATAAGATACAGGATGATTCAGCATAGGGTATTGAGAATCTTTCAAGTTGAGCAGTTCTCTTAGTTTTTTCTGATTCATACTGGCTCGAGGACGGGTAGCCAGGTTTTCTGAGGCACAAAACATCGAAATATTCTCTGAAACAATACCTGCGTCCATTGCGCCCCAAATCATTTTTAATGAATCTTCTCCAGCCCTGAACCGAGAGACATCGGAAACAAGTAGCAGAATTACAGGTGGAGCAGGTGACTTTTCGTCGCGTTGGAACAAACGTCTGTGATCGCCTGTTACCACAAGCTGAAGTGCATGTTTCCCTGCATCGTACAGATATACTCCCGATTTCATAAAGGAATAAATGTCGATATCCTGGGCATTCATAGCCGAAGGGGCAGTGCGTTTGCCCGACGTTGGCCGGTTTATGCCATTGGCAGCCCACAATAGATCGGATATATCCTTCAACGAAAGCATGGTCGTATCGAATTCGGTTGCAGAAGCCCTAAGCGATAAGGTTTTCATGGCGGGAAGACCCCTGATAAGATCGGGAGGCGTGAGCTGAATAGTTTGTTGACTTTTTAACATGGTTGAGGTCAGTAAAAACAAAACTGAAAATGAAACATAATGAGCAATCTTATTCATATTCAAAAGGTTTGAGATAAACGTTTAGAATTTAAGAAATAAGGTAGTCACCTTGAAAGTTTTCGTAAATATACATAAAAATTATGTTGCCGTCTTAAAAATAATTCGAAGCGAATAGAAAAACTCTTTTGAATCATTTCTTACCCTCTTTATTTTGCCTTGAGATATACGAAAGGCACAAGAATTTCCTCGAGCGATATACCGCCATGCTGGAAAGTATTGCGGTAATAATTGGCGAAATAATTATAGTTGTTAGGATAGGCAAAAAAATCGCTGCTTCGTGCGAATATATAGGAAGTGCTCACATTTTGGCGAGGGAGGAAAATTTCTGCAGGATTGCGCATATAAAAGCATTCTTTTTTATTGAAATTCAAATTTTTTCCAGCTTTGAATCGCAGATTGGTATTGGTTTCCCTGTCGCCCACTACTTTAACAGCATTTTGAACCCTGATAGAACCATGATCTGTAGTGATGGCCACGTCGATTTTTTTCATGGATAAGAATCTCAGAATATCGTGGAGGGGAGAATGTTGGAACCATGAAAGAGTGAGGGAGCGGTAAGCGGGTTCATCGTTGGCAAGTTCACGTATAATTTCCATTTCGGTACGGGCATGAGAAAGCATATCTACAAAATTGTAAATAATGATATTCAAGCGATTGGAAAGGAGATTAGGGAGATTATCCACGAGTTTGCGTCCAGCCGACAGATTAAGGATTTTATTAAACGAAAACTTGACATCGCGACCGAATCGTTTGAGCAGCTCACCGAAAAGCTCTTCCTCATATTGATTTTTGGTGCCTTCTTCCCAGTCGTTGAGCCACCATTTAGGATATTTTTTTTCGATTTCGGATGGTAAAAGTCCTGAAAATAAGGCATTACGGGCAAATTGTGTAGTGGTGGGAATAATACTGTAGTATAGCTCATCACGTTCCACTCTGTAAAATTCTTCAATTACAGGCTGAATGGTTTTCCATTGATCATATCGTAAATTATCGATCAATATGAAGAAAAGTGGAGAGCCGTGTTCCAGAAGAGGGAAGAGTTTCTGCCTAATAAGCGTATGCGAAAGAACAGGTTTGCTGGTTGATTTGCCGGTTAACCACACAGGATAATTTGTTTCGTAAAAACGAGAAAACACTTGATTTGCTTCTTCTTTCTGCATTCTCAGAACCTCCGCCATGCCTTCATCACGAGTAGTTTGTAGACGAAGCTCCCAATTGATGATTCGGCGATAAATCTCCATCCAACCTTCAAAATCGAGCGAACTACTTATTTCCATACCTATTTCGCTAAAAGCCTGCTGATAAGCCGTTGAGGTCTTTTGACTTACCAAGTCTTTCTTTTCAAGATTTTTTTTGATGGATAATAGAATCTGATTGGGTTTTACGGGCTTAATGAGGTAATCAGAGATGTTACTTCCAATGGCTTCTTCCATTATGCTTTCTTCTTCGCTTTTGGTAATCATCACCACGGCAAGGTTGGGATTGATTTGCTTGATGATTTCGAGCGTTTCCAGACCCGTGAGTCCCGGCATATTCTCATCAAGAAAAACAATGTCGTAAGGTACATTGCGCATCATATCCAAAGCTTCGTTGCCATTGTTGGAAGTATGCACCTCATAGCCCTTCTGTTCTAAAAATATGACATGAGCCTTCAACAGATCAATTTCATCATCCACCCATAGTATCTTGACTTTATCCATAAACTATCTCCATTTATAATGAAGGGAAAATATTTTATTATTGTAGCACAAAGCCTTCACAAATCATTAGCCCGATAAATATATCAACGGCTTTCAAAAAAGTTTATTTCACGCTCTGATAAATGACTAAAATTTCCAGATAAGCTGGGCTTTGATTTCGCTTCGAGTGTTTCCATGAATAATTTCAAGACCCGTGCCAATTTCATCCTTATTCCAATAAATGGATGAAGCAAAACGCAACCAAAAGTTAAGGTTCTTATAGAGGGAATATTTCAAAATCAAATAGATTCTCTGTCCTTTATAATAATAAGCCGGAATGGAGAAGCTGTATAGCATGTCATGTTCATAAGCATACAAACGCTCGTCGTAAGTTTCCGTGTCGAAGAGAGCATATCTACCCGAGATGGAAATGGGAAGTCGGAAAGGTTGCCAGGTAACATCCTGATAAATAAGAAATCCCATTCTTGAATTTCCTTCCAAAGTGTAATTGAAAATGGCTTCTGCTCGGGAGGCAAACTTCCATTCTTCAATGGGTTGATAATCGAAATGCATTCTTACGTTGTGATATTTACGAGGGGAAAGTGTATTAAGTTTTCGGTTTTCCTCTTTCGTATTAATTTCTTTTTGCTCGAATCTGTAGCGGAGATAAGCTCTGGTTTTTTCGCCCATTAATAAATCCATTCTAATGAAATATTCCCTTCCCTTCGAAGGGCCATCGACCCGATACTTGAACCATGGGAAAAGGAAATAGTCGGCATAGCCTGTCAATTCAAGTTGTTTGGCTACAGATGCCCTAAATCCTATGTATACTCCCTGTTCATTATATACACCCGAATTTTCGCTAAAAGCATTGCTGTGATAGTTTTGGAAAGCCTTGTCATAATTTCGGTATATGAACGCCAATGTGAGTCGTGGATCAGGCTGAAAATTAGCGTTGAAAATTCCCGCTAAGTGCCCTTCCACGTCTCTGGCAATTTCGCCTTGTAGAACAAAATCGCGTAAATATATGCAAACATCAGTCCCTATGGTGAATTGTGATTTTCTGGGTTGCTGAAATAAATTGTAAAGGCCTGTTTGATAATTGAATGCCTTATCGAAATTTTCCGATGCAATTGTAAAACCGGCCTTGAAAATATTTCCAGTATAACTGATATTTCCTCCAAGAGTAGTAAGATGTATGTTTTTACTAAGATCCACTTCAGATATTGTGCGGTGCAGGCCAGTAGTTCGAAGTCCCTCGATGATTTCAGATGGCTCTAACGTATCCAGTACCGATGTACTCGCATCGAGGGCAATACGTGAAGCCAGAGTACTTATCTCGAAATTGCCCAGTCCTAACGTAATTCCTCCACCTCTCAAATAATAAATTTCATTGGATGAGGTGCTTGGAGTAAGACCCCGGGCAGTATGAGGCATACCACCTGTAATTCCTGACTTCCCGAATGACAAACCGCTCCACATCACCAAACCCTGTCCAAAGGTGGCATGAAAATCTCCCACGACCATCTTGTGAATTTTCCCGAGATCCCGGCCATAGATGTAAGCTGAATAAAAATCGAAACCTTGTTTTTGTGTTCCTCGAAAAAATTCTTCTCCGGCATCTTTTTCGGCCAGAAATCCCCACCGTATCTGACTCCGGTAATCATAGCCATATTTCAGTAAAATCTTATCTGGACTTCCCAGATATCGCGCATTGTGTTTTATTTCTAACAAACTGTCACTAACAGGTAAATATCCTTCCTGTTTTTCAAGGATTCGCTGGTAACGCATCAAAATAGAATGCTCTCCTCTGGTTATCGCATCTCTCAGTTGAAGTCGTCTCTCTTCAAAAGGTGCAATCTTTATGAAAGGAATTATTTTTCTGATCACAGTAGGGTCAAATCCTTGAAGGGCTTTCAGCTCGTAGATACTCACAAAATCTCCATAATTGGCTGTATAAGCCAAAATGCTCTGAATTTGTACTTCATTCAAGAAAAAAAGACGTCGTAATTCCTCACGATCACGGCTATTTATATTGACAGGATTAGCTACAAGTTTTTCGATTTCTTCGGTAAGCTCGCTAAAATCCAATTCGATCTCGGTATTCTCTATAAACCATTCGATTTGATATTCCAGATTCCTCGTGAGGGTATCAGGGTGCTGAGCATGAAGAATGGGCTGCATCATCATAAGAAGCCAGAAGTATATGAATTTTAATTTCCTGCTCATGATGAATGGATTGAGATTGGATTAAAAACTGTAAATCAATCCAGCCTGAGGACATAGACCAAGATCGGGGTGAAAGCCTGCACCCACATCCAACTTCAAATGTTTAGGATGATAGCCAATGCCAAAGGCGAAAGAACCAGGCCATGAGGAAACTCCAGCTCTAAAGGCAAAAGTTCCGAAAGCATTGTATTCCACTCCCAATTGCACAGCAGCTTTACACTCGGAATTTTTTACCACTTCGGCCGTAGCAATCAGCTCTCTGGTGAAAGAATAAAGCAATCCCAACTTCATCATAACAGGAACTTCAGACTGAATATTTTTAGAAAGACGAATCTTTACAGGATTAAACACATAAGCTCCCAACATCAGGTTTTCGTTTAAACCAGTCAAAAGACCCAGTCCAAAGGTTAGGCCGCTAGCATTTCCATATCCATTGCCCTGCGATAGCATACAATAATCTATTGAGATTCCCGAATAAAAAGCAGAACCAAGCCTTTTGGAATATGCAAGATTATAACGTTGTTCGCTATAGAGAGAATTTCCGAAATGGACTCCCGAAAGAGCAGCAACACCGCCAAGCGCTGGCATGCCAATACTTACACCTTTCAATGTCAATTCCTTCATCTGGAAACGATTTTCAAAGGAAAGGCTGGCATAAGCTTTCGAAATGAACGCCAAACCCGCCGGATTTGAAAATCCTGACCACTCTCCCGGATAACTTACTCCGCTAATATCCATGCTTGCTGCTGCAGTACCATTTATACCTTCCCATCCTTGCGATAGCAGGCTCGATGGCAATATCAATAACAATAAAAACACATACCTGAAATTTCTTTTCATTGGTTGATGCTATTGTAGATTACTACCCATAGTATTTATTCGTAGCCAATTTAACTCCTTTCCTTGCGGTTTGACCTTGATAAATTTCAAAGCTCTAATATATGGAAACTTTATAAAACAATAAAAATTGATAATAAATGCGATTTAATTCTGTCGAGTATGTTATGTTTCACCAACAAGAAGCGTCTAATTTTGTAAAAATTTACAGAAAATGGTAAATTCGTCTGAACTGGCCTCTTTGCTCGATTTTTTCAGAGAAATAAAAGGCAACAATAATAGGGAATGGTTTGTGCAAAACCGACAATGGTACGAAAAAGTAAAAGAGACCTTGGAAAACCTCACAAAGGAATTGATTCGAAATGTTCATTCTTTTGATCCATCTATCGGAAATTTAAAGCCTCTCGATTGTTTATTCCGGATTCATAGAGACATAAGGTTCAGGCAGGATAAATCGCCTTATAAAACATTTGCGGGCATTTATATTGCGCGCGGGGGCAAAAAAAGTCATTATGCTGGCTATTACTTGCATTTAGAACCAACTGCATGTATGGCAGGAGGAGGTTTATACAATCCTCCGACTGATATTCTGAAGGCAGCTCGCCAAGAAATTTTATATAATCACGATGCTTTTGAACAAATTTTACGAAATTCCACCTTTCGTAAGTATTTCGAAGGATTCAGCGATATGGGTAGAACAAAGCGGCCACCCAAAGGATTTCCAGAAAATTTTGCAGATATAGAAATTTTAAAGAATAAACATTTTACGGTGGCTCGCCTGCTTTCTGACGAAGAAATTATTGAATCAGATTTTCCTGATAAAGTATTAGAAATATTCAAAGCCTTACAGCCATTGAATCATTTTTTCAATGGACCTGTTGAAGACATCATTCTGAGCTGAACGAAGGATTACCTTGATCGGCGTGGTGCGTTTGGAGTGTTGATAATGAGTGAAATAGACCTTTGGGGAAGTTTTCCGACTTTAGCTATAGAATTGATTTACAAGGCATTTTATGATAGAAATAGATTTTGGATGGGAATGATAAGATGGAGGCTTCGAGGGCCTCTACATCCAAAAAAATTAGATTTGTCTTTAACGGCTAACCATGTTCAGGCATTGGCATTTCTTCCAATCTCTTGTCTTTAAAATTACCTATAACCCATTTCTGAATCATCATATACTTTTGAAGCCTTTTGGTTTCGTAAATTTGCATACGAAATTTTATTATGGGAGAATATAAGGCCTTATTTACAATTAAGATGAATCATTTGAGGGAGCTCGAAGCTGAAGCCATCTATATCATTCGCGAAGTTGCTGCTCAATTCGAAAGACCTGTGATCCTTTTTTCAGGTGGGAAAGACTCTATCGTTGTAGTCCATCTTGCTTATAAAGCCTTCTGGCCGGCTCCTCTGCCTTTTCCTCTTCTGCATATCGACACGGGACATAATTTTCACGAAACAATAGAATATAGGGATGCCCTTGTAAAAAAAACGGGTGTTCGTTTGATTGTTGGGTCAGTGCAGGAAACCATTGACAATGGAAAGGTTAAGGAAGAAACAGGTTATAATGCCAGTCGCAATGTGCTTCAAACCGTTACCCTACTGGAAACCATCGAGGAATATAAAATTGACGCTGCCATAGGAGGGGGGCGCCGTGACGAAGAAAAAGCCCGAGCCAAGGAACGCGTTTTTTCACATCGCGATGAGTTTGGCCAATGGGATCCAAAAAATCAACGACCCGAGCTTTGGAATATCTTCAATGGGAAAAAACATTTGGGTGAACATTTCAGGGTTTTCCCCATCAGCAATTGGACTGAATTGGATGTGTGGCAGTATATTTATTACGAGAGAATAGAAATGCCCAGTTTATATTTTACGCATAAAAGAAAAGTTTTTTGTCGTGATGGAGTTTGGTTGGCCTATGCGCCATTTATGAAACTGAAACCCGACGAACGGGTCGAAGAACGTGAAGTTCGCTGCCGCACTATTGGTGATATTACCTGTACGGGGCTTTCCCTGTCGAAAGCCAGTAGTTTGGAGGATATTATCTCAGAGATTGCCTCTTCGAGAGTTACCGAAAGAGGCTCACGCTGGGACGACAAGCGTTCGGATGCTGCCATGGAAGACCGAAAACGCGAGGGCTATTTTTAATTTTACGCTATGGAACACTTAAAGAAAGATATGTATCTTGACATGGAACTGCTTCGTTTTACGACGGCAGGCAGTGTAGATGATGGGAAAAGTACTCTCATAGGGCGCTTATTATACGACAGTAAATCTATTTTCGAAGATCAGCTGGAAGCCGTTAAAAATGTTAGCAACCAGAAAGGCGATCATTACCTCGATTTGGCTCTCTTTACTGATGGTCTGCGATCCGAACGCCAACAAGGAATTACTATTGATGTAGCTTATCGTTATTTTTATACCCCCAAACACAAATTCATCATAGCCGATACACCAGGCCATATACAATATACACGCAACATGGTAACAGGAGCATCAACCGCTAATGCTGCCGTTATACTCGTCGATGCCAGAAATGGCATCACCGAACAAACTCTCCGACATTACTATATCGCCTACCTTCTGGGTATAAAAAGCATAATCGTATGCATCAATAAGATGGACCTGGTAAATTATTCGTCTGAGCCTTATTTCCTGATTCAAGAAGAAATAATACGTATCAGCCAGAAATTACCTGTTGCTAACCTGATTTTTATCCCCATCAGTGCACTAAAGGGAGACAATGTAGTAAAACCTTCTGCCAACACCCCCTGGTATTCCGGTCAAACCCTGATGCAAACCTTGGAAGCTATTCCCATATACAATCATTCTCATCGGGGGCCCTTGAGAGTTCCTGTGCAGTATGTCATCCGGCCTATGCTCGATGAATTTCATGATTACCGTGGGTACGCCGGAAGAATAGAATCTGGTACTATCAGAAAAGGTGATAAAGTTATGATTATGCCATCGTACATGTTGTCGGAGGTAACCTCTGTTCATTTAGGCGAAAACTTTCTCGAAGAAGCTTATGCTCCGCTTTCGGTGGCACTTACGCTCAAAGATGATCTCGATCTCGATAGGGGCTGCTTCATCTGCCAACCCGAGCAACTACCCCAAACTTCCTCTATTCTCGAGGTTATGATATGTTGGTTCAATATGATACCTATGAAACTGAATCAGCTATACACTATTCGGCAAAGCACATGGGAGGCTAAATGCAAGATTATTGCCCAGCACTATAAAATAAATTTTCATACTTTATCCGAAGAAAATTCACAAGAGGAATTGAAGATGAATGAGATTGGAAGATTTACCCTCAAAACATCTCGACCCATGGTTTTCGATAAATACTCCCAAATTCGCAGCACAGGAAGCTTTATCCTGATCGACGATAATACCAATGAGACCATTGGAGCAGGAATGATTCAGTAAGCTCATTATGAAAACTTATATCAAACATATATTACGTTTTCTGGTTCTTGTCTTCATTCAACTGGCCATATTCGACCATCTAAATTTTGGATTTTATATCCACCCACTTATTTATATTCTTTTTCTTTTGAAACTACCGCTTAATACACCCCGCTGGCTTTTGCTCGTTCTGGCCTTTGTGCTGGGAACTACCCTGGATATTTTTCAAAGCAGTCCGGGGATAAATGCTGCCGCATCGGTATTAGTAGCCTTTATTCGTCCTTTCAGTATCGATTTGATTTTTCCTCGTCGCGAATTCGACGAAAATACCGAGCCTTCCATTGATGATTTTGGGTTTCAGAGATTTTTTGTTTTTACTCTGATTTTAACCTTTGTTCTCCACTTTATTCTTTTTTTTCTCGAAGTTTTTTGTTTCGACGAGTTGGGTAAAATTTTAGTACGTTCCTTAGCCAGTGCATTCGTAACCACCCTGCTTATCGTATTGGTCGAGCTATTATTTTTTCGGAAGAAATCATAAGCTGTTAAAATTTCCGGGTTGGGGCTTGGGAGGTTCTAAAGCTCCGGGCAGTATTTCAATCTTCACCGAAATAATCCCTTCTACCTGATAATTAGGATGGTCGCTTTCGATAATCAAGCGATATACACCTTTTTCTTTGAAAACAAATTCATGCCATAATACCTGTTCCAGAACAAAATGATCATCGGCCTCGACCCCCTTTGGTTTGCCATCGAGCGACTTCAACCAAATTCTTTTTGTAAAGAATCTTTCTTCGCCCGTGGGAGATTGCATGATAGCTACAATCGGAAGATCGAATGTAGGGAAGGCACCGAGGTAATGAATAAAAAGCCTTATATTATAGGGTTTATTGTCACCCGAAGATGGAATATTGAAAACAATCGTATCGAATTTTTGCCAGGTTTGGTTGGTAAAAACATGCTCCTTTACCAAGGGCCTTTTACAACCCGTAAAAGAAAGGCATAAAATAAAGAATATCATTAGAAACAGAGAAAATCTGAGGTGCTTTCTAATCATATATGGTAACGATTTATAATATTTGGATTATAACACATAACGCCTTTGGTGTTGGGGAATTGTTCAAATCTCAAATAGACACATAGTCGAAGTGATAAAAAATTGTTTATCAGGTGATTATAATTTTTTTAAATTCTCGAGCAATATTTTTCATCCAAATTTGGAAACAGCTTATTTGAAATTGTGGATATCTCTGGGTATTGTGAAATTTTTCCTTCCATTCGCATACATGAAGGAAAGAAAACATAAAAGAGGATTCTGTGGAATTTTTAAGAATTTATTATTTACAGAAGATTGCTTTTGATGTCTGAAAAATGAATTGCAATTGTATAAGTTAGGAGATACTGACAACATTAGTATGAGAACGGATAACCCAAGAAATAAAAGATGAATTTTGGGAGTAATACTTATTGAATGACTATAAAATATCTGATTGGCAAATTCGTTGTTGTTTTCACCAATTAAGGATAAAAGTGGTATCATAGGGTATGTCGTTTTATTTTCAAGGTGTTACATTAGGGATAACCCTGGCTTTTTTGATGGGGCCTGCCTTATTTGTTTTGTTGCAAACCAGCCTGAACAGGGGACTAAAGGCTGGGTTATTTATTGCTTTGGGGATTTTTTTAAGTGATGTTAGTGTACTAACCTTATGTCTTGCAGGATTTTCGAAGATTTTTACGCAGGAACTCGATCAAAATGTGTTTTTCAAGATTTTAGGTGGAATTGTTCTAATAGTTTTTGGCTTATGGACTTTTACCCGACATGCCAACGTCGTGCCAGAGGAGGAGAATGATGGTCCGCCCATCAACCTCAAAATTCCAGGACCAGCGATTTACATTTTGAAGGGATTTATTCTAAATATCAGCAATCCGGGCGTCTGGTTTTTATGGATTACCGCGGTAGTAAGTACGAATTCGGCTTATGGAGCAGGTAGTTATGCTGTTTACTATTTTTTTGCTGGTACGCTTTCTATGACCCTTGCGACAGATTTGCTCAAATGTTTCATTGCCGATAAAATCAGTATCAAACTCAATTCAAAAGTTATAACATGGACCAATCGCATTATAGGATTGTTGTTAATGGGATTTGGCTTATTGTTAGGTTTGAGCTGTGTGATTAACCTCAGTCATTTTGTTCCGGCTTATGGCGTTTATAACATTCATAACTTATGATCCCGTTCCGGAATATCCTCAATAATTCATTGCAGATTAGAAGGTTCTAAAATATTACCCATATAATTCTCACTTCCTGAATTCAGACTTTTTTACTTGTCTTTTTTCGTAGCAATGGCTTGTAACAGAATTGATTCTGACCTTTTTCTCCTCCTTGCATGCTCTTATAATTTCATTGATGATTCTGGCAGCTTCGAAACCATACATTTCGGGCATTATGAGGTCAATAGAGAAAGTAAGGTTTTTACCTAATTTTTTCCACTGCCATTCTGCGCTTCATGATCGCCTCGGCACGGTAGCTTATTTTGAGTATGAGCGTCATCGTCGCCTTGCGTTTTAGCAAATCATCCTCGGTAGTTAAAATGTTAATCGACTAAGCTGAATTTTCAGGCAGAATATTTGATTGAGGAATGCCTCTTCCTGATTGTCGGTTCGTCACATTATCATGAGTTTTTTCGAAATTTTCGGTGATATCATATAGGTCTTAACCTTTGTTTTTGATTTCATCCTTTCTTTAAGGTATGATAAAAGGAATTAAACCCTTATTGACTTGGCCAACTACTCCAAAATTGCCTTTCATGAGTTTGACGAGATTTTTCTTTATAGCTGTTGAAGTCAAGCTTATTATTTAATTCAATGTGATAATTTTTCATCAATTTCTCTCCGAGATTAGAGCTATGTTAGGGGAAAGGATGTTGGCTACAGAATATTAGGGAAGGAAGAATCTTTTCATATCCATTACCTTATTTGCACTCAACAAGGTTAAGATGTAATTTTGCACAAGAAAATGGCCCCGTAGTTCAGCTGAATAGAACGTCAGATTCCGGTTCTGAAAGTCGGGGGTTTGAATCCCTCCGGGGTCGCAAAACCCATGGATCACATAAAAGGGCGGAACATCGAGAAAATCCTGTTCCGCTCTCGTTTTCAAAAAGTTATTATTTTCTGTCTAATTGATGATTTCGCTCAACCACATCTCTATTCATTTTACCGGTGAAAACCTGCTGGATGATATTTCCTTTATCATTGCAGATCATGACCGAATTGGTCTGGTAGGAAAGAATGGGGCGGGCAAATCGACTCTCTTAAAAATAATCAAGCGGGAAATTTCACCCGATAATGGTCAGATCATCTATTCTCAGAACACGAGTATTGGCCATCTACCTCAAGATATGACCATCGAATCAGAGCGAACTGTGATTGAAGAAGCCCAAACAGCTTTCGACCACATATTGAAACTCAAGGTAGAAATCGACCAACTTACAGACCAGTTGACGGTGTGCACGGATTATGAATCGGAGTCATACAGTCGTCTCATTCAGCGTTTTGAAGAAAGCAATCATTTGTTCAACCTTTTGGGTGGAAACGCCATGAAGGGGGAAACCGAAAGAGTCCTTAAGGGCTTGGGATTTCTGGAAGAAGATTTTCAGCGGCCTGTGAATACTTTTAGTAGTGGCTGGCAAATGAGAGTCGAACTGGCCAAAATTCTTCTGCGTAATCCTTCGGTCATTCTTCTCGATGAACCCACCAACCACCTCGACATCGAAGCAATTACGTGGCTCGAAGAATGGATACAAAACTTTCAGGGGGCTCTTGTAGTGGTTTCGCACGATAGGGCTTTCCTCGATAATGTAACCCATCGCACCATCGAAATCAGTCAGGGAAAAATTTATGATTTTAAATCGAGCTATTCGGAATATATCGTAATAAGAGAAGAACAGCTTGAACAACAGCTTGCAGCCTATGAAAATCAACAGAGGCAAATTGCTCAAATCGAAAGGTTTATCGAGCGTTTTCGTTATAAGGCTACCAAGGCTCGTCAGGTGCAGTCGCGCATCAAGTTGCTCGAAAAAATGGATAAAATAGAGATCGACGGCCTTGATCGATCCAGTATTCATTTCCGTTTTCCGCCTCCTCCTTCAAGTGGCAAAATCGTTGTAGAAATAAAAAATCTCAGTAAAAAGTACGACAACAAAGTTGTGCTTCAAAATATCGATTTTACCCTTGTGAAAGGCGAAAAAGTGGCTTTTGTGGGAAGAAATGGGGAAGGGAAATCCACCTTATCGAAAATCATTGCGGCAGGCCTCGATTATGAAGGTATTTTTCGCCTGGGATACAATGTTAAAATTGGCTATTATGCCCAAAATCAATCGGAACTGCTCGATCTGAACAAAACCGTTTACGAGACCTTAGACGAAACGGCAAAGGGTGAAATAAGAACAAGGTTGAAATCTATATTGGGGAGCTTTTTGTTTAGTGGAGAAGCCATCGAAAAAAAAGTCGAGGTGCTTTCAGGAGGCGAGAAAGCCCGACTTGCCTTGGCTAAACTGCTTCTCGAACCCGTAAATCTCCTTGTTTTAGATGAACCCACCAACCACCTCGACATGCTTTCGAAAGATATTTTGAAAGCTGCCTTGCTGGATTATTCTGGTTCCATGATCATTGTTTCGCACGACAGGGATTTTTTACAGGGACTCACCCATAGAGTTATCGAATTCAAACAACATCATATTAATGAATATCTGGGCGATATCTATGATTTCCTCTCGGCCCGCCAAATTGATACTCTCCGTGAGCTCGATACTGAAAATAAAATCATCCAAAATAATCAAATCCTACAGCAAAGCCAGAATAAGATAGAATACGAAAAACGAAAAGCACACGAGCGTAAAAGGAGAAAAATTATTTCAGAGATCGAAAAATGTGAAGAGGCGGTTTTTCAAACCGATAACGAGTTGGCCGAGATGGAACACAAACTTGCCAACCCTGCTCAATATCAGGATACCATCAACAGTAAAGATTTCTTCAACAGATATGATTATCTGAAAAAAAAGTCAGAACGCTTAATGACAGAATGGGAAGATTTGCATCTTATGCTCGAAGAGCTTGACCACTCAGACCTGACGGACAGCTAAACGCTCGATAAGTGTTTTCAATCCAATTTTTCTATTGTCTTCAACTGGCAATTCATCGAGCAGGCGAAGGGCGTCGCTAAAATATCCATCGGCCAAGGCATAACCATCATCACCCACTTTTAAATCATCATAAATATGTTTTACTCTCGATATTTTTTCATCGGCGGGCATGGTATTGTTTCCGAAACATTCATCCAGTTCGATGCGTTGGGATGGATTGGCTTTTTGATAAGCTTGCAGAAACAAATATGTGCGCTTATTGGTCATAATATCATTACCGATACTTTTCCCGAACTTATCCTGTTGAGCATAACAATCTAGGATATCGTCCATTAGCTGAAAGGCTAAACCCATTTTTATTCCCATCTGATAAAGCTGTTCGGCCTGTTGTTTTGGGGTTCTGGCCACTATAGCTCCAGTCATCAGTGAAGTACCAAGCAGTACTGCGGTTTTTTCCCGTATCATCTCGATATACTCGTCTATGCTCACATCGGTTCGGTTTTCGAATTCGATATCGAGTTGCTGGCCTTCGCATACTTGGATAGCCGTTTTATTGAACAGCCGCAAAATTTCACCTAAAAAGCCTTCATCGGTTTGGATCAGAAATTCATAAGCAAGAGCAAACATGGTATCACCCACAAGAATGGCAACATTAGTACCCCATTTCCTATACACGGTTTCATGATTTCGTCGTATAGGCGACTGGTCCATGATATCATCGTGTACTAATGTAAAATTGTGAAAGATCTCGATTCCTATGGCCGGTCGTAGAATTTTTTTCAAATCTCCGCCGAACATATTGCAGGCAATTAAAGCCAGAGCAGGTCTGAGCCTTTTACCATTCTGATGCATCATATAAGCAATGGGATCATAAAGGTTAGAAGGGTAACCGCTAAAGGGGAGACTTTCGATTTCCTTATTGATGAGTTCATGTATTTGTTCTATACTCTTGATCTCCGTGTCCATTTTAGTTGATTTTGAGTTTTATTCGGTTTCAGCAATTCGTTGTAAATATCGTCCATAACCGCTTTTGAGCAGAGGTTCGGCTAACTCAAGGAGTTGATCTTTAGTGATAAATCCGCGACGGTAAGCCACTTCTTCGATACTTCCTATCAATAGACCTTGGCGATTTTGGATTACTTCGACAAACTGAGAAGCCTGAGTCAGCGATTCGAATGTCCCTGTATCGAGCCATGCAATACCGCGGCTTAGCAAACCTACCTTTAATTTGCCTTTCACGAGATAATGGCGGTTTACATCTGTAATTTCATATTCTCCCCGTGCACTTGGTTTTATATTCTTAGCTATTTTCACTACAGAATTATCGTAAAAATACAAACCTGGCACAGCATAGTTTGAGCGTGGTACCTTAGGTTTTTCTTCGATGCTGATGGCCTTGAAATTCTCATCGAACTCTACTACACCATACCGCTCGGGATCGCTTACATGATAGGCAAAAACTATCCCTCCTTCAGGATCGTTGGAAGCTAAAAGCAGTTCTTGTAACCCTCGTCCATAAAAAATATTATCGCCTAAAATGAGGCAAACCTTATCGGACTCGATAAATTTTTCTCCAATGACAAAAGCCTGTGCCAAACCATTAGGTATTTCCTGAACGGCATACGAAAACCGGCATCCTATCTGAGAACCATCGCCCAACAATCGCTCGAAATTGGGTAAATCATTAGGAGTGGAAATGATGAGAATTTCCCTGATGTCGGCCATCATCAATACGGATAATGGATAATAGATCATGGGTTTATCATAAACAGGCATCAATTGCTTACTCAGGGCCAATGTAAGCGGATGAAGCCTCGTACCCGAGCCGCCAGCTAAAATAATTCCTTTCATCTATGAGATTTTAAATCGTGAATTTCAAGCATACATTTAAAAACAGATGATCAATCCCAATGGAGAATTTTTTTAAAATCATATATTTCAGGGTTGGGTAAATACTTTTGAGCTTCTTTATAATCTTCAGGCTCGATGTATTGGGTGTTCCATTCGAAAACCATTTTTACCTTTTCCGATTCGATATTTACCAGGCGAGGTTTTACTTTTCCATTTTCATCGGCTACATCTTTCAGAAATAGTGGAGAGATGTCACCTTTTGCATCGCAAGTGACCATACAACCCGAATAACCCTGATCAAACAGTCGTTTAACTCCAATTCCTAAAAGATTGCAATACATAAGATCGAAGCCTATAGGCCGAACGCATCGCAATTCGTAACCCAGCTCTACAGGGCGGCTCTTGATGGAAATATTCAACTGGCGAAGCCTTTGCTGGAGCAATAGATTAAAGATATGTGCCTTGCTTACATTGCCCAGTTCAGGATGGCCATGTTCATCGAAAGTAAAATTGATGCCTGTGCTCAAAATTTCTTCGTCGCTCAGGAAATGAAACACACCTTCGCTAATGATAGCCCCACCGTAAGATATGCCTAGTAGTTTACGTTTTATCATGGCTGAGATAATCAAACGCAGAATTTTATCGATAGTTATCTCGGTTTTATTGAACATCTCGGGAATGATAATCATAGGATAATGACATGAGGCTCCAATGCCGAAAGCCAAATGTCCGGCTTCACGGCCCATGGCCGACACGATGAACCAGTTTCCGCTAGTGCGGGCATCTTCATAAACCGTGGTAGCCAGCCTCACTCCTTCTTCCTTGGCCGATTCATAACCAAAAGTGGTTTGCCCTTCCGGAAGTGGCAAATCATTGTCAATGGTCTTAGGAACATGTATGTTTTTTACATCGAGGCGGTTTTCTTGAAGAAACATCGAAATTTTATTGGCCGTCGAGGCCGTGTCGTCGCCTCCTATGGTTACCAGCAGTTTTACATTATGTTTTGTGAAAAAACGGGTATTGAATTCTTCTTCTTTAGGCTTGTAGCGGCTCATTTGCAAAAATGATCCACCCGTTTTGTAAATGTTGTCGGCCAGTCGGAACTCAATATCGGTGATATTAGGTTCATCCGAAAACAAGGTTTTATAGCCTTCGTGTATTCCTATGACATGATAGCCCGACTTTAAAAAAACTTTACTTACTGTTCCAATTACAGTATTAACCCCCGGAGCAGGGCCTCCCCCCGTCAAAATTACGATCGATTCTTTCATACAAAATTCTTTAATAATTATTCGTCTCTTTGGTTGTCATATTTCATAAGTTCAGTGCTCACATAATCCAGTTTGATGCCTGCCTTAGCAAACATTTCTTCACTTTCCTGACCAGTGTGGTATTTTTTTTCGCAAACCACTCTTTTTATGCCACAGTTAATGATAAGCATGGCACAAGTCCGGCAAGGGGTCATCCGGCAATAAATGGTTCCGCCTTCGAGGGCTATTCCGCGTCGGGCTGCCTGGGCAATTGCATTCTGTTCGGCGTGTACTGTACGCATGCAATGAGTTGTTATCGTTCCATCTTCATGGATGACCTTCTTCAATAAATGTCCCACTTCATCGCAATGAGGAAAACCTACAGGTGAGCCTACATAACCTGTAACCAGAATTTGTTTGTCGCGTACGATGACACATCCCGAACGGCCTCTGTCGCAAGTAGCCCGATTAGCTACCGTATTGGCAACTTCTATGAAATATTCGTCCCAGCTTGGACGTATATTCTTCTGTTCATCCATAAGATTATTTCCATTTTCGACGTTCAAGAACAAATTGCGTAAGAAGTAAAAAAATTACGATTACACTGAAAAAATAGATTACATCACGAGTATCGATGACACCTCGGCTCATCGAAGCATAATGAGCATTCATACCCAGAGATTTGATAAATAAATCGATTTTCCCAAACAAAGCCAAACCATAGATAAACTCGAAACCAAGGTAGACAAATGCACATAAACCAGCCCCGACTATAAAGGCAATAATTTGATTGTCGGTGATGCTCGATGAAAATACGCCAATTGCCGTAAAAGATGCACCTAAAAACAATAAACCAATATAGGAACCCCAGATGGCTCCACTATCCAAATTGCCCCTGGGCATACCCAGCTGATATACCGAAAAGAAATAGATAAGTGTGGGCAAAAGGGAAAGAACAACTAATAAGAAACTTGCAAAATATTTTGCTAAAATAATTTGCATGTCCGTAAGCGGTTTTGTAAATAAGGTTTCGATGGTGCCCTTGCTTTTCTCATCGGCAAATGTACGCATGGTAATAGCCGGAATCAGGAATAGAAAGACAAAGGGTGTCAAAATGAATAAGCCATCCATATTGGCATAACCAAAATCAAGAATATTGAAATCGAGCGGAAATACCCATAAAAACAAGCCATTCACCACCAGAAAGACGGCTAAAACAATGTAGCCGATGATGGAATTGAAGAAAGCATTGATTTCCTTTTTAAACAATGTAAACATAAACTTTCAGCCTCTTAAAGTATTACACGATTCCTTTCTCGATTGGCAGGATTCAATTAATCAGTCAGGTGCAAAACTATAAAATTTGCATAAGTAAAGAAAAAATGTATCCATTTAATGACCAAGATCCGACACAACAGAAATGAATGGGAGGATTGACTTGTTTAGTGAAAAACAGCAATATGATAAAGCATTGTAGATATAAATTTGCACATCGAATTATAATGAACCATGAAAGCAGAAATTATTACCATAGGCGATGAAATATTGATAGGTCAGATCATCGACACGAATTCGGCATGGATAGCTAACGAATTGAATTTGATTGGTATAGACGTATGTCGCATGATAAGTATAGCCGACCAGGCAGATGAAATCATTCGAGCCGTCGACGATAGTTTCCAGCGAGTCGATGTAATTGTTATGACGGGGGGGCTGGGCCCCACAAGCGACGATAAAACCAAACAGGTGCTTTGTGATTATTTCCAAACGCATTTGCTGTTTGACGAAGAAGCTTATAAAGACGTGGAGAAATTTTTCAGCGATCGTAATCTTGAGGTGAACGAGTTCAACCGACAGCAAGCCATGTTGCCCGAAAATGCCATCAATTTCCCCAATCCAATGGGAACTGCCCGAGGAATGTGGTTCACCAAAGATGGGAAACATTTGTTTTCGTTGCCGGGTGTACCCTACGAAATGAAAGCCATTATGCAGCAATCGGTACTTCCGGAACTGAAAAAGTTGAGCGGCCTGCAATTTATCTTCCATAAAACGATTATGACTACAGGAATTGGCGAGGCTTTCCTTGCCGAGAAAATACATACATGGGAAACGGAACTGCCTTCTTTTATCAAACTGGCTTATTTACCTTCGCCTGGGCTTGTCAGGTTAAGGTTATCGGCTAAGGGCAGCCATCCCGAAATTGTTCAAAATGCCGTGATGCAAAAAGTAGAAGAGCTCGAAAAGATTATACCCGAATATATTTATGGTTTCGATGATGAACCTCTCGAAAAAGTTGTAGGCGATATTCTGAAACAAAAAGAGAAAACCTTATGCACGGCCGAAAGCTGCACAGGAGGATATATTTCTCATCTGATCACCAGCATTCCGGGAAGTTCGGATTATTTCAAAGGCGGTGTAGTAGCCTATTCCAATGAAATTAAGGCTGAAATTCTCCAGGTTGACGAAAATCTTTTAAAGGAATATGGAGCAGTAAGCCAGCAGGTGGTGGAAGCCATGGCTATAAATGCGCGTCGATTGTTGCAAAGTGATTTTAGCATCGCTGTGAGTGGCATTGCTGGCCCCGATGGAGGAACACCCCAAAAACCCGTGGGATATGTTTGGATAGCCGTGGCAGATGCACAAACCTGCAAATCGGAAGTATTCCACTTTGGCAACCAACGGATGCAGAATATTCAACGTACTGCCCTGTCTGCCCTCAACTTGATTCGCCTTATGCTCATCTATCCTTGATTTTGCATACTTTAAAAAAAATTCTGCTCTAAATCTTTTTTATTCGAAAATTTTACCGAAATTTGCACTCCCAATTAAAGAGTAGAATCTTTTAAAGATCGAATTATGGCTAGAATATGTGAAATTACAGGAAAACAGGTAATTGTAGGGAATAAGGTTTCCCACTCCAATCATAAAACCAAACGAAAATTTTATTCCAATCTGCAATCGAAAAAATTTTACGTACCCGAAGAAGATGCGTGGATAACTCTGAAAGTTTCGGCTGCTGGGATACGTACCATTCATAAGAAGGGTATTTATGCTGCCTTAAAGGATGCCAGCCGCAAAGGAATCATCGTGGTTGAATAAAGAAAACAAGAAAAATAGTGAATTGCAAAAAAGTCGCTGTAAAATTCGGCGACTTTTTATTTTGTTTACCAATGTGTACTTTTTTATCAACTAAGCCGTTTAAAGATGAAAGGTTTGGCAACTAATTGCCAAACTTTTAATTTTGGCCTCTCGCAAACCTATTTTCAACAGAAACTGAAATTGAAAACGAAGCCTTTATTTATTGCTGATTTTCGAATATTTATCCTGTTTATCAGTATTGTTTTAACCTCGTATACACTTTTCAGTCAGAAAAAGCCAATGGCTCAGGTTTCGGGCTATATATCGAATCAGCATGGAGAACCCCTCGAACTCGTAAATATCTCTATAGAAGGATTACCTGGCGGGACTTCGACTGACAGGAACGGCTTTTTTCAATTACGGGTTCCGGCCGAAATCGAGGTGAATCTGATAGTTTCATTCATAGGTTTCAAAACCGAACGCATTCCTCTCCATCTTCATCAAGGTGAAAAAATCACTATTCGTCGCACGTTGGAGATTCAAAACACCTTACTTTCTCCCGTTTCTATCGAAGATCATCAAATTCGTTCATCAAGCCTTACCCGCATCGATCCAAAAGCGGCAACTACCATTCCTACCCTTGGCGGCGGAATTGAAGCTCTCATTAAGACGATGCCGGGCGTAACTTCCAGTAATGAATTGAGTTCGCAATACTCGGTAAGAGGAGGCAATTACGACGAAAACCTTGTTTATGTGAATGATGTTGAAATTTATAGGCCTTTCCTCATACGTTCGGGGCAGCAGGAAGGATTGAGTTTTCTCAACCCCGACCTTGTATCTTCTATCTTATTTTCGGCGGGTGGTTTCGAAGCCAAATATGGCGATAAGATGTCGTCGGTGCTCGACATACAATATAAAAAACCTGCACAGTTTGGAGGCAGCGCTTCCTTGAGCCTGCTGGGCGGCTCATTTCAGATAGAAGGCATCTCGAAAAACAAGAAATTGAACTATTTGCTGGGTATTCGTCAAAAAACCAACCAGTATATTCTTTCTTCTCAGCAAACCAAAGGAGATTACAAACCCTCCTTCACCGATGTACAAGCTAATGTGAACTATAACCTCCATCCACGTCTCGAAATTTCGGCACTGGGTAACTTTTCCATCAATCTTTTCCGCTTAGTACCTCATGATCGTGAAACATCATTTGGTACCATTCAGGAAGCCTATCGTTTGAGGGTCTTTTTCGAAGGTCAGGAAGACGACAAGTTTGTGAATGGCATGGGAGCCATTACGGCTACATGGAAACCCTGCGATCCTTTACGGCTGAAATTCATTACCTCGGCATTCAGAACCGTTGAAACAGAAACTTACGACATTTTAGCACAATACTGGATAGGTGATTTGGAAACAGACCAAACCAATGGAGGCTCAGGCAAAGTGGTCGAAGAACGTGGAGTAGGTACTTACCTCAATCACGCTCGCAACCGCCTCGAAGCCACCGTAGCCTCATTTGAGCATAAGGGAACTTTTCTGCTGCCCAATAATAATTACATGAACTGGGGTGTAAAATATCAACACGAAAGCATCAAAGATAAACTCAACGAATGGACTTTGATCGATTCGGCAGGCTTTGCCCTCCCACTTACCATCGATTCGGTAGGTTATACCCACCCTCAAATTCAACCTCCCCTCCAAATTCCCATGAACGAATATCTTTATTCAAAAAATACACTGAATTCTAACCGTTTATCTGCTTATTTTCAGCGTTCATGGAACTTCATTTCCGACAGTACGAAGTTTTCACTTACTGCAGGAATAAGGTCTCAATATTGGGACCTCAATCATCAATGGTTATTTAGCCCAAGAGCCACGCTTTCCATAACACCCAACTGGAAAAAAGACATCATCTTTCGAATTTCGACGGGATATTTTTATCAACCTCCATTTTATAGGGAACTGCGCGATTATCAGGGAATCATTCATACAGATGTAAAGGCTCAGAAATCTGTTCAGGTTGTGGCAGGTGCCGATTTGAACTTTAAAGCATGGAGTCGAAATTTTAAATTCGTTGCCGAAGCTTATTACAAGTATTTCGATCATCTTATTCCCTACGACATCGACAATGTAAGAATCCGCTACTATGCGAAGAACAATGCGCATGGATACGCAGCAGGAATCGATTTGAAGGTAAATGGTGAATTCGTAAAGGGAATAGAATCATGGGCAAGCCTTTCTCTGATGAAAACGATGGAAGATATTGAAGACGACTATTATTGGGAATATTATAATCAGGCAGGTGAAAAAATTATTCCAGGATTTACTACCGATACCAGAGCCGTTGATAGTATAAAAATTGAGCCAGGTTATTTACCTCGTCCTTCCGATCAAAGAGTAAGCTTTAATCTGTTTTTTCAGGATTACCTTCCCAATAATCCCACCTACAAGATGCATTTGAATCTGGTTTTTGGCACAGGACTTCCCTTTGGAGCTCCAAAATCGCCCCGTTATCAGCATATTTACCGCACTCCTTCCTATAGAAGAGTCGATATTGGTTTTTCGAAACTCCTCAAAAGCGAAGCTTCCAATGCACCAGGATTTCTTCAGTATTTCAAATCTATTTGGATTACCGCCGAAGTGTTTAATCTTTTGCAATTCAATAACACAGTTTCCTATTCATGGATTTCCGATGTCAATGGCAGAAGATATGCCATACCTAATTACCTTACACCACGTTTGGTCAATCTGCGCTTGATATTCAATTTTTAATCCAAGGGAAATGCAAAGAGGCCTGATAGTATTTTCAATGAAGGATCTGGAAAGGATGAAAGAAAGAGTGGCTCATCTTCCGATGAAAATAGAAGAAAATGAAATATCGGTCTTACCTGTGGCTGAATATCAAGGAGAAATCGTAGTCATAGAACGATTAAGAAATCTAAGTCAGGCTTTGGAAGAAATCTATTCATGGGGTTATGTAGGTTTCGATACCGAAACACGTCCGAATTTTCATAAGGGAGAAAACCATAAACCGGCCCTTATGCAAGTTGCCGGCGCTCGAAAAACCTTTCTGTTTCGGCTCAATAAACTGGGGTTTCCACCTTTATTGCGCTCGTTTATAAGCGACGAAAACATCATAAAAGTAGGCTTAGCCCTCGAAAATGATCTTCCCGAACTTACACTCCACCAGAAATTTTCGCCTGCCGGCATGGTCGACCTCAATCAATTATGTCCACAACTTGGTTTTCAAAATATTGGAGCGAGAAAATTAACCGCTATTTTCCTAAAAGTAAGGCTCAAAAAAAGTCAGCAAACAAGCAACTGGGAAAATTCAATCCTTACCGAAGCACAATTGAAATACGCAGCACTCGATTCTTGGATCTGTCGTGAGATATATTCTATCCTCATGGGTATAGTATAAACCCAGAGATTAACGATTCCTTCATTTTTTCAACTGTCCAAATCTATACGCCATCATTTTTGATGCATAGATGTTGAAGCTTATCGATGAAACCAAAAGCAACCGCTGAATCTCTTCTAAAGACAAGATTCAATGAGTAGGGTCTGACATTCATCTTTCATTGATTGGGTAGGTAGTTTCTCTTGATTTTCTTTCCAGCAAATTAAAAATACATTGATCTCCTGACTTCGACACATTTTAGAGGTTATTTTTGTAACAATTATATAATGAGATATTTGTGTTTTTTGCGTCACCTATTTGTGTGACGCAAGAGGGGAAAGTGTTAGATTTACGCATGTTTGTACGTAAGAAAAAAATCGTTCAGGAACTACAAGTGTCGTTGTAGCTGAAAAGAGGAAAGGTGTTTATAGAGAACTAAAAACTATTGGCGTAAGTGCAGATAAATATGAAATAGAAAAATTCATTTTAGAGGGGCATAAATGGATTTCAATACATTTAGGAGAGCAGGATATTTTTGAGCGATATGATCAGGAAGTC
>MWFC01000031.1 GCA_002071415.1 Bacteroidetes bacterium ADurb.Bin012
GTACATACAAATCCTCCAACTGTTTCATTAGTTTCTTCGATTTAGGTGTTATACAAAGCGATTTCATCCCAATCAGGTTGTTCGAATAAAATCTTAAAATCTTCAAATAAACGCATGGCATTATTTATTTAATAATTTTCAACAAATTTACAATATAAAATAATACCAATAAGGGTTTTAATTAATTAGTTATCAAAAAGTTATTAACAATTTGAGTTTATAGACAGACTCTCATTATGGCAAATACTTACAAGCAAATACATATTCAGACATTTTTAGTATGCAAAACAGAGATTGTCTTATTCAAAGCCAATGGAAAGATAAATTTTATAAATACATATAACAGATAATCCGTAGTAATAATCATAAATTAATGGCAATAAATGGAATCCCAGATTACATGCATATTTTCATTGGATTACGTGTTTTTTCAATCACTGGCTATTTGATGGGAGGAGGGTCCGAATTCAGACTTTTTAACTGTCGAAGTTAGGTTTACAGTGTGAGGCTGGCTTAGCTTGAAGGCACTGATTAAGTCAAACAGAATATAATTTATTTGAACTATGTTGCGGCGGGCTTACATTTTTTTGCATACTTTGTTGTGTCGGGAAAAAAGTATGTAAAGTTTAGGACGATGAACTCATAAATCTATATAATTTTACCAAAGTTTTGAACGGAGCGATTTATTATCGATGCACTTGATCAAGTTGATATATTATTGTGCACAGGTGTGATCTAAGGAAAATAATAATATTCGAAGATTTATTATAAAAAATTGAATATGAATATTATAAGTTTCCCTATGAATATTAGAATTAATGATTTTAAACCACAGGTAATTATTTGGACTTATTTAAGGATAGGAAAATTATTAACTTTAAGATTATTTTCTTAAGGAGAAAGATTTGAATGATTTGGGAAAACTTTATTACTTTTGCAATGAAATCTCAATCCCAAGAGAACAATCATAAAGCAGACTAAATTTATGACAGGTAACCAGGAAGTAGCGAAGAAGGCAGCCGAAAACCTGCTTCAGATCAAGGCGATAAAATTAAATCTAAATCAGTCATTTACATGGGCTTCGGGCTGGAAGTCTCCCATATATTGCGATAACCGCATCACCCTTTCTTATCCGAGGATAAGAACTTTTATTCGACAGGAAATGGTCAAGTTGATCAATGAGGAATTCGGCCTTCCTGATGTGATTGCTGGTGTGGCCACCAGTGGCATACCTTATGGAGTTCTTGTTGCTCAGGATTTAGGACTTCCATTTATTTATGTAAGGCAATCAGAAAAGACTCATGGATTAGGGAATGTGATCGAAGGTGTGGTAGAGGATGGCCAATCGGTATTAGTGATTGAAGATTTGATTTCGACTGGAGGGACGAGTCTGAAGGCAGTAGAAACTCTTCGTAAGGCTGGCTGCACAGTAAAAGGTATGGTGGCTATTTTTTCATACAATTTTGCTGTGTCGAATGAAGCATTTAAAGAAGCCAAAATCAGACTGCTCACTCTGACCGATTACGATATTCTTATACAACAAGCTCTCGAAAACGATTACATTACCCAAAAAGATATGGAATCGCTCATTGCCTGGCGGCAGCGGCCTGAAAAGTGGGGAGAATGATGAATTTGAAAAGCAACACCATTGAGGTCAGGCATTGCCCTGAAGATTTGTTCGCATATTTAACCGATTTAAATCGTTTACAACAGGCACTTCCACCGCAGGTCATCAACTATCATGTGGAAGGTGATGCTTGTTCATTTACCATCGAAGGAATGACTGATATTTCCTTGCTTATTAGTATGAAAATACCTTATACCAGAGTGGTTTACAGCAACGCTGTCGATAAACCTTTCTCCTTTAGCTTGGTTTTCGATATTTCACCTGCTGCTGAAAATAAATCTATGGTTTCGGTAGCTTTCGAAGCCAGGGCCAATTCATTTCTATCTGGCATTCTGAAAAAGCCCATGCAAAATTTCGTTGATTTGGTGTCTCAAAAATTAAACGAGCTCTGATTCATTTAGCTAAACATTGTGTAAGTAAACCACTTCTTTGAAGTTGCAATGATATTCGTATGTTCCTTTGCGAAGTATCAGGCGGCCAAAATTATCGATGCCAGTGATGACCGCTTCAATTTTCTTTCCTAATAGCAAATAATTCGCCTCGACGCCTTTCTGGTAAAGCCTGTCAAGATATATATTACGTGCTCTGGAATATTGATTTTTATCGGTATGCATCTCGAGAATCTTATTTGTAATCGAAATACCTACCTGACTGGGATTTCTTAATTGATTATCCTGAAGAAACATCGAGGTAGGGTTGGGAATATCGGGGGGAAAATCCCTTTCGTTCACGTTGAGGCCTATCCCAATTATGCTCGATGTGAGCCGTTCACCCGTAATAAAACTCTCTATCAATAATCCTGCTATTTTTTGTCGATTCACGTAAATATCGTTTGGCCATTTAATCTTGACTTCCCTTTTGAGTTCATTTTCGAGGAAATCGGCAATTGCCGACGAGACGATGCAATTTACCACAAATTGATCAACAGCCAGAATGTCGGTATGTATTAAATATAAGCTGGCTAGCAGATTTTTGCGCGGTCTGCTAAACCAGCGATTCGAACCGTGTCCTCGCCCTTGTTCCTGATAATCGGCTATAATAAGAGTATTATCTGACATTTGATTCTCCGACAATAATCGAGCGGCATAATTATTGGTGGAATCAATTGAAGAAATATGAATCATTTTCAAATTCATAAAATTCTTATCTTTGATATCTGGCAAAAATAATGCTCTTTAAAAAATCAGTAATTTTGCAAACTATTTTCATACAAAGGGATGTAAATGGCAAAACGGAAAAGGTTAGCTGACGACCAAGCAATTTTGCAGGCCATCATCGAGGCAATGCATGAAAAAAAAGCAGTTGACATTCTTACCATCAATTTTTCGGAAATAAAGAATACTATTTGTGATTATTTCGTTATTTGCCATGGTATGAGCAAACCTCAAGTAGAAGCCATTTCCGATTCGGTATATGGCAAACTTCGAAATACTTATAGCATTCATCCCCAAGCTATTGAAGGAATACATAATTCCGAATGGATTCTTCTGGATTATGGGAGTATAGTGGTTCATATTTTTCAGGAATACACCCGGCACTTTTACCGTTTGGAAGATTTATGGGCTGATGCCAAGTTTATTTACTACGATAACATTGCATAATCAACATGAATAATAACAACAATTTTTCGGATAACAATCCAAAGGGCAAACAAACTGGCAATGTAAAGCGAAAGTTCAACTACAATTGGATTTATTTGCTTCTGTTTGCAGTATTCTTTGTGATGTGGTTTATGAATTCCTCGGATAGGCCTAAGGATATTACCTGGGGTAAACTGAGGCAATTAATAGTAGAACAGAAGGTTGACAAGATCATCATCGTTAATAAGGAGAATGCTGAAATATTTTTAAAACTCGATAGCCTGGCTGCGAAAGATAAAGGAGGGAAGAAGGCACAGTCGAAGGGAGCCGATTTTATAATCAATGTAGGCAGCCTCGAAACCTTCGAGAAGAACCTGATGGAAGCCCAGGCGAATATCCCAGAGGATCAGCGGATATATCCCCAATATGAAACCCGGAAAAATTGGGGATTGGACTTGCTGGGTTATCTCATTCCATTCATCTTGCTGCTGGCTCTATGGTTTCTTTTGATGCGAATGATGAGCAAGGGAAGCGGAGGAGCTGGCGGGCAGATATTCAATATTGGCAAATCGAAGGCACAGTTATTCGACAAGGATACTCATGTGAACGTAACTTTCGATGATGTAGCCGGGTTAGAAGGCGCCAAGCTCGAAATTATGGAAGTGGTCGATTTTCTGAAGAATCCCAAAAAATATACCGAATTGGGTGGCAAGATTCCGAAGGGTGTTTTGCTGGTAGGCCCTCCGGGAACAGGGAAGACATTATTGGCGAAGGCAGTTGCTGGCGAAGCTCGTGTACCTTTCTTCTCGCTTTCAGGTTCTGATTTTGTTGAAATGTTTGTGGGTGTGGGTGCTTCACGTGTTCGCGACTTATTCAAGCAGGCAAAGGAAAAGGCTCCCTGTATTGTATTTATAGATGAAATCGATGCGGTGGGAAGGGCGCGTGGCCGCAGTCCCATTACAGGCGCCAACGACGAAAGAGAAAATACATTGAATCAGCTTCTTACCGAAATGGATGGTTTTGCCTCCAATACAGGCGTCATCATTCTTGCTGCTACCAACCGAGCCGATATACTCGATAGAGCACTCCTGCGCGCTGGTCGTTTCGACCGTCAGATTCAAATCGAATTACCCGACCTTATTGAAAGAGAAGATATCTTCAGGGTTCATTTAAAACCTATAAAGATCGATGACACTGTGGATGCTGCCTTTTTGGCTCGTCAAACTCCCGGATTTTCTGGGGCCGATATAGCAAATGTATGTAACGAAGCTGCCCTGATTGCTGCCAGAAAAAACAAGAAAAAAGTCGACCGCCAGGACTTTCTCGATGCCATTGACAGAATTATCGGCGGATTGGAAAAACGCAATAAAATTATCACGCCCGAAGAAAAAAGAGTGATTGCCTATCACGAAGCTGGCCATGCTGCGGTTAGCTGGTTGCTCAAATATGCTCATCCATTGGTGAAGGTAACCATAGTTCCTCGTGGAAAGGCTCTGGGTGCAGCATGGTATCTGCCCGAAGAAAGGCAGATTACTACCTTCGAACAAATGTTCGACGAGATTACTGCAACTCTGGGCGGTAGAGCTTCAGAAAAGATAAACTTCGGCGAAATTAGTACCGGCGCACTTAACGACCTCGAAAGAGTTACAAAACAGGCTTACAATATGGTGGCTTATTTTGGCCTGAACGAACGCCTCGGAAATATATCTTATTACGATTCTACAGGTCAGCAAGAATTTGCTTTCGTAAAACCCTATAGTGAAGAAACGGCTCGAATTATCGACGAAGAAATTAAAAAACTCGTAGATACGGCTTATCAACGAGCTCTAAAAATTCTTCAGGATAACAAGGAAAAAGTAGATAAACTTGCTACCCGTCTTCTCGAAAAAGAAGTTATTTTCAGGGAAGATGTCGAAGATATCTTTGGACCTCGCCCTGAAGGTAGCATGGATATTGTTATTGAACCCGAAAAATCGGTAAAAAAAGAAAGAGAAACCCAGCCAGCCGAAAGCCCCATGGAAACGAAAAATATAGAAGAGGCTCCCATTTCGAATCGAACTGACATCGATACAAACAACAGTAGCAAATCTTCCAACTTCAAAGATCGATGAATTCATGGACGAAATTACAGACAAGGAAAAACTCCTGAAAAATATCAGAAATGCTCTGATCGATAAGGTGGAAAATCCTTTTCATGACCTCGACTTGGATTCTTCGGTATATCCGCCCATTGAAGAATCTCCCGATATTTATTTTGTTCGCCGTTTCATCGAAGTTGGGGGAAAATTCGTCTATTGTGCCAATGAACTGGAACTCTCCGAAAACCTGTCCGATTTATTGGTCAACGAAAATTTGTTTCCCGTTTTTACGCCCGATGAAAGAATCCGTTATCTCCTGCTTCAAAACGGAATTGATGTTATTCACAATGAAGATGACTTCTACGAGATGAAAACGGGTATTACTTCATGCGAATATCTCGTGGCTCGGACAGGTTCGATAGTATTTTCATCGAGGTTGAGTTCGGGCAGAAGAATGATAACAGTACCAGAAGTGCATATCGTTATTGCCCATACTTCGCAAATAGTTGTCGAAATAAAGGAAGCCCTTGCAAATATAAGACTCAAATATCAAAAGCAGCTCCCTTCTTTTATCACCTTTGTTACCGGACCAAGCCGCACATCCGACATAGAAAAAACCCTCGTCATGGGAGCCCATGGGCCTGCTAAACTTTATCTCTTCCTTATCGAAGAGGAAATAAAACCAATCTTTGAAAATTTGTTATAGAATCTAAAATAATTGTTGCATGGAAGAAAATGAATTTGCTCTGGTTTACACGGCTAGCCGTAATTATCAGGCTCTTCTGGTCAAAGGACTCTTAGAAGAAAATGGAATAGAAGCCAGTGTGATCAACAAACAGGATTCTGAACTCATTATAGGTTTTGCCGAAGTTTATGTAAAACGAGAAGATAAAGAAAAAGCTCTGCAAATCATTCGATCACGTGAAATATAAAACTTTATTGGTCAGGTCGGCTACCGGAGCATTGTATGTAGCCATGGTAGTGTTTTCCATCGCTTTGGGACCCTGGTGGTTTGCAGCCCTGATGTTCATTTTCTTTTTATTATCCCTGCTTGAATATCTTCATCTGGTTTTACCATCGAAGGAGAAGATTCTGAAATGCTTGACGATTATAGTTAGCAGTGGACTTTACTGCATTCTCTGCTTCACAGCCTTGAATCCTCTTTTGCAAACAGAAAAGTTACTTGCCTGGTCGATCCTATTGATACCTATTTTGTTGACCTTTTCACTCTTTATTAAAAGCTCTGATATTCTGATGAAGATTGCTCTGGTCTTATTAGGTATCATCTATATTACCTTTCCTTTTGTGTTGCTTAATTTCATTGGGAATCCATGGCTTACCAAATTCGATGATCCTCGGATTATACTTTTGAGTTTTTTTATTTTCGTTTGGACGAATGATACCTTTGCTTACTTGATGGGAGTAAATTTTGGGCGTCATCGTCTCTTCGAAAGGCTCAGCCCCGCTAAAACATGGGAAGGAATGTTGGGAGGAATTTTTTTTACTCTTGTTATGGGCATCCTGTTATCCTGTTTCTTCAAAGAACTTTCGTTTATACAATGGATAGGAATGGCTCTGATTACTTCCGTTTCTGGGATACTTGGCGATTTATCTGAGAGCTTGATAAAACGGACTTTCGGTGTCAAAGATAGTGGTAAAGCAATACCTGGTCATGGAGGTTTTCTCGATCGTTTCGATTCCATCCTGTTTGCTGCTCCATCTATTTTTGTTTATTTTATCATGATATCGCTCATTACGTTATAATTTTGCAATCGTAAAATCTTATTATACCGAAAACAAGGAATGTCAAAAATTCATCCTGAAGCATTGAAAATAGTTCCACCTATAGCCTTGGTATTGCTGATTATTTCGGGAGTGCTTACTTTCATTTTCCGAGATAGTTTAACGGGAATTATCATCGTTTGGGTATTGGCTCTTGTTTTTATCTTTCTTTTTACTCTATTTTTTAGGTTTCCCAAAAGGCCTCGACCGCAAAATGGGAGAAAGGTCTACAGTTCGGCCGATGGAAAAGTTGTCGTGATCGAAGAAGTAATGGAAAAAGAATATTTTGGTGAGAAACGAATCCAATTATCTGTCTTTATGTCGATTACCAATGTACATATCAATTGGAGCCCTGTAACTGGCAAGGTTATCTATGAAAAATATAAACCCGGAAGATTCTTCCCTGCTTGGATGCCAAAATCTTCGGCATTGAATGAGCACAATACCTTTGTAGTAGAGACTCATTCTGGACATCAAATCATGGTGCGTCAAATTGCAGGAGCAGTTGCCCGACGCATAGCTGTTTACAAACGTTGTGGCGATGAGGTCAAAGCCGGCGATCAGTTGGGCTTCATCCGCTTTGGCTCCCGAGTCGACCTATTTTTGCCCCTGGGTTCCGAAATAAAAGTGAATATCGGACAGCATGTACAAGGCAGCCGAACGCTTCTGGCCATTTTGCCACCAGCATGAATCACCTTCTTCAGAAACTTTCTACCTTAATTCCCAATCAGATTGCAAATTATAATTCTCAATAGGATATCATTCAAAACTAATGTGCAATGAGGCAGCTACTGGAATTCAATTCATCAAATGATATGAAACACAAAAATCGTATTTCTTCATCATATATAATCCTGTAAAACAATGCTTTCTACTGCTGTTTTTCCTGGTTCGTTCGATCCGATTACAATTGGCCATCACGGAATTATTCTTCGCGGACTCGATTTGTTCGAAACCATCATAATTGCCATAGGATCGAATGCAGATAAGAAATCATTCTTTAGCCTCGAGTCAAGAATGCAAATGATTAGCCTGCTTTATGATGATCAGCCCCGAATACAAGTCGAAGTTTTTTCGGGCCTTACTATTGATTTTTGCCGTTCACATGGGGTGAGGTTCCTTTTGAGAGGCTTACGAACCTCGGCCGACTTCGAGTATGAACGTGTCGTTGCCCATGCCAATCGAAAACTTTATCCCGATATCGAAACCGTATTTTTGCTTGCCGCACCTGAACACTCCTATATTAGTTCTTCACTGGTGAAAGAGATACTGGCCTATGGCGGTGATGCAAGCTCGTTTCTCCCTCCTGGTTTGAAATTGGACGCTTGTCTACCCGGCAAATGAATTTTTTTAAAATTTCTATTTTCGAAAATTTCATTCATCTTCATCGGAAAGCGAGAAAACCAAAAAGAATTTTATTGGTTTTAGGGCTTATTTTTTTGTCTGATATATTACTTTATGGCGGGGAAGTCGTCATTACAGGAAATTTTAGCAAAGCAGCCGGTGAACAGGTGCAAGTTTTTACTTATTCCGATTTCCTGAGTTTGAATGAAACCCTTCTGGCCCAAACTACCATTGATACGCAAGGTTATTTTACACTCGAATTTCAGATAGAAGCCCTTCAGCCTATCCTGCTCGATATCGCGTTTTATCGTCAGATCATTTATGTTGAACCTCAAAAAACTTACCACATTCAATCCCATCGGTTTCATGTTCTCGAAAATGGGAATCCCTATATCCCTCGATACTTCATCGATGCTGAAATTTTTTCTGAAAGCCCTTCTGATTCAATATTTCGTGGATTGGAATATCATATCTATAATTTTTACGATACGACTACTACTAGATTATTGAATCAGCCTCGAACTGAATTTGTCGAACTTTTTGTTCAGAAGATTTTGAAAAACATCCCCGAAAGCATTCCTGAAAATTACGAAAAGGCTATTCTTTTTAGATTAGCATCATTGTTTCCCAAGGCTCAACTTCCTTCCGGATATTCCACCTTAGACGAAATTCCAATCGATTATAACAATTATGAATATTTTCGATGGATGGAAGATTTTTTTCGAAAGAAGCTTCTCATAGAAAATTCACTGACAGCCAGTTCGAAGGTTTCCCGGGCTTTGATTATGGCGGTAAATAAATCGGTAACTTATCACCAGCTTCAGGATACCATATCGAAATTCTTTGGTATCGAAAAACTCGATGCAAAAGAGTTATATACTTTGGTGGCTTTGAAAATATTTTATTCCACCCCTATGTTTTCCAACTCCAGTATCCTTTATTTTCTGGAGCAGATACGGGATGATTCGCACATAGAGAGTCATAAGCGAATGGCTCAGAATCTACTCGAAAGATTTACAAGATTGAAACCCGGGAGTTTGCTACCTGATAAAGTTGTGAAAAGTTATAAGGGAGACAGTATTCGATTGCGCGAATATAGCCAGAAACCATTGTATATTGTATTTGCACGTAAGGAATGCCTGACATGCCTTGCGAATCTCGAAATGCTAAGGCCCCTTTCAGTAAAATTCAAGGATCAAGTAAATTTTTTGGCCATTTTTACAAGTCATGATACACTTGCAGATGCTCGAACAATAGAGCAGATGAATTATCCCTGGCCGAGCGTATTAGGAGGGCGGAACTACGAATTGCTTCGAGCTTTTGAGGCCTATGCCTTACCACTTGAAATGCTAATTTCTCCCGGAGGTATCATAGCTGCTTATCCAGCTTACCGGGTAAATGAAGGTCTTGAAATTACTTTGCAGAAGATGTTGATGCGCGCTCTACCGTCTGGGAGCCTTCCTCACTGAAAAAACTAAAATTTACCCTTCCATAATTCTTCTTTTTTATGAAGAATGGATGATGAGAAAAGTCTATTTTTTTTGGATGTTCGATGATGAGCCATCCACCGGGATACAAGAAATGATTCCGAAAAATCAAGTCTGGAATAAAGGTAGTTTTCGAAAAGTCATAAGGGGGATCGGCAAAAATGATATCGAATTGCTGCACAGGCTTTTGTAAATAGGAAAACACGTCGGTATGCACCAGCAATAAATTATCGAAACCCATTCCTTTTGAGGCTTCATTCATCCAATCGATGCATCTAGGATTATTATCGACCGCAACCACTTCGACACTTCCCCTCGAAATGAACTCAAACGAAATGCTTCCCGTACCTGCAAATAAATCGAGCACGTGAAGGCCTTCCATCTCCCATGCATTTTCGATGACATTGAAAAGCCCCACTTTGGCCATATCGGTAGTTGGCCTTACATCGAGATTCATTGGAGGATGAAGTATTTTGGCCTTTCGTTTCCCTCTTATAATTCGCATTGCAAAGAATAGATAATGTTCAGAAAATAATGAGAAGGTATTTGATCAAAAGCATAGGTGTAAATAACATCTTTGTTTCGGCTGGCAAAATTAACATTTCGAACGTAACGGATGAGGATGAGATGAAGTAGTGAACCGGTATCGATTTCACCCATCAGTATTACCGGCACTATCTCAGGATTCAGGCCAAGCTGTTCGAAACCGAATAGAACGAAATAGATAAAATCTTCTTGGGTAGAATAAGGGAAGGTATTATAAAAGATCAGTTTGTTTTTAACAGTATAAGCCATCTCGAAATAAAAGCGATGGGGATAGATGAACACGTTTTCATTCAACTCACCGATATTGCCGTGGGCTATTATTGCTTCAATAAAACACGATGAAGCATGATGAAACTTAACTGAAGGCAAGATAAAAGCGATTTGTTTTTGCCATTCGGCTGGGAGGGCAAATACATTCCATGCTTCTATGGAGGGTATATATTCACTTCTTAATATATAATCCTGAGGAATTTGCAGGTTGAAGCTTAAATATTCGTGGAGGGCATGTTCATCGTAAAGTGCTTCAGGAATTAGCGTGGAATAACGATTTTCGATCCATATTCCTGAATGTCCAAATGGATTTCCTAACCAAGCATGCTCGATCACAAAATTCGAAAATAGACATAAGGCCTTTTCATTTCTCAAGGCTCTGTTTACATCGAGGGGTATTACAAACTCAAAACTGCCTAATTCAATCAGCCGGCGAGGTTCTTTATTCCCGGCTACATACGAAAATCCATCCCCCGAAAGAAGGATGGATAAATGATAGTCTTGCGTCTGATTGGAATTGAAACTGTGGTCGCTAACTTGATAAAGGGTTTTTACTGTTTCATTCACATCAGCAAGTTTTAGTAACCGGCCTGGGTAGGTCTACTCCCAGTTTCCATCAATGGATACTTCGGTCATCGAACCTACTTTCAGACCTGGGAATTTGTTCAAAGCTTCTAAGGATGCATTATAATTACGAATGAGCTGTTCATCTAATCCTTTGAGAATATCTACATTCAGCGCCGAAGCCATAAACACAGGTACTTTAAGCCCTCCCTTGTCGATAAAACCGGCTTCAAGTTTTATCTTTACCTCAGGATTGAAAGGATTGATAGCGATATCCTCTATTCTGAATCCTTCCCGTTTCCCGAATAAAGAGTCGTAAACCAGTGTATAACCAATGGTATCGCTAATGGAGCGAGTAAAGGTAGTATCGGTAGGATCGGGGATCATACGAACTACGGGAATCTTGGCAGTTTTAGCAAAAACAAAGAGGGTGTCGAAACTGCCACAATATTTTTTATTAGCATTCTTATACATTTTTTCGATCTCACGTATATCTTTTAGTTTTTGAATGATCACTCCATATCGGTAATTCTTTTCCTTTTCGAAACGGAGAGGAGTCATTATACTGTCATAGATCAAGTAGCATAGAACTATGATGACTATTCCGAGGGAGATTCTGATGGCATTCTTCATAGGATTTAAATTTTTATGCGATGCAAAAATAGAAGTTTTTTATAAAAAAAAATACTCGATATATAACGATAAAAGAATTATTTTATTGAGAGAAGACAATTCGATTTTTAGCAATTCAAAACTTATTGATTATCAACATAAAATTTCGAACACTTATTTTAATGATACCAAAGAAGCCAATTGCAATCGAATTTTTGCTTGATTAAATTGAGTGTCTATCTATCGACTTCATCGTGATTGATGTTTTGTAGGAAGTCATCTCGAAAATTTCGATGAAGCAATTCTATTTGTAGAAGTGAATGTTCTTCGATAAATTTCGTGGAATACGATTTAGGTAATAAGTCGAAAGTCATCAACCATTCATCGAAGCCAGGAATTCTTCGTTGGACTGGGTAAATTTCATTTTATCCTGCAAAAATTCCATGGCTTCCTGAGAAGTCATATCTGCAAGATGATTCCGTAGAATCCACACTCTTTGCAGAACTTCTTTGGGCAGCAGTAAATCGTCGCGGCGGGTTGAGGAAGCGACAATGTCGATAGCAGGGAAGATGCGTTTATTGGAGAGTTTACGGTCGAGTTGCAATTCCATGTTTCCGGTGCCTTTGAATTCTTCGAAGATCACTTCGTCCATTTTCGAACCTGTATCGATGAGTGCAGTGCTCACAATAGTGAGTGAGCCACCATTTTCGATTTGTCGTGCAGCACCGAAGAAGCGTTTGGGTTTTTGCAGGGCATTGGCTTCGACTCCTCCTGAAAGTACTTTGCCCGAAGCAGGCGATACGGTATTGTAAGCTCTTGCTAAACGAGTAATCGAATCGAGCAGAATGACCACATCATGTCCACATTCTACCAAACGTTTGGCTTTTTCGAGGACGATACCCGAAATTCTGACATGGCGTTCAGCAGGTTCATCGAAAGTAGAGCTAATTACTTCTGCTTTTACGCTTCGTTGCATATCGGTAACTTCTTCGGGGCGTTCGTCGATTAAAAGTACAATCAGATAAACATCGGGATGATTGAAGGCAATGGCATTGGCAATTTCTTTCAGAATCATTGTCTTGCCTGTTTTTGGCTGGGCTACGATCAATCCTCTTTGTCCTTTGCCGATGGGGGCAAACATGTCGATAATTCTCGAAGTAAGTGTAGCATCGGGATGCCCAGTGAGCTTGAATTTTTTATAAGGGAACAAAGGTGTCAGAAAATCGAAAGGGACACGGTCGCGGATCTTTTCCGGTTGCAACCCATTGATCAACTCTACTTTCACCAGAGGAAAAAACTTCTCGTTATCTCGGGGAGGCCTGATCATTCCTTTTATGGTATCTCCCGTTTTAAGACCCAGCATTTTGATTTGATTGGAAGCCATATAGATATCATCGGGTGAAGGAAGATAATTGTAATCGGAAGAACGCAGAAATCCGTGTCCTTCGGGCATTAGCTCGAGTACACCTTCGCTGCTGACTATTCCTTCCATGCTGAATGGGTAGAAATCATCGCGTTTACGTTCGTATTTTTCGAAAGGTGTCCGCTGGTAACGCAGGTTTATTTCTCTTTGAGCCCTTTCTCTGGCTATAATTTCTTTATAATCCAGTTTATCCGTTAAAGAAGATTCAACCGCAGCTTCTGGTTCGAGTCTTTCTTCGCTTGCAATGTTTTCTTCTTTATCGTTATCATTTCCGTTTTCCTCATCAAAAACCTGAAGTTTTTCTGGTAGAAAATCGACATTGAGGTGCTCACCCCTTTTCATCGACATGGTAACGACATGGGGCCTTCGGGGAGCTTCCTTGTCAGGCAAGGGTGGAATTGTATTTTGTGGCTCTTTGGGTGGGTCGGTATGTTCGACCGGAGCGGATGGAAGAGTTGTTGTTTCTTCTTCCGTTTTTTTAGGAGGCCGGCCTCTTCGTTTGCCTTTAGTGGGCTCTTTAGCATTTAATTGAGGTGAATTCAAAACCGGATTTTTGGGAGGCCGGCCTCGTCGAGGTCGGCTTTGCTCGGCTGCAAGAGTCTCTTGAGATGGATTGGCAGCCTGATGATCGATAATCTTGTAGATCAAATCCATTTTCGATAATTTGTCTATGTCCTCAATATGCAACGACTGAGCGATTTCCCTCAATTCGGGCAAAAATTTTTCATTTAGCTCTTGAAGATTATACATGTTAAGAGTGTTGAAAGTATATAGCCAAATATTTTCTTCTTCAGTGGATATTACCACCTTCTCTTCTTCAAAACTATTTAAAAACTGATATTAGAAGTAAACTATTTATAACCTCCACTGCTTCAATCGAATATATTTCTATCCTCCATATTATATCAAAAAATCATTAGAAATTTTACCGAGATGTGCAGGAGGCAAATTTTAATGCTGCAAAGGTAAGAAGTTTTTATAAACTTTTCAGCATTTTGAACCTTTTTTTGAAAAAAATTTAAACAGATACCCCATTCAAATCAAATAGGATTTTTTCTGATGAATGCTCAAGAGAATTTTTAAGTAATTCAACAAAAATTCAGTACTTTTGAATCTTCGTTTTAATTTTGCAAAAAACCTGAACCAATGATTCAACGAATTCAGACCATTTATCTGTTGATAGCAGTAATTGCCACACCTATACTGCTTTTCTTTTTCCCGCTTGCAGGATATTTTAGTGACATGGCCGTCATAAAATTATTTCTCACGCATGTTCAGAATCTCGTTCCTTCAGGTGAAATGCCGTTAAAATTGAATCCTTTTCTCCAATATACTGGAACATTTATCGCAATTATTGCCGGAGCTTTTATTCTTTATGCTTTATTTACTTTCAAGAACCGTATCAAACAGGTAAAATTGGTAAGAATCTCTTTATTTCTCATCATTCTGATGATAGCTTGGCAGTTCTTCATTACCGATTTGATTAAGAAAAATCTTGGCATCATACCCAATTATGAATTAGGCATTTATATGCCCATCATTTCTCTGATTTTCCTTTTACTGGCGCAGCGCGCAATTTTGAAAGACGAAAGGAAAGTTCATGCTGCCGACAGGCTTCGCTGATTATTTACTTCGAAATGAATTTCATCGTCTGGCAAGACAGGAGTTTTCGAATCATTATTTCTCGCTCCTTGTTTCGAATAACCTGCTTTTCCTTTCACAGAAACAGGTAGATTGTGGAATAAACTCCTTCCTTTATCAAGTCTATTTTAATTCATATCACGAAAATTATCTTCGTTTGAAACATCTAATGATCCCTTTTTAATAAATTTTTAGATAACCCTGTGAAGTTTCGTTATATGCTTGCCTTTGAGCTGAATGTTCCATCTACAGTGAAATTTTTGAAATCGTTATGAAACACTTTCAGCCATATTGATCTATTTTGAGGGGAGACTTGCTTTATACATGGCACAGCGTGAAAAATAGTTTCTACGGAAGTCTTGTTTTTTCCCTGCATTCACTCGTTAAGTCAGTTTTACTGAAATTGGTCTTATCTACATGAGATTTTACTTCTTTTGTTATATCTATGTGGATAATTTATCTTATGCTTCTTTATTATCGAATTTAAAACATATCATTGATCCTTACCTGTATGTATTCATTCAAATCATCTCAATTCGAAATTCTGAATTTATTTTGTTTTCGAATTTTACGTCAATTTTTGTAAAACTTTCTACATGTTTGTCTGAGCGTTGGGGATTTCGGCTGGCATGGGGAAAGTGCTTGGATTCAGATCGAGCTGATAGTTTATTCGATATAAGAAAAGAGCTTGCGGGTTTCATTCTAAAATTAGGGCAAAAAGGAGTATTTCGGGATATAATATCGAGTGAAGGCTTTTTAAAAATTTGTGATCAATTAAAAATCCCCTTTCTGAATTTTGAGTGTTGATGAAATTCCATTCAAACCGAAGGGGGATGAAAAATTATGCGAATTTACTATTAAGCGAAAACTTTCTGAAGTTTTGAAGAATTACGACAATCCGGTGGCACTTTCGGGTTGAACCACTTGGTGAGTCTTGATAACAATTTCGTCTTTGTCCTTGTCGTGGTCAATAAAGATTACGTCGCCTGGATTGAGTTTGGTGCGTATAATTTCTTCTGCTAAGGCATCTTCCACATATTTTTGTATAGCGCGTTTCAGTGGTCGAGCACCGAATTGAGGATCCCAGCCTTTATCGACCAGAAAATCCTTAGCCTCGGTTGTAACCACAATCTCATAATTCAAGTTACGAACCCTTTCATAGAGCTGTTTCATTTCGATGTCGATAATCTTGTGAATATCATCGCGTTCAAGATTATTGAATATGATGATATCGTCTATACGGTTGAGGAATTCGGGTGAGAATGTTCTTTTCAGTGCATTTTCGATGACGCTGCGTGTATTCTCGTTTTGCTGAGAAATTTTAGCACTGGTAGCAAATCCCACTCCCTGGCCAAAATCTTTCAACTGACGCGAACCAATATTAGAAGTCATGATAATAATAGTATTCTTGAAGTCGACTCTTCTACCCAAACTGTCGGTGAGCACGCCATCATCTAAAACTTGGAGCAGGAGATGAAATACATCGGGATGAGCCTTTTCGATTTCGTCGAGCAGGACAATGGAATAAGGTTTACGACGAACTTTCTCGGTTAACTGACCTCCTTCTTCATAACCAACATAACCCGGAGGCGCACCAACCAAGCGTGATACCGCAAATTTCTCCATATATTCACTCATATCTATACGGATGAGAGCATCTTCCGAATCGAACAGATATTTAGCCAGAACCTTTGCCAGATGGGTTTTCCCAACTCCCGTGGGACCCAGGAATATAAAGTTTCCTATAGGTTTATTTGGATCCTTGAGTCCGGCGCGATTGCGACGGATGGCACGCACTACCTTTCGTATGGCTTCATCCTGTCCGATGATGCTTCTCTTGAGATCTTCCTCCATATTTAAAAGACGCGCACCCTCATTTTGAGCCACTCTTTGAATAGGAATGCCCGTCATCATGGCTACGACTTCTGCAACATTTTCCTCGCTAACAATTTCACGGTGGATGCGGCTATTTTCTTCCCAGCGTTTTTTAGCTTTTTCGAGCTCGATAGTTAGTTTGCGTTCCAGATCTCTGAAATTGGCCGCTTCTTCGAACTTTTGGGCATTAATGGCATCCGATTTACGCTGCTTAACTTCTTCGATGTTCTTTTCGATATTGAGAATTTCTTCGGGCACGTGTATGTTTTTAATATGCACGCGTGCACCGGCTTCGTCGAGGGCATCGATGGCCTTATCGGGAAGATAACGGTCGGTGATATACCGCATGGTAAGATAAACACAGGCGTGAATAGCTTCATCGGTGTATTTTACCAGATGATGATCCTCGTATTTTTCTTTGATGTTCATTAAAATCTCGACGGTTTCTTCGGGTGTGGTAGGATCGACCATCACTTTTTGGAAACGTCTTTCGAGAGCCCCATCTTTTTCGATATATTGACGATATTCATCTAAGGTAGTGGCTCCAATTACTTGTATATCACCTCTGGCAAGAGCAGGCTTGAACATATTCGAAGCATCGAGGCTACCCGAAGCATTTCCAGCTCCCACCAGGGTATGGATTTCATCGATGAAAAGAATGACATCGGGATTTTTTTCCAACTCATTCAAAACGGCTTTCATACGCTCTTCGAATTGTCCTCTGTATTTAGTACCCGCTACGAGAGAACCCAGGTCGAGACTAACGATTCTTTTGTTGAACAGCGAACGTGGTACTTCACGTTTGATAATTTTCATGGCCAATCCTTCGGCAATGGCAGATTTCCCAACTCCTGGCTCACCAATCAAAACAGGATTGTTTTTCTTGCGACGGCTCAAGATCTGGGCAATTCTTTCCATTTCTTTTTCACGCCCTACTATGGGATCGAGACGATCTTCTTCGGCAGCTTTGGTAATATCACGTCCAAAATTGTCGAGAACCGGAGTCTTGCTTTTAGGATCGGCATTCCGTTTCAGGTTCGTAAATTCTCTGTCGTCGTCGGAATCGTCATCCGATTGGCCACCCCGCCGTAAGTCGGAATAAGGTAAATCTTTCCTGGATAGATGATTCTCATCGGAAGTCGATAACAACTTTACTTCAGCCTTGATCTCATCATATCCAATATCATATTTTTGTAAAGCCTTTTCTACAAGGTTGCCCCCAACTTTCAAAATGGCCAGTAATAGATGCTCTGTGCCAATCACTTCGCTGCTTAAGTCCTTAGCCTCGAGATAGGTGAGTTTCAAAGCGCGTTCGGCTTGTCTGATCAATGGAATATTATCCGTATTCACAGGCCTTGAAGAAGTATTTAGGATGGATGATTCTATCATGGCCTTCATCTCGTTAAGATCAGCCCCATAATATTGCATGATCTTAACTGCCATTCCTTCGCCCTCACGTACCATCCCAAGAAAAAAATGTTCAACCCCAATATAGTCATTACCTAATCGAATCGCTTCCTCACGACTATATGACAAAACGTCTTTAACTCTTTGTGAAAATTTTGCTTCCATATAAAACTTAAACCTCTACTTTCTTTTAACAATATTCATAAGCAATTGTTTCGCAAAATTATAGCTTGTTCTTTTAAAATCGTAATGGTTAACTGCAAATTTTCTACCAAACTTTCAGTATTTCAAAAATTTTTTCAAAATTAATCATTTTGATCTCTGGTTTTCATTGTGAAAGATTTTATTTCTCAGTTTGGAACTATTTATCAGGCAAACAGATAGGTAAGTATGTTTCGTACGGGCCTCTTCGATACGAAGAAAATGACTAATTTTGCACATCCTTTTTTTAGAGGATAAAAATCATTAAATGAAAAGTTTAGAAAATTAATGGAAGAAAAACAAGGAAAGGTTATTGCGGTTAATATTGAGAACCAGATGAAATCGGCCTACATCGATTATTCGATGTCCGTCATTGTTTCAAGAGCCTTACCCGATGTGAGAGACGGATTGAAGCCCGTTCATCGCAGAATATTATATGGAATGTATGATTTGGGCATACTCTCCAACCGACCATATAAAAAATCGGCCCGTATAGTCGGTGAAGTATTGGGGAAATATCATCCTCATGGAGATTCGTCGGTTTACGACGCCATGGTGAGGATGGCTCAGGATTGGTCGCTTCGTTATCCACTGATTGATGGTCAGGGAAATTTCGGAAGTATAGACCAGGATCCACCAGCCGCCATGCGTTATACAGAAGCCCGGCTTCGCAAGATTGCCGAAGAAATGTTGGTCGACATCGAAAAAGATACCGTTGATTTTCAAAATAATTTCGACGATTCTTTGCAGGAGCCCACGGTTTTGCCCGCAAAATTGCCTAATCTACTCTTGAATGGTGCTTCGGGAATTGCCGTTGGGATGGCTACCAACATGCCTCCTCATAATCTCAAGGAAGTAATAGATGGCTGTATAGCTTATATTGACAATAAAGACATAACAATAGCCGAGCTGATGAACTATATCAAAGGCCCGGATTTTCCTACCGGAGGAATTATTTATGGTTATGACGGAGTAAGAGAAGCTTACGAAACCGGACGGGGTAGAATCATTTTGAGAGGCACGGCCGACATCGAGGAGGACAATGACAGAGAACGCATCGTGGTTACATCTATCCCTTATCAGGTAAATAAGGCCGAAATGATCAAGAGAACTGCAGATTTGGTTAACGAAAAGAAAATAGATGGAATTAGCGATATACGCGACGAATCGGATCGCGAAGGATTGCGTATTGTATATGAACTCAAACGTGAAGCTAATGCCAATGTGGTTCTCAATCAATTATATCAGCATACTCCACTTCAGACTTCGTTCAATGTAAATAATATTGCACTGGTCAAGGGCAGACCTTTTACCTTGAACCTTAAGGAACTTATTGTCTATTTTATCGATCATCGTCATAATGTAGTGATAAGAAGAACGAAATTCCAGTTGAATGAAGCCGAAAAACGTGCACACGTCCTTGAAGGTTTGCTCATTGCTCTCGATCACATCGATGAAGTAATTGCCCTTATTAAAAGTTCGGCCGATACCGAAGAGGCTAAAAATGGACTTATGGAAAAATTCGGGCTAACTGAGATACAGGCCAAAGCTATCCTTGCCATGAGACTTTCGACTCTCACCGGTTTGGAACGCGAAAAACTTCAACAAGAATATCAGGAACTACGCCGCATGATCGATTATTACAAGGAAATCCTCTCGAACGAAAGCATTCGCATGGATATTATAAAGAAGGAACTGTTCGAGTTGAAGGAAAAATATGGAGACGAACCTAAAACCGAAATAGAGTACACTTCCCAGGATTTTAGAGTAGAAGATACCATAGCCGACGACAGCGTAGTAGTAACCATATCCCATCTGGGGTATATCAAACGAACTCCTTTGCGAGAATACAGACGCCAAAAAAGGGGAGGACAGGGAGCCAAAGGAAGTGATATTCGTGAAGAAGATTTTGTGGAGCATTTGTTTGTTGCTACCAATCATAACTATTTATTGCTGTTTACCGAAAAAGGAAAATGTTTCTGGTTAAGGGTTTTCGAGATCCCGGAGGGAGTAAAAACAGCAAAGGGCAGGCCTATTCAGAATCTGATAAATCTGGAATCTGACGATAAAATAAGGGCTTACATTAATCTGAAAAATCTCTCCGACCCTGAATATATTAACAACAATTACATCATTTTATGTACAAGAAAGGGCATTATCAAGAAAACCTCGCTCGAAGCCTATTCCCGCCCACGAATCAATGGTATCAATGCCATCAACATCAGGGAAGGTGATCATCTGTTGGAAGCCAGACTTACCGACGGGCAAAGTGAAATTATCATGGCCTTGCGTTCGGGTCGTGCCATTCGATTTTCCGAAACAAAAGTAAGGCCAATGGGCCGCACGGCTATGGGAGTGAGAGGTGTTCGACTGGCTCACAAAAATGACGAAGTAATCGGAATGATTTGCCTCGATAGCCATGATTATGATATTCTGGTCGTATCGGAAAAGGGTTATGGAAAACGATCGAGCCTTGACGATTATAGGGAAACTAACCGAGGTGGCAAAGGCGTTAAAACACTGAATATCACCGATAAAACGGGAGACTTGATCGCTATTATCAATGTCAAAGATTCCGACGACCTGATGATCATCAATAAAAATGGCATACTTATACGCATTCCTGTTGCTGAATTGAGAATACAAGGCAGAGCTACTCAAGGCGTGAAACTCATCAATCTGAAGGGAAACGACGAAATTGCTGCAGTAACCCGCGTTGAACCCGAAGAAGAAGATAAAAACGAAGAAGAAGAAGAAACCTCGAGGATACACACAGCAATAGATGAAATGCCAACCCCCGAACCTGAATTCGAATCAGGTCCTATAGAATCGATAGAAGATGAAGACAATACTGCTGAGGATTAATTTTTCTAATTCTACGATTTGATTTGAAATGAATAAAATTCATAATTTTGTCAGAGGAAAATTGATACAAAATTCTTAATTACCATGAAAAGATTCCTTTTGACGATTTTTATAGCTTGCAGTGTAAGTATTGCTTGGAGTCAAACTGCCAAAAGAACGACAGCTTACAATTTTCTTCGCAATGGCAAGCTCGATAAAGCTCTCGAAAACATCGAACCCTGTTTGACCCATCCAAAAACCATGAATGAAGCAAAGACATGGTTTTATCGTGGAAACATCTACCTTCAAATTGGATTGAGCGAAAAACCCGAATACAAAGCATTAAGCGATAATCCATTTCAGATAGCTTACGAAAGTTATCAGAAAGCTCTGACACTGGAAGGAGCCAATGAATTCAAACTCGATATCATTCAGAATATGAACGTGATAGCCGAAGGATTCTATGTAAAAGGAGTAGAAAGATTCAATGGACAAGATTACTCCTCGGCAGCCAATTTGTTTATCGAAGCTGCAAAAGTGAAGGAAGAGATTGGAGTTTTCGATACCGCAGCTGTCTATAATGCTGGCCTCTGTGCGGAACTGTCTAATGACAACAAATTAGCCCTCACACAATACCGGAAAGTTTATGAAGCCGGTTTGCGTAAGCCTAATATTTATACTTCATTGATAAATGTTTCTCTGAAAAGTGGGGATACAACTACTGCTATGAATTATGCTACCGAAGGCCTTCAATTATTTCCAGAAGATTTCTCCATTTTGATAGCCGAAACAAATATTTTTTTGGCTAAAAACATGACAGAACAAGCACTGAAGAACCTTGAAATTGCAAAAAGCCTCGACCAAACCAACCCCTCTATTTTCTTTGCTGTGGGGGTTAGCTACGACCGGCTTGGTAACTTCCAGAAAGCAGAAGAGGCTTATTTAAAAGCCATTGAACTTAAACCAGATTACTTTGACGCTATCTATAACTTAGGAGCGCTTTATGTAAACAAGGCAGCAACTACACTCGACGAGGCTAATCTGCTTCCTCTCGAAAAAGAAAAGGAATACAACGAAATGAAGAATCTCGCCGAATCACATCTCGATAAAGCAATCCCTTTCCTCGAAAAAGCCCATCAACTTGACCCTAAAGATAGAAATACCATCGCCTCACTCAAAGAAATCTACGCCCGCAAAGGAAATGTAGAAAAAGCCAAAGAAATGGACGAAAAATTGAAAATGCAATAACCCCTCCATTAAAATCCTTTTTTATTAAAAAGCCTCTGTGAGTATAGAGGCTTTTTTCTTAATTTCGCTTTTTATCATAGTACCTCATTATGAAATCGCTTAAACTTGCTTTTATACTGTTAATTTGTGCCCTTAGCTGCTTTAGCCAAAACATCATGATAAGCAGCCAGAATTATCCCGAAGAAACTACCATAAAATTGAATCCAAAAAATCCGGCCATTATTGTCGCAGGTGCCAATCTGAATAATTATTATTACAGCTCTGATACGGGGCGTACATGGAATCGGGGTCAACTTACATCGAACCATGGTGTTTGGGGCGACCCAGTCATCGAAGTTGATACAACGGGAAATTTCTTCTTCTTTCATCTTTCCAATCCACCATCAGGCAATTGGATCGACCGCATAGTTTGCCAGAAATCTACCAACAATGGGAAAACCTGGAGCGACGGTACCTTTGTGGGATTGAACGGGAAAAAAGCTCAAGACAAACAATGGAGCGTAGTAGATCGACAAACAAATACAATTTATCTGACATGGACTCAGTTCGACAGCTATGGAAGTAGCTCCCCGTCCGATAGCAGCATCATACTGTTTTCAAAATCAGTAGATGAAGGGATGAGTTGGGAAACGCCCAAAAGAATCAACAAGATTGCAGGTGATTGTATAGATAGTGATAATACTGTAGAAGGCGCTGTACCTGCTGTAGGACCATTAGGCGAACTTTATGTGGCATGGGCTGGCCCCGGTGGTATTTGGTTCGACCGCTCGAGCGACAGAGGCCAAACCTGGCTCGAAAATGACATATTCGTCGATGCCATGCCCGGTGGCTGGGATTACGATATTCCAGGCATCAGCCGCACCAACGGATTCCCGATTACCAAATGTGATCTCAGTAACAGCCCATATCACGGAACAATTTATATCAATTGGTCCGACCAACGCAACGGCACAGACGATACCGATGTTTGGCTATCAAAATCTATCGACGGTGGATTCACATGGTCAACCCCTATAAGAGTGAATGACGATGAAATGGGACATCAACAATTTTTTACATGGATGGACATCGATCAAACAACAGGATGGCTTTATTTTGTTTTCTACGATCGCAGGAACTATACCGATAATAAGACCGATGTGTATTTGGCCATTTCTGCCGATGGAGGCGAAACCTTCCTTAATAGGAAAATAAGCGAAAGCCCTTTTGTACCCGTTTCGGGAATCTTCTTCGGAGATTATACCAACATTTCGGTACATAATAATATCATTAGACCTATCTGGACTCGACTCCACAATGGACAACTCAGCATCTGGACCGATATTACTCCCCTTGAAAACCTTCTTGCCTCAACACAAAACACCTACCCAACAAAAGAAAATGGAACAGTAGAGGGTTATCCTAATCCAAGCAAGGGAATTTTTTATGTTAGTTTCAAACTTCATGCTCCTGCATTGGTTTCACTCGACATTTACGACCAAAATGGTCGCCTCGCCCACTCCATTTTTTCCCAATGCCAATTCGATTATGGCAAACATATCATTCCTATTGACACCAAAAAAATCGGCCTTAAACCTGGCTCATACATTTGTTCATTAAAATCGAAGGAATGGAAAGAAAAACAAATTGTGATGATTGTGCTTTAAAAACCACCAATAACTCCAGAACTCTAGATTCGGCATAAAATTAATAGGAGAAAAATATCCAATAAAATTATTTTTTGTTATCGCAATTTTAATACAGATTTTTTAATCTGTTTTTTCTTGCAGGCTGAGTATGACAATGGCAAAAATCATGACAATGGCACTAATCCATTGAACAAGTGAAAGAGTAACGTGATTAAATAAATAATCGAAAATAACTGCCGATAGAGGGAAAAACAACTCACATATAGTAGATACGGAAGCCTTTACATGACGCAAGCCAAAATAGAAGAGGAAGATAGCTCCCGAACCCGTTGTCAGTCCAATGATGACGAAAAGAATCCAATTGAGGGTTGTAACTCTGGAAAGTTCAGAGAAGCGACCTGTTAACAGAATATAAGGAAGAAGAATGAGGGCTGTTAATCCATAACGGATAAAAGTAGCGGTTTCGAAACGAACTTCTTTAAGTGCCCATTTACTAAATACTGTGCTGCTGCCAAATGAAAATGCAGCTAGCAAAGAAAACCCAGCGGCATAGAGCATATTAGGATCCCTACTTATTGTAGGCAATTGGAAACCAAATGTTAAAAAATAACCCGCTATAATAGCAATTGCTGCCCAGATAAAAAAATTCGGTTTAAGTTTCTCTTTCAGTAAGAAGGTAGCTAAGGTAATAGCAAAAACAGGCTGTAACTTTTGTAATAGCACTACTATAGTTAGTTTCTGAAAATGAACCAGAAATAAAGCTTTCACCATAGCCAGTGTGCCAATAGCCCCTCCAAACAAAGCTACCAAAATAAGAGCAAGCCAACTTTGAGCTGAAAGATTCTTAAAGTATGTATATTCGCGAAATAAAAAAAATTGCATGAGAATAAAAGGAATCAGATGAAGCATGAAAACTACAAAAGCCACATCTAGATTATAAAGGCGAGGAGTTAGCACAATTCCATCCAATCCCCACATGATAGCAGCTATGCTGATGGCAACTCCTCCTAAAACTTTTTTTCGGGCTGTTTTCTCCATTTCTGGCAGCAAAATTACTCTATTTCGATAATTTCATATAAATTTGAGCCTTGTTGAAATTCGAAAATATATGCAACAAGCCTTATTTTATGAAAGACTCGAGGACATGAAAGTAAAGTGTTTGCTTTGTCCTCATGAATGTTTGCTCAGTGAAGGAAAAATTGGCGTATGCCGCGTCAGAAAAAATATATCGGGTGAACTCTATGCTTTAAATGATGGGATTATTTCTTCAGCCAATCTCGATCCCATAGAAAAAAAACCTCTCTATCATTTTTATCCTGGCTCATTGATATTTAGCATAGGTTCTTATGGATGCAATATGCACTGTCGGTTTTGCCAAAACTGGGAAATATCTCAGCCAACAGATAACATTTTCAGTTTGCGACCCATTGTTCCTGCCTCCGAGATTATCAAAGCGGCTTTGAATCATAAAGAAAATATTGGCATTGCCTATACCTATAATGAACCTATCGTTTCATACGAATATGTCATCAAAATGGCTACCCTGGCCAAGGAAAAAGGACTGAAAAACGTTATGGTGAGTAACGGTTTCATCAATCAGGAACCTCTACTTCGAATTCTTCCTCTCATCGACGCATGGAATATCGACTTGAAAGCCTTCGATGAATCGTTCTACAAGCGTTTAACCGGTGCACAGCTTGCACCTGTGCTCGAAACCCTTAAAACCGTTAGAAAATCAAAAGCTCATCTCGAAATTACCACCTTGGTCATCCCCAATGAAAATGACGAAGCCTCTAAATTCAAAAAAATGGTCAACTGGTTGGCCGACGAATTAGGAGAAGATACTATTTTACATCTTAGTAGATATTTCCCTCGGTATCATCATCAATCAACCATTACACCAGCACATAAGCTGGTCGAATTTTACAACATCGCCCGCCAACGTTTGTACTGGACGTATGTGGGCAATATTGAACTTGACATAGGCAATAACTCAATATGCCCGAAATGCAAAAATATAGTGGTATGGCGTAAAGGTTATCATACGGCTGCAAAAGGTTTGGATGAATCAGGAAATTGCAGGTTCTGCAAAACATCTCTCCCTTTCGTAGTTTAATGATGAAAAATGCATCTTCCCACTAACGGCAATCATTCTTCTATCTAAATCTTCCAACCTCCTTAACAATCTTATTTTTAGAAAAGCACTCATTAAAAAAAGAATTTTTCCCGAGTAGTAATTTCTTAGATATATTGATAAATAATCTATATCTTTATAGCCGAATTTAATTTTATCTTCCTGATGTTCAACTAAAAAAATTTACCATGGAATGCCCGGTTTGTCATCGCCAAGGGATAGACTCCCTTTTGCAAAAATGCCCCGAATGCGGAGCTGACCTTACCCCTCTGGGTCGTATTCAAAAGCTCAGGCAAAGGGTAAAAAGAAACTACACCTTGATGCTGTCGCTAATTGTAATATTAGTAATAGCCAACCTCATTGGAATTTTTCAATATCATTCATCAACCTCCTTAACCAAAACAAAATTACTGAGCGATTCTGTTACCCAATTAATACAGGTAAACCAAGAACTAAGTGATTCGTTAAACATCCTCAAAGATTCGTTACAAAAACTTTTTGTTGCCCAAAAAGAATACTCTAAAACTGAAGAATCCACTACCCTCGAACACATCGTAGTCAAGGGCGAAAGTCTATGGAAGATTGCAGAGAAATATTTAGGAGATGGCAGTCTTTATTCAAAAATAGCCCGCGATAATTTCTTGAGTGACCCTTCACAAATAGCAGAAGGGCAAAAAATCATCATTCATAAAAACCCGTAAAATCTAATAACCATGAAAACTCTCCATGTAATAGATGAGATACTGATAGAAACTACAAATTACTTGCAGGAAATATGGGATTTAACCACGCAGAATAGTGAACTTACAAATAATTTGGCTCAATGTCAGGAAAACCTGAAATCCACACTCGAGACCTTAAAAAAGAGAGAAGAAAGCCTGCGAGAAAAACAAGCTTATATTGAAAATCTCGAAAAAATTAAAGCTGACTTGGAAAGCCAACTCTTGCAATCGCAAAACCTCTGTTCCGATTTGCGATCACAACTTCTTGAAAAGGAAGCATCATTGAATCAAATAAGAAAAGAGAACAAAAATCTATCCAATGAAATCGCAGTTTTACAAAACAAGATAGAGCAAGCCGAAAACAGGATTCAAGAATTAAACTCGAAAAATTTAGAGCTCGAATCATTATTACACGAAACTCAAGAAAATCTCAAAAATGCTCGGTTTGAAATAGAAAATCTCCAGCAATCTCTTCCCCCAGAGCAATTAAATAATGACGAAACAAATGAATAATTTATTCTTGTTATTAATTGAGGTTTCATAGAAAACAATCGATAGAATCATTATTAAAAAAGCCGGTTATTCTATCCGAGTTTAATCAAAAGGACAATAATAGGTGGAATTTTTGTTTCAAAAATAAATTTTTGTTGAAGTGAAAACCAATTGGAAGTGAAAATTTTAATGTTTAAATTGTAAAATGTAAACCCTTCATAGACAAATAAACCTTAGCTTTAAAAACAACGTTCAAACGAAACTAAATTCAGATTTATTTGAATGATGTTGAGCATAACTTTTTTAAGAAAGCCATTTTAAAATACTTGTTTGCGTTAAGGTAGTGAAAAGGAAAGGAATGTTAGCAAGGTCCTTAAACGAACAGTGAAATTGTATTTTGAATGAATATTGCTTTTTATATTCTCCCTATTTCTATTTCTAAACTTTTGCTTGCTTCCTCTGAAAAATTTAGCCGAAACCTTTCCATAGTTCTCTTTTTATGCTTACCTTTGAATAAAATATTCCATCTTGGATGAAAATCTTTGAAATCTTCACAAAACACTTTAAACCATCAAGATGTATCTTGATAAAAGACTTCTTTGGTTTTCATAAAAAGATAAAAAAATATTTCTATGAATTCTTCATTTCTCCACATCTATGGGTATTAAAGCAATTTAAGAAAATGAACAGAGCACCTACTGATTTTACTTCATTTCTTATCATCTTGTTACTTTATCTTCTTTATCTCTGATAAGAATGAAATTACTTTATAATTTTACTTCCTTTTTGTATTACTACACAGTTGATACCATTTCAAACAGTCTCTTGACTAAATTTTCAATTT
>MWFC01000032.1 GCA_002071415.1 Bacteroidetes bacterium ADurb.Bin012
CGCATACCTCACCCATTGAATCACAACGAGAGAATATCCCGAAAAGCATCACAATTAATTCATCCCACGAAAAAAGGTCTTGTAGTAGCGATCTCTGCCATATTCTTTAACTAACAAATCGAACCGTTCACGTGGCAGCATTTTTATTAACTGTTTGTAGATCGGCTGACCGACTAAATTTTTTGTTATATCTTTGCCCATGGTTGTTAATTTAGGTTTACTACACAAATTTACAATTGGGGGATGAAACTTCGGTTTTGTCCCTCCTTCTTTTTATCCAATTTTTTTGTCGGTCAGTAGTGTTAAACAATTGTACCTTTTGAGTACGTTGATAACTTATAGAACAATTATGGCCTTGATTTTTATTGTGCGGCGTATAAAAATTATTTTTTTATGTAAGTTTGCCCCAAGATATCTCACATACAAACCTCTAAAGGAAATATCCATGATGAATATTGCCGTAATGCAATTAGATTTGAAATGGGAGGAGCCTTTAATGAATAGGCATAAAGTAGAAAATTTACTTACAAGTCTCCCTAATGAAACTGATTTGATTTTATTACCAGAATTTTTTACTACGGGATTTTCAGTTAAAAATATCGGTTTGGCTGAACCCATGAATGGACCTACTGTTTCATGGATGCAGAAAATAGCAAAAGAAATGAATTGTATACTGGCAGGCACTATTCCCATTATAGATCATGGAAAATACTACAATAGGGCTCTTTATGTATCTAGAGAGGGTGTTATGGCCAGTTATAACAAGCGCCATCTTTTCAGTTTAGGGAGTGAACACCAATTATATACCCCTGGCAATAAAAATGTGATTGTTGAATATAAAAATGCGAAGATTCAGCCGCAGATATGTTATGACCTTCGATTTCCTGTTTGGAGTCGCAACCGATATTCTAATTTCCAGTTTGCTTATGATATTTTGATTTATCATGCCAATTGGCCAGATCCACGAGGATGTGTTTGGGAACAATTATTAATTGCGCGTGCTATAGAAAATCAGGCTTATTTGGTGGGCATAAATCGTTGTGGACAAGATGGTGAGGGCCTTTCGTATTCAGCTCCTTCTATGATTATTAACCCCAAGGGGAATATTATTGCTCAAATGGAACCTGCCAAGGAAGGTGTTTTGTCGGCTAATATCGATTTGGGTGAGCTGAAACGTTTTCGCGAAAAATTCTTCATCGCACCCGATTGGGATAATTTTGATGTTTCCCCTTGAAGATTTTTTAGTTAAAGACATTTTTTAGAACAACGGAAAAGAATCTAATCTTCTAAAATTTGGTTCGTTAACAAAATGACTTTAAATCTTATCATTTGACAAATTATGTTAATGCTATAATACAAATAATTATTGAGAGAATTATTTCAAAAACATTAAACATTCATTCGATAAATTATTACTTTTGTGTTTTTTATAAGAAATGGTCGAAAAATAGTAGTTTGTTCATTTTCGTTTTTAATGATGGAAACCGCAGATGCTCTAAATGGAGTTTATAGACAGACTCTAAATATTCTTTTATGTTTTATAGTACTATCATGTTTTTATATTTATCAAAGAACTCATTCAGTTTAAAAGTCCAAATGTAAGGATAATTTTTCTATTCATTAAGCTTTTAGTAAAAAAATGAAAAATATTTTTTTGAGATAATATATTGCGCATTGTTAATGGTTTTAGGTATTGGGGTTATTGAGTAAAAAGTTGAAAGTTAATAGTTTATAAAGTTAAAAACGGAAGAAGGGAGACGAGGGGACGAGGGGACGAGGGGACGAGGGGACGGAGAGACTGGGAGACGAGGGGACAAGGGGACTGTTAGATAGTGGATAGTGGATGGTGATTAGTGTGTGTGTGTCGATGTCTAAGGATATCGCAGAAAAAAGCTTTCGCAGGAGCACACAGAAAAATATCAGCGTAAATCAGCGGATTAAATCTGCGTCAATCAGCGAGAAAAAAGTTTTCCGAGTTTGACATAAGTGACGATGAGACCGAGAGACGGAGAGATTGTAATTTGTAATTTGAATTCGGCAACCTTATTAGAACAAAATAGATAAAAGCCTACTCTTAAACCTTATAACCTTATTCTATTCTTACATAAATTACTGATATAAAACAGTTTATTAAATTGTAAATGATGCAGGATTCGAGGTATTAATGAAGCTATGAAATGAAAAGACATGATGCGGCCCATCAAGGCACCAAATAAACTCGAAATCCTGAAAGGTTTTCTCTGTAGTGTTCTCGAAAACAATAGGTTGAGTTTTGAAGGTTTGAGGGCTTAAATACTTATTGGTAAAGAAAAATTCGGCCAACAGGGTACTTATTCAGGTTTTGATCGAAATAGGGACTATGCTGATAAAACCAGTTTAACTGCATCCATTGATCTTTATCCATTTGAGGGTTTTTTTCTTTCCAAGCTTGAAACTGAGGCAATAAGTCAGGTCGTTTTTCAATCATTTGCCTGGCTATTTTTTCCATAACATAAGTTTCGGCGTATTCTTTCTGTTCGAAAATGGCATTGAAGAAACCCCAGGTAAGGAATGAATCGGAAGATTGGGGTTCGAGCAAGAGAGCTATAATGCGAGCAGTCGGCTGCTGAAGACTAATCAGTGCGCTGCCAGCCGGGTAAGCTCGTCTTTCGACATATTTTTCCGTTTTTACAGAAAGCCTGTTCCGCCCTTCGAATGGGAAGTTTGCCCATTGAGGATTGCTGAAGCGATATGATTCAACTTTAAGAATTGTGTCGTAGGTTAAAAAATTCATTTCAATTCCATGAAGCCGAAGTCTTTCGATGATTGTAGTCCACTCGGGCGGAATGATGTAATAATCGGGCAGCAGTATAGAATCCTGAGCTATGGCATGGTTGAAATTTGGCAAGCGAAATGTTTTAGGTCGAGGTAAGTAGATAAACCAGTTTCCACCGGTTAAATCACTCTTTTCAATTCTGTAGTCATAACCTTCGAAATCTACCATCACACTATCGGTATTGCTGGTTATAAAATTGAATTTCAGAGGAAACGGACGGAAATCGGCCGAAGATGTATACGTATCGGCTTGGCGGTTTATTTGCAAATAGTCGCGATAGTGATCGTTCAGATGTTTCAATGTAAAAAATAAGAGTTCGAGGGTGCTCGATACTCGTAATTTATAGGGTTTCAGCATGTGGGTTTCGATGAGCAGAGCGGGGCGATTGCGGGCTGCGACATATCCGTGCGATAACATAGCCGAAGCCGGCAAAGAGTATAACGCCGAGCGTGGATCATGCCATTGTTTGAAATTCACATAAGGAAAGACTTTGTATCCTTTTTCGCTCATGTAGGCTTCCATAGTTGGAATATAATTTTCCCGGAGATATTTACCCAGAGAAGAATCGGTATTGGGTCCGGTTTCAAGTGAATAGGTCAAGACATATTGATAGTCGGCACCATCGGTAGTGTGTGTATCGACGAAAAAATCGGGATTCCAATAGTTGAATAATCGCAGCCAAGCCTGCATTTCGGGGGCATCAGCCTTCATAAAATCTCGGTTGAGATTGAGATTTTGAGCCGTGGTACGCCAGCCCATCTCTTCGGGCCCATTTTGATTGATACGATGATAAGGGCTAAACCTCTCATGCCCGTCTACATTGAAAATCGGGATGAAAACCAAGGTAACATGCCGGAGTAAAGAAGTATCCATCCCTAAAATACCTAAGTTGCGAAACAGAATCAATCCAGCATCTTTCCCTTCGGGTTCTCCAGGATGAATACATGCCTGAATCATCAAAATGGCCTTTCCAGCCCGACGGGCTAGTTCTGGCGAAAAATTTCTATCCTTATCCATAATGAGAAGAGGGAGTGCTCGGCCCTGAGGACTAATTCCAAATTCTTCATAAGCAATGATATGGGAATTTTCGGCAAGCTGTTTACAAAAATGAATGGTTTCTTTATATCGCGGCGTTCTCCTAAAATCAGTCGATTCGCAGTAAGTAGTCCAATTCTGATCCTTAGCGAAAATTCTGGAAGGAAGAATGGAAAAGACACAAAAAACTATTCCGATAAAAGGTTTCATTTCTTCAAAAAGATTCATCCGGCGCAAAATTATGACAAGTGCGCAATATTCAATTATGTTCGGCCTCGTTTACCTCAAGCTTTGCCTGTTATGTACTCGATGATATGCTGTGGCAGTAAATTTATTACAACGAAAAGAGGTGGCTAAAATATCTCTAACGATCGTAATATCGATATATAAAATGCAGAATGAAGTTGAAGATTTCACCTTTCGATTTATCGTAATCATCATCTGCTTTAATGTAAGGATGGGTTTTGGCTTTGCTCGAGCTCAATAAATTTCTGGAAAAACCGATCTGCTCCTTTCCATTTAAAGGCATGATTTAAGTTTACCATGCCAGCAGGCTTAATGCCATTTTTTAAAACTTTTGTTTAAAGCTGTAAGCCATATCACAAAAACACCGAAATTTTTTATGAATATTTTTCGAGTTTGGTCTGGAATGTGTAAAATGCATAAAATTGAAATATATTTGCGCCTCCAAATTGCAAGCCATCTAAATTCATTTATATGGTACATAGGAAAATAGCCGTTATAGGCATAGGCCGGTTCGGGGAATCCATTGCGAAGAATCTGTCGAAGAAGGGTGCAGAGGTACTGGCTATTGATAAGCTTCAGGAAAACATCGAACGTGTTTCGGATGATGTTTCTCTGGCAGTGGCTATTGATGCAACAGATAAAAAGGCACTTTTGAGTCAGAATATACAGGAATTTGATGCAGTAGTAGTTTCCATAGGGGAGAGTTTCGAGCAAAGATTGCTTTGTGTGGCGTTATTACTCGACTTGGGCGTGAAACGTATTATTGCACGTTTTGGAGGGAAAAGCCAAAGAATAATACTCGAAAAATTAGGTGTAAAGGACTTGTGGTCACCCGAGGAAGAAGTAGGAGCCATTGTAGCCGAGCGTCTGCTCAATCCATCCGTAGTGTCGTATTTGCAGCTTCCCGACGATTATCGAATCGTAGAAATGCTGACACCTAAAAAAGTTGCCGGGCGAATGCTTGGTGACCTCGATCTTCGCGACCGTTATAAACTAAGCTTGATAACCATTAAGGAAGAAACCACCACAAAAGTGAACAATATGGAGATGTCCATATATCATGTGGCAGGAGTGCCCGATTCGAAATATGTAATTAAACTCACCGACAGGCTTGTATTATTTGGTAAAAATAAAGACATCGACCGTTTTATTCAGATCAACGAATAATTAAACCATTAAGTTTTACTGAGAATTATGTCTAATTCCTGGATAGATCGTGTGCGGGAAAGAATAAATATCTTTCTTTATCCTCATAAGGAAACCCTGCTATGGGTCTTGAGAATTCTCAGCATTATAGTTTCACTTGTTGCAGTTTGTGCCATAGTTTATTATCACGGATTTCCCCGTACTCCTCACACCGATGATATTGTCAGAATTATTACCATCTTTAGTTTGGCTTTTTATGCTTTGAAATATTTCTTGAATTTTTTCTATGATTTCCATCCTTTGGCCTATTTGAGAAGAACCTGGTTTGAAGGAATACTGGTTTTATTTATCATCCTCATGGGCCTTTTCTATCTCATTGTGGGTCAACAAAGAATATATGGCTTTTTTGCCCAAAGAGGAATGGAACAATTCCCCGATCTTTCAATTCTTTTCATTCAGTTTTATGTTTTTATCATGGTGCTGCTCGAAACGGCCAAAGCAGGTCAATATATCGATAGGATCAAAATTGGCCCTGCAGGCTTACTTGCCCTGTCTTTTCTTATATTGATTGCTTTCGGTACGGCTATGTTATTGTTACCCGAAATGACCGTCGATCATCACATTCAACCCGTGGATGCTTTATTTATCAGCACCAGCGCTTCTTGTGTTACAGGCTTATCCACTGTGGATATTTCCAATTACTTTACCTTTAAGGGACAGGTGGTGATCTTAATCCTTATTCAATTAGGAGGAATCAATATCATTTCGTTTGCTACTTTTTTTGCATTATTTTATACGGGTGCCGAAGGGCTGAAACAGCAATCATTATTGAAAGAACTTTTGGATACCAGCGGACTTTCGGATGCTCGCCGGATCTTGAAACGAATTATTCTATATAGCTTTACCATTGAAATTGCAGGGAGCATCATTTTATGTCAGCTCTGGGAGAAAGATTTAAGCATTGCATCACCCGGAGGAGTGGGTTTTGCTGCCCTGTTTCATGCGGTTTCGTCATTCAATAATGCGGGGTTTTCGATATTTCCAAATGGACTGATGTTCGAGCCGGTACGAATGAATCTGGCTTCACACTGGATTATTGCCATTTTAATCGTATTGGGTGGAATTGGATTCTCCGTTCTTCAGGAAATATTTAACTTTAAACTGCTTTTGACTAAATTGCGGACGGCATGGAAACATTTTCAGGTGCAAACTAAGATCGTACTAGCTACTACTGTCTGCCTTATCATTCTGGGTGCTCTTGGTGTTTTCCTGCTCGAATACAATCATTCACTCTATGGATTAAAACTTTCGGATAAGATAACTACCGTTTTTTTTCAATCCATTACGGCTCGTACTGCTGGTTATAACACGGTGAACATTGGAGCTTTGAGCCAGGCTACGCTGTTTCTACTCATCATTCTGATGTTTATTGGAGCAAGTCCCGGAGGTACAGGAGGTGGAATAAAAACCACTACCTTCCTAACTCTCATCAAAGCAAGCATTGCGACCATAAGAGGCAAAAAACGGCTGGAAGCCTTCAAGCATACCATTTCTTTCGAAACAGTAGATAAAGCCTATTCTGTGGCTTTATTATCCCTGATTCTGATTGTAACAGGAACTTTTGTCCTTACTGTTTTACAACCCGATTTTTCATTCACTAGCATATTATTCGAGGAAGTCTCAGCTTTTGGAACAGTAGGGCTCACAATGGGAATTACCCCATTTCTCACCTCAGCTAGTAAAATGGTAATTATTATTACAATGTATGCTGGCAGAGTGGGCACTCTGACTTTAGCCATTGCCTTTTTGAAAAAGGCCAGTTTTAAGGATTATGCTTATCCCAAAGCCAATATTATGATTGGTTGAAATGTTGAAGAAGCAATTTTGTTTTGGCTTTTCCAATCACTTTTTCTATTTCTGCAGCTTCGGCTTTCTTTATGTTTTCGAGGGAGCCAAATGCTTTTAATAAGTTTTTTGCCGTGGCTTCACCAATCCCCCTGATACTTGTGAGTTCAGTCTGTATGAATGCCTTTTCTCTTCGTTTGCGATGATGTGTAATTCCAAAACGATGGGCTTCGTCGCGGATATGCTGCAACAGCCTCAGAGTTTCCGATTTTTTATCTAAATACATTGGAAGCGAATCTCCGGGATAATAGATTTCTTCTAAACGTTTGGCAATACCTATTATGGTGATCTTGCCTTTGAGTCCCAATTTTTCAAGACTGAAGAGTGCCGATGCAAGCTGCCCTTTCCCACCATCTATCACAATCAGCTGGGGAAGCCCTTCCCCTTCTTCTAAAAGGCGTTTGTATCTTCGGTAAACGATTTCCTCTATCGAAGCGAAGTCGTTTTGACCTTCCACGGTTTTGATGTTGAAATGCCGATATTCGCTTTTAGAGGGTTTTGCATTGCGGAATACTGCCACGGCAGCAACGGCTTCAGTGCCTTGCAAATTGCTGTTGTCGAAGCATTCGATATGTTCGGGCAATTGATTCATACGCAAATCTTTCATTATTTGATGCAGAATGCGTTTGCTATGTCTTTCAGGGTCGACCAGTTCAATGCGCTTGAGTTTCTCCAAACGATAGTATTCGGCATTCGACAGCGAAAGTTCGAGAAGCTGCCTTTTATCTCCTTTTTTGGGCACTGTAATCAGAATGCCAGGAAAATCAATGGTCAATTTGAAAGGAACAATAATTTCCCGAACCTGGCTTTCGAATCTTAACCTGAGTTCAGTAATGGCAAAACTCAGTATTTCCTCATCGGACTCGTCCAATTTCTTGCGAATTTCTATGGTGTGCGACTGGATGACTGCTCCATTGGCTACTTTCATAAAATTGACACAAGCTATTTTTTCGTCACTTACAATCGAAAACACATCTGCATGTAAATCAGTATTGCTGATTACAGCCGATTTCGACTGGTATTTTTCGAGCAGCTCCAATTTTTCTTTTACTCTTTGAGCCTTTTCAAACTCGAGATTTTCGACATGGGCTAACATTTCTCTTTTCAAAGACGAAGCCACAGATGATAAGTTTCCCCGAATAATATCCTTAATCGAAGCAATATTGGCATCGTATTCTTCTTCGGTTTGCAGTCCAATACAGGGAGCTTTGCAATTTCCGATATGATACTCAAGACAGGGCTTAAATTTTCCTTTTTCGATATTTCGAAAGGTAAGTTTCAGGTTGCAGTTGCGTAAAGGATAAATCTGATGAATCAACTCCAGGAGGTTGTTCATGATTCGTCCCGAGGCATAAGGACCATAATATTTCGACCCATCTTTTACTGGATTTCTTGTAGGAAATATTCTCGGGAAAGGCTCGTTTTTTATACAAAGCCAGGGATATGTCTTGTCGTCTTTCAGATTGATATTATACCTGGGCTGATGCTCCTTGATCAGATTGTTTTCGAGTAGAAGTGCATCCAACTCGGTATCTACCACAATCACTTCGATGCTTCTGATACGCCTCACCATCACTAATACTTTACCACTTACCCCAGTTTCTTTAGTAAAATATGAAGAAACTCTTTTCTTCAAATCATTTGCCTTACCGATATAGATAATTTTCTGATTTTCATCAAAAAACTGATACACTCCAGGGCTATGAGGGAGGGTTTGTAGAATTTGCGATAAATGCTCGTTGATTTGTTCGTCACTCTTTGTCATGCTGCAACATTTGAAGGAATTATTTTCTCAAATGATTCCAACCCTGAGCCTGAAGGGGGATTTGTTTGCCATCATTGGTAATTAACTGGCATCCTTCCGATGAATCGGTAATATGGCCAATAAGTGAGATGTTTTCCACTTTTTCGATTTTTTCATACTCCGACAGAGGAATCGTAAATAACAGTTCATAGTCCTCTCCCCCATGCAAGGCAGCAATAGCAGGAATGATTTTGAACTCATCGCATAATAGTAGTGTAGCCGGATCGATGGGAATTTTGTCTTCGTAGATTACGCAACCTTTATTGGACTGCTTGCAAATATGAAGAATTTCGCTTGCTAAACCATCTGAGATGTCGATCATGGCTGTAGGTTGAATACAGGCTTCATGCAAAAGACGAATGATGTCTTTACGTGCCTCTGGTTTGAGTTGACGTTCCAAAACATAATCATTGCCTTCGAGGTCGGGTTGCATGTTGGGATTGGCCAGATAAACCCGTTTTTCGCGTTCTAAGAGCAATAATCCCATATAAGCTGCTCCCAGATCCCCCGAAACACAGATAAGATTGTCAAGTTGGGCTCCATTGCGGTAAACCACTTCATCTTTTGAAACTTCGCCAACTACACTAATTGAAATAAACATCCCTGTTTTGCTCGACGAAATGTCGCCTCCCACCAAATCCACTCCATAATGGTGGCAAGCAAGACGCAAGCCTTCATAGAACTCATCGAGAGCTTCTACTGAAAAGCGATTCGATACACCCAAGCCAATGACCAACTGCTTAGGTGCACCATTCATAGCATATATATCCGAAAAATTTACTACTCCCGCCTTATATCCTAAGTGCTTTAATGGGGTGTAAGTTAAATCAAAATGTACACCTTCTATTAGAATGTCATTAGCAAGAAGAATAAGCGAATGATTATCATATTGCATAACGGCTGCATCATCTCCAACCCCTTTTATAGTGCTATGGTTGAGGGGAGTCAAACCCTCGGTCAACCGGTCGATCAAATCAAATTCACCCAATTCTGATAGTTCGGTGCGTTTTGACTTTTCGTTTTCTATTGCCATGAAAAAGAATTTTTTATAAATGCAAAATTACATCGGATAGAGCGATAATGGAGTAAACTTATTCGAATATTGAATACATTGCTTAGTTGACGGCTAAAATAAAATAATAGTCTTAGTAAAAGATTAAAAAAGCCTGAGCCAAAGCCCAGGCTATACACCACTTTGCATCATTCAAATGTTCAGATGTTCAGAGGTTGGGTTCTTCTATTCGCCTTGTATTTAATGGAGTTTTGAGAAATTCATTTTAAAAAATCCGATATTTTTCTTTCAAGAGTTGAATTCTTATTTAAAAACAACTTCGATTTTTTCGATAGCCTTCACTGCACGATCGCTGAAAAAGTCGCAGGCAGGGAAGATTCTGAAGCCGGCCGCTTCAGGGTTATCGAGGTTGTCGTTAAAAACGAGCAAAATTTCTTCCTGATCGTTTCTATCCATCACCTCAGCACAGGAGAAAACGCTTCGGTAGCCGTCGATGCCATACACTATCAGTAATCCTTCCATAAGTATCTGTGGATTAATCTTAAAGAAGGTAGAAAGCAAATTTTTTAATGGTTTCCCTTCGAAAGTGGATATGCCGTGAATTCCTCTTCCTCTGCCGTAAAAAACAGTAGAATATTTACTTATTGGTGGTTTCAGGCTCGAGGGAACTATTTCCATCTTCTTTTCTCCATCGATTTCAAGGGAAATTTTATTGGTAAATTTTGCTTCCTCATGTTTAACAAAAGGTCGATTCCACGAACGTACCTTTATGCTTTTGGGGTTTTCAATGTAACGATGAGAATGCAAATCGGCAGCAGCAACTACCCGTGGAGAACCAGGTAAAGGCCAGTAATCCTTTGTTTTTGACGGAACAATTCGTGAAATCTGTGTAGCAATAATGATTTCATGTCGGTGAATGGGATAATATATCTCGCCCCAACTAAAAATGGCCTTGTCACCATTCACTCCTTCCACTTCCACAAACAGATCGATGACGGGAGGAAATTCTGCCTGATTCGCCTTTTTTAGAACAGCTTCGTTCAGGATGTCATAAAGAGAATAACCATCATAACGGTATGCTCCGATAAAATGGTCGCCTTCAGAGTCTAAAACGGCTTCCTTCACGATTACACTGCGAAGTGGCAGTTTAGTGAAATCGACATGGTAGTGTTGCTCTATTTCACCTTCTACTTTTATTTGAACATCGCCCAAAGGAATCGTGGGCTGGTCGTCATAGAAATCGTTGGTTTGGCTGAAAACACAAAAGTTTTGCATGCAAATGAAAAACAAGAGAATAAAGCTCGAATAAATTGTCTTGTTCATATTTTTCAGATGATTGATTTTGCAATGATTTTAATTAACTATAATTTGAAGGTTAATCTTCCCATGATAAATCTACCGGGAGTCATCAATCCTTTTGTATCGTAATAAAGTCGGTCGAAAATGTTATAAACCGCTACGCTTGCATCTATGTAGCGATGAAGATGAAGAGTCAAGTTAGCATCGAACAAGTTGGTTTCCTGTAATTCTTCCTTGTTGCTGTCGTCGATCCATTGTTTCCCTGTAAAGCGATAAACGATGGCTGCATTGACAAATTTGTAACTGTAATACAAACCTGCCCCGACTTGGAATTTTGGTACCATGACGAGTTCTTTTCCTGTAAGGTCTTCTTCGCGACCGGGAAATTTTACGATATAATTTCCAATTTCGGTGGAAGTATAGGCACAATTGGCTTTCAAATTGAAACCAGCCGGAAGTTGCAATTTGGTGATGAACTCGAGACCATAAATGTCAACGTCGCTGATGTTGTCCTTAATCAAAACAGGTCGTAATTTGTTGCTGACAACGGCCGAGTCGCCGGTAGCCAGATAATAAATGAAGTCGGTTCCTCTCGAATAATATCCCGAAAGGGAGAGAGTAATCAATTTATAACGATAGTCGGCTCCTAATTCGAAGTTGTAAATACGCTCGGGTTTCAGGTTGGGATTGGCCAGTTTCAGTCCGAGTCTCATTCGGCCGGTACGGCAAAGGTCGTCGAGAATTGGAGGTCTGAAACCACTCGATGCCTGAGCATATATTCTTGTGTCGGGATTGAAATTATACTGTAAACCCAATCTTGGGCTAAAGGCATTCCAATCTGCCGTAGGCATAGTGTCTTGAAACCCGACGAGAAATGCTGTAACTTTGGTTGGGTTTTCGACAACGAATACGCCATCGTAAAAATGGGCATAATCCCATCGCAAGCCAGGTGTTAACATCAATTTTCCCTTTAAGAGTTGAATATTCCCCATTAAAAACAAACCACTATTAAAGTTGGTTCCCTGATTAATTACCTTATCGGTTGAAGTCTTGTATATATCGTTGCCATCTACTTTTCCCGATTTCAGGTCTAAACCGAAAGTGAGCGAATGGCCGTTCTGGAAGGGCAGGGTGGCCGACGACATAAGGCCCATATCCGTTCTTTTCGAGTCCACATCGTATTTGGTAAATTGAGTTCCCTTAAGGCTTTCCGAAATGGTAACATAATCTTCGTCATTATAATATGCTCTGACATCGGCAAGGATTTTATCAGCTCTGAAACCATAATTTACATTTATGTAATTGTTGGTATGAGAAGTATAGGTTCCGTCGGGTTCGGCCATTTCATTGAAGGGATGGAAATTATTGCCTCCTCCTCTCTTGTCGTCAAAATAAGAATACGACACCTGAACATACTGTTTTGTGTCAATATCGTATCGAGCCTTCAGGTTTACCCCAATTTCTTCCATATTGGTTTTTATGACGGTTGAATCTATTTCATCGGGAGGTTGAACGATGTAACCATCGCTTTTACGGCCACGACCTGCGGCATTCCACGAAAATTTCCCTGTCTTGCCTCCAACGTTCAAATGTGCACCCATGCTGTTATACGTACCATATTCTAGAGCGGCTTGTCCTTCTATTTTCTTTTGAGGCATGGCGGTTACCATACTGATAATGCCCCCCATTGCATTACCACCAAAATAAGATGAACCGGGTCCCTTCAAGACTTCGACCTGTTTTATGGAATTCAAATCGATGTTGTTCCACTGAACTGAACCTCCATCGGCTTTATTTAATGGAATTCCATCGAGTAAAACCAGTGTACGCCCTTGCTCGCTTCCCATTCCCCGCATCGAAACTGTAGCACTGGATGATAAGATTCCTGAACCTCTCGAAACCACTACGCCCGGAAGTTCTGCTAAAATCTCGTCAACACTCAATTTTGGCATGGCATGAATTTCTTCTTCGGGAACAACATAGATCCTCGCAGCGTTTTCGTTTTGCTTGCTCGAAAGGCGCTGCCCTAAAACGATTAATTCAGGCACCATATAAACTTCCGGTTCGAGAAATACTTCGATAAATTTTTTCCCCTCGACATATACAGCAAACTTCTGGGTTTTATATCCCAAATAGCTGATAATGAGAACTGGTTTTTGAACATCTTTCGAAATCTCGAGCGAAAATTCGCCTGAGGTACTTGTGGTTGTTCCAACTTTGCTGCTTTCTTCAATGACATTAGCACCCCGAATGGCTGCATGCGAGTTCGCATCCAATACTTTGCCCTTGACGATGTTTTGTGAATAAACTTGGGCTGGCCCTAATAAAATAGCCATGCAAACTAACATGATGGATGGTAAAGGATTACCAAGCCGTCCTATTGCTTTCAAAACCATTTTTTTGAATCTGTCAAAGCTCAATGGCTTTTCTTGGGTGATTTTTGTTTGTTTCATCATTTTAAGTTTTAGTAGATTTTGGAGTTGAAAAATATTGCAATTCGTCAGCAAATATACGAATCGGATATAATTGAAATTTATCCACGTTATCCTGCATGGGGAAATTTTAATACTACCTTCCCCACTAAATCTTTAACCAGTGGATCAACTTCCTGGTAATACCTGTCGAATGCTTCTACAACTTTTTCGCCTTGAGGGGTAAGAGCCGTGTGCCCGCCTTCTTTCCCACCCCTTTGTTTTTCAACTAGATGAAAGCCGATTTTTTTCTCGATCCGGTTTAGGTTGTTCCATGTTTTACGATAGGATAAGCCTAAATTTTCGATGGCAATCTTCAAAGAACCTGTCCTTTGAATTTCTTTCAGTAACTTACACTTGCCTTCGCCCAAAATCGGTGTACCATCCTCAGTTTCCATCCAGATCTTGTAATTCATTCTTAAGATAAGATGATCGTTCTTCATGATGGTTGATACTTTTATCAGTTGAGCAAATTTATGATATATACTGAAATCCAAGATATGAATCGAAATTTTGGTATTTAAATAAAATTTCGTCGAAAATAATTATCGCCTTTTATCTTGTACAAGTGCTCAGAAGACCTTTTATTTGACTGTCTGAACCGAACTATATGCTCGAATTACTGAAATGTTTGCCAATAAATTGATAAGGGAGAGAAAAATGATTTCGAATCTGTATGCTTATCCAAACCACGATAATATGAAAATGAAGCGGATAAACGAACTACACTGCCGCGCAGAGGAACCCACAATGACTCTCGATGGTTGATTTTTCGGATATTACAGTTTCAATGAATTATTTGTACTTAGATTTTTATTGCAAATGCAAACTTTTGGGATGGTTAGTTTAAGGGGCAAAAGAAAAAACTAAATTTTCAAGAACAAGGAAGAAAGAGTTACCATTCCCCGTCGTTCCTGAGGTTAAGTGACTATCTTTGCCGTCAATATACTGTTCAAAAAGCTTTGGAATTTGGGCTTATAAATAAGGTAGTACCTTTCAATAAGCTTAAAGATAAAGTAGTGAATTGGTTTAAAACCATGATGAAACACAGTCAACAGGCACTAAGGATGATCAAAATGTCGTTGAATGTCGAACTTGATGGACAGGCTGGCATACGGAAACTGACCGATAAGGCTACCTTGCTTTATTATTGCATCGAAGAATCACAGGAAGATAAAAAAGCTTTTCTTGAAAAATGCGGACTCGATTTTTCGAAATTTCCTAAATTTCTTAAGTCATCATTTTTATGAAAGAAACAATATTAAAGGAATGGATAGATGCCGCCCGACCCAGGACATTGCCTCTGTCTCTTTCCAGTACCTTGATGGGCAGCTTTATGGCGCTGTCGTTCCATCAATTTTCGTGGAGCGTATTCATTCTTGCCATGCTCACCACCGTTATGCTTCAAATTCTGGCCAATCTGGCCAATGATTATGGAGACACCTTGAGCGGAGTAGATAACAAAGAACGCATAGGACCAAAACGAGGCCTCCAAAGAGGTGCCATCTCTCTTCAGGCAATGCGAAATGCTATTATTATTAATGTTCTTCTGTCGGTTATTTTTGGAATCTGGCTCATTTTAGAAGGTCTGCATTATCGCATAAGCATTATGGCTTTAATTTATTTATTAATGGGCTTTGCAGCCATTTTAGCAGCCATCAAATATACGGTTGGTCGCAACCCTTATGGTTATGTTGGATTGGGTGATCTTTTCGTTTTCATATTTTTTGGACCCGTTGGGGTTGCTGGTACGTATTACTTACACACCAATACATGGGATCCTTGTGTTTGGCTGCCTTCCATCTCATTGGGATTGTTTAGTGTTGCTGTATTGAATATCAATAATATGAGGGATCTATCAAGCGATGCATCCTGGGGCAAAAAAACCATTCCCATCTTGCTTGGCTTTCAAAAAGCAAAAATCTATCATCTATTCATTCTTTTGATTGCTGATGCGGCTTTTTTTGTCTATATCTATTACCGACAAACTTCGATTTTGCAATGGCTGACTTTGCTGAATATACCCTGGTTTGTCTTGCATTTGACCAAAGTGTTTAAAATTAAGACTCAGAAAGAACTCGATCCGGAATTGAAGAAAGTAATCATGGGAACTATTTTTACTGTCATTCTTTACGGAATTGGCTCGATATGGGTAATTTAAAGTCAAAAACGTTTATAGGAAATTTATATTTAAAAAAACCTGTAGAAACATAAAGAAGCAAGCTTATTCCCAAAGACAGTTATTTCCTATGCCTTTGTGATGATGCTAAACCCCAGACTTATGAGCATAGGCGAAGGTAGCCCGCTGCTTTAACCCAGACCCGATATTCCTCCTGCTTTTATTGAAAAACTTCGATCTTTATGTAGATCACCTCAATTGGCTGAAGTGTATGGTTTCTTCAATGGTTTTTCCTTCCCTACGAAGGGCTTATGAAACTCCATTGCTTGACCTCTTAACTGGTGGGAATCGGATTTTGTTTCGGTCGAATTTTGTCCTAGACAATAAATCCACCCTCATCATTGATCTTATTTGGGTTGAATGTCATCGCGCAGTTTGCCTTTGCCCTGAGTAACTAACTGAGATAAATTTCAGGAAGGGGAATTTTGTATATAAATAATTTTGGTTCTTTTTTCGCGATGAGACAGAGGTCATCTCTATATTATCTACCCGCTGAAAAATGCAACTTGCATGATTTGATCGAAAGTGAATTAACCCTTGTATCTCCTTTTCTCTCACCCTGAACGGAAAAATTTATGCAGGTAATTAACTTATTGGATTGGTCAGCAAGCTCAGCGACCCAACACATTAAAACTGGCATAGACTTCCCGGAAATTTTATCAATAACTGGAACAGCGATTCCGATGAAATTTTTATTCAGAATTCCGGTTCTAAGTGTAAGCTTAAAATTATTCGGGTGAAAAAATCTTCTATGCTGGCTTCGACAGCCCATACCTGCCAGTTTTTTCCGCCGAAGCCCGCACAAACTGCCCTGCTTTGTCCCGATACTGAATACATTGCAGGAATGATGATAATAGTAATAAGAGACATACCGACTGTTTATCCAAATAGATCGACAGAGAATGTTACCGATGAAACCCTAAAAATTCATTTTGCATCTAAGGTGGTTTCACAGATTCATCATTTGATCCTACATAAGAATAACAGAAAATACCTTCTTAGTAAAATAGTAGATGCAGTCATTATCGGTGGTTCGTCTAAAAGCAATTATCTCGAAAAAAAATCGATAAAATCTGAAGGTAATTTTTGGTGCACCTATGGCATGACCGAAACTCTTTCGCATGAGGCAATACGAAAAATTTATCCCGAGGAACAGGGAAATTACCTTGCATCTTATTTTCATCATCCCTTCATCATAACTTCCCTGCCCGATGATTCGAAAGGCGAAATTCTCCTTCTGATGATCGAGTACGATCAAGCTCCCGATGAAAAAACAATGAATGAATGGAATGAAATGAAATGAAATGAAATGAAATTCTCACCTCTATAGTTCCTTCTAAGAAGAAACCCCAAATAATCTTTACCCTCCCTTATTTCTTTTATACTTCTATAAGGAAAATCAGAAGGCATAACAGTCTTCGCCTCTACTTGAAAAAATAAGGGAAACGATTTCGCTTTAAAAGCCTAACACGGCTCTAAGACCTGGGTTAATAAAATAAAACTAAACACATTTCCACAACCGGTTAAGTTTGGATGAGTAAAAATTAAATGAGAAGCTAAAAAATGATAAACTCTTTTGTCTCCCTGACAGGATTCGAACCTGTGACCCGCTGATTAAGAGTCAGCTGCTCTGCCAACTGAGCTACAGAGAGTAATCTTCAAAATTTGCTGCAAATTTATACTAAATTTTTCATTTCTATTCCTCGAGAGACGTCGAGAAAATATTTATTCTTCTTCAGTGCCAGTCTATCTCTTGAAATGAATTTGAATTATTTTACAACCTTTTCAAAAAATAAAAATGAAGTCGAGTCATCTTCACTTGTATCATCAATAGTTAGGGGTTAATCATGATCTTCAATAATAGGTAAATTCTGCGGTTGGTATAAAAAAATTGACTAAAAAAGCCCATCTCTTTATACAAGACATGGGCTTTACTTAATTTTTTAGTTGGACAAGTTTACTCGACTATTTCGGTCCATCCGTATTTATCGGGGATTTCGCCAAATTGAATTCCTTGCAGACGTTTGTAGAGTTCGGTACTAATTGGACCAGCTTTGCCATCTTTGCAAAAAGTGTAAACTTTGTGAAGTTCACGATCTTCGATAACACTGATTGGAGAAATAACGGCTGCTGTACCGCATGCTCCAACCTCTTCAAATTCGGCCAGTTCTTCAACCGGTACCGGTCTGACTTCGACCTTTAACCCCATATCCGCAGCCAATTGCTTTAAACTCAAGTTTGTTATAGAGTTCAAGATGGAAGTTGATTTGGGTGTAACATAAGTATTGTTTTTAATGCCAAAGAAGTTGGCAGGGCCGGCTTCATCGATATATTTCTTTTCTTTTGCGTCGAGGAACAAGACCGTTGAGAATCCTTCATGATGCGCTCTCTCGTTGGCTTGTAAACTGGCTGCATAATTTCCACCTACCTTGTAAGTTCCTGTTCCAAGTGGTGCAGCTCTGTCGAAATCACGCACAATTTGCATCTTAACGGGTTTGAAGCCTTCTTTAAAGTAAGGACCTACAGGTGTCACAAAAATGAGAAACATATACTCGGTGGCTGGCTTAACACCTACCTGAGCTCCACTACCAATGAGCAATGGCCGGATGTATAATGATGCTCCAGTACCATAGGGTGGAATGAAACGTTCATTCAATTTAATTACTTTCCACAAAGCTTCTTTGAAAAGCTCGATTGGAACTTCGGCCATCATTATTCCACGAGCCGAATAAGCCAAACGCTTGGCATTTTCGATCCACCTGAATACCCTGATCTTACCATCAGCACCACGAAAAGCCTTCATTCCCTCGAAGGCTTCCTGCCCGTAATGTAAAGCTGTGGCAGCCATATGCAAATTAATGTATTCCGAATCGGATACCTCCAATTCACTCCATGCGCCATTGCGATAATAGGCTCTGACGTTGAAATCGGTTTTTAAATAACCAAATGGAAGTTCACTCCATTTAATGTCTGGTATATTACTCATGATGTATTGATTTTAAGTTTCCGAAAACGTTTGCAAGATACAAATAAATATCTGAACCAAGGTGCATAATATATCTCTCTTTTCTCTTAAATTCTCGTATTCTATTTTACTTCATCGACTTATTCAGAAAATAATTTTTTTACATGTAGAATTTTGCATATTTAACTCGTGTAATTTCTTTCATCCTATGAATCGAAATTAGGCTTGTTACCCAGTTGTTTTTAATTTTGTCAAAGCTTAGAAACAATAGTCAATGAATCGATTTATTTAATGCTATGAAAACCCTTCGCCTTTCAAACGGAATTTTATTGTTTATGTGTTCGATATGTTTATTCTCATGTAATCATCATGAAATTATTACCATTGGTGTTAGCCGGTTAAACCCTGCTTATCATCAGTGGTTATTACAAATCGATTCGAATCTTAAAATAATTGATTTATATTCTTTACCTTTCGATTCGGTTATGTTGGCCTTGGATGAGTGTGACGGCCTGTTAATCACCGGGGGTGAGGATATTTATCCGCTTTATTATGGGAAAGAATTCGACACCTCGATATGTGAGGCCTTCGATCGGCATAGGGATACCCTCGAATTTATGGCTTTCGAAAAAGCCCTGCACCGAGGTTTACCCATCTTTGGAATCTGCAGAGGATTACAGCTAATCAATGTAGCTTTAGGGGGAAGTCTCATTGCCGATATTCCTTCTGAGCTAGGAACCGAAGTGATCCATCGCTGCGATAATAGGCCAGATTGTCTACATCCGGTTACTGTGAATGGTAATTCTTTATTATATTCCATTACGGGAGCCAAGGAAGTTTATGTAAATTCAATTCATCATCAAGGTATCGACAGATTAGCCGATGAACTGAAACCTGCTGCTTTTGCTCCCGATCAGTTAATCGAGGTAATCGAATGGAGAGACCCGACCATACATAATAATTTTTTGATGGCAGTCCAATGGCACCCCGAACGCTTGACTGTTACCCCCGAAATGAGCCAACCGCTTGGCATGGCTTTTATTCGCCAAGCCAAGCTATATCATGAATCAAAAAAATCAAAAGATTAAAAAAACAAACAGTCGCCTTATAAAGCGCGACTGTTTTTTAAAATTCATCGAGTTGAGCCGATCAATGAAAACTGAGGATTGACTTTTTGATCATTTCGATGGCTTCTCGCAGTTGTTCTTCTGTAATGACCAATGGAGGAGCAAAACGGATGATATGTTGATGTGTTGGTTTGGCCAGAACACCGTTTTCGGCCATTTTCAAACAAACATCCCATGCTTCTTTTCCATTTCTTGGATGGATGACTATGGCATTCAGCAAGCCTTTCCCTCTCACAAGTTCTACCATTTCGCTCTTAATGGTTCTCATCTCATTTCTGAAGATTTCACCAAGCCGTGCAGCATTATCGGCCAGATGTTCGTCCTTAATGACTTCTAAGGCAGCAATAGCTACTCGAGCGGCCAAAGGATTTCCTCCAAAAGTCGAACCATGCTCTCCGGGCTTTATGCACAGCATTATGTGATCATCGGCTAGAACCGCCGAAATTGGCATCACTCCGCCACTGAGGGCTTTCCCAAGAATCAAAATATCGGGTCGTACATTTTCATAGTCGCAAGCAAGTAGCTTCCCCGTACGTCCTAATCCTGTCTGTACCTCATCGGCCATAAACAGTACATTCTTTTCTTTACACATAGCATAAGCTTTTGCTAAATACCCTTCATCAGGAACATATACGCCTGCTTCGCCCTGAATGGGTTCAACCAGAAACCCTGCCACTGTCGGATCTTCCAATTCCTTTGCCAAAGCCTCTAAATCGTTATAAGGAATTTTAATGAAACCGGGAGTATAAGGACCGTATTCACGGTAAGCATCAGGGTCGGTCGACATCGAAATCACCGTGATGGTGCGTCCATGAAAATTACCCTCGCATACGATAATCTTTGCTTCGCCATCGGGTATGCCTTTTTTCTGATAGGCCCATTTGCGGCATAATTTCAGGGCAGTTTCGTCGGCTTCAACACCTGTATTCATGGGTAAAACTTTATCATACCCAAAATACTCGGTTATGAATTTTTCATACACCCCTAAGGAATCATTGAAGAATGCACGTGAAGTGAGGGTGAGTTTTTGTGCTTGCTCAATTAGTGCATTCACAATCTTTTGATGACAATGTCCTTGATTTACAGCCGAGTAAGCCGAAAGAAAATCATAATACTTCTTCCCTTCGATGTCCCAAACATACGGTCCCTGACCCTTTGCCAGCACTACCGGCAATGGATGGTAATTGTGTGCTCCATAATTTTCTTCTAATTGAATGAGTTGTTGAGATGTGAGTTGATTTGACATAATATAAAATTTTATAAAACGTTAGTATTCCTCAATCCTATTCAAACCTAGCAAAATTAGCTATTTAGTGGAATATAAAAAAATGCAGTTACCAGATATCTACTCTGTCTATTGGATAAAATGCTGCTAATCTGCTAAATGTGCGCCAAATAAAATATTTTTGCAAATTCATGATTCAAAAACGATACTAAGCAGTTTTATTTCATTTTGAAATCACTAAAATCAGATGATGATTGTTTTTAGAACTTCACATTTAGGCGAATTAGACCATACGGCCAGCCTGATGCTCTCGGCTTTTCCCAACCATAGGATTTTTGCCGTGGAAGGGCCTATCGGTAGCGGGAAAACTACCTTAATAAAGGCTTTTTGCCAGACATTACAGATTTACGATAAAGTATCAAGCCCCACCTTTTCTATCATCAATGTATATGAGTCACCTCAGGGGTTAGTATATCACTTCGATCTTTACCGCCTGAACGACATGGCAGAGTTTATAGCTACTGGTGCCATGGAACACCTCGAAAGTGGAGCTTACTGCTTTATTGAATGGCCTAATAAGGCTCTGGAGATTCTTCCCCATGAGACCATCATCATAAAAATAAATGTGGAAGACGATGGCGCCCGAATTTATGAAATGGAACCCCTCCCAGAAAGGACCCACAAACTTCGGTAAAACCTATATGAGTTATGATTGTATCAATATAAGGGGTTAAGCCACGTTCAAGAAATCTCAAAAAATTGAATTATACTTTGGTAAGCGATAAGATGATAGCAGGAGCTACAGCAATTACATCGTTGGATATCAATTATCTTTATTTCCACTTTACCTTTACAAAGAGCAAGCTCCCCAAAAATCGCATTCCTCGTCGATGATGATTTTGTTTGAACCTAAAATGGAATATGAAAGCAGTAAAACGCCTAATCTCGACGAAAAGGTTACCGTATCTTTTAAAAATTTATGGTCGTGAACTTACGCCCGAAGTAATTCTGTCCTGCATTTACGCTGTTTTTTACAGCATTATTTATCGTGAGAAATATACCGAGCTTTTGAAAATTGATTTCTCGCGTGTGCCTTTCCCAAAAGATTATAAGGTTTTCAGCAAAATGGCTGCTTTGGTGAATGAGTTGAAAGATTTGCATTTGATGCAAAGTGGACGATTAGATAAACTTGTATCAAAATATGGGGGTGAAAGTGATAGGATTGACATGATTGTTTATCGTGATTCAGAAAGGCGATTTATATAAACGATGAAAAATATTTTGATAATGTACAGCCTGAAGTTTGGAACTATGAGATTGGAGGATATCAGGAGCTTTATAAATTTCTGAAAGATAGGAAAGGAAGAAATATATATGAGGCTGTGAATTATTGCAAAATCATTACCGCATTGAGCCTCAACATTATAACACAGCAAGAAATTGGCAAGACCTATCCCGAAGTTGAAAAGAGGATCATCGAATTTTAAAGGGAAAGTTTTTAGACTATCCCATACAGAAGAATTTAAAATCCAAAAAGATAAGATTACTCTTGATAGCAATCGTTAAGCGGGTTGGTATTTCATTGCTTTCATCCGTGTTAAAATGATGATATCAGAAAAGGGGATTCTTGACGCTTCATAGATCATAATTTGGTAAGAGGTGCCCCTGAAACCTAATTATAATTTTCGGCTATACAATGTTTTATGCCAACTACTAAAAAAAATTTCAGAAATTTCATAATAAATATTTGTAAACAGAAAAGAATTCATACGTTTGTGGTTTCTTTCGAAAAATTGTTTTTTGAGGTGAAATAGATTGAAGATAAAAATTCAAAAGATCTATTCTTTCCTATAATAGACAAATCAGAACATTACAATAAATATTTCAAATATTATAAAATTATATTATCCTTTTTCAACTTATTGTAAATTATTAAATTAATTGTAATCTACAAATTGGTTTCTTAAAATTTTTCTTAGTTCTTTAAAAATCTTTTAATTTTATTTTTTGTCATAGCATTATTTTATTTATTTTTTTTGATCTGTCTATCAAATTTTAACATGAATTTTTTATATTAACGAATGACATTTTTATACAATTTCTTCAAAAAATAAACATCTTTATTAAATTTAAATAATTTTTTATATGGAAACTAAACGAGCTTTTTTGTGTTCACTGATATTATTTTTCTTTTTGTATTCTGCTGAAATGAGGGGGCAGGATAGTTTATCGTCCAACTTGATCATTCAATACGAATTCAATGGAGACGGTACGAATATCGTTAACACCAAGTATTATCTCAAGATTGGTGATGAAACGAAAAACTACGATTTCAAATGGATGCCCGGACGAGATGGATCGGAACGTTCGGCTCTTTTATTTACAGGCAATTCGAATGGATTGAAAACATCCCTGAATATTTCGCCACAAATATTACCCGAGCTTACTTATATAGCCTGGGTTTATGATCGTCCGGACGGATTTCTTTTCGGATCGACACTTCCAGTAAATTCGGAAAAAAAGTTTTCTTCTCGTTCGCTTCAGTTTTCGAAAGGAACTGTCATTGCCGGATTCAATAAATTGGATACTTTGAAGAAACCCTATTTTGCTTCCTTGCAAACCTCGAAACTAAAAAAGGACAAATGGAATTTCATTGCTCTAACGGTTAGTTCAGTCGATTCTGTATTGCGTCTTTACGTCAATAATGAATATTTCGAATCGAAAGGAGTATGTTACACTCCTAACAATAGCTTTTTAATCATTGGAAACACTGTGAATTCTCCTTACACCAGACCTTATCGGGGTCGTGTGGATGAGATTCGAGTTTATAATAAAGCTCTTACAGCCGCTGAAATTTCACTCATCAGTGGCTTTTCAATTTCAAACGCACAGGAACGATTAGAACGAAATGCTACGCTCAAAAAGGCATTAATAGCTGGCTTGATTGCTTTTCTTTTCTTGTCGGTTGTATATATGATAGTAGTGTTGATAACCGAAAGACGTTATCGGCCCATTAAAGTATCCTCATTTCGGAGCGATAGCAACAAGGCACCTATTGATCGAAAAACTGAAGAGGCGAATAAATTGGCATCTGATTGCGTTGAAAATGCATTCGAAACGTGGGAGACCGTGAGTGAAGAAGGCGGTCAGGTTTTAAAATCTCCTACAAAACATAAGCATTTTAAAACCACTTACAAAGCTTTGGCTGAGGCAAAATCATACAACCCTGATGATATCGACGTCATCAACCGAATGAACGAATTGGGAAACCTACTTAATAAACTAAGTAAGAGGAAGTTTTATGGCAACTGGTTTTTGGCTATTTTAACGTTGATTTTCCCCATTGTTTATTTTTTAATCGAACGTAATCATCTCGATACAAAAGGGATGATAGGAGTGGGAGTAATGTTACTACCGGCACTTGCTTATATTTTGTCAAATTTTGCTCCCAACTATGTTGTGGCCAATCGCACCAACAAAGTGGGAGGCATTTTCGGCAAGGTCATTGCTTTTATTATGGGTGCGGCAGCATCGGCAGTTGCCGTCGATTACTATACCGAAACAACATGGAGTGATGGAAGTAAAACGACTGAATACGACACAGGCTCAAATGCCATTTCTCTTGTTATTTGGGTTTTACTCATTATTGCGGCCATCCTACTTTCTATGATTTTGGCAATTATAGCTGCCATCATTGCTTTTTTCCGCAACTATATTTTTTACATTTAGAGGGTGAGCTTTTTGTTATGACCAAAATTCTTTTATACTCGAGAATTTTACCTCAAAACGTTTTTCCCACACTAAGGGTCTAAAACTTCCGTCATGTTTTGCCTGGAGAGATTAACAGTATTTTTGTAAAATCAATTGGATAGTTCATCGATATGACAAAATTAAGTGTAAACATCAACAAAATTGCCCTTCTTAGAAATGCTCGTGGAGGCAATCTTCCGGATGTAGTAAAAGCGGCTATGGATTGTGAACGTTTTGGTGCACATGGAATTACAGTACACCCCCGGCCCGATGAAAGGCACATCCGCTACAGTGATGTCAGAGCCATAAAACTCGTCCTTACCACCGAGTTCAATATCGAAGGATACCCAATTCCAAAATTTCTGGATTTGGTACTCGAGGTTAAACCGGCTCAGGTAACACTTGTTCCTGACCCACCTGATGCGCTTACCTCCAATGCTGGATGGGATACGATAAAAAACGAATCCTTCCTCAGGGAAGTAGTTACTGAGTTGAAAAATCATGGAATTCGCACCTCCATATTTATCGAAACTGATGCACGCATGATAGAAAATGCTGCCAAGATTGGCACCAATCGCATCGAGCTATACACCGAACGTTATGCTGCCTCGTATCTTATGGATGCCCCTAAAGCTATTCAGCCTTATGTTGAAGCGGCACAGGTGGCCTTGAAGTGTGAATTAGGAATCAATGCTGGTCATGATCTCAATCTTCAGAATTTAAAGTTTTTTACTCAAAACATTCCGGGCCTCCTTGAGGTTTCGATTGGTCATGCCCTAATTTGCGATGCACTCTATTATGGCCTCGAAAATACCATTCAGATGTATTTGCGTTGCCTCCAACCATCGTAACAGGCATAAGGATATTTTTTGGTTTTTTATTATCCGGTCAAATTTACTGACAGAAGTTCAGTAATTTTGCAGACTTTTTTTCGAAGATATTTCAAGGAATGATCGATAAATTAGAAGCTATTTATAAACGTTGGCTCGAGATTGGAGAAACAATGAACCAGCCCGATGTTATCTCCGACATGAAGCGATATGTGAAGCTGAGCAAAGACTATAAAGAATTGATGCCCATTGTTGAAGCCTATAAAGAGTACGAAAGGATTTGCTCAAATTTCGAAAGCTCGAAAGAAATGCTCAACACCGAAAAAGATGAGGAATTGCGAGAAATGGCCAAGGATGAGGTAGAGGTATTACAGGAATATAAAGAAAAGATGGAAGAAAAAATTCGTTTGATGCTACTTCCGAAAGATCCTCAGGATAGCAAGAATGCCATTATCGAAATCAGGGCGGGTACAGGAGGAGATGAGGCCTCTTTGTTTGCAGGCGATCTGTTCCGAATGTACACCCGCTATTGCGAGATCAAGGGCTGGAAAGTGGAAATAGTAGATTTTACTGAAGGTAGCCTTGGTGGTTATAAGGAAATAATTTTCAACGTAATAGGAGAGGAGGTTTACGGAACACTGAAATATGAATCGGGAGTTCATAGAGTGCAGCGTGTGCCTAAAACGGAGTCTCAGGGAAGGATACATACTTCAGCAGCCAGCGTGGTGGTTCTTCCCGAAGCTGATGAAGTGGATGTCGAGATTAAGCCTTCTGAAATACGTAAGGATATTTTCTGTTCCTCGGGGCCAGGCGGTCAAAGTGTGAATACCACCTATTCGGCTGTTCGTTTAACCCATATTCCTACCGGTATCGTGGTTTCGATTCAAGACGAAAAATCGCAATTACACAATCTGGAGAAAGCCATGAATATATTACGTACTCGTATTTACGAAAGAGAATATCAAAAATATCTCGACAATGTGGCTTCGAAACGAAAAACTATGGTTTCAACTGGCGACCGCTCAGCAAAAATTCGTACCTACAACTATCCTCAAGGACGTGTAACTGACCACCGAATCAATTATTCCATCTTTAACCTACCAGCTTTTATGAATGGTGAAATACAAGAAATGATCGATCAATTGATGCTGGCGGAAAATGCTGAAAGATTGAAAACTGAAATTTCAGAATAAATTTATCATGAACAGGCAACAACTTGTTAGTCTTATTCGACGTAAAAAATCTATGCTGTGCATTGGCCTCGACAGCGACATAACAAAAATCCCATCTCATCTTCTTTCGTATGACGATCCTGTTTTTGAATTCAATAAGGCCATCATCGATGCGACACTGCCTTTTGCCATAGCCTACAAGCCCAATTTTGCCTTTTACGAAAGCCGCGGACTGGTTGGCTGGATGAGTCTGAAAAGAACCATGGATTATCTGGAATCTTTTAGAGAAGAAATTTTTACAATAGCGGATGCCAAACGGGGCGATATTGGAAACACAAGTCAGCAGTATGCCAAAGCATTTTTCGACAAACAAAGTTCCGGCTTCGATTTCGATGCAGCTACGATTAATCCTTACATGGGTACCGATTCGGTTTCGCCTTTTTTGGAATTTCCTGACAAATGGGTTGTTTTATTAACGCTAACCAGCAATAAGGGAGCAGTTGATTTTCAACATCTTCAAAAAGAAGGTTCCAAAGAGCGGCTCTTCGAAATTGTTATAAAAAAATCATTGGAATGGGGTTCAACGCCTTCGAATATGATGTACGTCGTTGGTGCAACTCAAGCTTCTTTACTTTTGAAAATTAGAAAAATTTTACCGGAACACTTTTTTTTAGTTCCTGGAATTGGTGCTCAAGGAGGAAATTTGGAAGAAGTTTTGAAATATGGATCGATCCGTGAGGGCGGCCTTTTGATAAATGCCTCTCGCAGTGTTATTTATGCTAGCGATGGAACAGATTTTTCGATTCGTGCTGCCGAAGTAGCTTGCGCACTTCAGTGTCAAATGGCGGCTTTCATTTGATGAATCTTTGAAAAAGAGTGGTTTGTATTACGCTTCTTTGGAGACTAATTGATCGGCAGACAAAAGGACGAGGAGAATAAGAGATTTGGAGACGAGGAGACTAAAAGAATACCCATGTCGAATATCATGAATTATTTTTTAAATGATAACATATCCATTTTCAGTCTTTTAATTAATACACCAATCCCTATCCCCCAAACCCTTCCACCATTTCTCCCTTTCTGCTTTATAGATTTTCAACTTTTTACTCACCAATCCCCCTCCAAATGCCATTCTCCGTTCATCGTCTTTATTTATGCTGTAACTTCCTGACTTCGACACATTTTAAGAGACATTTTTACAACAATCACACAATGAGATATTTGTGATTTTTGCATCACCCGAATGGGTGACGCAAGGGAAAA
>MWFC01000033.1 GCA_002071415.1 Bacteroidetes bacterium ADurb.Bin012
CTAAAAGCTCACATTGGTAGCATATGCTCATTTGCCCTTCTTCACGATCAACCATCTCTCTGCGTATATCCAGGGGTATCATAGAACCTTTTTTTTTAACCAATTGATGTCTACCGACAGTTGACCGATTTGATGTATCAGCTCCTCATTCTCTTTCTTAAGCTTCTTTATCTCTGATGACTCATCCTTCCCGCTGTCGAAAACCTTTCCCGCATTGGCCAAAAAATCCCTCTTCCAATGTGTAATCAGATTAGGATGCACTTGGTAAATCTGAGCAAGCTCAGATATGGTCTTGTTCTCTTTTATCGCCTCTATGGCAACCTTCGCTTTAAATTCAGCCGTAAATGTTCTTCTTGACTTTTCCATATGACAAAAATTTTAAAATTAGTAAATTCCTGTCCAGTTTTTTTAGACCATCTCACAAGCTAAATAACAGACCAAGAAAAAAATTGAATTTTTTAACACCAAATGAATTTTTATCACTAAATTTGTCTAACCAAAAAGTTGCATTTGTGACTTGAATTCAGCAAAGACAATGGATGCTTCTGAACTTTACTCATCAGTATTAGCCCAGATACCCCAGGTTGATGGAAATTCTGTTTTATATACAGTTGATTGGAGCACAAATGGTATTGGTGAATTCAGCAATCCGGCACGGGATTACCTGATTCTAAGATATAACATTGGAAATGAAGCCTTACCCGCCAAACTGATTTTATATAATGCCGAAGGGAAGCCGTTTTTGCAACAGGTACTCTCCCGCCCTGTTGATGAACGCTTTGTCCTGGTTCAACATTTTAAACCCGGGATCTTTACCCTCGTGCTATTGGGTAGCAATAACCTGTTCTTAACATCTAAAATAGCAGTATATTAACCATTTAAATTCTAAAATAACATGAAAAGCCACGCAATAGTAAATAGAATCGGGTGCTGCCTGATAATTATCCTATCCGTTTTTAATAGTAGCGCCCAACCTGATTACCTATCAAGAGATTATATTTTTCGAGAAGCCTTTCACCAAGTAACTTATTTCGACTCTGGATATATCCTTCGAAACAATTATACCCTATACAAAACAGATTTTAATGGCGACACGATAAAATCTTATACCTTTCGGGGCAGATTTCCTGGTAATTATATATACTCTTATTAAAAATCCCAAGATAAAAACATTATTTTATCAGGCACTTATAAAGCATCTGGTACCGGTCAATCCATGCTTTTTATTTCAAAACTTAACTTCAATTTGGATACTTTATGGGTCAGATATTATCCAGGGCTAGTTCCAGGGTATATTGCTCAATATAATGATACATTGGCTGTAATTTATGGGGATTCTTCATATAAAATTCATGTACAAATTTTTAATTCAACCGGCGAGCTGATTGAGACCCGAATACATCCCAAGTACCCGGGCTCGCTGTATGCCTTGATACATAATGTCGCTGCGGTCAACACAAAGGTATTTGCAATTGCACTTGAAATATTTTATAAAAGTTCCTGGGACCAAAATTATTACAACAAACCAATAATATGTGTCAGCGATACCAATGGTTATAACTATTTTGAGTCAGGTTTCGCATATTTATCCGGAAGCAGGACTTCCGAATCCTATATCTTTTACGATACGGTCAGCAACAGAATCAAGCATTTTTATCATTTCGCGCAGATGGATAATTATGTAAAGCTCTATGAACACAGCCTCAGCGGGCAACTTATGGCCAGCAAAGGAATATATTATGATGACGCCTATGTTACAAATGAAATCTGGTATCCTTGTGATATCTCTTTGTTACAAAACGGATGTTTCGTTATTTGTGGGCAATACGACAAAATAACTCAGAACATCAAGGGAGGGTTTATCATGCGCTGCGGCCCTCATGGAGAATGGAGCTGGTTTCGTAAATATAAAGAAATTCACACCTCTGGAATGGATAACGGTACATTGTATGCAATAGTAGAAACCGAAAACCAATTTCTTGCCAGCGTAGGTCAAGGAGCCAATGCCTGGCTTCTGGTAGTGGACAGCTTGGGCTGTGAGGCACCGGGGGTGTGCTGGGTAGGCCAGGAAGAAATTTCAGCCCCTCCACAGGAAACCCAGCTTGAGGTATTCCCCAACCCTGCCGGGGAGGAGGTATGGGTTAAAAGCCACGGCCACCTTGCAGGGATTGAAATCTATGCCATGAACGGGCAAAAGATGTCCCTGCCCGCCCTTAACGCAGAAAATCCTCTACGTATCGACACCCGCACCTGGCCCGCCGGGCTTTATATGGTGAGGGCTACTCTGCAAAACGGAAGGGTGCTTATGCAAAAGGTGATGAAGTGCAGGTGATATTATGATGATATTCCAAGCCCGAAATAGAATACATACTCCGAATCTTATAACAAAGCAAGAATTCACAGCATTGTAAGGCGACATTTATAAGATTAATACCAACTATTGATGCTGCATCGTTCCTTTATTAAAATACCATGTAACAACATACTGATAACCATTTATTTAATCGTTCGACATATTTTATGCAGAGATTATTCATATGTTAAATTTTCAAAAAAAGTGTCAAAGGGGGGTTACCTTTTGGCGCCAAAATGCACTAATATATATGAAGGGAACTTTCAAGCGCAAAATGATATGTCTTGATCTTGGATAATGATAACATGAACCATAAACACCTAATTGATATCAGTAGAGTATTACATATAATTTTTCACTATCAACCGACAAAAATTCAATTTTTATCCTTTTTGTTTTTATTTTCTTCACAGTCAATTACTTACAAATCGGTTTCTTGGTTTTAAAAATCCTACCCCCTTTCAAAAGAGGGACATTTGTACAGTTGCAGGGCTTTTGTTGCGGCTTGCCGTGTGCTTGGTGTAGGTGCGCCTGCCCTCGGCTACTATCCACATCATGTCTAAATGGCTGATCAGGTGTATCCGTATGAATGCCGCTACCGTTGAGAATGCTTTCTTGCTCCTGGATAGTAACCGGATTACGTTGAGCAACAAGTGGGCGATGAGCGTACACCAAACCTGCGTTTTTATGCCGTTCTCCGTGTCGGAATAGAAAAAATGCAGCTGGAAATTTTGCTTCATTTTTTTGAAGACCGTTTCTATTGTCCATCGGTACTTATAAATCAAGGCGACTTCTTCCGCCGTTATATTCCAGCTGTTGGTGATGAATTTGTAACTTCGTCCCTGTTCGTCCCGATAGTAAACCAACCTAAGGCAAAGTGTCCTTTCCCGTTTTTCCTTTGTATACTTCAGGTGAATATGTTCAACCCGGTACACCCCATGCTCCTCTTTGCCAAGCGTTGTTTCATGAAGAACTTCCTGGACTTCGGCCTTCGCGTTATCTTTCAGCCGGCACACAAAATAGACCTCTTCATCTGTCCACTCGGCAAACTGCCTGTAGTAGTTGTAGGCTTTGTCGAAGACCAACATGCTGCCTCTTGACGGGTTTACATGCTGTAAGAACTTCTTATCGTGCATTTTTGCCTCGCTGATTGTAGCAAATACGGCCGTGTCCGCGTGTACATCGGTCAGCATGTGTACTTTCAAGCTCCCTTTTTTTGCCATCACCCTTGGGATTACGGCCAACCTCTTTCATGACGTCCGAAAACAGCGTTATCGTGGTCGAATCAAAGGCATAAAACTTCTCAAAGCTGATCTTCTCTTTTCGGCTGACCGGCAAAAACGGCTCAAAATACCCGATCAGCTCAAAATAGTACAACCTGAAAAACCTCATTGTCCCGGTCACGCAAGGCATCACCCACCGTGCTTTTGGACGGTGCGCTGTCCATCCCAAGGTAATTAAGCTTTCCTGCCAAAGCCCGCATCCCATCACATACTTCGCCCATCGAATCGCAGCGGGAAAAGATCCCGAACAGCATCACCACCAGCTGATCCCATGAGAAAAAGGACTTGTAGTAGCGGTCGCTTCCGCAACGCCTCACCACAAGATCAAATGGCTCTCTCGGAAGAATTTTCATAACCTGTTTAAAAACCGGCTGACCGACTAAATTCTTTGTTGTATATTTACCCATGTTGCAGTTTTTTTAGCAAAACAAACTTACAGCATCGGGGCGAAACCTCGCGGGAGTAGCCCCATTTTATTGAAATTTTATCCGGTCAGTAGTGAAAAAATACTTAATTTTTAGAGGAGTTTGAAAAGAAGTTCTTAATTTTAGACTGAAAAATTATAAAATTGACCAAGAATAACTTCAAAAAGGTATACTTTTATAAGAAGTTTATACTTTTACTGAAAATATTGATGACTGTATGGACAGACTCTATTTATAATTTTGAAACCTAAAGATAAAGAAACCATGCAGGAATGAATGAAGCAGAACGTTGTCCCTGGTCGTTGAGTGATGAACGCATGATGAAATACCATGATGAAGAATGGGGTGTTCCGTTGCATGATGATATAAGATTGTTCGAATTTTTAGTGCTTGATATTTTTCAAGCGGGTTTATCGTGGAGGACTATCCTTCATAAACGAGAAAATTTTCGTAAGGCTTTTCATAATTTTGATTTTTCGAAAATAGCGAGCTATAATAAGAAAAAAACGGATGAATTACTATTGAATTCGGGAATAGTAAGAAACCGTTCGAAAGTCGAAGCCACTATTCATAATGCGAAATGTATGTTGGATTTAGTAGAAAAAAGAGGAAGTTTCGATAAATATTTATGGTCGTATGTAGATAGGAAGCCCATAGTGAACAATTATAGAACTTATAATGAAATTCCTGGTCATACTTCTCTTTCTGATCAGATCAGTGCAGATTTGCGAAAAGAAGGATTTATTTTTGTTGGTTCAACTATTATTTATTCCTTTCTTCAGGCCTCTGGGGTGGTAAATGATCATATCATTACTTGCTTTCGACATAGAGAAATTCAGAAAAGACATTATGAAAAATAATAACAACAAGACGGGTTTATTTTTCGGCTCGTTCAACCCTATTCACAACGGGCATTTAATGATTGCCAATTATCTTGTAGAATATACGGATTTAAAGCAGATAATTTTTGTAGTTTCTCCTCGAAATCCACTTAAGGAGAAGGAATTGCTGGCAGAAGATCGGCATCGGCTAAGGATGGTAGAATTGGCCATTCAGGATGATAGGCGATTTAGCGCAAGTGATATAGAATTTCATCTTCCAACACCCTCTTATACTGTTCATACCTTAGAGTATCTAAGACAAATCTATCCACAAGAAAGATTCGTCCTGGTAATAGGAGGAGATAATTTACAATATTTCGACCGGTGGAAGGATCCAGAGCTCATTTTAGAGAAGCATGAGATTTATGTTTATTGCCGTTTAGGATTCGAAGGAGGAAAATTTGCTAATCATACTTCGGTAAAGATTATTGCTTCGCCTTTGATAGATATTTCGTCGAGCATGATTCGGCAAGCTTATGCCCAAGGCAAAGATTTAAGATATTTCCAGCCTTTGACTGTATATGAATACATTAGGAAATTCAATATATATTAGAGTATTTCAGGGGAAAATCAAAATTAAAAATCAGGCTTAGAAATTATTTCATACTATCGAGTTTGCGCAGAGCAAAGTTATATGCGCCGAGTGCTGTTGCTCTCGAAGTTCCCAGGCGTGTAATTCCGACTCCTGAGCGATGTTCCGGGTCGTAGGTAATTTTTCTGGCACTGCCAGGAATTTCGATTTTACGGGTTGAACCTTTCAGGAAAAGTTCTCTCTGTGCTCCATCTTCCAGATTAAAAAATTTTATTTCGAGCCGGTCGATGTTTTGTCCGCTAAAAGTAGTAAAGGGGAGAGTAAGCTCTTCCACCAAGCAGTTTAAAAATACTGGCCAGGCGCCCGACAAGCCTCCACCAATCACCACAAGGCCATCGACCAAGGTAAGGGCATCGGCAATGGCGTTACCGGCTACTATGGCCAATTCTTCGAAAGCTTTGTTTGCCGCCTTCTGATTGCCCGGCCTCTTGCCAATGGCGATTTCATAAATTTCCTTGGGGCTAGGTGTTTGGTCGAATGGAATATTGGAATAATTGGAAAATACGCGTCTAACCCCACGGATGCTCACACTTTCCTCTACACTCATGTTGCGATAAAGTTTATTGCTCATTCGGTTAATCTCACCAGCAGCCGAGTTATCGCCCAAAAACAATTCTCCTCTTAAAACAATTCCTGCACCGAAACCCGTTCCGAAAGTAACTCCCAATAAATTCTGAAAGCGTTTAGGGCTGCCAGCATCGGCAAGCCATCTGTTTACTTCAGGCAAAAATCCTGATATGGCTTCGCCATAGGCGAACAAATCCCCATCATTGTTGATAAAAACGGGAATCTTAAATATATCTTCGAGATAAGGCCCTAAGGGGACACCTCCACGAAAGACCGATAAATTGACCAGATCGCCAATAATGCCCAATTCATAATCGGCGGGACCGGGAAAACTAAAACTAATGGCTGCGGGCTCGCCGGGAAGTAAGCTTTTTATTCTTCTAAAACCCGTTTCAATATTATATAAAGTCTCTGATAAAGTAGAAGCCTGTGAAGGAAAAGCAAATGGCGTGATAATTTCTTTTTCGGCCTGCATGGCACTGAATACAAAATTTGTCCCTCCCCCATCGAGGGTCATAACTATTCGTGTATCATTCTGATATCGCATCGTCAGAGATTTTGGCAGTGCAAAGAAATCAAATATTTCTTAAAATTGGTAATTTTGGCCTCTCTTTAATTTTGTAAATGGTAAATTTCTGTTATCTCATTCAATTACTTAAAACAAACTATATGAAAAATTTAAAACTTAAACTGGTTGTGTCGGTAATACTGATAGCCAGTGTATTGTCAGGAAAAGCAGCCATAATCACACCTCCCGATGAAGGGATGTGGCTTCCCATGTTTATCGAGCGTCTCAACTATACCGATATGCAAAAACTGGGATTAAGGCTGACACCCGAAGAACTATACAGTATCAATCACTCGAGTTTGAAGGACGCAGTAGTTGGTTTAGCTGCCGGTTCACAACCCGAAGGATATTTCTGTACAGGAGAAATCGTATCCGATCAAGGTTTGCTATTTACCAATCATCATTGCGGATACAATTACATTCAAGAACACAGCACACTTGAAAACGACATTCTGACGAATGGTTACTGGGCGATGAGTTTCGAAGAAGAACTGCCCAATCCAGGACTCACGGCTTCATTGCTTGTTCGCATGGAAAATGTTACTAAAGCCGTATTACAAAATGTGACTCCCGAAATGGATGAAGATGCCAGAGAACAGGCCATATCAGAAGTTACAGACTCCATCGTCAAGGAAGCATCCGAAGGGAAAAAATATAATTGTACGGTCAAATCGTTTTTCAATGGGAATGAGTATTATTTATTTGTGTATCAAACTTATGAAGACGTAAGACTGGTAGGTGCACCACCTTCGTCGGTGGGAAAATTTGGTGGAGACACCGATAATTGGATGTGGCCCCGTCATACAGGCGATTTTAGTATTTTCAGAATCTATACCGCTCCAGATGGTAGCCCGGCTCCTTACAGCAAAGAAAATGTTCCTCTAAAACCCAAGCACTTTCTGCCGGTTTCTATCAAAGGCGTACAAAAAGGTGATTTTGCAATGATCTGGGGATTCCCTGGTGGTACCGATCGTTATATGACTTCTTGGGAGGTAAAACAGGCTATTGACCAAACCGAACCTGCTATCGTAAAAATTCGTGACCTAAAATTAAAAATCATGAAAGAAGATATGCAGACCGATCCCAGAATTAATCTCATGTATGCGGCCAAATATGCTGCAACAAGTAATTACTGGAAATATTATATAGGGCAAATTCGAGGCTTAAAACGCTTGAATGTTTACGAAAAGAAATTAAAAACCGAAGAAGAATTTCTCAATTGGGTAGCTCAAGACCCACAACGTAAAGCCCGCTATGGAGAAGCCCTCGAACTAATCCAAACATCTCTTCATAATCAACAGCCCTATGTCCTACCTATCACTTACGTGGGAGAAGCTGTTTTACAAGGACCTGAAATTATCCTTTGGGCTATGCGAAGTTCCAATCTGCCTCAGTTAATGGAAAAAATAGAGAAAGCCAAGGGAACTGAAAAAGAAGAACTCAACAAAAAATTTCAAAACACTCTCGAAAAACTTTCTAAAAGGGCTGAAGATTTTTATAAAGACTACAATCCTTCAACCGATAAAAAACTTTTTGCTCAAATGTTGCAACTGTATTATCGTGATATTTCACCCGAGATGCGGGCGGATATTTTTAAAGACTTAGAGAAAAAATACAAGGGTGACTTCGATAAATGGTCTGACGACATTTATAAAAAAAGCATTTTTGCCGATGAGAAGCGGTTTATGGCATTTCTGCAAAATCCTTCTTTAAAAGTGCTGAAAAAAGATCCTGCACTGGAAATTGGCACAGAGGTGAGGAATCATTTTATTTTGCTTTACAGCCAAGTGGAAAATGCACAAAAGGAAGAACATAAAGGAAGCAGACTTTATATTGCAGGTCTTAGGGAAATGAATCCCGGGAAACTTTTTGCACCCGATGCCAATAGTACTTTGCGAATGACCTATGGCAGTATTCTTGATTATTATCCTGCCGATGCTGTTCATTACGATTTGCAAACAACTTTAACTGGAGTAATGGAAAAAGAAGACCCCGATAATCCAGAATTTATAGTCGACAAAAAATTAAAGGATTTATACGAGGGAAAGGATTTTGGGAGATATGGCACTCAGATTCATGGGCGTACCGATATTGTAACCTGTTTTCTTTCCAATACCGATATAACGGGGGGCAATTCAGGAAGCCCGGTAATGAATGCAAACGGCGAGCTCATTGGCTTGGCTTTCGATGGTAATTGGGAAGCCATGAGTGGAGATATTGCCTTCGAGCCTAATTTACAGCGCACTATTTCGGTTGATATTCGGTATGTATTGTTTATTATCGATAAATTAGGAGGTTGTCATCGCTTGATAGATGAATTGAAGATCGTAGAATAAATTATTTGTATTAATTGTAGCTCCGCCTTCGGCGGGGCTACAATATCATCCTGATAAATTATATTAAAGATTCCTTTACCATAAATCAAAACGCTTTCCATATTAAAGTGTACCTTTAACATGGAAAAATTTTCACTCCATATTAAAGTTAAGTTTAATGATGACACAGAGCAATCGAGCGGGCGTATATATTCAGCAACCTTCTGGATATAACGCATTTATACCATCTCCTCTTCCACCTAATCCACCCATACAATTAGAGGGCGAACTGCAGACTATACTATCAGAAGCCGATCAAGCTTTGGGAAGGCTTGATGGATCCATCACAATCATTCCAAATCCTGATTTATTCGTTGCTATGTATGTTCGTAAAGAGGCCGTACTTTCGAGTCAAATTGAAGGCACTCAAAGCTCATTGCAAAATTTATTAGAAGCCGAAGCTGAAATTCTTTCTGAAACTGCACCAAAAGATGTAGCTGAAGTAATCAACTATGTCAAGGCCATGAATTATGGTCTTGAACGGTTAAATGAACTCCCTCTTTCAGTGCGTTTAATCCGAGAAATTCATTCTATACTCCTTCAGAATGTGCGAGGACGACATGCATCACCTGGAGAATTACGTCAAAGCCAGAACTGGATTGGTCCAGAGGGTTGTACACTAAGAGAAGCAGTTTTCGTTCCTCCCCCACCATTTTATGTGCCTCAAGCACTAAGCGATTGGGAAAAATTCCTTCACGCTCAGATAGATATACCTTTATTGATTAAGATTGGACTCGCACATGCACAATTTGAAACCATTCATCCTTTTCTTGATGGAAATGGAAGATTAGGTCGTTTACTGATTACTTTTATACTAACTGAACAAGAAATGCTCAAAAAACCAGTTTTATACATTTCATACTATTTCAAACAACACAAGCAAAAATACTATGAGCTTCTCCAAAATATCAGGGATACTGGTGATTGGGAATCATGGTTATCCTTTTTTTTAAGGGGAATAACTGTCGTAAGCAATGAAGCTGCAACAACAGCAAGAAATATTCTGAATCTTCGTGAAAATCATCGGGCTATGATTACTCAACATCTTGGAAGAATGGCGGCAAATGCCTTTAAAGTACTGGACTATTTATACATTCGACCTATTATCACTATAAATGATATAAAAGAAATAATAAAAACAAGCTATCCGGCTGCCAACGAACTCATAAATCGTCTTGTAAATATTGGAATCATCCAAGAAATCACTGGCTTTAAAAGAAACAAAAGGTATAGCTACACATCATATATAGCTTTATTTTCATAACAGGCCAATCGATAAAATCTGTATCTTATAACAAAATGGTTCACCACAAGAAGTTTTTTCAAATTTTGCTCAGAACAATCAGTTGTTGAAGAATTTTATATCAAATTAAGTTCATAACTTCTTATTTCTCCCCTCATTAATTAGAGAATGCTGATCTGGCATGGAGGAGAAACATTTTTGCACAAGTCGTCTGATTTGTTATTTTTGCATGAATTAATTGCGAGTAACTCAAATTTGCCAAGTAAAAAATTCTGCACATGAAAAAGACCCTGTTCCAAAATTTGATGCCATATATTGCGGCCATCATCATTTTTTTGTTAGCCACTTTTTTACTTTTCACCCCTCTGTTTCAAGGTGAACGTTTGGTACAAGGCGACGTCACCAATTTTAAGGGAATGTCGAAAGAGATACAGGATTATCGCGAAAAGACAGGTGAAGAACCTTTATGGACTAACAGCATGTTTGGTGGGATGCCTGCTTATCAGATTTCGGTGAAATACAAAAACAATTTATTTTCGTATGTTGATAAAATATTTCGTTTAGGGCTGCCGCGTCCTGCCGATTATGTTTTTCTCTATTTCATCGGATTTTTCTTTCTCTTGGTTGTGATGGGAGTCAACCCATGGATAGCCATTATAGGGGCATTAGCTTATGGTTTTTCATCATATTTCATCATTATTTTAGAAGCCGGGCACAATACGAAAGCGCATGCCATTGCTTATATGGCGCCACTCTTAGGAAGTATCTTGCTTACCATGAAAGGCAAATGGCTCAAAGGAGGAATTTTAACAGCCATTTTCGCATGTTTGGAACTTTACGCCAACCACTTGCAAATCACTTATTATTTTCTCATACTTGTTTTAATTGTTTGGATTGCATTTTTGATAAAATCTATCAGAGAAAAACAATTGGTTTCATTGGGTAAGGCAACAGGAGTTCTTATTATAGCTGCATTTTTAGCTATTTTACCCAATTTCACTCAATTATGGACGACATGGGAATATAGCAAGGAAACCACCAGAGGAAAGACAGAGTTGAGTCATCAAAAAGAAATTCAAACCCGAGGTCTCGATAAGGAATATGTTACGCAGTGGAGTTATGGGGTTGCAGAGACATGGTCGTTGATGATACCCAATGTAAAAGGAGGAGAAACCGAACAACTTGGGAAAAGCGAGTTTGCTCTCGAAAAGATAGAACCCAACATGAGAAGAGCCATTGCACAGCAGAATCACTATTGGGGAGAACAACCATTTACTTCAGGTCCAGTTTATGTAGGGGCTATCATCGTATTTCTATTCATTTTAGGAATTTTTATTGTGGAAGGAACACTAAAATGGGCATTAGTGGTGGCAACCTTACTTTCAATAATGTTAGCCTGGGGTAAAAACTTTATGCCACTTACCAATTTCTTCCTCGATTATGTTCCACTTTACGATAAGTTTCGGGCAGTAAGCATGATACTCGTTATTGCTGAGTTATGCATGCCCTTGCTCGGAATTCTTGCATTGTGGAAAATATACCAATATCCTTCTCTTGCCAAAAATGAAGCCTCATCGTTTCGTAAAAAATTTTTTATAGCCTATTGTTTAACAGCAGGCATCTCGCTAATATTCTATATGTTCCCTAATCTTTTCTTTAATTTCATCTCTTCATCCGAAAGAAGCCAGTTGAATGAACTTCGTACACAAGTAGCCGATCCTTCACAAATCGCAGTATTCATTCAATCTCTCGAGACAGCCCGCATAGCTATTTTCAGACATGATGCCATACGCAGCTTCCTTTTCATTACCATAGCAGCAGGATTTATTTATGCCTATACTTCTAAATTGCGATTCCCTCGTCCTCTTTTCCTTATTTCAATGGGCTTACTCATTTTCATTGATATGTATGTAATCAATAAGCGTTATGTAACCGAAGATAAGTTCGAAAGTTCACGCATAGTAGATTCCCCCTTTACCCCTACCCCTGCCGATCAACTCATCCTGAAAGATACCGACATTCATTACCGAGTACTGAATCTTACAACCAACACGTTCAATGATGCACGAACCTCTTATTTCCATAAATCCATAGGTGGATATCATGGAGCAAAATTAAAACGGTATCAGGAGCTTATCGATCATCAGATAAGCAAAAACAACATGGAAGTTCTCAATATGCTTAATGCAAAATACTTTATCGTCCCTGATGAAAATCGCAAACCAAGCGTTCGAATCAACATGGAAGCACTTGGAAATGCTTGGTTCCCCAAAGAATACAAATTAGTAAATAATGCCGATGAAGAAATGGAAGCGCTTAACCATTTCAAGGCTGCCGAAACTGCCATCATCGATAAACGTTTTGCACAATATCTCGAAGAATACCAATCTTTACCCGATTCCACGGCCATAATCCAACTCAAAGAATATGCACCCAATCGGCTGGTTTATCATTCAATAACAAATACCGATCGCTTAGCGGTTTTCAGCGAAATATATTATCCTTATGGCTGGCAGGCTTATGTGGACGATAAACCTCAGCCGCACTTTCGGGCTAATTATGTTCTGAGAGCCATGATTGTTCCTGCAGGAGAACATGAAATCATCTTCAAGTTCGAACCCAAATCGTATTATCTGGGAGAAAAAATATCTCTTGCGGGCTCGCTGCTTCTTTTGATAATGTTAATAGGTATGATAGGGGCCGAAATTAAAAAGAAATTCATAATTAAACGAGGCTAAACCCTTCTATGAAGTCATTGCTTTATATCACTTACTACTGGCCTCCCAGCGGAGGTCCGGGCGTTCAGCGCTCTCTGAAATTTACAAGATATCTTCCTCAGTTCGGTTATATCCCCTCTGTTATTACCGTCGATCCAAAATGGGCTTATTATCCTTTGTTAGACCCATCTCTTGAAAAAGAAATTCCAGATTATATTAAAGTTTACAAGACAAAAACCCGCGAGCCATTCCGATTTTACAACATCACGGCAAGCCAAAATAAACTCCCTAAGCCAGGTTTTGCCGGAGAAGGGAAACCGGGGCTTTCTCAGGTCTTGGCTCGTACATTACGTGGAAACCTTTTTATTCCTGACCCTCGAAAAGGTTGGAATAAATTTCTTATTGCACAAGCACTCGAACTGATAAAACAAGATATCCCAGCCGCTATTGTTACCTCCTCGCCTCCGCATTCTACTCAACTTGCAGGCCTCAAGCTCAAACAACGCACAAAAATTCCATGGATGGCCGATCTTCGTGATCCATGGACAGATATATACTATTACGACGAATTCCGACATCTTCCGTGGATAAAACACAAAGATGCCCAACTCGAACTTTCGGTTCTCGAAAACGCCGATGCCATCCTCGTGGTGAGCCCATCCATAAAAAATCTTTTCCTTTCCAAATCAGCCAAAATCTCAGAGGATAAAATTCACGTCATTCCCAACGGCTTCGATGATGAAGATTTTAACAGTATTTCCAATCAGCCAAAGAACGAATCTTTTACAATTACCTATACCGGGACTCTGTCAACAGCTTATAATATAGATGCTCTTATTCATGCCGTAAAGCATCTCAAAAACAGCAACCCAAATATTAAAATTCATATCCAATTCATTGGAAAAATTTCTCCCGAAATTCTGCAATCTTTGAAAAACAATGGTTTGGAAAATATGTTGTCCATAATCGATTATCTTCCTCACCGTGAAGCCATTACTCAAATGATGGCTGCTGACGTCTTGCTCTTGGCAATACCAAAAATCAACGAAAATAAAGGAATTCTGACAGGAAAACTTTTCGAGTACATGGCTACTGGAAACCCGATTCTGGGCATAGGGCCTCCTGACGGAGATGCCTCAAAAATACTCGATGAAACCCATTCGGGAATCATGTTCGATTATGACCAGAACAACGAAGTGTTATCATTTTTACGCAGTCATTATGAGATCTGGCAAAAAGGGGATAACCTTCGAAGGAGCTCCCCTAAAGTCGAAAAATATTCACGCAAAGCATTGACCGCTCAATTAGCCCAAATCATAGATCAATTCGCTCGATAAAAATTTTCCTTGTTCTATATCATCATCCTGATTCGAATTGATATAGATAATTAGCCACCTATAAGAATCCAGAGAAATCCTTTCGATTCAATTTAGCCAATTCCAAAAGCAACCTGCATTCTGTTCTTCCAATTCAAGCGGTCAGATTCCTGTAACCGCTATTCTATTCCAATACCTTGATAGATTCATTCTTGTATATTACACGACTCGCAACATTCCTATATCTGAGCCACCATTAGGTTTTCGACGAATTAAAATATGTCAACATGAATTCAGCTTACAATACTTTAACCCAAACCAAGAAATCCCATGTTAATTTCTAATCCTCACCTTATTACATTAATAATCAATCATATATTCTTAGCAACATTGTTGAATCAACCATCATTCCCTTCGTCATTATTCATCAAAAAGGGTACTTCTAATAGCGAATCATTGCATTGGCCGCCCTAGACACATCGAGCTGAAGTAAATGATATTCGAGATCATAAATCAATGAGTCGAAAAAATCATGGATGGCCGAAGAGGCATTGGGGTTTTGAATATCAATAAAGTAAAAGGAATGAATTCCATCTATCCAGCGGATGGTTTCCAATATTTTTTGCTCCGTGCTGAGGTGAATGCATCCTTGAAGAATAAAGAAACAATTGGGCAGCACAATTATTTGTTCCGAGAATGGGTAAAGCAAGAAAAACCGAGCAAACTGATCGAGTTCATATTGAAAAAGAGAAAACTGACGTGGTGAATTTTTTTTAACAAAGGTCAGATGCAGATGGCTGCGTCTTCTGAAATCCCATTTCAATTGACGGTTTAAGCTATAACACAGCTTATAATCCGGGAGATCAGTGCTCAGAGAATATATCCTATAATTTTCGTTAAGTTCTGATTCGATTAAGGTTTTAGGCATGATGAAGCAAAAAGAGGAGCAAGCCCAAAATTAATAGTTTTGCCTAATAAAAGAATTTAATCAGTTAAATGAGGAGGTTGAAAAGATTTCCTTCATCCGAAGGATAGCTTTTTCGGCGGCAATTTGTTCGGCTCCCTTAATGGAAAAGTCGCGACCTTCGCTAATTTTTTTCTGATCAATCAATACTTCTACAAGGTATTGCTTGTTCATACCTTTGCCCGTTTCTCCTCTTAAAAGAAAATTCACCTGATGTTTCTCTTTTTGCCCCCACTCGATGAGTTTGCTCTTGAAATTAAAATCCTTGTTTTGAAGTTCATCGAGATCGAAATGTATTTTTAAGATTCGGTTGATAATGACCTTTTCGGCAAATTTGAATCCTTTATCGAGGAAAAGTGCCCCTATAAGTGCTTCTAAGGCATTTCCATTGATGCTTCTGACATGATTAATTTCGCGGCTGGCCACGATATAATTGTCGAGGCCAAGATGATGAGAAAGTGCATTGAGCTGCTGGCGATTAACTATTTTGCTACGCATTTGAGTAAGGAAGCCCTCATCACGTAAAGGGAACAGTTGGAAAAGATAGTGAGCCACAACGGCGTCGAGGATGGCATCGCCCAAAAATTCGAGTCGTTCGTTACTGAGGCGTTCACCATTAACAAACTCAAGGGCGGCCGATTTGTGCCTCAAGGCCAGTTTATATAAAAAAATATTTTCGGGCCAGAACCCGAAAATATTTTTCAAAGCGATGTAAAATTTTTTATCGTTGGAGAAATGAATCCTAATGCGGAACCAAATTTTTCTCATTCCATCATTTGAAGAATTTCTGCATGAGGATGGAGGCATTATGACCGCCAAATCCGAAAGTATTGCTGATAGCAGCATTCACAGTTCTTTGTTGGGCCTTATGAAAGGTAAAATTAAGAGCCGGGTTGATTTCGGGATCGTCAGTAAAATGGTTGATGGTAGGCGGCACAATGTCATAATAAACAGCCAATACCGTAGCAAGTGCTTCGATGGCTCCGGCGGCTCCAAGCAAATGGCCGGTCATTGATTTGGTCGAGTTGATATTGAGGTTGTAAACATGTTCACCGAAAACTTTCATTATGGCTTTCACCTCGGCTATATCACCTTGAGGAGTAGAAGTACCATGGGTATTGATATGATCTAGGTCGGAAGGTTGCAGTTTTGCATCTTCAATGGCTAATCTCATGGCAATTGCAGCTCCTGCTCCCTCGGGATGAGGAGAAGTAATATGGTAAGCGTCGGCCGATAGCCCAGCTCCAGCTATCTCACAATAAATCCTGGCTCCTCTGGCTAGGGCATGTTCCATATCTTCGAGAACGAGTGCTGCAGCACCTTCTGCAACTACAAAACCATCTCTGTCTTTGTCGAAAGGTCTCGAAGCCGCTCGAGGATCATCATTAAGAGTAGAAAGTGCGTGCATGGCATTAAACCCACCTATTCCTGCTTCGCTTATGGAAGCCTCCGACCCACCTGTAATAATGATATCGGCCTTTCCTCTTTGAATGTTGTTGAAAGCATCTACTATGGCATTCGCAGATGAAGCACAGGCTGAAACAGTAGAAAAATTCGGTCCCATAAATCCATGCTTTATGGCAATATGCCCTGAGGTAATGTCGGATATCATCTTCGGAATAAAAAATGGACTAAAACGGGGAGTTCCATCCCCTGTAACATAAGCCCTGATTTCTTCCGTTAAGGTCATAATGCCACCTATACCTGAAGCCCAGATCACCCCAACCCTCTCGGGATTATAATTCCCTTGCTTGAAACCAGAATCATTGATAGCTTCATCGGCAGCTACAATACCAAATTGCGAAAACAAGTCATATTTGCGAACTTCTTTCTTGTCGAAAAAATTCAGAGGATCATAGCCCTTGACTTCACACGCAAATTTCGTTTTGAACTTTTCCGCATTGAATCTTGTAATAGGGCCAGCGCCACTGACACCGTCAACCAATGATGCCCATAGGGTATTTACATCATTCCCTATCGGAGTCAGAGCGCCTAACCCGCTAATAACAACTCGTCTTAATCCCATCATTGAACGTTAAATAGGTTCCTCAGCTCTTTATGTTTCCTTCGATGAATTTTATTGCCTCGCCTACAGTGCCTATTTTCTCAGCCTGGTCGTCAGGAATGGCAATATTGAATTCTTTTTCAAATTCCATAATGAGTTCCACGGTATCGAGGGAGTCGGCCCCTAAATCATTGGTGAAGCTGGCCTCGGGGGTTACTTCACTTTCGTCAACATTTAGCTTATCAGCAATGATAGCTTTTACTCTGTTTTCAATGTCTGACATAAGTGTGGTTTTTTGGTTAAACAAGGTTGCAAAGAAAATACGATTTTACAAATTGTGCAAATTTTAAATGTTAATAAAACCTAAAATTTGATTCAATAAATTGAAATACAATATATTGATAAGTTTAGCCATTTGGTTAAAATGAATGATGTTTCCACTCATTTTACTCCTTTTATTTCACAATCTGAACGTTATTCGGCTTGTTTTATCCATAAAATCTTCCTCCCAAATAATAAACTTCAAGTTTAAAAAAGCCGGCCTGAAAATATGAAGTGTTTCGGATTGATCTTCTATTTGATTGTTTATCATCTTGTTGAAGGAGTGAGTTATAAGACTATTTATTTGGTTGGAGGTCAACACGATCGAATCTCATTTTACCCTATCAATTGCAAAAGAATTCTTTGTTTTCCAATCTTTCTTCTATCATTTCACGTCGATAGTATTTTAATGGATTACATTAACAATTTCTTAAAATGGAAATAATCTACAGAACAAATGAGTAATATAATTTTGTGGCCAAATTAATCATTTGATGGAAAGTCTATATATTGTCATAGTCGGGTTTTTGTTTCTATTAGCCATTGTGGACCTTATTGTTGGAGTGGGGAATGATGCCGTAAATTTTCTCAATTCGGCAGTAGGTTCAAAGGCAGCGCCCTTTAAGATAATTTTGGCGGTGGCTTTTGTTGGAGTTGTTACAGGAACTCTATTTTCGAGTGGGATGATGGAAATAGCGCGTAGTGGAATTTTCAATCCTTCCATGTTTTATTTTAATGAGGTGATGTACATTTTTCTGGCAGTTATGATCACCGACATTGTAATGCTGGATGCTTTCAATAACTTAGGATTGCCCACTTCAACTACTGTTTCATTAATTTTTGAACTTTTAGGTGCATCAGTAGCAGTTGCGGTCATGAAAACCATAATCGATCCTATGGCAGTCTCTAATGTGGCAGAATACCTCAATACTGCCAAGGTTCTGGCGATTATTGCAGGTATATTATTATCGGTAGTAATAGCATTCTTCTTTGGAACAGTCATTCAATATATAAGCCGTTTGCTTTTTACTTTCCGTTATAAGCAAAAGCTGCCTTACTTAGGAGGAATCTGGGGAGGAATTTCATTTACCATCATCATTTATTTTTTAATATTGAAAGGTATTCGTGGAGCGGCTTTTATTGATGAAACTACTATTCATTACATAGAATCTCATACTGCTACCTTAATGCTTTTAAGCATAGTAGGTTTCACAATAATTTTTCAGTTGTTGATGTGGCTTTTTAAAATCAATGTTCTTAAGATTGTTGTTTTAACAGGCACTTTCGCACTTGCCATGGCTTTTGCGGGGAATGATCTGGTCAATTTCATTGGTGTTCCTGTGGCTGGCTACGAATCGTATAGAATATATATTCAATCAGGGGTTACCGATCCTAATTCTCTATTTATGGGGGCTTTAGCTCAACCTATCAAGAGCCCATGGTATTTTTTATTTATTGCTGGTATTATCATGGGTTTGACTCTCATTTTTTCTCGTAAGGCACGAGCTGTAACCAACACCGAAGTAAGTTTGAGCAGGCAAGAAGAAGGGTTGGAAAGATTTTCTCCTAACCCTTTTTCGAGAAATATTGTGAGGATGCTCATCCGATTTGGCAATACGACAGATAAGATACTTCCAGAGGGAATGAAGAAATTTATTGCCTCACGACTTACTCCTCCCGATGCCGAAGAAATGAAACAGGCACACAAGGCAGGAATTTCTTACGACCTTGTGAGAGCCTCGGTAAATTTAGTTGTTTCGAGTGCCTTGATTGCTTATGGCACTTCCCATAAACTTCCCTTGAGCACTACTTATGTTACATTTATGGTAGCCATGGGGTCGTCGTTTGCAGACGGAGCATGGGGTCGGGAAAGTGCGGTTTACAGGGTTTCGGGCGTTATGACTGTTATTGCAGGTTGGTTCCTCACGGCATTTATTGCATTTAGCGTGGCTTTTATCTTAGCAACTATTATCTTCTTTGGTAAAATTCCTGCTATTGTTATTCTGATGATTCTCGCTGCTTTGATGTTAATTCATCAGCAAAAAGTCTTCGTTCGCAAGGAAAAGGAAGCAAAAATAGCTCAAGAAATTCTTTCGGATGATTCCGCTATTTCAGCCGAGAAAATGATTGCTCGCTGCAACAACGATGTTCTTTCGATTCTTAAAACTACCGACCGCTTATACACTCGAATTCTGGTGGGTTTATTCAAAGAAGACCGTAAAAAACTAAAAGCCGTGCAAGCTGAAGTTGACGAATTCAATAAACGAACAAAGCTTCTGAAAAGTAATGTTCATAATGTAGTGGAAAAACTTAAGGAAGACGATGTGGAAACCGGACATTTCTACGTACAGGTGGTAGATTTTATGCGTGAAATTGCACATTGCATCAATTATATCTCCGAACCCGCACTCAATCATGTCGAAAACAACCACAAAGGCCTCCTCCCTTCACAAAAAGCCGAATTGACACGAATTTCGGCTGCCCTTTCAGAGCTTATCCATACATTGCAGCACATGATAGAAACTTGCGACCTCGAACAACGCGACAAGATAGTAAAACTTCAGCAGCAAGTAAATGAATATATCGACAAAGCCCGCAAAGATCAGGTAAAACGCATAAAAAATCATGAAACAGGAACTAAGAATAGCCTTTTGTATCTCAACATCTTAGCCGAAACAAAAAACCTGTCACTTTTCATCCTCAATCTTTATAAGTCGCATAGAGATTTTGTGGTTTTTTCTATTGGACATGAAATGCAAATTTTAAGTGATGATAAATAGGAACATGTTTCCTGTTATGCATTCCCCAGAACGGAGAATAGTGAATTAAACGTATATAAGTTATTAAAATGAACGTGATGGAGGAATACGTAGTGCGACAGCAGTGATATAGAATGGCGATTAGAGATTGCGCAATGAAGTGAAAAACCATAATAGTTTGGGTTATTTTAAGTTTTTCGGAAAGATGAGATAGCGAGGCATGGGCTATAAGAGCAGGGTCAAAATATTGTTTACTAATGCATAATTTTGTGTTCTGCGTGTATTCTATTGAATCATGATATCTATTTGATTTTTAATATCTTCGAATAAAAAACAAACTGCCACCCGATATGAAAATTATGCATACTTCTGATTGGCATTTAGGCAAACGACTGGGAGAATTTAGTCGTCTTGAAGAACAAAAAGAGGTTCTCGACGAAATTTGTAGTATATCCGATTTAGAGAAAGTACAAATGGTTTTGATTGCTGGAGATTTATTCGATTCTTATAATCCCTCGGTCGAGGCGATGGAGTTGTTTTACCAGACTTTGAAACGCCTCTCGGATGAGGGGAAAAGAGCCGTTATAGCTATTGCCGGCAATCACGACATGCCAGAACGTATCGAAGCTCCTAATCCTCTTGCCAAAGAGTGTGGAATCATTTTATCGGGTTTGCCTCATTCCATTGCCTCCCCTTTTTATCTGAGTTCGGGATTACGAATTACTGATTCGGGCCCGGGCTGGGTGCAACTCAAAATTCCACAAGTCGAAGTTCCTGTTAATTTACTTCTTACTCCCTATGCCAATGAATTCCGAATGAGAACCTATCTGGGTTCCGAAAATCAAGACGAAACCCTACGAGAAATCTTATCCAACAAATGGCACAGAAACCTTCATGAAATAGCAAACAATCAGAGTGTGAATATTCTAATAGCCCATCTGTACATGATATCCAATGAGGGCGAACCACTCGAAGAACCCTTGGATGAAGAAAAACCCATATTAACACCTGGTGGAGCTTCTGCAGTCTTTACCAGACAACTGCCCCTCGACCTTCATTATGTTGCCTTGGGCCATCTTCATCGCCGCCACACACTCGATGGATGTGCTTTCCCAGTAGTTTATTGCGGCAGCCCTTTGTCTTATAGCTTCAGCGAAGCATTTCAAAATAAATCGGTCGAAATTATCGAGGCCTTACCCAATCTAACTACAAAACATTATTCCATTGGTTTGACCAAGGGGAAACGTCTTGTTCGCAAGAAGTTTGATTCACCCGAAGAAGCTTTTCAATGGCTTCCTCATCATACGGATTGCCTTCTCGAGATGACTCTACATACCGATATGTATTTAAACGCAGAAATCACAAATCATTTTCATCGACTCCATCCCGGAATAGTTCAGATCATTCCTGAATTTCCTGAAGAATCCAATCTGAAAGAAAAGGAAGAAATTGCTCCCGATCCAACTGGAGAGATAATGGAATTATTCAAAGATTATTTTCGAAGCATCAAACAGGTGCCGCCCGACGAAGAAACTTTAGACATATTTCGTGAAATTATTGCAAACGAGGGGGATAATCAATGATTCCAGTAAAATTAACTTTAGAGGGTTTATTCAGTTATCAGCAGAGGCAGGAGATCAATTTCAGGCCATTGGTTGAAGCCAGACTGTTTGGTATTTTTGGACCAGTAGGAAGCGGAAAATCGAGCATAACCGAAGCCATATTATATGCCCTTTTCGGCGATATAGAACGATTGAATTCACGCGAAGCCCGTAATTACAACATGATGAATCTGCGTTCGAACCGTCTGTGGATTGACTTCATCTTTAATGCCGGGAACCCTTCCCAACAATACAGGATAACTGTGGAAGGCCGGCGAAAGCCAAAAAATTATCACGAAACAGAATCTCTCGATCGCAAGGCTTACCAAAAATCCAACAATACTTGGCTCCCCATTGCTTTAGAAAAAATTGATGAGGTAATCGGTCTTTCTTACGATAATTTCCGTCGTACTATTATTATTCCTCAGGGAAAATTTCAGGAATTCCTTCAGCTTGGCGGCGCCGACCGAATAAGAATGCTAAAAGAAATCTTTCAGCTCGAACAATTTGATCTCTACAACAAGGCCAAAAACTTATTCGAGAAAAACCACGAAATCCTGATTCAGGTTAACACTCGCCTCGAAAGCTTAAGCGCCACTCCCGAAGCAATTACCACTCTTCAGGACGAATTAAACACGATTACTGCGGCACTATTGCAAGAACGACAAAAATATTCTGAGCTTCAAAAAAGAAAAGATCAGCAGGCGCTTCTTTACGAAAAAAATCAACAATGGCAAGGTTTGAAACTTCAATTCGAGCAGCTGAACAAGGAAGCCGAGGTTATGGAGAGAAACCGTAATTTCATCGAAAAATATCAAATGGCTGAATCCTCCTTCCGCAGCCCTTTGGACTTGCTCGACGAGATATCGAATAGGGTGAATTCACTTGAAAAAAGATGCAAAGAGCTTTCTCATCAAATAGAGATACTCCAACCTCAAAGGAATAATATCCAAAATCAGCTTGCTTTATGGAAACAGAAATCGGAAGAACTTCCATTCCGCGAAGTTTTTGTTGAAAAGATAGAAGAACTTTTGCATTATCGAAAAATTCAACAGCAGATTATTGAAATCAATCCTAAGATTCAAGCTTTAATAGATCAAATCAAATCGCATGATGAAACACTCAAGTCGAAAAAAGAAGAAAAATCCTCCATTCTCAAAGAATATGAAGAACTCGAAACCCAACTTCCCAACCCCAATGAAATCAAACAAATAAATCAATGGTTCACAGAATATGATAGACTTTTGGAAGCCAAACAGCAAACAGAGGTACGAAAGCAATCGGCGCTCAACGACATGGAAATCATAAAACAAGATGCCCTGCAAAATTCTCATCTCATTTTATGCCACGAGTTATTGGCTCAAAAATCTATTCCAGAGGTTTTGGAAGAAATACAGAGAAACTATAATTTATCTAAGAATCAATTAGATGAAATTAGGAATCAGATTCAATCCTTAAAAGTAACCACTAAATTAGCCGATTTTGCAAAAGAACTTCGGGAAGGAATGCCTTGTCCACTCTGCGGGTCTACCTCACATCCACATCTTTTTAGCGCACCTGAGGTCGAAGCAAAATTGAAGAAACTCGAAAGCACAGAAATACAGCTAAAAGCTCAACAACAAGCCATTATCGATGCTATGAGTGAACTGAAACAATACCTTGGCAAGCTGAAAGCAAAATCAGATGAAATAGAAAAGGCTAACCGAGGGTTAGAAAAATTAACTCAACAAATTGATTTACATTTCAACACTTATCATTTCGATGGCTTAGAAGTTGGTAATAAAAAGGCTTATCAGGAATTTTCAGAAAAAATAGAATTTTTACAAAATCGGCTGAGAAAGCTTAACTTGAATCGAAATACATTAGAACAAGAAATTCATAACTTAGAAGAAAAACATAGAAAACAAAGCACTGAAATGAATCAATTGCAGCAGCAAATAAATTTTCTTTCGGGACAGGCCGAAATGTTGAAAAATAAATATGGAGGCAGGGAATGGGAAGAAAACTTCATCCACTCTGACGATGAGCTTCAAAATATTATCAAAACAACCCTTGAAGAAATTAAATCTGTAAAGAAAGAACTGCAACAAATAGAAGAACAGGCCGAAAAAATACAACACCATTGGGACCAAGTAAATGCCGAACTAAAATCAAAGCATATAGACCTCGAAGAAGCCAAAGAAAAATTGAATGTTCAAAATCGCCATATCGAAAAAATTCTGACCCAATCGCCCTTTACTTCTCTGGAACAGATTAGGGAAATTCTGAGCAAGCAAGATTATTTCGAGCAGATAAATTTCCGATTCAAAGAATGGGAAACCGAGTATAAAAAGATAGAATCGCAATTGAAGGATTTAGAAAAGGATACTTACGTAGTAAATTTTGATATAGATAATTATGAAAAAATTAAAGAAGAAGTAAACAATTTGTCAAATATTATAGAGGAACTCTCGAGAAAGGAATCGGTCAAACAGAATCAGATAAATGAAATGAAAGAGCATCTCGATGAAAAAAATCGCCTGATGTCGGAATCAGAGCGATTAACGGCCAGAGAATCTCGTTTGAATGATTTGAAAAATCTGTTCAAAGCCAATGGTTTTATAAATTATGTTTCCACTATCTACCTTAAGAATCTTGTGAGAGCCGCAAATAGGCGCTTCTTAGAGTTAACCGGCCACCAGCTTCAGTTACAGCTCAATGACAAGAATGAATTCGTTGTTTGCGATATGATGAATGATGGGCACCTGCGTCATATCAAATCATTATCGGGTGGACAGACATTCTTGGCTGCATTTTCTATGGCTCTTGCACTGGCCGATATTATCAACGGTAATAAACCTGGCATAGGTAACTTCTTTTTTATTGACGAAGGTTTTGGTTCGCTCGATAAAAATTCACTGCGAATGGTCTTTCAAGCTCTGTCGTCTCTCCAAAAAGACAATCGAATTGTGGGAATTATCTCTCATGTAGAAGATTTACAACAAGAAATTCCTGTAAGCCTATCCGTTTTCCTCGATCCACAAAATGGCAGCCAGATTATCCCTTCATGGTTATCGACATAAATTGGTATCATTTCCTATCATTCTTGTCCTTTTTTTCGATGAACATTTTATATTTGCATGTTTATATCCCAATACATTATTTTTTCTTAGTTCAAAAAAATTAAACAAACAAATACATTCGAAAAATCCTCAACTGAATCTATAATTTAAACCATTGATTCTTGTTGTATCATGATTATTATTGATGGCATTATGGTGCAGGACGAAATTATTCGATGTCGATTTACTTGCGATCTTACCAGATGCCATGGTGCATGCTGCATCGAGGGAGATGCGGGCGCTCCTTTATTTGCAGACGAAATTAACTTGATAGAAAATTGTCTGGAACAAGTAATTCCGTATATGACCGAAAAAGGAGTGGCCACAATAAAAAAGTCAGGCATTTTTGAATTCGATCAAAGTGGTCAATTGGTTACTCCTTTGATTGATGATGGAGATTGCGCTTTTATAAATTTCGAGAATGGAACTGCAGTTTGTGCTTTCGAATTAGCATTTCAGGCCGGCAAAACAAACTTCCAAAAACCTCAGTCCTGTTTTCTCTATCCTATTCGAGTCGGAAGATCAGTTACGGGAGATTTCCTCATTTATCATAAATGGAATATTTGTAAGCCAGCCCTAAAAAAAGGCAAATCTCTGGGTATTCCTCTGTATGTTTTCTTGAAAAAACCTCTCATTCAACGCTACGGAGAAGAATGGTACAACAAATTGATTGCTTATGCAAAAGAAAACCCTGAATAATCTATATGAATTTTTTCTTGAAAATTTTTTAAAATGAAATTATTTTACCATTTTTTATCGACAGTAATTTGCCTTATTTTCCTTGTGCTTTTCCCGTTCGTATTGCTTGCTCAAGATACAGAATTTCGATCTATTCATGTTATTGAACAACAATATTATAAAGTACATCCTATTCCTTCTGATACTTCTCATGGTAAGCCCGGCAGAAATAAAACCAACATTCCTCTCAAAAAAGGAAAGATGATTTTTGGATATCACCCTTATTGGATGAATAATTCGTGGGGTGATTATCGATGGGATTTGATTACCGATTTATGTTACTTTTCTTATGAAGTCGATGCAAGCAGTGGGATGCCGGTTACCACTAATGATTTCGGAAATGCAACAGTAATCGACACGGCTTTGACAAAAGGAATTCATGTACACTTATGTGTAACGCTTTTTAGCGGGCATGCCAGTTTTTTTGAAGATGCTTTGGCGCGTAAAACCTTGAACGAGCAAATCGTTCATCTTGTAAAGTCAAGAGGAATTCATGGAGTAAACATTGATTTTGAGGCTGTACCATCTTCACAAGCCAGTTCCTTAACAAATTACATTCATGAACTGCGCCAATATCTCGATTCTACTGCTCCTGATTGCCTTTTAAGCATGGCCACTCCTGCAGTCAACTGGAACAATACTTTTGAGTTAAGTAATCTGGCACAAGATGTCGATTTTTTTATGGTAATGGCTTATGATTATTACTGGAATTTAAGCACAACGGCTGGCCCCGTTTCTCCTCTCTATCCTATGGAAACTACTTATCCATATAATGTTAGTCAAACCATTGAATATTATTTTTCACAAGGAATTGGGAAAGAAAAGATTTTGCTGGGAGTGCCATATTATGGCAGAATATGGCCTGTGACCCAGTTAGAAGCTCCTGCTTCAACAAGAGGAAGTGGAAGTGCAGTTACTTATCGCAATGTTAGAAATAATCCTGTATTTTTCTCATGGAGTAACCGAAAAATGAATTTTCCCTCACGCTCAGTTTACTATGCCTACCAAGCCAATGGCTGGAATCACTGTTTTATTGATGAGGCCCCAAGCTTGTTATATAAATACCAAAGAGTAATTGCTTCCGACCTAAAAGGAATCGGCATCTGGGCTCTGGGATATGACATGGGCTACGACGAATTATGGGATGCTATCCAACAAGCCTTCTCTGAAAACGGAGGTATGCTTTGTCAGGATACAATATTCGACTCGGGTGGCTTTTTAATGAATCCATCAATTTTTATCACTCAAAATATGAGTATTCTCCCAAATTACCCTGGACCCTATAAGCTGAAATTTTTCGACCTCAATCTTCAGAACTCAAAAATTACTATCTTCGATAGGCAACAACCTCTTGGAACACCCTTGGAAACAATATGGCCTGGCAACGATTCCACTGAAATAATCAGCGACTATGGTTTTTATATTACATTTGAGGCTACTGGCAAACATCCACAAGCCAATTATGCAATGAGCTGGTCATGCCCTTCGGCTGCAGTACCATCTGAAAATAACATGTCCATCATCGAAATGAGTTATATTCCATTTCTAAATCAAATTCAAATTAAAAACTCCTCCATTCCCCTTAAATTAAAATCCATTCATATTTATAGCCTTACAGGACACGAAATGCTAAGCAACACCTTCAATAGCCCTCCTTATATTTTTCAACTACCAGTAAAATTAAAAAGTGGTATATACATCATTCAATTATTTTCCGAAAATATTATTCTGACTAAAAAACTTCTCATTACGCAATAGATCAATTATTATTTTCTCAAATAAATTATAAACAACGAACAACTTACAACTGATAACCAACAACTTACGATTTACAACTTACAACCTAAAACAAGCAACAAACACCTTACAACAAACACCTTATTACGAACAAACTTCAATCACCATTCACTAATCACCATTCGCTAGCCACCATTATCCATTCTCCTTTTCTCCCTTTCTTCGTTTTTTACTTTATAAACTTGAGTCCACTCCGAAAAGTCTCGACCTCAAAATTACTTAGAGTCTGTCTATAAACTCAAATTGTTAATAACTTTTTGATAACTAATTAATTAAAACCCTTATTGGTATTATTTTATATTGTAAATCTGTTGAAAATTATTAAAAAAATAATGCCATGCGTTTATTTGAAGATTTTAAGATTTTATTCGAACAACCTGATTGGTCCTATGATCCTCAATTATGTTTTATTGATACAGTATTAGAGATGAAACCTTATTTGTTAAAGATTTTTGAAAATGATATTACTAAAAATCGTAAGAAAAGTCGTTTTGGAAGAA
>MWFC01000034.1 GCA_002071415.1 Bacteroidetes bacterium ADurb.Bin012
CAGGCTGATTCAATGTGGGTATTTGAAAATGGCAGTCTTCGAAAAGCCGTAGCAGGAGTTTTTATGGATGATACCCTTGTGGCGAGTCCAATAAATGGATATTGGAACGATCATCATCTTATTTTTGTAGCTAAAAATTCTCAGCAGATAGTAAGAGATACCTTGTTTTATGTTGTAATTCCGCAACCCACAGTGGTGGAGTTACCCGATGGAATATACGACGGCATAAATTACGTTGACGATTCAACGGTTATATTATGTTTGCAGGCTCCGGGGAAGAAAAATGTATTCGCAATTGGCGATTTCAGCAATTGGGAGATTTTGCCAGAATATTATATGAATAAAACTGCAGATGGAGAAAGATTCTGGTTAGAGATAAGCAGTTTGATTCCCGCCAAAGAATATATCTATCAATATTTAGTGGATGGAAAAATCAGGATATCCGATCCTTATTGTGATAAAATCAGTGATCCGTGGAACGATAAATATATCCCTACGTCGGTTTATCCCGCAATGCTAATTTACCCAAGTGGAAAAACTACAGGCATAGCGTCGGTTCTTCAAACTGCTCAAGAACCATTTGCATGGCAAATCGAACAATTTTCGCCTCCATCGAGGGAGAAACTCGTTATTTATGAATTGCTTATCCGCGATTTTACAACAAAACATACTTATCAATCGGTCATCGACACTTTAAATTACCTTGTCAAACTGGGAGTCAATGCCATCGAGCTGATGCCATTGATGGAATTCGAGGGGAATTCGAGCTGGGGTTATAATCCCATGACTTATTTTGCCCCTGACAAATACTATGGCCCCAAGAACGATTTAAAAAAATTGATAGATGAATGTCATAAAAGAGGAATTGCTGTTATTTTGGACATAGTGCTGAATCATGCATACGGGAATAATCCTCTAGTAAAACTATACTGGGATGATGTAAAACAGATTCCGGCTGCTGATAATCCATGGTTCAATCAGACTTCGCCCAATCCAAGCTATAGCTGGGGTTACGATTTCAACCACGAAAGTCCTTATACAAAACAATTTGTATATCGAGTAACACGCTACTGGCTTACAGAATATAAGGCAGATGGTTTTCGTTTCGACTTTAGCAAAGGATTTACCAATAAGCCTGGGGATGGCTGGGCTTATGATGCCACTCGGATTGCCATACTGAAAAATTATACCGATTCTATTTGGTCAGTCAATCCTCAGGCTTATGTTATTTTAGAACATTTTACCGATAATTTGGAAGAAAAAATTCTGGCCAACTATGGGATGCTGCTTTGGGGAAACCTTAACGGAGCCTATTGTGATGCATCTATGGGATATACAAGCAGTAGCGATTTTTCATCGATCGATTACCAGCGCCGCGGATGGAATAATCCTCATGTAGTTGGATATATGGAAAGTCATGATGAGGAGCGGTTGATGTACAAAAACCTGACTTGGGGCGTTTCAACCAATCCAGATTATGACATCAAAGATATGACTATTGCCCTCGAAAGAGCTGCTCTGGCGGCTACTTTCTTTATCCCTGTACCCGGGCCAAAAATGATATGGCAGTTTGGCGAACTGGGTTACGATTACAGCATCGACTATAACGGAAGGGTAGGAGAGAAGCCGGTACGCTGGGATTACTATACCGACTGGCGCCGCCACTATCTTTATGAGGTTTACTCGGCACTCCATTATCTGAAAAATAATTATCCAGTTTTTAATACAACGGATTACAGTTATAAACTCAATGGGGTCGATCGTAGAATCATACTCCGACATTCGGATATGGACGTAGTGATAACGGGTAATTTCGATGTGAATGCCAAAGATATCGTTCCTGGATTCACGCGTGATGGAAAATGGTACGAATTTTTCAGCGGCGATTCACTCGAGGTGCAAAACTTGACCGCAACCATTACTTTCGAGCCCGGAGAATATCATTTATGGAGCACCTCACGCATTCCAAAACCAGCCAGCTTGAATACGGGTTTTGTCGAAATGGAAGAACAACCCTCTTTTCGTATCTGGCCAAATCCGGCAAATGAGAAAATCTTTGTTTCTTTCTATCTCGAGCAAAGAAGCCAGGTTGAGCTTGTGCTTTACAATATTTCGGGTCAAAAGATAGGACAAAGAATTTTAGGCAGGATAGAGGCTGGTTCTTACACAAAAGAGGTTCCATTGTCCGATATTGCTCTTCAGGCTTTGGAGACTGGTATATACATAGTGGAATTGAAAACTAACAACAGGATACAATATTCAAAATTAGCCATAGGTGTTTATTGAAGAACTGTTTTTAAAAGTATTTTATGGATGGATTTATTAAACTCACGGGAGTTTCTATATTGAATCATTTGCAAAAGACCTTTTTATCCCGGATTTATTATCGAGGTATAAATTCTAATGAAGGTCATTAGAAAAATGTGATACAATTATTTGTATTCCTCACAATATCCCAAAAGAAAAGATGGGTCATGCGGTTTTGGAACCCACAATTTCGACATTCATGATTTATGAGCTAATGAAAGCGGGAATTTTGTGATGGTGCCCTATATCCTGATGAGTTCGTTCAAAAAGCCAAATTAGGAAAAGAATGAGGGCCATTCTTGAATGCCATTCGATAAAAAACGTTTGTAAGTAGAGGCATCTTCATAAAAGAAGATGATACTCTCGAAATTATTCTTAGTCATGGAACGACGGTGGTTTATTGGACTCTGTAAAAACAAGTTTTGAGTTTGGTTAGCGTCATGGTTCAGGTTTCCGATGGCAATTCGGGGTTTATCTTTTTTCTTACCAGCCGCCATTCTCTTTTCTGTAAAAATTTTGTATCAATTCCTTATATTTTTCCATCACCACTCTTCTTTTCAGTTTCAGTGAAGGAGATAATTCACCGGTTTCTATCGTCCAATCGTCGGCTACGAGGGCAAAACGTTGTATACTTTCATTCTCCTTTATTCCAGGTCCATTCAATATTTTAATTTCTTCCTCGATTAAAGATATAACTTTCTGATTCTGTATAATTTCAAGATTAGAATTGAAATAGATACCTTGATGGGCAAAGTATTCCTTTATATAATCAAACTCTGGAAGAATAATTGCCGAAAGAAAACTTTGATGTTCACCAACAACAAAGGCTTGACTGATAAAAAAAGATTGTTGAAGTTTATTTTCAAGTTTTTCGGGATTTACATAAATTCCTGAAGCCATTTTAAAAATTTCATTTTTTCGACCCGTAATAGTGATAAAACCTTCTTCGTCAATTGTGGCTATATCGCCAGTATGAAGCCATCCATCTGGTTCGATTACTTCGTTGGTAAGCTCGGGGTGTTTATAATAACCCTTCATCACATTTGGTCCGTTCACCATTAATTCTCCTTCATCCGATATCTTGACGAGAATATCGGGAATAGCCTTGCCAATGGTTCCTACCTTAATGGCAGATTCAGTATTGAAAGCAACCAGAGGAGAGGCCTCGGTAAGACCATAACCTTCGTAAACTTTGATACCAGCAGCCCAAAAAATATTCACCAATTCAGGCCGAATACTTGCTCCACCCGTTACAATCTTCACCAATGAACTTCCCAAAGCTTCACGCCACTTCACAAAAACCAGTCGATCAGCAATGCTTAACTTCCAACGATACCATTTTCCCAAATCCTTATTGATTTCAAACCTTTGTGCAAGGCTCAAGGCCCAATCGAATACAAATCGCTGAATTCTGCCAAGCTCAAGCCTTTTCTTCAATATCCCCTGATAAACCTTTTCTAACAACAATGGAACGGTAATCATCAATTGAGGCTTGATTTCCTGAAAATTGAGGAGAATATTCGCCGTAACATCGGCATAATAAACAGGCATACCCAAATAAATTGTTGCATAATTCACCATACGTTCATAAGAGTGAGATAAAGGAAGAAAACTCAGTTCAGTATATGTAGATTTTAAATTAATAGTAAAAGCCGCCACTAATGAGTTGCACAAATGATTTTCATGCGTTAGCATCACGCCTTTGGGCAAGCCTGTCGTTCCCGATGTATAAATGATAGAAGCCAGATCGTATGGCGATACAGTGGCTTTCAATCGATCGAGCAAATCTTTCTGAATATTGGATTTCGCGAAATGGATAAACTCTGAGAAGGGTATACAGCCTTCCACTTCATCGAATGAAATAATTGCTATCAAGGAAGGGAGCTGTTCCGAAAAATCCCTGATTTTACCATATAAATATTTGTTTCCAACGAAAATGAGTTTTACTTCGGCTTCTTTCAAGATATACATCAAGTCATCATCGCTGATAGTAGGATAAATAGGGACATGAACACCACCAATCTGAAGTATCCCCATATCCACAAAATTCCATTCAGGCCTGTTGGTGCTTATTGTACTTATTTTATCCTCTTTTCTTACACCCATTGCCATCAAACCGTAACTTACCCAATTGGCGTATTGGGCGTATTCTTCTGAAGAATACGTAATCCATTTACCCGCTTTCTTACCTGCCAAAGCAATGGGTTGATGGTAACGTTCAACGTTGTATTCCAATAAATCGAAAATTCTTCTACATCTCATTTTATTAATAGGTATCGAATGAAACTTGCAAAATAAATAAATTTAAAACTGAAAACTTGCCGAGGATGTCTTTGGTTATTAAATAGCAAGCGCTTAGGCTAATTTCAATCTTACAGAAGGAAGAAGAACTTGTGATGTAACTATGTCCTGAGAAAATAGATGTAAATACATAATTCGCAGTCAAATTTTTATAATCGCCTTTGCCAAAATTTTTTCCATTATTAATTCGTCGGCATTTTCCCTAACAATAAAGAAGGAAACAAGAAAGGAGAAGCAACTTCATGAAATAATCAGATAGCCGAATACAACTCGAATGCTCGTTGTGCGAAATGTCGGATAGCAGCCGAGGTAACAGGGAAAGCCTCGATATATCCGTTATGGCCGACATTTTCGAGTACGAGGATCTCAGAATGTGAGGGAAGAAAAATTTGGGAAAAATAATCTTTGGCCGATATGCGGCTGTCCTGCTTACCAATAATGAAAAGAACAGGTGCCTGGATATGAGTAAGAACGTCCAAATAAGAAGGTCTTTCCTTCATTCCTATTTGAGCGGCAATAATAGCTTGCGGCTTCATGTACGAGGCCGACTCGATGAGCATTTGGATTTCCATTTGATATTTTTCCGCATTACTCGGAGCAAATAATGATGGAATAAATTGCAAAATAAATCCCGTTTTGTTTTGTTGAATGAATTCAATTGTCCGTTCACGATTTTTGCGGCCTTCATCAGAATCGGGTAAAGCAGAAGAATGAAACAAAACAAGCCCTTTTACCCGCTCAGGGAATTTATCAGCAAAGGCAAGCGAAACATAACCTCCCATAGAATGCCCGACCAGGATGCAATCTTTCACCCCCAGATGGTCCAATATACTCTTAGTGCAATCAGCCATTAGTTCCATACCATGGACAGGAGCAATGATATCGCTTTGGTCATGTCCCGGCAAATCGAAGGTAATTGATTGAAATTCATTGGAGAATGAATTAGCAAAAGATTCCCAGATTTTATGAGATTCCATGAAGCCATGGAGAAAAACAATAGCCGGCCCTAGACCTCGGCTTTCATAATAAACGGGATGATTTTGAAATGACATGAAAGGCATAGAAACGAGAGTTTGAACAAATGTGCGAATTTAGGAGATTTTTGTCTAATAAGACAAGGTGAGCCAAATGAACGAAGTAGTTTTACATCTCCAATTTTTCATGAAGGTATAAATTTCGATGACGAATCTACCTTTATTGGTTTTTGGATAGTGCCTTAAGGCCTATTGAGCCAACCGGGCTATCATAAGTTTTGAGTGGATATTTGGGATTGATGTATCGATGCTAAAAAGAGGCCCTTAGGCATGATACCTGAGGGCCTCCTAATAATTAGTCATGAAGAGGAAAGATTATTCTTTAGCAAGGGTTTTTCGGGCAGAATAGTTGATCTTGAATGCTCCCACCTGCCTAAGTTCCTGTTTGATATCTGTTACGATTCCCATACGGGTTTCTTCGTCCACTTTTAATGAAGTTGTAAGTAGAGGTCTATCCACTTCATCACGGGCTTCTCTTTCGCGAGTAATAAATTCACGAATATCGGCCACCGAAGCAAACTGATTATTGAGCTGAATGCGGCTTTCTGTACCGTATTTATAATCAATGGGTTGTCCTACATAAATGAAACTAACCAAAGATTTTCTTTCGAGCTTTGCGACTTCGGTAGCCTGAGGAACTTTTACTCTTACAATTAAAGAACTTTCTCTAATGGTAGTAATAACCATGAAAAAAAACAGGAACATAAAAATAATATCCGACATTGAACCTGTATTGATTCCTGGTGTTGAACGTCCTTCCGATTTTTTAAATCTTGCCATAATTATTTACCTCCTACGTTTTCGGGTTCGGCTTCTGAAATCGACATTGGAATAGCTTTTTGTATAGCATCGATATATTGCTGATTTGATAATTGGCTAAATTTCACCCCAAAGCGTTCCATTGAAAGCTCGTCGCGCAGCTCATTAAAAGCTGCAGTTAGCTCGTTCTGAACTTTAATGTACATTTTATAGGATGTACCTCGGTCATTTTTTAGTGATATAACGCCTTTCGATGTTTCGACTTCTCCTAAACCAGGAATTATCTCCATTTTCTTTTCAGGGAGATCTGGACGATTATAGGGATTTGCAAGGAACTCCTTAGCAGCGGCTCTAAGCATACTAATATCCATAGGTCGGCCTTGTACAAGCAGTTCGTCATTTTTATTTACCAAAACAGTAAATATATTCCTCTTTTTAATATCAACCTGTTCTTGAGTAGGATCCGGTGGAGGGGGCAAACGTCTTAGAATACCTAAATCCGTGTCAATTGAAGAAGTTAACAGGAAAAAGGTTAACAAGAGGAAGGAGATGTCTGCCATTGAACCGGTATTAAGTTCTGGCCTTGCACGTTTCATGTTGATTCCATTTTTAAGGTTTATTTCTTAAACCATTTTACAACTTCAAAATAAAGAATAGAAAGAATTAATCCTCCGAAAAGGATATAAGTAGCAATAATTGTACCTCCGATTGCCTTTGAAAGAGTAGGACCAATGGAAAATTTATCATAGAAAGGTCCCTGATCGGCTGGGGATAGTAAGATTGCTATTACAATAAGAGCAATGATTCCCAAAAAACCTAATAGCCCCCCCTTAGCCTGCTTAAAATCCTTGAATACAGACATTAAAGGAAAAACAATAACAGACACAAGGGCAACTAAGGCTAATGCATACGTTATATAAATGCCAATATCTATTAATGTAGATGACATGGGTTTTTATTTTTTAGTGTTTTTATATCTAACCAAAATATCCATAAACGATATAGTTGAATCTTCCATATCGTTAACAATGGATTCTACCTTACTTAGGAGATAATTATAAAATACCTGCAAAATAAGAGCAACAATTAAACCGAAAACGGTAGTTAACAAAGCTACTTTCATCCCACCAGCAACGACGGTTGGAGAAATGTCACCAGCTGCTTCTATAGCATCAAATGCCTGTACCATACCTACAACTGTTCCCAAGAATCCAAGCATAGGCGCAATAGCAATAAACAAGGTAATCCAAGAAAGATTGTTCTCAAGTTTACTCACCAAAACTCCACCATAAGATACTACTGATTTCTCGACTACATCCAAACCTTCATTTATACGGTCTAATCCTTGAAAGAAGACTCCAGCTACAGGACCTCTTGTGTTTTTGCAAATTTCTTTTGCTGCCTCCACACCTTCAGCATCAAGTGTATTTTCAATTTTATGTAAAAGTTTACGAGTATCTGTAGTTGACAAGTTCAGATAAATAATTCTTTCAATCGTAAGCGCCAAACCAAAGATAAGAACGATTAAAATAGGAGTCATCCAAGGTACACCACCTTCGATGAACTTTTCCTTTAAAACTTGATGGAAACTCTGAGATTCGGCAGGGGGTGGTGTTAAGCTCTGGGCTGGAGCGGCTTCCTCAGTTTGTTCGGTTTGGGGTTGGGCCTTGGTAGTATCTTGGGCCGAAACGGTATTGTAGATACCGAAAGTTAGCATTCCTGCTATCGAAAATAAGGCAATCAACTTTTTCATAGGGCAATGAATTGGATTTTTAATGACTAATTTAGTTTGTAGTTTTTCAATTTTAAGTTAATTTTTGCGGAGAGAAAGGGATTCGAACCCTTGGTACGCTTTCGGCGTACACACACTTTCCAGGCGTGCGCCTTAGACCACTCGGCCACCTCTCCGAATCCATAACGATTTGAATTTTAATGATCCCATCTAATGGAAATTCGGCTGCTAATTTATAAAGTTTTTTATTTGTCTGAAAAAACTTCAAAAAGTTTTTAAAATTATTAACGGATTCTCATTACAACGATAAGATGAGTCGTTTATTTTAAATATCCTCAGTTCGAAATCTTTTGTCCGGTAAGGCTCATTTCACCTCTCAAAGGCAAGCTGAGCAATCTGCATATTTCTTCTCTTGGATAATTCTGGCCAAAAAGAAACATCATTTTTGCTATTGCCGATTCTGTTGTAATATCCGCTCCACTAATCACTCCCATGCTCTCCAAAGCCAAACTCGTCTTGTATAAACCCTGAGCTACACTTCCCGCTTTACACTGTGACACATTATATATAAGGATTCCTCTTTTGATAGCTTCGCCAAGAACATTTAAAAAACGATGGTCGGTTGGTGCATTGCCCGTTCCAAAGGTTTCCATGATGACTCCCTTCAATCCATCGATATGAAGAAACTCTTCCACCTTTTGGGGATGAATCCCTGGAAAAAGTTTCAGGATCATAATATGGGTATCAAGCTTCTTGTGAACCTTCAGTTTCTTAAAATTCGGTTTGAGAATATCATTCTCATTGAAATGAATATGGACGCCTACCACAGCTAATGGGGGATAGTTTCCCGATAAAAAGGCATCAAAATGTTCAGCATTGAATTTAGTCGTTCGATTACCCCTGAAAAGTTTGTTCTCGAAACAAATACTTACTTCTGGTACAATAGGAGTACCATCTTTATAGGCTGTAGCAATTTCGACAGCCGTAATGAAATTTTCACGCCCGTCGGAACGTATCATGCCAATGGGCAGCTGAGATCCAGTAAATACTACGGGTTTATTCAAATTTTCAAGCATGAAGCTCAAAACTGAGGCAGAGTAGGCCATAGTATCCGTACCATGTAAGACGACGAATCCATCATAACTTTCATAATTCTTTTCGATGACTTCGGCCAGTTCGATCCAGAAATCGGGATTCATGTCGGATGAATCAATGACTGGATCGAAAGAATAGGTATCAATTCTACATTTGAGGTTCTCTAATACAGGCAAATGCTTATATAAATGGTTGAAATCGAGAGGCTCGAGAGCTCCTGTAATAGGATTATGCATCATACCAATGGTTCCACCTGTATAAATGATCAACACGGAACTATTTTCGTTCATAAGGTTATAATTTTAATTTCGACAAATCACAATTTTTTTGGAAAAGCCGGATTGCATTTGCAGTGGTAATACCGGCAGCTTCTTCGGGCGAGATTTGCCAGATTTCGGCAAGTTTGTTCACAGTGTACTTTATCCATGCAGGTTGATTGCGTTTACCACGGTGAGGTACAGGAGGTAAATATGGTGCATCGGTCTCCACAACAACGAAATCACGTGGCACTCGGGCAACGATAGAGGAGAGGGATGAATTCTTATAGGTAATGACACCTCCAATACCCAGATAAAAACCTTTTGAAGCGATTTCAAGAGCTTGTTCAAGAGTACCGTTAAAACAATGGAAAACTCCACTAAGGCCTTTGTAACCAATCTCTTCGAGCACCTGCAGTATCACTTCTGTCGAATTTCGTGAATGAACAACGATAGGCAAACCCATCTCTCTTGCCCATTGCGCTTGAATCTTGAAAGCTTTCACTTGCTGCTTCTCGAAGGTCATGTCCCAGTATAAATCGATTCCTACCTCTCCAATGGCCACAAATGAATGATTTGTTAAATAATGATGAACAATGGCAAGTTCATCCATGTAATTTTCCTTCACCGAGGTTGGATGCAAACCCATCATAGGATAAAAATGCTCGGGATAAGAATTCGTAAGAGATAGAAGATGCTTATGGGTAGTGCTGTCGATGGCTGGGAGTAAAAATTTGCTTACTCCCACTCGAATGGCCTCCTCGACAACTTTCGACAAATCCTCTTCAAATTCGGACAGATAAAGATGTGTATGGGTATCTATAATTTTCATGGCACAAAATTACCAGAAAATCAAATTTTCTAAATTTGCGTCAAATGCTACATGTGCATAAAATTCTTGTGCTTCGCTTCAGTTCAATTGGCGATATCGTTCTCACCACGCCAGTTATCCGTTGCATGCATCGTCAACTCGAAAATGCAGAAATACACTATTTGACCCGAACAGTATACATGCCTTTGCTTGAACACAATCCTTACATTCATCGGTTAATGGGCTTCGATCATAGTCCTCAGGAATTATTGCCTCGGCTTAAAGCCGAACATTACGATTTCATCGTCGATCTTCACCGCAATTTTCGCACTGTCGCTCTTAGGCTTCGTCTTCTGAGGCCATCGGCAAGCTTTCCTAAATTAAACATTCGAAAATGGCTGATGGTGAATTTTCATATCAATACACTGCCAAAGATTCATATTGTGGATAGATACTTCATGGCAATTAAACGTTTGGGAGTTTTGAATGATGGGAAAGGACTCGAATTATTCATTTCACAGAAAGATGAAGTAGCTCTTTCGGAATTACCCGCTAATTTTTGGAATGGCTATGGAGTGATTGCTATCGGAGCAAAGCATTATACCAAACAAATTCCTGTCGAACTGGCCACAGAAATCGTTAGCCTGGCGCCTTTACCGTTTTTGCTTGTCGGTGGAATCGAAGATTATGACAAAGGTGAGCAAATCAACCACAAAATTCCATTGAAATCATACAATATCTGTGGAAAATATTCTCTGCCGCAAACTGCATCTATTGTTAAAAATGCCAAAATCGTCATTACCTCTGATACAAGCATTATGCATATTGCAGCAGCTTTTCACAAACCCATCATTAGCATCTGGGGAAATACACTGCCTGAATTTGGAATGTATCCCTACATGCCTGGAAACGAGGAAAAATCTATTTTGATAGAAAATAAGGAGTTAAAATGCCGGCCATGCAGTAAATTAGGCTATACTGAGTGCCCGAAAGAACATTTTAAGTGCATGAGGCAACATAACCCTCAGCAAGTCATAGGAGCTATTCATAAGTTATTGGCCGATTCCCGATGAACATCAAACAAAAGGATTATTTTTACGCTCATGACCAATAGTGGTAAAAGGGCCATGGCCAGGGTAAACTACAGTATCGTCGGGCAAAACAAAGAGTTTTTCGATTATACTTTTTCTGAGTTTTTCATAATTGCCTGTTGGTAAATCAGACCTGCCGATACTATCTTTAAATAAAACATCACCTGAAAACATAATTTTTTCGTTTTCCGAATGATAACAAACACTACCATCAGCATGGCCCGGTGTATAAATCACCTTTAGGGTTAATCCTTCCATTTGTATACAATCTCCTTCGTAAATATACGATTGAGGAGGGGGAAACTTCTCGAGCTTCAGCCCCAACACGGATGAAAATTCTGAAGCCAGTTCGATAAAAATTTTGGAAGCAGGATGTGTTTGATATCCTATTCCATATTCATCAAGCAGGTAATGGCATCCTAAAACATGATCGACATGACAGTGGGTAAGAAGAGCATGCAAAGGCGTTAGTTGATTTTCATTCAGCCATCCCTTGAGCTGTTGCCATTCAGTAGCATTCTGGCAGGCGCAGTCTATAATCATACATTGATGTTGTTCATTACTCAAAATGTACGTATTCGTTTGAAAATCATTAAAAACAAAGGACTTTACTGTAATCATCTGTAAACAGTTATAAAAGCAAAAGTAAAAGAATTCATCCAACAGAATAAAGTTTGGATAGAGAGAAAAACATCCTACACTATTTCCGGGGCATTTTATTATGAAACTAAAATTTCAGAACTCCTTATCCTATAATTGCCTATCGATATTTTACAAAAGTCCTATCTTATAAACACTAACAAAACCACTTCAAATCCTTAGCGCACTTTGCGCTTCTATGTGCAATTCTTTTCTCGCTAATAGGCAAAACTTTTTAGATTTCAATGTCTGGGAAAAAATTAAAAAAGAATGAGCGGTTGCAGATGATGGGACTAAATCTCAAGAGGGTGATAGGAGTGATTATTCAGAGGAGGTAATGCTATAACGCCATCATCAAAACCACGGCAACCTGATAGAAACCGAATCAGGAGTTCTGATGTTAATGTGCATAACATTTTTACGGTCGTTTCGTGTGGTTTCGTGGGCTTACGTGGGATGGTCCTTAACATTTCGGGAATGTTCATATTTTTAGAGAGCATACATAAAGAAGCTCAAGGCAAGAATCAGGCGGTGATGTATTGTATCCTCCCATTGACCTGCGGGAGACAATTGATTATTATAAAATTCGATTCATCGATATCGATTATGCTATAATTCTTGCGATGGCTTTCTCGCATGAGCGATATTTTGGCTCGAAATTTGCCATTTTTATTAATGATCAGGCAGTTAAAATTTTGCCATTGTTCTTTTAATCGCCGATCTAAGAATGCTTTTCGAAAACCACAGGTAATAATCAATTCTATAAATTTTTCGAATACCTCGAGGGATAATAAGTATCATTCCATCAAAATCTAATTAGAAACTCGAAAAACAATTCATTTGTTTCTAACCATTCGATGATGAGAGGATGAACTGCTGAAGTAGTTCAGAATTTTGATTGATTATCAAGTGTTTATAGAATCTTCTAACATTCAATAGATTATCAATAGATTTTAAGATTGTGGATAAAAAGGGGATAAAAAGTGTAATCAATGAGTGAAAATTAAGATTATTTTGAATTATTTTGGGGCACGGTTTCCGCTTTTGTTTAAAAGTTTAAAACCGCTTGATTAAGCCGAATTTAATGAAACCAGGAGCAGATAAAATTATGATACAGGAAAACAAAATAAATCCAGAAAGCCCTCGGGATATTCCTGATAAAGAGGAAGATCAATTGTATGAAGAGGTTTTACGAAGACGGAAAGCTGGATTAAAAGCCAATGCCATGATGAGAGATTTATTTGAAGGAATGGAAGAAAAGGAAGAAGGAACGATGAAGAACAAACAGGGAACGGGGCAAAAGATATACACCTTTGAGGAAGCGCTTCAAGCCTCAACGGAATATTTCAAAGGAGATGCTATGGCGGCCAATGTATGGGTTAGCAAATATGCCCTCAAGGACAGCGAGAACAAAATTTATGAGTTGACGCCCGATGACATGCATTGGCGGATAGCGAACGAAATTGCACGCATCGAAGCAAGGTATCCTCATCCTATGAATAAGGAAGAGATATACGAATTGCTGAAACAATTCCGATACATCATTCCTCAGGGGAGTCCTATGGCCGGCATTGGTAACAACATTCAGCTTGGCAGTCTCAGCAATTGTTTTGTGATTGGGCAGGAAAAGCCAGCCGATTCTTATGGAGGCATCATGCGAATCGATCAGGAACAGGTGCAGTTGATGAAGCGAAGGGGAGGAGTTGGGCACGATTTGTCGCATATTCGTCCGAAAGGCAGTCCAGTTAAAAATACTGCCCTTTCTTCCACAGGGATAGTCCCTTTCATGGAACGTTATTCCAATTCTACGCGTGAGGTTGCTCAAGACGGTCGGAGAGGAGCCTTAATGCTGACTATTTCTGTGAAACATCCCGATGTTGAAGATTTCATCGATGCCAAACTGGAGGCAGGAAAAGTAACGGGGGCTAATATCTCGGTAAAATTGACCGATGAATTTATGGAGGCGGTGAAAAACAATCGGGAATACGTTCACCAATTTCCTATCGATGCCGAAAAACCATCATTTACAAAGACTGTTTATGCACGTCAGCTATGGGATAAGATCATTCATAATGCTTGGAAATCAGCCGAACCCGGCATATTGTTCTGGGATACCATTATAAGGGAATCCATACCTGATTGTTATGCCGATTATGGTTTTCGCACGATAAGCACCAATCCCTGTGGAGAAATTCCACTCTGCCCTTACGATAGCTGTCGTCTGATGGCCATCAACCTTTATTCTTATGTCGAAAATCCCTTTACCCCCCAGGCCTTCTTCAATGCTGAGCTTTTTACTGTGCATGTAAGGAAAGCACAACGCATCATGGACGATATCATCGATTTGGAATTAGAGAAAATCGACAGGATACTCGAAAAGATTACTCAAGATCCCGAAGATGAAGAAACCAAACGCATAGAACGTTTGCTATGGGAAAACATTCGTCATAAAGCCGTATTGGGACGAAGGACGGGTTTAGGTATAACCGCGGAAGGTGATATGCTGGCCGCACTGGGTTATCGTTATGGAAGTGATGAAGCCATTAATTTTTGCGTGGCTGTGCAAAGAACATTAGCTCTCGAAGCTTATCGCTCTTCAGTAGAAATGGCCGTAGAAAGAGGGCCATTTGAAATATACGACTCGCAGCGAGAAGAAAACAATCCTTTTATCCTTCGTTTGAAAGAAGCCGATGAGGAACTTTACCACAACATGGTGAAACATGGTCGCCGAAATGTCTCATTGCTCACAGTAGCCCCTACGGGGAGCGTCAGCATACTTACGCAGACTTCATCGGGGATCGAACCTGTTTTTGCCGTCAGATACAAACGACGCCGCAAGATAAACCCCTCTGGATTCCCTGTCAGTAAAATCTCCTATACCGATATATCGGGCGATTCCTGGGAAGAATACAATGTATTTCATCATGGTTTCATCCGATATTTACAGGTTAAGGGTTACAATCCCGACGAGGTTTTGCAACTCTCCGACAAAGAAATCGACAAACTCATCGAAGATTCACCCTATTATAATTCAACAGCCAATGATATTGACTGGGTAGCCAAAGTTAGAATGCAGGGAAACATTCAAAAATGGGTAGATCATTCCATTAGCGTAACGGTAAATGTTCCTGCCGAGACAAGCGAAGAACTAGTGAGTAAAATATATTTAACAGCATGGGAATCGGGTTGCAAAGGTGTTACCATTTATCGTGAAGGATCCAGAGAAGGTGTTCTGATCAAAGAAAAGAAAGAAGAGGAAATGGTGATACATGAAAACAATGCCCCGCGTCGTCCTAAAGTACTGGAAGCCAGCGTAGTAAGATTCTTGAACGGCTCTGAAGAATGGGTGGCAGTGGTGGGAATTTATAATGGGCGACCTTATGAAATCTTTACGGGAAAAGCAGAGGGCTTTTATGCTCCACAATGGGTTACCCATGGATGGGTCATCAAAAATCGCCAACCCGATGGCAAGGCTCGTTACGACTTTCAGTTCGAAGATAAGGACGGATATCGCACCACCATGGAAGGGCTTTCAAGAATGTTCGATGCAGAATATTGGAATTATGCCAAACTGATTTCGGGTATCCTGCGCCATGGAATGCCTCTTACTTCAGTAATAGATTTGGTATCGAAACTAAGACTCGATTCCGATTCGATCAATTCATGGAAAACCGGAGTCGAAAGAGCCCTTAAACAGTTCATACCCAATGGAACCAAGGTGGCCAAGGCAACCTGTGAGAAATGTGGACAAACCGGAACGCTTCAGTATCAGGAAGGATGTTTGATTTGTACCTCATGTGGTTATTCGAAATGTGGTTAAAAGGTGTTATTTTATTATGATACATCGAAGGAATCAACAAAAGTGAATGTCAAGGTTGAGGCTGCCTGCCATCGGCAGGCAGCCTCAACCTTGACAAATCAAGTAGGATGCCTATTTGATTTGATGTAATGCTCTGTAAATCAATCTTTTGGCTTCTATATTTATTCTCTATTCATACTATTGTTGTAGGTTTGGATGTAAAAAATCTACATTTTATCCCAGCGAAAAGCCATAACTTTGCAGCTCATTCCAGTCGTTTCAATAAAATATGTCTGTGAAATACCTAAATAACTAATAATGAATATTTTAAAACAATTACATTTAGGTTTTTCGAAAAATAGAATCATCATCGTAATCAAAACAAATTAACCATATAACGAAATGGCAGAAAAAGACAGCAACACTGGCAAGTTTTTCGAAGAATTCAAGCCCGTAAGCACTGAAGAATGGGAAGAGGCTATAAGGAAAGATCTAAAAGGAGCCGACTACGAAAAGAAACTTGTCTGGCAAAGTCCCGAAGGATTTAAAGTAATGCCATATTACAGAGAAGAACACCTCGAGGGTATTCCTTTTATCCATTCCTTGCCTGGTATTTTCCCTTTCGTACGGGGTAATAAAAAAACCGACAATACTTGGAAAATACGGCAAGACATTGCGATCGATAAGGACAACTTCGAAAACTCACTTCAAAAAGCAAAGACAATCATTCAAAAAGGAGTCAATTCTATCGGCTTCCGCGTTGCCGAAGAATTTTCGATCGAATACTCCGACTTCGAAAAGCTAATGACGCAAATCTGGCAAAACGGAATTGAAATAAATATAGAAGCTGGACTTCAGACACCTCAAATTGCGGAATTCTTATCGAAATATGCCCAAAATAATAAGCTGCCTTTTGAAAAATTAGAAGGTTGCCTCAGTTTTGACCCTCTAATTCATGTTTTATTAAATGGGAATTATCCTGTTGGTGAAGATGAAATTAGTCTTTTCGATAAAGCCCGACAAATTATCGAAACCACTAAAGATTTTCCAAAAGTAAAATCTCTTACTATATCTGGATACTTATTCGGAAATTCAGGAAGCAGTATTGTACAGGAACTCGCCTTTAGTTTGTCGGCAGCAGTAGAATATTTCCATCGTTTAACAGATTTGGAATTGAGTGTTTCTGATATTTCGAACAAAATGCGCTTTATTTTCTCCATTGGTTCGAATTATTTCTTTGAGATAGCCAAGTTGCGAGCTGCACGCATGTTATGGGCAAGAGTCGTAAATGAATTTCGACCCAGCGACATGGATTCCTGCAAGATGAATATACACTGTGTTACATCAGCCTATAACAAAACCCTGTATGATCCTTATGTAAACATGTTGCGTACAACAACCGAAGCCATGGCAGCAACGCTGGGCGGAACCGATTCGCTCGAGGTTTTGCCTTTCGATTTTCCTTCGGGTAAAACCACTGAATTTAGCGAACGTATTGCCCGCAATCAACAATTGATTCTGAAAGAAGAAGCCGGCTTCGACAAAATTGCCGACCCCTCCGCAGGCGCTTATTATATCGAAAACCTTACCGATAACATAGCTCGTGAGGCTTGGAAACTTTTCCTCGAAATCGAAAATCAAGGAGGTTATTATCAAGCTCTTAGGGTAGGAAAGATTCAGGAAATGATTTCGGGAAATGCCCTCAAACGCGAAGCCGCTATTGCCTCAAGAAAAGAAACCCTGGTTGGCACCAATCAGTATCCCGATCTGAACGAATATATCGACAAGGAGCTTGATCCATCCATCTATACAAAACCTCAGATTCCAACTGCTGCTTATACCATACAACCTCTTATCCCTTACCGTGGCAGCATGCCCATGGAAGAATTAAGATACAAAACCGATTTCTATTCCAAGAATCATAAGCGTCCGGCAGTATTTCTCCTGCTCATTGGGAATGTGGCCATGCGACAGGCAAGAGCCCAATTTTCGAGTAATTTTTTCGGATGTGCCGGCTTTCAAATCATAACGGGCAATCCCGTAGCGAGTGTTGACGAAGGCATTCGAGCTGCCCATGAAAGTAAAGCCGAAATTGTGGTCATCTGCTCATCCGACGAAGAATATATCCAGTATGCTCCTGCTATCTATCAGGAATTAAAAGACGAAACTCTGGTGGTCGTGGCGGGAAATCCTCCCTCTGCAGAGGAACTGAAATCTATGGGGCTGACACATTTTATCCATCTCCGTTCCCAACTTCTCGATACACTCCGCCAGTATCAAAAAGATTTGCATATTGTCTCTTAATGATAAATTCCTAATGACAAATTATCATTCATTAAAAACAATAGAAGTACATAAAAACTTTTGTATAAGAATTACAATAAAAAAGCATTGAATTACTGGACAAGGAAAGTAAATTTCTGCAAAACTGAATAAATTAAAAGATTGAAATAAAATATAATGAAACCAAATTTCGAAGACATTTCGGCATTCTCTACAGAGCAGTTCCCTGAGGTAGTTGCACCGGCGGAGATTCCTTCATGGGAAACGCCCGAGAACATTCGGGTAAAATCGGTTTATACAGCCGAAGACCTAGCCAATATGGAACACTTGCAATACGCAGCTGGTATTCCTCCCTTTCTTCGCGGCCCTTACAGTACGATGTATGTCATGCGTCCATGGACAGTCCGGCAGTATGCAGGATATTCTACGGCCGAAGAATCCAATGCCTTTTACCGTCGCAATCTGGCCGCAGGGCAGAAGGGACTTTCCATTGCCTTCGATTTGGCTACTCATAGAGGCTACGACTCCGATCATCCAAGAGTTATTGGAGATGTCGGGAAAGCGGGAGTTGCTGTAGATTCCATACTCGATATGAAAACCCTGTTCGATCAGATTCCACTCGACCAGATGTCAGTTTCGATGACTATGAACGGAGCTGTACTTCCTATTATGGCCTTTTATATCGTAGCCGGACTGGAGCAAGGCGTAAAACTGGAGCAACTTTCGGGCACCATACAAAACGACATTCTTAAGGAATTCATGGTGCGTAATACCTATATTTATCCTCCTCAGCCTTCCATGCGTATCATTGGAGATATTTTCCGCTATACATCGAAATATATGCCCAAATTCAACTGCATCAGCATTTCGGGATATCACATGCAGGAAGCCGGTGCTACTGCCGACCTCGAGCTGGCTTATACGCTAGCCGATGGCTTGGAATATCTGCGAACTGGAATCAATGCAGGCCTTCAAATCGATGAATTTGCGCCCCGCCTTTCTTTTTTTTGGGGGATAGGCATGAATCATTTTATGGAGATTGCCAAGATGCGTGCTGCTCGTATGTTATGGGCCAAAATCGTGAAACAGTTCGATCCAAAAAATCCCAAATCGATGGCTTTACGTACACATTCGCAAACATCGGGCTGGAGTTTAACGGCTCAAGATCCTTACAACAATGTAGCACGTACCTGTATTGAAGCCATGGCAGCAGCATTGGGTCACACACAAAGCCTGCACACAAATGCTCTGGATGAAGCCATTGCACTGCCCACCGACTTTAGTGCACGTATTGCACGCAATACCCAAATCTATCTACAAGAAGAAACTCAGATTTGTCGTACCGTCGATCCATGGGCAGGCTCCTATTATGTGGAATCATTGACACATCATATTGCGCATAGAGCATGGAAACTCATTCAGGAGATAGAAGACCTGGGAGGAATGGCCAAAGCCATAGAAACCGGCCTTCCTAAGTTGAGGATAGAAGAAGCTGCTGCCCGCAAACAGGCAAGGATCGACGCCAATAAGGATATCATCGTAGGAGTGAATAAATACAGACTCGAAAAAGAAGAACCTATCGAAGTTCTTGAAGTAGATAATACTGCCGTGAGGGAAGCCCAAATTAGACGCTTGAACGAGCTGAAGGCCAGTCGCGACAGCGAAGCCGTCAAGAAGGCATTGGATGCAATTACCAAAGCTTGTACCACAGGTGAAGGCAATCTTCTGGAACTAGCCGTTGAAGCTGCTAAAGCAAGAGCAACCCTGGGTGAAATTTCTTATGCATGTGAAAAAGTATTTGGGAGATATGAAGCCGTGATTAAAAGTGTATCAGGAGTTTATTCGTTAGAATCGAAAGATGATGACAATTTTCGCAAGGCTTGCGAAATGGCCGATGAATTTGCACGCCTCGAAGGTCGAAGGCCTCGCATCATGATTGCTAAAATGGGACAGGATGGCCATGATCGCGGAGCCAAAGTAGTAGCCACAGGCTATGCCGATATTGGCTTCGACGTGGATATAGGGCCTTTGTTTCAAACCCCCGAAGAAGCCGCCCGACAGGCCGTCGAGAATGATGTACATATACTCGGAGTTTCTTCTCTGGCCGCAGGTCATAAAACCCTCGTCCCTCAGGTCATCGAAGAACTCAAAAAACTCGGACGCGACGACATTTTGGTGATTGTAGGCGGAGTTATTCCACCTCAGGATTATGAATTTTTATACGAGGCCGGTGTAGCAGCCATATTTGGCCCAGGTACAGTTGTGAGCGAAGCTGCTATCAAAATTCTCGAAATCCTTATCAAAAGCCGAAAGGCTGAGTAAACTTTATTATAAGATAAAGACAATAGCATTCGTTCCGTTGCATTCCGATGATATAAATGCGGGCAAAGACTGGCTTCTGAAATTATCATCTATACGAATTCGATAAATTCTTCTAAGTTTGAGGGTAGATTTTAGCTGCCTCATCTTCTATGAAAAAAAGTCCACAAATCCCTCATACTTATGTAATTGTTTTTGCCATCATCTTTTTAGCGGCTATGCTTACATGGATAATCCCTGGGGGGCAATTTTCACGCCAGACCATTCGAACAAGCGATGGCACTCGTGAAGTAATAGATGCACATTCCTTCCAGTCGATCGACCATCAACCTCAGACATGGCAAATTTTTTCGGCATTTTATAAGGGATTTATCAGAACACCCAAAATCATCGTGTTTATTTTGATTCTTGGAGGAGCTTTCTGGCTGCTCAACGAAAGCAAAGCTGTAGATGTAGGAGTTTATTCATTTTTAGCAAAGACCCAGAAATTCAATCGATATAAATTCTTTCGGAAAATAGGGGTCAATAACCTGATCATCGCGGTCGTCATGCTGATTTTCAGTTTTTTTGGAGCGATTTTCGGCATGAGTGAAGAAACCATTGCCTTTGTGATTATTTTTGTGCCCATGGCCATCTCTATGGGCTACGATTCTATAGTAGGAGTGAGTATGTGTTTTATAGGTGCAGGAATTGGCTTTGCTGGTTGCCTGATGAATCCCTTTACGCTTGGAATTGCACAGGAAATTGCGGGCTTGCCTTTATTTTCGGGAATAGAATACCGTTTCTTTATCTGGATTATAGTAAATATTTTTGGGATAGGTTTTGTTCTGTGGTATGCTAACCACGTTAAACGAAATCCACGCTTAAGCCCGGTTTATGAAAACGACCAGTACTGGAGGGAACAACATGCCAATCGGCAAAATTTAAGTCTTACGCCTGCCAATAAATCCACTTACCTTGCTTATTCTCTTATTCTGAGTGCTGCTCTTGTGGCGGCTATTCTTCTTCCCATAAATCAAATCAGATTGGGAAATACAAGTTTCAAATTACCCGCTTTGCCAATTGCGGCTCTGTTATTTGCATTTTTTGGTTGGGTGAGTTTGAAAAAATCCAGAGAATTTTTCATGTTGAATATTCTTGGTTTTACCATAATCTATTTAATTATTGGTGTAACAGGGTTTTCGTGGGGTTTGCTCGAGTTGGCTACCTTGTTTTTTACAATGGCTATTCTCATAGGTATAGGTCTGGGCAAAACGCCTAATCAAATTACCCAATCCTTCATGGCGGGAGCCAAGGACATTCTGTCGGCTGCTTTGGTAGTTGCTTTGGCTGGGGGTATCATTGTGATTCTGGAAGATGGAAAGATTATTGACACCATTTTATATAGTATATCCAATTCTATCCAGGGAGCCGGAAAAATTAGCAGCCTCTCCTTGATGTATCTATTTCAGTCGGCCATGAATGCAATCATAACGAGTGGAACGGCAAAAGCTGCCTTGTTGATGCCAATATTGCGTGATGTATCAGACATGATAGGTTTATCGCAGCAGGCAACCGTAACCGCTTTCCATATCGGCGATGGATTTACCAATCTCATTACTCCAACTTCGGGAGTATTAATCGGAGTGCTTGAAGTAGCCCGTATCCCTTTTGTCAAATGGTTCAAATGGGCTTGGAAATTTATTCTAATGATGGTTATTTTAGGCTGGCTGTTGCTTATCCCTACAGTAACCATCCCATTGAATGGATTTTAATGTAGCAGAATTTATATTATATGAACTTCTATTAGAGAATATTAATGATCGGCTAAAACTACTGTATTAGCCCCTACAAATTACGAGAATAATATAAATATAATCTATACTTTTATGCTTATGAAAAAAAGAAAATTCACCAGAGAGGAAAATCTTCAAATTATTAAGTAAACCTCCCAGATTAGTGTTAAACAAATCCTTAAAAAATAAGGAGTATATCAAGTATCCTACTATTCAAAGAAGAAGTTTGAAGAGATGAGAGAAGAAGGCTTTCACATGAAATGACTCCAATGCATTTAAAACGTATTCGTGAATTGGAGAAAGAAGTAACTGTTTTAAAGCAACTTTTAACGGTGAAGGAACTGGAAAGCAAGTTAAGAAAGGCGTTTTAAAAAAAGTTAGTCTTGGAGAGAAGAAGGGAATGGCAGCTTGATACAATCATCTTGGTTTAAAGCTTGAAACCACATTGGTTTTGGCTGAAATTAAGCGACATCAAAATTACTATCATTCCTTGGGGAAGGAAAAGAGGGGAAAGACCGAGTGAAACCACACTTATTGTAATAAAAAAACAGAGTAGAACGTATACGCTTTAAGAATGAGAACATAGGAAAAAATGTCAAGCGCCGAAACATTCCCTCAACCATTATCGGTATAACAATAATCGTTGGTTGTTGCTTGTCAACGCAAATTTCTCTAGATTTTTTAAATTTTGTAAAATTATCTATGAAATTTTTCGAATAACAAGGGTCTAAGCCTCCACATTGATTTTTATAAATCTCATTTATTTAAATTTCGGTCGAGATACATGGCCTTGATATTTTCGTAGGCATGCAACCATCGAGTAGGTTTGCCGTTTTTATCGAATATGCCTTCCCAAGTATTCAAGGGTTCCCAGATAAAACAACCCTTTCCTTTATCGTTAGGCATTCCAAATACTGCCCCGGCCACTTCTTCCTTTTTTTGAGAATATTCCACCACAATGATGTCTTTGCCATATCGCCTTATCAAGTCTCTCATGTTATATTTCAAATCATCGAGGGTGCAATGCCAGCGTGGATAATACGAAAGTCCAATTACGTCGCAATCAATGCCTCTGGCAAACATATTGTTGAGCCAGAAGACCGATTCGTCGTTTTGGCCTCCCAACGCAAGATGTAGCATAATTGGGATGTCAGGTGCAACTTCCTTGATTCCCGAAATAGAAGCCTGGAGTAAGTCAGCCAAATGATCCGGTTGAGAAATATGACCTTCGGGCCATAGCAAACCGTGATTAATTTCATTACCCGGCTGAATCATATCGGGTAACGTATTTTGAGCCTGCAGGGCACGAAGCACCCTAACGGTATAATTTCTTACGGAATCTTTCAAAATATCGAATGGTAATGAGTCCCAGGCTTTGGGTTTATATTGTTTGCCTGGGTCAGCCCAATAATCGCTATAATGAAAATCGAGAAGGAATTTCATTCCCGCTTTTTTAATTCGTCGGGCCATTTCGAGGGTTTGTGCCAAGTTGCAATATCCTTTCCTGGGGGAATAACCTTCGGGGTTTTCGGGTTGATAAAAGATTCTTAATCGAATATAATTAAATCCATATTTTTTTAGGATTTCGAATACATCTTGAGGTATGTTGTTGCCAAAATCATAAAATTTCATTCCTTCGGCTTCCAGTTGCGGTAAGAAACTGATATCTGCACCCATAATTCTTTCCTTGTCATTTATGCCTGCAGGTCTTATCTGATCTTCGGTAGGGGCCATATTACGAAATGAATCAGCAAGGGTGTGAATTTCAGTAGAAGCAGGCCAAAGGCCTTCACTATGAGCCTCAAAACCAACCTTTCCGGGTGTATCTCCCATTTGCAGAATTACCTGACATTTCCCCTGAAACAGAGATCTTTGGCAGAGGCCAGGTTCGCACTTATCGGGTTCATGCGAAGAAGGATCGCCATTACCCACTCCAATAATTTTCGCCGGGCCTGTGACCTTAAATCTGACTCTGTTGTTGGCTGTAGGCACTTCACGTCCTCCTGTATCCACCACACTAATATTGATGATTACTACATCGGTTGAATTGGACATGGCAGTGGTTTTATTCGGAGAAACTACTAATTCGAAGGCAGGACCGGTAGTTTCCATTTTTGTGATAAACTCAAACCCATTTTTATATCCTTTTGCCTCGAGAATACCTGGTTCATATTTTACCTTCCATTTCAGATGCTGATTTTTTTGCATAGGACGTGTTCCGAGGTTTTTACCATTTAATTTCAAATTAACACTGTCGGAGTTGGAATCTATCCATACCTCTTGTTCGAAACCCCAGCGATTAAGCCAGTTCCAGTATGGTGCCAAATTTAAAACAGGGAATGTGGTGTCCCACCATGATTGGTAATAATAGTAGAGATTTTTTGGGAAACCGCATTGGTCCATTACACCAAAGTGCGATCCTATGTTAGGCCAATGAAAAGGTGTAGGTTCGCCCATGTAATCCATCCCTGTCCAGATAAATCCACCGGCAGCCCAAGGATTTTCGGCTACTATAGGCCACCATTCGTCCGCTTTCGAAGCCCACCAAGGAGCTGTTAGGTCTAAATCGGGCAAATAGCAATTGATGGAATCGTAGGAATAGATGCCACGTGTAGTAACGGTACTCCCCATCTCGGTGCCAATAATAGGCTGATTTGGGTGATCTTTATGATAGGCTTCCATGGCTTTTTCACGATAGTTGAAGCCACGAATGGGAATTACTTCGTTGATCCCCTTGAAAACGTTTGGGACATCAGCAGCATAAGTAACTTTACGTGATGGATCCAACCGTTTTAATTTTTCAATTAAGGTAATAGCCATGCGTTTACCGTTTCCATTTGTTTGAATATACCCTTCTTCATTCCCTATCGACCACAAAATGACCGAAGGATGATTCCTGTCGCGAATCACCATTGTGCTGAATTGATTAAGATATTCGGGTGAAGTGTTCAATAAACGGTTTTCGTCAATTACTAACATGCCTAAACTATCGCAGGCATCCAACAATTCGGGAGTTGGTGGATGATGCGAACAACGGTAGGCATTCGCTCCCATTTGTTTGAGACGATTGATGCGATAATATTGCATTCCATCCGGTAAGGCTACACCCAAGCCTGCATGTCCTTGATGCATGTTTACCCCTAATAGTTTTACGGGTTTATTATTTAGGAAAAAACCTTTGTCGGCATCCCAGGTGATAAAACGTATTCCAAATGGCATGCTTACTTTATCCAAGATTTTACCTTCCGAAAGAATACTGGTTTCGATACGGTAAAGATAAGGATCGTCAAGGTTCCACAAGTGGGGATTATCTATTTTAATCTGTTGGTCTACCCTGATTTGTCCTGAAGCAGCCGTGCGAACCGACTTAGACATGTTTTGGGCAATCAGTCTTCCATCACGAGTTTTTACATTTGTTTCCAGATTCACCATTTTATCATTTAAGGATGAGTTTGAGATGGTAGTTTCAAGATGAATGATGCAACTCTTTCCTTTGAGAATGCTGTAGGCAAAGACACCATCAGAAGGAATATGAATTTCATGATAGCGCTTAAGCCAAACGTGGCGATAAATGCCTGCTCCTTCGTAAAACCAACCTTCGTATTGGGTGGCATCCACGCGAACGACTATAGTATTTGGTTTATCGAACCAGACGAAGTCAGTAATATCGAATTCTATACCTGAATATCCGCTTTGGTTGTTACCCAGATAATATCCATTCAGCCAGAACTTTGCATCTCGATAGACCCCATCGAAGGTTAAAGAGAACCGATAACCTGAATCGGAACGTGAAATATCAAAACTTCGCCTGTACCATCCTATAGAGGTTTCAGGGAAAAATCCGCCAACAGGTTTATATCCATGACTCATTACATCGAAAGAGGGATGATTTATGAAAGGGAGTTCGATAGCCCAGTCGTGAGGCAAATTTACCCTACGCCAGTTACTGTCATCAAAACCGGGATAAATGGCTGTACCTTCCGATTTGCCATTTTTTGAATAGATATTTACCAATCCATAACCGAAATCTTTTTCGGCAGATGAAGCACTCCCCAAATGAAATTTCCAGCCTTTATCCAGAGAAATTTGCTGTCTATGTTGGCTTTGTGATACAAATGGAAAATAGAAAATTAGAAATGTTAGAAACGAAAAGAAAAAATATTTTTTCATGGCTTAATTATTATTAGGACATCATTTTTCAGCAATAACATATTGGGCAGTGTTGCGGCTGCGTTGTTCCACCAAAATCAGCTTTCCTTCTATCCATTGGTCGATAATTCGAGGTTGCTGAGCATAATGGCGGAAGGTCAACAAGGTAAGTTGGCGATTATATTTTACCTCGTAAAATTTCATGAGCTGTGTGAAAATTTCATCGATTTTGTTTCCTATGTCATCTAAACATATCGAAAAAGTAAGTGCAGAATTTTGCATCAAATTGATTTTTAGGGCGAAATTATCAAAAACTGATAAGACCGTTGAAAGGGTTTTTTCTGTGATGAAAGAAAGGTCTTTATGCGAGATGGTGATGAGAATCTGATTGGATTTATGGATAATGGAAGGAATTTGAGGAATAGTGCCAATGCCTGGTCCAATGCGTGTTCCTTGTTCTGTGGGATGAAGAAAAGGACGGACAAACAAAGGAATTCCTGCATTCTCCAAGGGTTTGATAGTTTTAGGATGGATTATTTTAGCACCGTAATAAGTGAGTTCTATGGCTTCGCGGTATGAGACGAATTGAAAAGGCATGGCCTGAGCATAAAAATCAGGGTCTGCATTCATCACCCCTGGGACATCCTTCCAAAGCACAACACTATTGGCTGAAAGTGCCGTGGCAAACAAGGCAGCAGAATAATCGGAACCTTCGCGCCCAAGCGTAACCATGTTGCCCTGCATGTCTTGGCCTATAAAACCTTGAGTAATTATTCTATATCGTGAATCGGTATTTTGCTGAAACCATACTCTGATTCGATTGCATGAAAGTTCGATATTAACATTGGCAGCGCGATAACAGCTATCGGTTCGAATTACCGAACGTGCATCCAGCCATTGATGATCTATTCCTTGAGTATTCTGGTAAACACTGAAAATGCGTGAGGCAAGTATTTCGCCATAACCCACAATTCTGTCATAAGCCATATCATAAGGCAATGCAGATAATTCAGCAGATTGCTCCCGTATTTCATCGAAAATAGCCTCCAACTCTTTCCAGAAATCATGTTCTGGGGCAAATAATTGACGGCAAACCTCCCAATGAAAAGACTTAATGGGAGTGATAGCTTCCTGAAAATTAGCCGATCCACTATAGACTAACGAGAGGAATTTCTCAAAGGCATTTGTGGTTTTCCCCATGGCCGAAACTACAACCACCAATTGATCTAAATAATGGTATGAGTTAAGTATTTCTACTATATTTTTTATTGACTGAGCATCCTTAAGCGAAGCTCCTCCAAATTTGAAGACTTCCATTTTATATGAATAGAAAAGCAAAAATAAGTAATAAGATAAAGATTTGAGAAATGATAAGGCAATTCATCAAAAAAATTAGCGTATATCATTCCTACGAAGTTTGTAGAATACTTAACATCTCCAAAACTATTGTTTGTAGTAGGACATAATTTATTTAATAAGGCAAAGAATTGAAGCGTAAAAAGAAAAAGGGTGATATTGAAAAGCCCTTTTGAGAGATTCGATGGCTAAGCAACCCAAATTTTCCAATATTTACCCAAAATAATGGTTCTGAATTAAAATAACTCATTTAATCCCATTTCAAATATTTATGGTTTGATTATTGCTACTTTTTCTTATCCATTTAAAACTTCATCAAGTATGAAAAACTTCTTATTCCTCTCCATTCCCATGATTGTTTTGCCAATAATTCTTAGTATAAGTTCA
>MWFC01000035.1 GCA_002071415.1 Bacteroidetes bacterium ADurb.Bin012
GACTTCCTGATCATATCGCTCAAAAATATCCTGCTCTCCTAAATGTATTGAAATCCATTTATGCCCCTCTAAAATGAATTTTTCTATTTCATATTTATCTGCACTTACGCCAATAGTTTTTAGTTCTCTATAAACACCTTTCCTCTTTTCAGCTACAACGACACTTGTAGTTCCTGAACGATTTTTTTCTTACGTACAAACATGCGTAAATCTAACACTTTCCCCTCTTGCGTCACACAAATAGGTGACGCAAAAAACACAAATATCTCATTATATAATTGTTACAAAAATAACCTCTAAAATGTGTCGAAGTCAGGAGATCAATGCGGCTTATGACGATATCAAGAAACAAAGAGGATTTAATTGAGTATCACCCTCCTCACGAGGATTAATTCATTCCTCCTTGTATAGTTTTAATTGGATCGATTCCTGGGAATGAAATCCAAAATTATCCTCAACTTTATCGGTTTAGTTAGATAAGGTTTCCTCAGCTACAGGTTTAATGAAAAGTTTTTGCAATCCATCCCTGTTAAACCATAATACAATGAGTCCTCCAATCCATACTAAAATTTTTACCTCGGCAGGATGTTGGAAGAAAAGGCAAGAAACCAAGCTTAGCGCTATAAGTATAGAAGGCCCCCATGTGCCATATTGTTTTCTTATAAAACCTAAAACCAGTATGGCATCTACGACCAAAGAAATACCAAACTCGATGGGAATAAAAAATAGAAACATCCCTAGTAAAGTTGACGCTCCACGCCCACCTTTGAAATGATAATAAAGAGGGTAACGATGTCCGAATATGGCACCTATTCCTAAGCAACCAAGAGCGATGTTGGGAACATCGAAAAAATAACTGGCAATCATCATGGGCAACAGTGCCTTAACAGCATCCAATAATCCTGACACCACACCCCAGAATTTATTCACCTGGGTAAAAACATTATAAGCACCTGGATTGAGATTTCCCAGTTCTCTGATGTTTTTTCCAGAAATAATTCTTGTAATCAAATGGGCAAAAAGAATGGAGCCTATCAGGTATCCAACAAAAAGGCAAGTCAGGCATAATAGAATCGTATTCATAACAAAAAAGTTTACAAATAGACTGAAACTCCATAAGCGCCTGGTCCACAGTAAACAGCATCTACAATCGCCGGTTTCCCCTCTATAAAATCATCGCAGGGAATTGCTTGCACCTTCTCTTTTAAATCGGTAAAGGCATCGGCATTTTTATCGCCATAACCAAAAATCGAAATGATTCTTTTTATTTTACTTACGCCCTTTTCGTTCATCTTTTCGGTTATTTTATCATAAATCAAAGAATTGACTTGCTTAAAGGTTCTTCCTTTGCCAATAGGCACAATTATGCCTTCTTTTTCAGTTCCTATTAGCCCAACAACGGGTATAATATGCAAAATACTTCCCATCAATGATTGGGCCTTCCCTACCCTTCCTCCTTTATACAAATATTTCAGATCGGGTAAAACAAAATAACTGAAGGTGCTTTCCACTACTTCCTGGGCCTTTTGATCGATTTCTTCCGGACTCAAAATGGGATTGGCTTTCATGATGTCGATGATTGCTAACAGAACATTCCCCACACCATTGATGGCTTGCCGGCTGTCAATATTTATTATTGGGATCACGTTTTCGAACTGTTTACGAACGTTTTCGGCCACTTTAAACGAAGCCGCCGACATTCCGCTACTCATCAGCACATGAATCATCATATCGAAGTCATTATGGTATTTCTCCACAATGTCTACAATTTCTTTTTGAACTAAAGTGGATGATTTAGCTACGATATTCTCATTTTCATATTTTGAAATCAACCATTTAGCATTATACTCATCGCTCTGGCGATATCCTATCCCATCGATGATAACCGGAAATTTCAGAATTTCAAGATGAGGATAATCGATTTGTTCTCTGGTAAGCCCTAAATTATCGGCTGTAATAAAAAATATTTTCTTTTCCATAACGGTGATTTTATTCGAAAGTTATATAATAATCATATTTCGACTGGCCTCCATAATATTCTTCGAATTCGATAGTTTGATATTTGATTTTTAAAACTTGCAGTAATTCGGCATTGTTTTTAACTTTTTCCCCTCTATAAAAGGTAATTAGAACACTATCAGCGGCAAATCTGCCAATTATTTCCTCGATGAGTGAGTTTAATCGAGGGTTGGAGGTTATTATTGATTTATTGTATATTGCAAAATAATCCTTTTTCTTGACTTCTATGCCATTTATGCCAGATACATCTCTTGTGGCTCGAGCTATGGAAGAAAAGGGGATGTTGTGAAGGTTTTTCATTGCTTCTTCGAACATGGTAGTAATATCGTAATCTTTCGGCATATTCATCATTATGCTGATCAAAGAAATGGGATTATCCGATTCGACCACATACACATTCGATTTGCATAACGAAATAGCTAATTTCAAAGCCATCAGGATATCATGATCGTCGGCCGCAGCAATTATATTCTTTGCTTTCAGGTTATTCAGATTCTTCAAAAGCTGATCCACCGAGGGTTTATTCTTGCCATAACAGAGAATATCGTCGGCTCCCAAATTTTTTAATATCTCAGCAAATCCTCTTCCCGAAACAATACAGAAAACACTTTTATCGCGTTCGAATCCAATAATATCCTCACTAATGAAATTTCTGTGCTGTTTCTTCATATCATCTACTTTTGTAAACAGCAAGTTGCCATACTCCGATGCTTGTTCGAAAACATCATTGGGTTTATTGGTATGAATATGGACCTTGAATCTATTGTTGCTCTGAATTATTATCAAACTATCACCATAACCGTTCAATAATTCTATGAGATGCTCTTTCGAAATGTGGTCGGATTCCAAGGTAAATTCTGTGCAATATCTATATTTGATTTCTGGATTCCACGATTTATCGATTCCCTGCAAATTGTCGATAATTTTTTTCTGGAGAGACATTCTATTGTTGATATGAAAATGACCGAAAACTTTTCTGGCATCAGCCAATACTTCCTGTAACCGTTTATTGTATATGCGGTTGAAATCGATATTCAAAATCAACGGAAGTAGGGGATCTCTCTTCAAATTCGATCTTCGGTCCTTTAGCAATTTTCTTATGGTTTTACCAATACCCAGTACCGAGGGGATAGAGATCCCGGTAAGTTGATGGTTTTTCAGTTCTTTATCAATACCTTCCAACAATATAATAAAACCTGCAGCACCCGAGTCGACTACTCCTGCTTGTTTCAAAATTGGCAGCATCTCAGGAGTTTGATTCAAAACTTCTTTCAATTGAGGGATAATATCCCGTATAATTAGAAGTGGATTATCTTCGTGCTGCATTTGTTCATAAAACTTATCCCTGAATGCCCTCATCAGGGTTAGCATAGTTCCTTCCTGAGGATTTTTGGTGCCTTCGTAAGCATTTCTATACCCATTTTCAATAGCCTTGTAGATATTTTCCTTCGAAAAATTATTGTTGCTTACCACATTTGCAAAGCCCTGCACGAAAAGCGAAAGAATAACACCAGAGCAACCCCTGCTGTTCAGAAGCATGTGCTCAGCAAACTCCTTCAGATATTCTCCTGCCGATTTTTCTAAAGAGGCTTTGCCTGTCATATTCGCCATTGCTCCCTGAAGCGTGAGAACCATGTTAAGTCCCGTATCTCCATCAGGTACCGGAAATACATTCAAACTGTTCAAATATTCCTTGTGCTTATTGAGGTAATGATGAATATCATTGATCACCTCTGCCAAATCTTCTGTATTTGAGATAGATAAAGTTGCATCTCTTTTATTCATATCTTTCAAATTATAAAAATTCAGGTCAAGTGGCTCATATTCATTTAAATTGTTTCTAAAGATACAAAGTTAGGAGAATGTTCTTAAGTTTTACAAATTCCTATATTGAAACCTTAGAGAAAATAAATTACAATTGGCTTTATCTCATTGATTGCGAATAACAAATCGATAGAATTAGAATTATTCGAATCAAATTAAATCAATATCAGCTTGTAAGGAGAATTAATGAATCAAAGACTGATATGTTGCAAAGAGGATAACATATTTTATATTACTCTATCCTCTATTCGAAAATATTAAAGAGGAGTTGGAAGTTTATCTTATTGTTTTATTTTTCTTTTTCTCTTTTTATCCAAGCCTGCTTTTGATTGATATGGTGAAATAGCTCTATGAAGCCTTTCAGATCTTTTTTCGGAGAATCGAATATGAATGGAGAGATGACCGAGAATTTGGTTTTTAATGATATGGCTCATCAGTTTCAATCCTTAGGGTTCCAATGATGAAAGTATAGTTATAAGGAGAAGGATTTAGAGATAGATATGATATTTTTCAATGCTCATTCAATAGAAAGATCTCTTGAATGGGGTGTGTAATAGTTATGAATGGTTTTGAAACGACTTTATAAAAAGGCAGGGCGTTCCCCATCATTTCTTAATCTCCGATCGAATTTCCTATATTTTTTTGCTGGATAAGTTCTTTTGTGCTAAGAAGCCCGCAGGCTGCAAAAATGTCTTCTCCTCTCGAAGCTCTTATGGTGGTAAGAAGATTTTTGGAATTTAGAAAGTCTTTGAAGGAATGAATAGTTTCGTTGGTCGAAGGTTCTAGGGTTGAACCGGGGATGGCATGAAAGCAGATGAGATTCAAACGGCAATTCAGTCCATTGAGCAATTTTAACAGGGCTCTGGCATGAGTAAGTGAATCGTTTAATCCTTTGAACATGATATATTCGAATGACAGTCTGCGCTGACCTGTCCAATCGTAATTTTTGAGAAGTTGAACGATTTCATTGATAGGGTAGACATTTTCGACAGGCATGAGTTTTTTACGTTCTTCATTGAAAGGAGAATGGAGGCTGACAGCTAGATGGCAGTGGCTGTTTTCGAGGAAAGTTTTCATGGTAGGGATTATTCCTATTGTCGAAACGGTGATACGCTTCGGGCTTCTGGCATAACCCCAGTCGGAGGTAAGTATTTCAAGACTTTTCATTAAATTATCTATATTATCGAGAGGTTCGCCCATTCCCATGAACACAATATTGGTCAGTTCATGCCATTCGGGTAGGCATCTAATTTGATTCAGGATTTCATTTACAGTTAGGTTTGCCTGAAAACCTTGTTTTCCCGTCATGCAGAATAAACAACCCATCTTGCAACCCATCTGAGAGGAAACGCAAAGCGTACCACGGTCATTATCGGGAATATAAGCTGCTTCAATAAATCGCCCTCCTGCCAAGCTATACAAGTATTTTTTGGTCCCATCCTTCGAAATTTGAACTCGTACAGGAGCCGAGAGTCCCAAAGTAAACCTTTCCTTTAATTTATCACGAGCGGTTTTCGAAAGATTATTCATCTCGTCGATGTGGTTTATGTGATGTTGATAAAGCCATTGGGCTATTTGTTTTGCTGTGTAGGAAGGAAAGCTCAATGCTTGGGCAATTTCGCCCAATTCGGCCAATGTTTTTCCATAAAGGCGTTGCATATCCTGGAGTGAATAAATATATTTCCGAGCTGGGTTATTTAAATTTAGGGCTTTTGCAATGAATTAGGGTATCTTGTGCTGCAAAAATCCATTTCGGTAATATTCGCAAAAATAAGTAATAAATTTATTTGTATGTAGAAACTCCTAAGGGTTGAATGAACATAAATTATATTCTAAACGTGAAGCAGCCTCATCAATTAAAAACTGACGAGGCTGCATTGAAAAGAATGGTTATTTATTTAACTATAATTTTGGCTGTGGACTTGCCAGTTTTACTTTCAACCTTCAACAAATAAACACCCGAAGATGGATTTCCAAGATTTATAGGATAATGTTGAATCTTAGAAGAAGACAAGGTATTACGATAAATCTCATTCCCTTTATTGTCGGTAATACATAAAACGATCTCGGCAGATTTTGATGCATTCAAGGTAACAAAGAAATTTCCATTGTTAGGGTTGGGATGTATATGTAATTGGAAATTGGGAGAATTATTTTCGACTATACCCACGCAAGGGTCGAGATAAAGGGTCATTTCATCGGATACATTGTCAGTACAAGGAATCAGGGGTTGACCAGTAAGTTTTAGGATAACGCTTCCATTGTTCATATCATTAGAGCCGGCAAAATATTTGGCATTCAAGTTTTCGGGATCATCAAAGGTTCCATCTCCATAAGTAGTCCAATAAATCGAGGTGGTGTTGGTGGATTGACCCATACAGCCAAAAGGAAGTTGCCAGAAGCAGATGAGAGTATCGGTTCCTGCTGAAACAACAGGCAAAGGAGTAATATTCAGGATTATTTCATCGAAAGCTGGACCGGGGCAGCCTGTAAGAGCCGTTGCATAAAGGCCGAGATTAACGCTTCCGCTGGCAATATCGCCTGCACCGGGGGTATAGACAGATGTAAGTGTATTATTAGCCGAAAAAGTCCCATCTCCAGAGGTTATCCAAAGCAGGGAATCGTAGTTTACGGCCAAAGCATCGAGTTGAAGACTGTTGTTAGCGCATATTACTGTATCGTTCCCGGCCCAAACCACAGGTGGAAGGTTCACAAAAACAGAAACACTGTCGGTGATTGTATCATTTCCACTTGTTACCTGGCAAATATATATTGTTGTGTCAATGGAACTTACCCAGGGATTAGGAAGATTGGAAATGAATCCTTCGGGATAAGATGTCCATGAATAAGTATAATTACCCGTTCCTCCCATTGCTAAAGCAAACAAATGAGATGAATCGCCCAAGCAGATATGATCGGGGGAAGCGGTGAGTGTAACGGCAAATACATTTTCGAAGGAAAAGGAGGCAATACGTGTTTTCCAGCCTTGAGAACTGGTTGTCTGCATATATTCCTGAGTGTACCAGAATGTAGAAGGATTAACGGGATCGACCATCATGGCTGAGTAATCGCCCCAACGGCCATTCCCCATGAATCCTCCAGTTTGGGAACCTCCACCGTCAATGATTGTAGTTTCCTGAATAGTCATTTCTCCCAAAGGATCATTCACCAAGCGTCCAGTATAACGTATTCCCGGATAGACGGTAGAACTGGATACAGAATAACCTAAGGCAATGTTTCCGAAAGAATCCATGGCAAGAGAGCCCATCCAGCGATGTACATTGTCGGGCGCATAAGTTCCTTGCTGATAGAGCGACCATGAGGTTGTGGGGGTCTTTCTTACTTCATACCATCTTACTCCCGCCGTACCACTTACATTAACCGTATGGCTGGTAACCATGCTGGCATACGATCCAAAATTTCTGTACTGTAACCTAAACATCAGGCGATCGGTAATAGGGTCGAGTTTGCGAGTGGTACCTGGCTGTGGTATTCCCGAAATATTCGAACTATAAAATGCAACAAGTATGGATTGGTCTAAACCAAAAGTCGAGGCAGTTGGATTAGTCCAGTCAATATTCATTTTATAGATTACTAACTGGTTGGGATCGCTTTTATAAGCAAAATAGGCGGGTTCATCTTCGGGAGGTAAAGTTCCATCAACGTCGGCAGGAAGCATGCTATAAGGGCCATTTGTTCCGTAAGTGAAGGTAATCATTGTTGCATTGGGATCGCCCACCAGCATTTTAGACCGTTGAAGTGCATAAGCCCCTATGCCTTTATAAGTAGTGCTCCCCGAAGAAAAACGATTGACTGTTAACAAATAAGCATCGTTCCATACTCCAAGTTTAGGGTAATCGGGCATATCGGAAAACTGAAAAGCATAGCGATACCAGCTTCCTGTTGGATCAGGCGAGGTGCTAATGGCGATAAGTTCCCAGAAAGGACCATTGGGATAATTAGGAAGGGCAAATTGCGAAGCAATCCAGCGATCGGCAAATTCATCGTAAAGAATGATTGGATCTCCATCGTTGGTGCCCGACCATGGACCCGGAAATCCACTCCAAATGGTACTATTGGCAGCTGGCCCATATATCGATATACCACTCTTGTTAAATATCTGAAACGATAGATTGATCATCTGGAAATAATGATTTGGGCCAACATCACCATCCGTATCGGGTGGCATTACGTTGTTGATATTGCCTATTCCATTGATGTTGACACCTATTCCACTGCTTATCCATTTCCCTGGAAATTTCTGTGCAACCATGTCGACTATATGTGTGGTATCAGGCTGGCGCAGGTTGAGAAAATTCTTTACTACACCACTCTTCCATGTCCTGTCGGCTTCTTCAGGTGGAATGGGAATAATATCACGTAAGGGTAAACTGACATCAAAATATACTGCCTTTGTGATAGAAGTTGGATAAACCACTTCATTTTGGGCAAAGCCAGGCAAAATAAGAATCAACCAGACGGCTAAGGTAAAAAGTAATGATTTGTACATAATTGATTTATAAATTAATTGGCCTTTTCTCTTGAATTACTTAATACAATCTTGACAATGAAATTGTTGGAATTCAACAACAAAAATCGAGGCACCAAAACTACCGATTTTCGAAAACATTGGCTATTATCCTGAAAGTTCATTCCAATTCATTCTTTGTTTTGATCCTGCGAATGTGTCCATTTAATATCATTTATTCCTTTCTTTTTGATAAAGAATTCATTGCCTTTTACTTGAAATTCGATTTAAAATCCGAAATTTTCTGATAACCAAATTAATCAAAAAAGAAAAGAGTGGGTAAAGGTATAAAATATTCGTTTGCACCACAATTGTTTTATAACAGTATGCTAAAATTTTTTATCACATAACTTACCTTCTTATTTATTTGCTTGTTCCTCTATCTATTAGCCTCTTATAAATTAGGATGAAAGAAATACACCTCAACAAGGTGATCAAAGCGATCATTGAGAACAGGTAACGCTATAACGCCATCTTCAAAATCATGACAACCTAATTAATGCTGAATCAAGAGTTCAGAATTTATGTGGCTATCATCAACGACGACAATGCCATCATTACTACTAATTTTTACATATAAATTGCATTCATCCTTCTTTCTTATTTCCCGAATGGAACATTTTTACAAAAATAGTGAGTTGAACATAAAAGAAATGAGAGAATGCATTTCCATCCACAGATTGCATCTCTCTATAGCCATGAGTAGGAAGGAAGAACAGATATCCAGCCTCGAGGCTGCCCATCTCTTTTAAATTGTAAGCAGCCACAAAATCATTTTCGAAACCCAATTTTTTTTGTGCAGGAGTCAGTTCATTAGTCTGAGCAAGCCAGAAGTAGTGGCTGGTGTTGGAGAATTTCAACGATTTGGAGGACGCATATTCAATTTTTGCGTAAACATCGGTCAATCCTCCCTGGTGAGTATCTGTAATTAGGTTTTTAAAATAGTCCAAATTTCCTAATATATTATGCCGTGCGCTATAGGCAAGGTCGAATAAATGGTCGGTAGAAGTGCCAGCCCGATTGCCGGTACTATAAACCAAACCAGCTACTGGCCGCCATCGAAGGGTTTTGTAACTGGCTTCGGCAACGCATAGCATAGCCGAAACTTTTTCATTTCTATTGTTTCTGCCATATTGATAGTAGAGATTGAGAGAACCACCCAAGCGTCCAGCGTTGGCATTGAGATAGAAGCCCGAAGTGTTCCTGAAATATTGCTTATTGGTATTATCGGAAGGTGTTTGCCCTGTGGCAAGTTGTAAAAAGGAAAATGTAAAATTTTGATTGCTTTGGCGATTGATCCATATAAAACCCATGGATTTATACCGATCGGGGGGATAGAAATTATCTTTCAGGGTTTCTTTCAGGGAATTCCAGCTCCAGCCCAAATGAAATTTCCATCCCTGGGGGTTTATTTTCAATAAGAGAGCATCGCTCGAAATGCCATTCTGATTCCAATTGCTTCGACCCAATAACCATTCGTTATCGTAAGCCAGCACCGTTCGACCAACCGCCAATGAAACAGAAGAAGAAAACTTCAAATCAGCATATCCTTCGAACAAATCCAACGAGGCATCATTGCCACTGACTCCGGCGATACTTGCATTTTCTTCATCACCCCATACCCTCACATCCTGAGGTGAAACCACAATGTCGAGCTTTTTGCTTAAATAACTGAATTTCAGGCGTGTACGTTGAGAAAATAGAACAGAAGCAGCATCATCAGGCTGGGCTAATTTCAGATAACCCCTCCTTACCTCGAATCTTGGCCTTAATTCGGCATCGACCCTAAATTCATCTTGGGCTGCAACTCTCGCTAATCCAATAAAAATAAATAATCCGAAAAACAAGAGTTTTTGCTTCATACAGATCGAGTATTAATGAATATTGTCCTCATTTATAGACAAGATATCTCACCTTTCCTTACTATATCGGGCAAGAAATTGTGATTTATAGTCAAAATGAGATAATAGAATCAATAGGGCTCAAAAATACGGGAAAATTGTCAGGTTATTCCCATCTACTTCAAAATCGTTTGGTATAAATATGACAATAAGGCTTTTTGCTGGTTTTTTCGTAATAATCCTGATGATAATCTTCGGCTGGCCAGAAGGTTGAAGCAGGTTTCAGCTCTGTAAGCACGTCAAATCCTTTCGATTTCAGAATAGAGATAAGTTTTTCGGTAATGGCTTTTTGTTCGTCATCGAAATAAAAAATAGCCGAGCGGTATTGAAGTCCCACATCTGGTCCCTGTCGGTTCAGTTGCGTGGGATCATGGATTTCGAAAAATAATTTGGCTAAGTCTTCAAAAGAAAGCTGTTCAGGATCGAAGATTACTTCAACAGCCTCGGCATGGCCAGTACTTCCCGAACATACCTGCTGGTAGGTTGGATGGCTGAGTGTACCTCCAGTGTATCCAGCTCTAGTTGAAATTATTCCTTTTACATTTTTGAAATGATATTCTACGCCCCAAAAGCAGCCACCAGCAAAAATGGCTGTGTCAGAGGTTTGAGACGATTTTTGAGGAATAAATCGAAGCGAAAGACTATTGACACAATGACGGATATTTTTAGGCGTAAAATCCTCACCCGTAAATACATGCCCGAGATGCGCTCCACACTTCGCACATAAAATTTCGGTACGATTTTCATCGGTATCGGGTTGTCGAATGACGGCTCCGGGAATTTCTTCATCAAAGCTTGGCCAGCCACAACCAGCATCGAATTTTGCTGCCGAACGAAACAAAGAAGCATTGCATCTTTTGCATACATAAGTCCCTTCTTCCCAAAAATCGTAATATTTCCCACTGAAGGGTCTTTCGGTGCCTTTGTGCACTATAATTCTTTCTTCCTCGGGAGAAAGGGCGTTATACTGTTTTGAAGTATCCCTACTGGTAGAGTCATTCATATTGGTATGGCTAGAGTTACAAGATAGTGAGAGTAAGAACATAGACAAAATTACTGGAAATGAATTCATTTCGAGGTTTTCTAAAAGAACAAAAAAGTTGGCAAAATGTTTATGACTTTTCAAAATGAATGGATATAATATGAGGCACATGATCTTTTTAAAAGATTTCATCATAAGATTGATTGGGATAATCGATAGAAATTTGGAAATTTTTCGACATCGGCTGTTCATGTTTGCTCTTTGGTTATATTTGCAAACTCCTTCCTTTTTTTATGATGCCAATGAACATTATGCATCGCTCAGAATTTGTGAGGATTGAAGATGAAAATAGTTTAGAAAATTAAAATTTCGTGATATGCATAAGGCGAACATTTCAAAGGAATTACGATTTGCAGTGGGTTTGGTGGTTATCTTTACTCTATCGTGTGAAAAGGATAAACCCGTGAACCCTTATCCAAATGTATTCAGTCCCATTGCCAGTTTCGACTATACTATGAATGTATTGGAAAATGTTGTAAGGGTTAGTTTTATCAACACCTCGCAAAATGCCGATGCCTATTTATGGAATTTTGGTGATGGAACCACAAGCACATTGGTAAACCCGGTGAAGGATTATCCAAGGCCAGTTGCAAAACCAAAGAGTTATAATGTAGTGCTTACAGCTTTCGATACGGTGAATGACACCTACAACCGAACATCTACCACCTTGCTATTCGAACCCTGAAGTATTCTTTTGTTAGCTAATCTTTTATGATTTTCAAGACTTATCTCGAATCGCCCATAGGACTTTTAGAAATCACGGGCGATAAGAATGGAATCCATTCGGTGTATTTCGAAAATAAATTTGAGAAACCCCACAATTTGAGCTTAACCTGCCAGGGTTGTCCTGATCCTTTATTGGAATGTCGCCGTCAATTACGCGAATATTTCGAAGGCTGGCGCAAAACCTTCAATCTTCCCTTTATTCTGAATGGAACGGATTTTCAAAAAAAAGTTTGGACCCAACTTTCGAAAATTCCGTATGGCAGCCTCATCAGCTATTCCGCCTTGGCCAGCCAGCTGAATGAGCCCATGACTGTGCGTGCAGTGGCTGGAGCCGTGGCAAAGAATAGAATCAACATCATTCTGCCTTGCCACAGGGTAGTGGGAGCACATGGCCACCTTACGGGTTACGGAGGCGAATTGTGGCGTAAAAAATGGTTGCTCGGGTTCGAAAACCCTCATGTTTAGCTCGAATTATAATGAATGGGTTAAAATAAGTAATACAATAGCTTGGGTTTCGATCGCTATCTATCAAATCTTCAGTTCTTTTTCATGCGCTTATTCCAATAAATTTGGTAGATCACCATATCTTCTTTTAACTCTCCTGCGGTTTCTGACGAAATTTTTTTATCCTTGAATCGATTCCACTTTGGATAATAACAGCATTTTAACGCAGGGAGTAGAATAGATATTGAACTTTCTTCAATATTCATATAAAAATCATTTAAATATAATTATCTAACTATCAATGATTTCAATTTTAAAATAAAAATTTTTTAGGGTGAACATCATTATATTAGAATTTTCTACTAATTTTGTTCAAAAAAAATTATGCGTAAAACACTCATCGGTTTGCTGGTATTCTTCTCACTATCAGCATCAGCGCAGGAAGTTCTTACGCTCGAAGTATGCAAGCAAATTGCCCTGTCGAACAACCGTATACTAAGAATAGACAGCAGCAATCTTCAATCGGCTAAATACAGCAGTAAGTCGGCCTTTGCAAATTATTTCCCCGACATTAGTTTCTCGGGAACATATTTGAGATTGAACAAACAGTTTCAAATGTTCAAAAATGATCTCCTTCTTCCCGTAATTCCTTACCAAGCCATAGAGGCAGCTAATATGCAGGTTTCGATATCCAGTCTGAATAATCCTCAAATAGCACCTCTTGCTTTTGCCTTGGATCCTGCCACGGGCATGCCATTTACTGATGCAAATGGCCATCCTGTTTTCAAAAATTATGCATGGCTTCCAGCCAGCCAATCAAAATTGGGCGAGAAAGATAATTTTTTGTTCAACCTCTCATTGACTCAGCCCATTTTTGTGGGAGGTAAGATTTATTTTGCGAATAAAATGGCTCAAAATGCCGTTGAAATAGCCATATGCAAAACCGAAATCGACCGGCAATCCTTATTGTACGAAGTAGAAGATTTGTACTATAAGGTTTGGATTACCGAAAAAAAATACAGATTGGCACTTAAGTATCTCGATTTACTCAAAGAAATTGAAAACGATGTGGAAAATTATTTAAAGGAAGGCTTGATTACTAGCAATCAGCTACTCATGATACGATCGAAGATTAATCAAGCCCAGGTAGATATATTTAAGGCAGAAAACGGGTTATCGGTCCAAAAGCAACTGTTGAATCAAAAAATAGGCAGAGATATCAAACAGGATTTTAAGGTCGAAGATTCTTTGAAGGCAGATTTTGAAATAATTCAAAATATTTTGAATACTCAACTCAGTATTGACAACCGGCCTGAGGTAAAACTGCTCGAACAAAAAGTACAATTAAACAGAAATCTCATGAGGGTTACACAGGCTGATATGATGCCTCAACTTGGTTTGACTGCCAATTATTTCTATATCAATCCCAATCCCTATAAAGGACTCGAGGATGAATTTGGAGATGATTATGCCTTGGGGTTATCGCTCAAAATCCCTTTATTTCATGCTTTTGAACGTTACAATAAGCGACAGTCGGCATTGTTACAATATAAATCTGCTCAGTTGGAAATGGAAGACAGCCGCAATTTATTGAACATTGAGGCCACTTATGTTACCAATCAGCTCAAGGAACAATTGATGCAGATAGAAGCTGCCAGAAAGAATGTAGAACTGGCAAGAGAAAATTTGAGAATTCAAACCGATATGTTTCACGAAGGCATGCTAAAATTATCAGATTTAACTGAAGCACAGACAATGTGGTTAAAGGCAGAAACCGATTATTATGAGGCTTATGCCAGTTTACTCTCCTATCATGCCAAATTACGTAAATCTTATGGAATACTTCAATAAAAACAGAAGAAATATGAAAAAAAGCATAGTATCTCTCGGATTTATAGGAATAATCCTCTTGGGAGGCTGTAACGATAAAAATCGACAAAATCCTTCAAATCATGGGGGTGAAAAGCCAAAGGTAGAAATTTACAGGATTCATACCCAAGATGTTCCATTGAATCTTTCTTACTTGGGGAGTTTTAAACCTTTTAAGGAGGCTACTTTGGGTACTACTATCCCTGGAAAAATCGAAAAGATCTATACTCAAGAAGGTGAAGCCGTAAAAGAGGGGCAATTGCTGGTGCAAATGTCGTCTGAACTCCTGCTTCAGTCGGAAATAGAATATAAAACTCTCGAGAAAGATTTTCAGAGAGTAAAAAACCTCGTTGAGAAGCAATCCATCAGTCAGCAGGATTTTGATCATGTAAAGGCTCGTTACGAAGCTGCCGAAGCAAAGTATAATTTATTGCGGTCGAACACCGAAATTAGAGCTCCTTTCGATGGCATAGTGGCAAAGCACTTAGCCCACGAAGGCGAAAATTACTTCTTTTCGGCATCTATTGATGTGGGTACTTCCTTATCGACAGGAATATTGCAATTGGTAAAAATCAATCCCATTTACTTCGAATTCGAGGTGGGCGAAAAAGATCTCTCCTATATCAGTAAGAACATGGTTGTAAAGGCCATAGCTAATACTTATTCTCATGATACCATTGCGGGCTGGGTCGATTTCATCAGTCCTACTTTGAATTCAACCCGGGCCACGGCTAATATTCGAATAAAAATAAATAATCCAAACCTCAAATTTCGCCCTGGAATGACAGGAAAAGCTTTTATCAATGTAATCAGCCATCAGGTGATGATGATACCCTTGCAGGCCATGATGAAAGAACTTAACCATGACGCCTATTTTGTATATGCAGTCGATAACGAAGGGAAAATCATCAAGAAACCCATCAAAGTTTTTCAATACGCAGGTGAAAATGTTGTGGTGGAAGGAGTAAGCGAGGGCGATGAAGTTGTAATTTCCAGCAAGAAAAATTTGGCTGAGGGCATTGAAGTAGAAATCATTCCCACATCCAATGATTAAAATCTAAGGCTATGAGAATCACCGACACTTCAGTCAAGAATCCGGTTGCAATCTATATGATTTTTGCGGGAATCCTTCTATTTGGATTATTGGCTATTTTTCGTTTACCAAGAGATTTGTTCCCCGACATTGAGCTTCCTACGCTTACGGTTGTAACCGTTTATCCGGGTGCCAATACCGAACAGGTAGAAAAAGAGATAACCAAGGAGTTAGAAGTAGTTTTGGCGAGTACCGAAAACATCAAAAAAATTCAGAGTTTTTCGAAAGATAATGTTTCCACCATTTCCTTACAGTTCGACTGGGGAACTGATATTACAGAAGCTTCGGCCAATGCACGCGACTTGATAGAATTGGTGAAGTATAAACTGCCTCGTGATGCTCAACAACCTATCATCATGAAGATCAATTCCTCGGTAATGCCAGTGGTGATACTAGGTCTTCAGACCACCAATGAGGAGACAGATATCAGCGACCTGATCGAAAAGGTAATTTCTCCGAGGCTTCAGCATATAGATGGAGTAGGCACAGTGATGACCATTGCTGAACCTGAAAATGAAATAGCCGTAGAAATCGATCCTTTAAAAGCCGAGAAATATCATTTAACCATCGATTATATTGCCACCTTAATGAAAAGTCTCAATTTGAATGTTCCGGCGGGTTCTTTGAAATCGGGTATTTGGGACTTAAATGTTACTGTAAAGGGTCAGGTGCCTTCCATCGATGCGATAAAGGATTTGCCGCTTACCACTTACATGGGGCAAGTAATCCGATTGGCTGATATTGCGATCGTACATAAACAGTTCAAACAGAAAGATGAAATAGCCCGAACTCATCAGCAAAGGGCAACCGCTCTTCTTGTCCAAAAACAATCTCAGGCTAATGCGCTTCAGGTTTATCAGCAGGTAATGAAGGAAGTAAGCAAAATCCCTATGCCCAAAGAGACTAGTCTGTATGAGGTTTTTAATACTACGGAAGTTATTCAAGGATCAATAAATAATATCACTCAAACATTGCTTTGGGGAGGATTATGGGTAATTCTGGTAGTATGGCTCTTCTTACGAGCCTGGCGTTCGAGCTTCATCATCAGCCTCTCAATACCTTTTTCTATGTTTATCGCTCTCATTACCATTATTGTGAGCGGCTACACGATTAATGTGTTTACCTTGATGTCGATGGTGGTGGCTATTGGGATGGTGGTCGATAATAGTATAGTAGTGGTCGAAAACATTACTAAATACCTAGAAAAAGGCATCAAAAAAAAGGAGGCTTCAATATTTGCTACGGGCGAAATGGGTCGAGCTATTACAGCTTCTACACTAACTACCATAGCGGTGTTTTTCCCTTTAATTTTCGCAGGCGGTATTGTGGGTGTATTCTTCGAACAATTCGCCATTATAGGAGCTGCTACAATGCTTGGATCATTGCTCATCGCTCTGACATTGACACCTACACTGAGCAGCCAATTCCTATTGGAAGAATCCAAACAAAAAAAACATCCACAAATTTATGATACTACGGAAAAATGGTATGTTAAACTCGAGGAAGCTTATGGAAGATTGATAAAATGGAGCCTTCATAACAAAATTCTTGTAACTATCATTGTTGCGGCTTTTATCGCCCTTTCGGTATTTTTAATCAATAATCACATAGGCACCGATTATATTCCCAACATCGATGGAGGTGATCTCATAACTGTAGTTCAGATGCCCGAAGGTTATAGCGCTAATGAAACCGAAAAAGTCGCAATGAGGATCGAAAAATATATCGAATCGAATGTTTCGGGAATTGTGTTTGGCTTTACTGTAGCAGGACAGACCGAACAGGGTATTCTCTCATCCGTTGGATTCAAGGAAAATAAAAATCTTGCCTCCATAGTCTATCACCTCGTTCCTTCCAATCAACGCACGATGAGCACCGCCGAAGTAGCCAAAATGGTCGAAAAAGAATTAGAAAAAATGCCCGAAATAGAGCAATACCATGTAACCGGAGGTTCTATCATAGGTTCGGCATTACTTGGGACAACCAAACCCATCGAGATTGTCATTTCAGGAACTGACCTTGAAATTTTACGCAAATATGCAAAAATGGTGGAGGATTCACTAATGCAATTACCTGACCTCAAAAATGTTCAGAACAGTTTGGCCAATACCAAGCCAGAATTTCAAATAACTCTGGATAAGGAACGCATGGCCGACTTGAAGATCAATCCCGCTTTAGCCTCCATGCAGATTCGTCAAAGCCTTTATGGCACCGAAGCAGGAAATTTCGACGATCAAGGCAAACAAATTCCAATCAATGTCAGATATTTACGCAATGAGGTTCAATCTATCAACGATATTATGAATATCAGAATTTCTTCGGTTTTAGGCAATTCTTATCCTTTACGCGAAGTAGCCGAGGTGAACCTCAATAATGGATATGTCGAAATCATGCACGACAATCAACAACGCGTAGCCATCGTTGGAGCCGATATAAATTCGGGCACCGACCTTGGAGTTATGGTCAAACGAGTTCAAAATGTTCTATCTCATTTAGATACTGATAATCAGGTAAGAATTGAACTCAAAGGACAAGCCGAAGAACAGGCAAAGAGTTTCGCCGATCTTAGATTAATATTGATAATCAGCGTATTATTGGTTTACATGATCATGGCTGCGCAATTTGGCCACTTGCTTCAACCTTTCATCATATTCCTGTCTTCTCCCTTTGCCGTGGTGGGCTCGATCATTGCATTCTACCTCACAGGCACAACCCTGAATCTGATATCGTTCGTAGCTATTATTTTGCTGATGGGAGTTGTGGTGAACAATGGCATTGTATTGGTCGATTATACTAACATGCTAGTCAAGCGTGGTTATTCCCTCTACGACGCTTTGATTGCAGCCGGAAGATCACGACTGCGACCCGTATTGATGACTACCCTTACTACAATTATGGGAATGCTGCCCATGGCCATAAATAGAGGCCTATTGCACGAAGTTTGGGCTCCATTCGGCATAACGAGCATTGGCGGCCTGATGTTTGCTACACTTATTACACTTATCTGGATTCCTGTATTGTATGCTATATTTTATGCGCACATTCAACCCAAAAAACTCTTGAACGTATGAAACATGTGAATATTCATTGCGACGTGGCCCAAGCAAATGAAATCATCGAAATACTCGAAGAATGCCTTATTAGCGCATTTCAAATTTTAGACAATGTTAAAGTAAAAAATCGCATAGGAGATCCTCGTATGAATAACCCTATATGGCCTGGATACAATGTATTGATTATGACTCAAATAAGAGAACAGGCAAAATTCGAACAATTAATGCATAAAATCAAAGACTATAACATTAAAGTTACTCACTTGGATCAACTCATTATGTTAGAAGCATGGGATATAGATACTTTGATTTTTGAATAATGGAAACAAAGAAAAACAAGACACGCAATCTGATTTTGAAAAAAGCCGCTGAAGTGTTTACGGCTAAAGGCATTCAAAACACTACGATTGAAGATGTTACCAAACACCTTGGGAAAGCCAAAAGCCTGATTTATTATTATTTCTCCGATAAGGAAACTCTTTATAAAGAAGTTCTGGAAAACGAAATCAATTCTCTGCGCAATAAAGTGAACGAAAAACTCAATTCAACCGTAGATCCCATTTCTAAACTGCGAATGTACTTTGAATTACGCATACAGAAAACAAAGGAATTAATTAACCTCTTGCCTTTCAAAAACCATCTCGATGAAAACTTACCTTTTATTAAGGAAATGCGAAAAAAATACGACGATGAAGAAACCACTATTATCAAAAAAATACTCGAAGAAGGTGCTAAACGCAATATTTTCTATCTTACTGACCTAAACAATACCACCAATGCTATTCTCACAGCTCTCAAAATCGCAGAATTGCCCTACTTGATCTCTGAATATATCGATAATTACGATGAAATGATGGATAGCCTGATCGATATCGTACTTTATGGAATTGTGAAACGTTGAAGAATTGCACAATTCTTCGTCTCATTTCAAATGCACTTCTGCATATAATCCTCGCTTAACAATAAGATTTAATAACAAAGAGCTCATTGTAGGAATAATCGAATCCGAAAAAATCAAGGCATATTGTTCAGATCATTGCTTTATCAATTTTGTATAAGCTGTGGTTTTGCCATTTGATAGTGCTATGATATAAATTCCCGCTTCGAGGTCATCTACGGGTACAGACCGTTGTATCACTTGGCATTGTCGGATGATTCTTCCAGATAGGTCAAAAACGGTTAGTTGGATTGGCAATGAGAATGTAACTGGAAGATAGAAAAAAGATGTAGCCGGATTGGGATAAACTCTCAGGGTTTCATGCGGTTCATACTTTATTCCATTCACCCGGTTATTGGCCGAAATGAGCCATAGATTCGGATCGAAAACGAGGCTATCGGGTGTGAATGTGAGTGGAATCTGAAATTGTTCGCCGGAAAAAGAAGGATTCAAGCGAATAAGTGTGTCATTCATTGCGCCTTTTATTCCAATTTCCACGGGCATGTCGAAAAAAGCGACCGAGGGAGAAGAAGTTTGTTGCCAGATGGAAAGCTCGAGTGTATCGTTACCCGAAATTCCCCAATCTATGGTATATGTAGGATATCCTTCACCATAGAGCCATTGGGCAGTAAATTCGGAAAGATTGATACCCGAACTGGTTTCGAATTGTCCAATTAGATCAAAAGTTCGGGCATAACCATAAGAAAGCAAGGGGTTAGCTGCATAATTTTGCAATGCCCGAAAAAAAGCGCTATCGCCAATTAAAAATCGAATCATGTGAAGCACCAATGAGGCTTTGTGATACGACAGGCGCGCATCGAAAATCCGGCCAGCGAAGGTAGTATCATCTACGATGACAGAACCGTTAGGTTGCTGGCAAACGGCAGCAATCGTCTCGGTTTTCCATTTCTTCCAGTAAAATCCATCGAACATGTATTGATAAGTCAAGCCCGTGGCATACGAAGCCAAGCCCTCATTTAACCAAATATCAGTCCAGGAACCCGTTGTTATCTTGTTCCCGAACCATGAATGTGCCAGTTCGTGCGATAAAATATGATGATTGAATTGACCGGCAAACGTCAAAGTTTGATGTTCCATACCTCCACCCATGCCACATTCCAGATGTCCATACTTTTCTTCGATGAAAGGATAAGGACCAAATAATTCTGAATAAAGCGCATACACCGGGAAAAGCCCTGACGTAGCAGCTTGTTGCTGGCTTATATCTCCGGAATAAACGTAGTTGTAAGTTGTTATGGTTCCATATTGAGTAGGGACTTCCTCTATATAAGTTTGATAATCACCCACGGCAACACCTATAAGATAAGAGGCAACTGGGTAACGATGTTTCCATGACGTTTTTACCCATCCTTCGAGGGTATCGGTTTTGACGGGCATTCCAATGCTTGCTGCCTGATAATCTAAATGGCATTGAATCACAATATCCGTAGAATCGATTTTATCATCGAGGGTAATTTTGCATGGGAACCAAGTAAATGCTCCATAGGGTTCGGATAGTGTCCACAAAATTGGCTTGCCATTATGAAAACCTGTAAAAAACGCATTTTCTCCGAGATATTCAGGTGGATCACCCTGATACATGATTTCCAAGCTATCTAATTCTCCTTTATGCAGAAATTCTGGAAATTTGATGATAAGCGCATGTATCCCAGGTCTCGAATAATTCAAAAAATTTCCATGAAAATTAACATATTCCACTTGAAGCGAATCGTGTAATTGCAAAGAAATGCTATCGCTATCTTCTTTTGGAATAATGTAAATTTTGGCTTTCCCTTTTACGTAATGAATCGAGGGGTCTAATTCGAGTTCCAACTTCATAAAAACAATGTCGTATTTATCGCCGGGCAATGGTGGCGGCAATGTTTCAAGTGTATCGAGCGAGTTTTGAGTAGGAAATATCTTTCCCCTGGCCATAAGATGAAGGTTTTGAGCTTCAAGAGTATGAACAAAAGAATATTCGAAAATATTCAGGCCAGCAAAGAGGAATGTAAAAATCAATGAGCAGACGGTATGAATTTTTTTATTGTTCATGGCTTACAAATAGAAGATAAAATCTTCCTTAAAAATAAATCATGGGACGAGAAAACGAAAAATTGAATAAAAAATCAAAGAGATCGGAAAACATTAGTCATTATCGGCCTGGAATCTAAACCCCAAACGTTTGCCGATGACGAGGCGGCAGTTTTCGGCATAATGAATGACAGCTCCGGCTGTAATCACTTTTACTTCGTCGAAGGGTGGAGTCAACAGATCGAAATTAATGGTATAAAGCATGCTCGATTTGATTAGGTTTTCAGCCGCAGTTTCATCAAACAAAAGGGTTCCGAATTGTGGATAAAGAATACCGACTTCTCTTTTACCATCAATAAAATAATGCATGTTCTTATTGATAAAAAGCCGTCCGATAAGGTAGCCCAGATCGTTCTCACGGTTGTATTTGAAAGAATCAGTCAGGAAGTTATAGATATGAATAATGCCCACGTAGCTCCGGGTTTTGTCTTGGCGGATGTAAGCCGTTCGCATTACATCATGATCGCGCGAAAACTCGTACATGTCGGTTTGCATAAAAAATATCAAGGCATCACCAGCGAAAAATAATTGGCTTTGGAATGGACTTATCCGGTTAAATTCAATTCTCAAATGCTCATCCTTCATAGGTGAAATCTGAGAAATCTTGCGTGCAGCTTGATTGATCAATTCAAAAGCCCGTTCGGTATTCTGATAGATTTCTTTTTTAAGATTGCCCTTATCGTTTAATGTCGAAAAAAGTTCTTCGTTCGAAATTCCGTCCATAGTGTGTATATTAGTTATTCAAAGGTAAAAGAAATTTGGAACATTTTTGCAGATAATTTCTTAATGCTGTCCGTATAGATGTTCCCTTCTCTATATATCATATCGTTAATCCCATACGACATTTTGATCTCGGTCGAAAATTTAAAATAAACGGTATAGAAATCGAAACCTACTCCTAAATCACCCGTAAAATCATGTTTTTTCAATTTTACCACGACATTGGAGGGATTTTCGGCCTTGTCTTTTGTTGAAGAAGCAAGGTCGATTTTATAAGACGCTCCGGCAGTCACAAAGGCTCGGAAATTATTTAAACGCTTCGATTTATATTTGACATAAAGCGGAAAGTCGATGAAAGTAGAATTGATGTTTTTCGAAATATTGACGATAGACGAATCGGCATGTGAAAATTGCATAACCGAATAATGCAGCTCTCTTTCTCCGAACTGAAGTCCCGGAAGGAACCGAAGGTCGAAATATTCACCTAAGCGTAAGTTTGAAACCAAACCAATGGAAAAGCCCGGCACAGGAGAACTTTCGATACCAATAACCCGGGCCGAGTCGGCCACAAGGTCGGGAATTTGGTCGCGATTCCAAACTTTTTGTTGAAACTTATCGGCCGGTTGAATCGTAAAAAACATCTGATTACCAGATACATAGAATCCAAAATGTCGAGATGCGCGATCGAACTTTGGTAAATTCATCACCGATGGACCTTCCTGAGAATAAACCATTACCGAGATCAGAAGGAATAAAAAACCGAGAAAATGTATTTTGCGTATCTGGCGCATCATTCGATTTGATGGATAAACGAAAGCGATAGAGCTTTATTTTTGATTTGTTTTATTTTATAGCTTCATAAAGTATGGCTATGCCGAAGGTAAGCGATTGAAATGTGGTGCGACGAAATCCCATTCCTTTCAACATCCTCTCAAAATGCTTACCTTGAGGAAATTGTTGTACCGATTCGGGCAAATAAGTGTATGCCTTGCGGTTTTTCGACAACCAACCACCTATTAAGGGAAATATTCTAAAAAAATAAAAATGATACAGATTCCTTACGATTTTATTTTCTGGAATAGAAAATTCAAGGATAAGTGAAATTCCGTCGGGTTTTAATACTCGGTACATTTCAGAAAGACCTTTCGGCAGATTTTTGAAGTTTCTTACGCCAAAAGCCACCATTACAGCATCGAATGAATTATCGGCAAAGGGAAGGTCTTCAACAGAACCTCGAATGAGTTGTATCTTATGCGTGAGGGAATTTTGTGCAATTTTTCTTTCCCCTATTTCAAGCATTCTATCAGCAATATCGTAACCGATGATTCGGCAGGGTATTCTTTTTGCAGCCATAATAGCCAGATCGGCCGTGCCGGTCGCTACATCGAGTATATAAGGTTGGTTGTTTTCAGGTAAACGGTTGACCAGTTTTCTACGCCATGAAATATCTATTCCTACCGAAAGAAGATGATTGAGAAAGTCATATCTGGGTGCAATTTCATCAAAAAGAATAGGTTGAGTACTCCTATGATTTTCCATGCTTCGTTATCCAGTTTTCAATATAGATTCAATCGTTCGATTTCTTCCGACAAGCGTTTTGCATTAATTGGAACTACACCCACCTCTTCGCAAACCAGACCCCCGGCAACATTGGCAATTTCGGCCGAAAGAAGCGGTGAAAATCCAGCTGCCAAACAAAGACTTGCCACACTAATTACAGTATCGCCTGCACCCGAAACGTCGGCAATGTGTCTCAAATGTGCCGGAATACTCTGATATTGAAATCCCTCACTTTCAACCGAATATCTTATCACCATCCCCTCATCGGAAAGCGTAACCAGAACGATTTCGGCATTTATCTTGTTTTGTAGGGCTATGATGGCATCTTTCAGAATGAATTCATCGGTCTGATAGATATGATTCATCTTCAGGCCTTCTTTCAATTCCTTCAGATTGGGTTTGAAAAGCAATACATCATCGTAAGCCCAGAAATTTATTCGTTTGGGATCGACACAAACTTTGATTTTGGCTTCGGTAGCAAGTTGCATTATATCCCGAATTATCCCCTGAGTGAGTACGCCCTTATCGTAATCCTGAAAAATTATAATATCGGGATGATTGGTCTGAACCTGGAATTCAATAATTTGAAGTAAACGAGATTGGTCGCTCGGTAAAATAGGGCAGTTGGTTTCTTCATCTATTCTTAAAAGCTGTGTATTATTTCCAAATATTCGATATTTGGTCGATGTAATCCTATTGTTGCTCTGCAAAATACCGTCTTGGTCGAGCCCGGATTCTTTCATCAGTCGAACAAAAGTCCTCGATGGGGAATCCTTACCAATCACCGAACATAATATAGGTTCGGCTCCCAACGATTTAATATTGATGGCTACATTAGCCGCTCCTCCTAACCTGTTACTCCTATCCAAAACATCTACTATGGGAACCGGAGCCTCTGGCGATAAACGCTCTACCCTTCCCCATATATAGGAATCTACCATCACATCACCAACTACAAGTACCCTGAGATTTCGAAATTTATCAAAGAGATCTGTTTCTATCTGTGAATCATTCATCTTTAAGCATTATAATTACAATGCAAAGATAAACTTTGCCTTTCAGTTTTACCATGATAAACATGAACGCCTCCATCAAGGTTTTTTGAGCATGATAAATAGAAAGTTATTTTCCTCAGTTTTCGATAAAGAATTTTCCCTTGCCCGTATTCGATTTAAAACATTAATGATTATTCACCTGAATTCATTCCGAATTTGTTATTAAGGAAGAAATTCCGATGGCGATCCTTAGAGAAAATTCAATATAATGATTTGGACTACATTATAATATAACAAGAGAAAAGCATTTCTTCTGGCCCTGAATTTAGAGAAAGAGAAAAGCAATGAGATGGAGAAAGTGAAAGAACTCAAAAACAGCGAAATTTTTTACGGATAATTTAGACCTATGGATAATGAATCGAGAGCCTTGAAAAATCGAGTAGGTAGGGAGATTGCTCCCCTGCCCTCTCACCCCACCCAGCATGCTCTCGCACCGGACGGTTTCATCTAAGAGTGTAATGCTCCATGGTTTAATGA
>MWFC01000036.1 GCA_002071415.1 Bacteroidetes bacterium ADurb.Bin012
GCAATGGGATATGAAATGATACCATTTTACAGGAAAAAATTTGTGTTTCCCGAAAGTTGAAAGTTAAAGATTCAAGTTGCTGTATAAAAGGAAATTGCATCCCTAAGGCTCTCAAGTTGGGTTAAGCGGCGAATACGTGATGAGCTTGTTTGGTGATACTGCTAATTTTGAGTATTGGCACGATTTGAATAAAGTGTACCTGGAAGATAAAATGGATGATATTTAAATTGGGAAAAGACTTAACAGGTCTTGGAGACCTGTTAGATCTCAAAGGAACGAACGAAAAAGTAATAAGAGCTCACAGGTCTTACAGGCCTTTTAAACATCCTAATACTTTTTGTTCAAATTTCAATAAAATATAACTTCTATAACTTCAATACAGTGAGTAAACGAGCAACAAACTCATGAATAAGGTGGTTCCCATCTCGAACCAACATGCCATACCCTGTTTTCGACGAAAGACATATTGAATCGCAAGAATTACCAACACAAAACCCATAAACAACATGATGTTTCTTGTAGTTATGGCCGTACAAACTATTCCCAATAGCGAAAGCAAAAAGAACTGAAGAAAATTCCAAAGATATTGTACAGGTTTGGGATGATAATGAAGAAGCTGAGCCACGCCAAAATAGATCAAACCAATGACAATGAAATAAAGAAATGCTGTTTTGAGAAAAGCCCAGAGCGTATAGGTATAGAACCAGCTTGGCGAAGGATTTTTAGTGCTAATTTTTTCTTTTTGATAAGGTTGTAATTGTGCAAGCCCCTCTCGGGCCGAAGGACTGAGTTTTGGGATGGAAGCCATCTGAGCGAGTGATTGAAAACCGCCCTTTTGATTTCTGTATTGAATCAATTCTACAGCATCCGTTGGTGTAACTCCTTTCACGGCTATGAGTTCAACTGAATCGCAATTATTTATATCGAAAGGATAAGTTTTTAATTTAGGTCCAAATTGTGAGAGAACCCATGGAGTAAAATGAGCATTATTATTTACAACCCAAAGAGGTTCAGGTAAATCAGGTTGATAATCTATGCCTGAAGCAGCCCTCCATATCCCCTTTACCAATCCGGCTTCGTCAGGAAATTCTTTGGAATATCCTTCGATGAAATCGATAATTTGAGTTCTCGAATCCAATACATCCATTCGCACATATTTTGCCAAAACCGTAAAAATTTTCAAATACTCGTTGCGCAAGGGAAATATCTGGCGTTCAAAAATAAAAGTCGAGTCATCGGGTAAAAAATCTCTGTAATACAAAGGAGGATAATAATTTTTCTTGCCGTTGGATGCAATCAAATAGGAGAAGAAAGTGGCGATGACACCTTCGGTAGCCACTGCATTGTTCATTGTTCTATAACGAGTGATATCGGGCCATACGCTGGCATCCTTGTATAAAATTTGTAACCAGGGATCGTCGTTTCGGCTTAATTGAGGTGGACGCTGAATCAACCTGCCCTCAATAAATGTGTGGTTCCGCATGATCTCGAGTTTTGGATACCACACCGGCGCACTTGCACGAAACACACCAAAACGCCCTTTCAGGTTGTAATCCCTCCTGAATCCATGGATATATTTAGGAAGCCAAACACCAATTTCCCTTAAATCTTCTTGAATGGTTCTCTTGATTCTTTCATCGGGTTCGGATTGAACCGAAATAAATCTGAAATGTTCGGCAAATCCTTCATAAAATGCCGTAGCCCTATCGGTTTGCGTACAAAAATAATGCTCCTTGGGCACTATCTGACTCACTCTTCCCGAGAGCTGGGATAAAATTATCCGACCAATCTCCTGAGGCAAAACCTGAGTAATTGATCCCGCCTTTGCCGGATTCTCATCCAGAATATCGCGATCGAAATCAATGTAATAAGTTTCATCCTTCTTAATTATTCCATTCTCCGTTTGCAGAACGAATCCCCTACATGCCTGATTAATCCCGTGCTGCGTAAAAGCAATGTATAAAGGTTCTTTTTCTGAAATTTTTCCTTGATGAACCCGATAATTCTGCATCAGATCGTAAAGAGAAAAACTCTCGGCCATGAAACCTCTCATCAATTGATTATATGCTTTAAAATAATCAGGGTCTATGCGCTCCATCTCCTTAAGTACATCTTGCCCCTCATATTTCTCTCCAGCCGGTATCAAAAAAACGAGGTCGGAAGTTTGGGCATTAGATGCCAAAGCTATTAAGCATATAAAAATTAATAAAAGATGCTTATTCATAACTTATTGATTTATAATAAAATAATATTCGGTAATCATTTTGCAATTTTATGCAAATTTTTAGCAACACGAATTTAAAAGAACAACTGCTTGTTCACAGAAAGACTTCAAATCCATTTATTTTAGCATAAATATTTCAAAACCAATAAAATACTTCATTTCGATTTGTTTACTCCTGATAAAATAATCCGATCAATCGTCATTCGATCGAGCGACACAAGCAGACAAGGTTCGAGCTAAAAAACTTCCACTATATCGCGGTAAGTTTAAAATTTTCGAGTAATAAAGAAACTTCAAACAAATTCCAGGTCAAAGGCATTGGCAAGTTTTCCTCTTATATTTTCTTTCACTTCGTGGATATTAAGATTGGAATGGAGTTCTTTTTCCATGGAGGTCACACCCTTATCTACAAATCCGCAAGGATGAATGTAGTTAAAATATTCGAGTCGAGTATTTACATTAAGTGCCAGCCCATGCATGCTAATTCCTCTGCTAACCCTAACCCCTATTGCACAGATTTTACGTGCAGCGGGTGTATCAGCATCCAGCCATACACCAATAGCTCCAGGCATAAGCATGGCTTTTATTTGGTAATCATTCAGCATACGGATCACGGCTTCTTCGAGATTTTCGATATACTGCCTCACACCCATCCGAAAGGCTTCGAGGTAAAATAAAGGGTAAACCACAATTTGACCCGGTCCATGATATGTAATATCTCCTCCCCTATTGGTCATACAAAAACTTGCTCCGATTTTGTTTAAAAATTTACTATTTACCAGCAAATTGCCTGGTTTTCCATTTTTCCCGAGTGTATAAACATGGGGATGTTCAACAAACAGCAAGTAATTGCAAGCATTGGCATACGAACCATTTAAAACAGCCTTTTGCAATTGGCGGCACAATTGTTCCTGATAGTCCCAGCTTTGTTTATATTCAGCCAATCCCAGATCGATACAAAGTGTTTTGTGATGCAGTGTCATTTCAAATTTTATACTCAGATGCATGATAGGATGAACGCACCAAAGGTCCACATTCAGCAGCCTTGAATCCCTTTTCGAGAGCAATTTTTTTTAGCTCACTAAAAATCTCAGGTTGAATATATTCCATCACAGGATAATGCCGAGGAGAAGGTCTCAGATATTGGCCGATGGTCATTATAGAACAACCCGCATCGAGGAGATCGTCCATAGTTTGTAATATTTCTTCGAAAGATTCGCCGAGACCCACCATAATTCCCGATTTGGCCGGTATGCCACTTTTGGCTAACTGACGGATTACCTCGAGGCTTACATTATATCGAGCACGGCTTCGAATCATAGGAGTAAGCCGCTCTATAGTTTCAAGATTATGACCGACGACATCGGGTTTTCCTTTAATAATTCTTTGAATCAGGTTCTCCCTGCCTTGAAAATCCGGGATCAATACTTCTATTTGTGCCTGGGGTAGGCATTCGCGTATGGCAACAATCGTCCTAACCCAATGATCTGCTCCCAAGTCTTCGAGGTCATCCCTGTCAACAGAGGTGACGACGATATAGCGTAAACCCATCTCTACGGCAGCCTTAGCTAATCGCTGGGGTTCATCGGGATCTGGGGGCATGGGTTTACCCGTCGCCGTGTTGCAAAATTTACAGGCCCTCGTACAAATTTCCCCCAAAATCATAAAAGTAGCTGTCCCGTATTTCCAGCATTCTTTAATGTTGGGACAGTTTCCGCTGCTACAAATGGTATTAAGTGAGTAAGATTTCAACAAGGAAGCAGTTTGGCGATATTTCTGATCCTTTTTGATATGAACTTTTATCCATTCAGGTTTTGGTTGGCGATAATCTTCCATAATAAAGTTAAATACGTCGTTTAAGGCTGCAAAAATAAATCAAAGTAAACTGGATTGTGAAAGAATAGATTTTAGAATCCAAGCCTAATTGTAATTCAGTAAAAACAAAATTTTCAAAACCCCTTAAATATGAGCCGAATCTTTAGAGAATGATTAAGATTCGCAAATTTCTCTCTTTAAGGAAAGAAAGAAATTCGGTTTACTTCAGCCCAATGACCTGATAATAATTTTGGAGGTACTTTAATCCCTCACTGAAACGTCAACAAAAGAACTATCTCAGAAATAATTTTTTCGATTTATAATTCAAAATCAGCTTTTTACGATTAAAATTGAGAAACTTATAAAACAAAGATTTAGGGATTATTAAATTTTTACTACAAATTACTTTATGATGATAATACTCTCCAATATTGTTATAAATTTGTTTCTAAAATCAATTCACCAAAAACATTACCCCAAGCCATGAAAACAAACTTTTTTACTAAAATCGTTGTTTCTGCTTTTCTCCTGATAATTATTGCTTATGGATGTACCACTACAACCTATTTAATCGTTAGCGAAGGAGAATCTTTCAATGCCCTGACGAAAATCACTGACAACGAAAACCCCTGTTTTGATTCTGACGGGGGAAGTGAAGGAACTAATTTGGTTTTTACCGTTAGAGAAAAGGATGGTTCTTATAACATTTACATGAAAGATAATGTTTTGTCGAGAGCCACCATTCAAAAAACTTACGGAACAAACCTAAACGTATCGCCAGCAGTTTGTGTAGCTAAAGGGAAAATAGCTTTTCAGTACTACGATAAGAATAATTTCGATATTTACTATGTAGATGCTTATAAAGGCAAAGCCATTACGCAGGTTACCTATACTGATGAAAATGAGTACAATCCTTCGTGGAATCCTGAAGGTACAATCATTATTTTTGAAAAGGGGGCACAACCACGTTCTTTTATAGCAGTATCTGAAAAGAATAATAAAGCTGCCATTTATAACTTGGTTACTGTTACAAAAAACCAGATTTGGCTTAAAAATCTCGTAACAGGAGAATTGAAAATGATAGGTGAAGGAAGTTTCCCTTCAATATCACCCGATGGAAACATGATTGCATTCATTAAATACGATTTGAACAAACAAAAGAATGCAGAAGTGGGAACTTTGTGGATCATGACTATTGATGGAGATTCTCCTCGCCAGCTTACTACTTCAGATTTGGGATATGCTATTCGGCCTAAATGGAGCCCCGATGGAACGCAAATTGTCTTCCAACTCACCAAGAAAAACAAAACCGACTCCGACATTTATACCATAGATGTAAATGGTGAAAATTTAAAACAACATACTAATAACCCTGCTGACGATTTCTCTCCTTTCTGGTCAAGTGATGGATATATTTATTTTAGCTCCGACCGTGGCGCTAAAAAAGGTGAGTATCAAATATGGAGATTCAAAATAGAAGAATAACACTACTCAAAATGGCTAAAATAAATTAGATATTTAAATGCTTACTTAACTTTCAATTCAATTAAAGTGATTTCAGGCCATATCCCCATCCTCCCGGGATAACCAATACATCCCAAACCTTGATTAACATAGAGATATTGCGGGGTTTTACTATCTTTATATAAACCCGACCAATATGTGTAAATAAATTTTGCAGGGCTCCAGCGGAAATTTCCGGTTTCGATACCAATTTGCATTCCATGAGTATGTCCGGAAAGCGTAAGAAGAATAGATATATCTCTCTGATTCACTATTTTTTCCCAATAAGTTGGATCGTGTGAAAGAAGAATCTTAACAGGAATATTTTCAACTTGAGCCAAAGTCTTCTCAAGGTTGGCTCTTTGGGGAAATCTTTTCTGACTGCCCCAGTTTTCTACTCCCAAAATTGCAATCTGTTCCCCATTCTTATTAATGACCAAAGATTCATTAAGAAGCAGTTTCCAGCCCATTTCTTGATATAAACGGAATAAATCTTCCAGATTTTTATTCTTTGCATTAGGTGAAGCCCATTTCACATATCCACCGTAATCATGATTGCCTAAAATGGTTATTACGCCTTCTTCTGAATGGAGTTTTCCCAAAATTTCACGGAAAGGATAGGCTTCTTTAGTTGTGAAGGTAACCAGATCACCCGTAAATACGATGAGATCAGGATTCAAGTCATTCGTCTTGCTTACTATTTTTTTCAATGATTTCTTTGAAGGCCAACTGCCCAGATGCAGGTCCGAAATCTGTACGATGCGAAATCCATTGAATGAGGCAGGTAAATCTTTAAGGGGAAAATTCAGTTTTTTTATTTCGACTCGATATGGCCAGACGATGGCCCCAAACATCAAAACGATAAAAACAACCGAAAAACCGGATCGTGCAATAAACTTTACCCATAAGGGCGATGAAATCATATCGAGCAAAGCATCTAAAAAAGCTTTCTCCTTTTGTTTGCCTAACTTTTTTAATCCGGTAATCCAGTGTATGATGTCAGAAATTACATAAATGAAAACCGGCAATACTTTTGCACTATAAACAATGAAAATCGATCCTAGATACCATGTTTGCAGCGTTGGCGGCCATAACCCGAAAGGTTGCAGGAATGAATAAACTGCGCCGAAAACGAACAGCATAAAAGGAAGCCAGAAAAGAACGCACAGGATACATTTCTTCTTCTTGCTATATTTTCGAATGACACCGAAAAAATGCAACCAGAGGATAAAATCGAGAAACAGCATGCAGAAAACTACCGTAAATCCATTGAAATTAGCTGCGAAATTATGTTGATGGTTTGCCAGCCATACACTCACCATGGCAATTATAACCAAAAGAGTATAAAATAAATATGATTTTTTCAAATAGATATGAGAATTTTGTTTTTCATATAACTCCCGGCACAAAATTACAAACCTTCCCAGAATTATAACCGGCAAAAGAGTTGAATGAGTCTTTATCTGAGACGAAAAGAAAATATGAAATTCACTGAAGCTTTTGATATAAATGAAATTTTTTATACTTTTGCAGCTTCAATCAGAAACGTGGTCTTTCTAAAAATACAAGGAGAAGGGGAAGCGTTCTTTTGATGAATGAAGTCTGAAAGATTCGGGTTTTGAAACTTGAACATCAATAAGCCAAAAAAATCCGGTGAGGTGGGTGAGAGGCTTAAACCAGCAGTTTGCTAAACTGCCGTACGGGTAGCCGTACCGGGGGTTCGAATCCCCCCCTCACCGCAGTTGGATTCATCCATCAAAATTTTAAGGGCTTTCGGGGTGTAGCGCAGTCTGGTTAGCGCACCTGGTTTGGGACCAGGGGGTCGGTGGTTCGAATCCACTCACCCCGACTACATTAGCCTTAATGAACAAATCTTATCCAGTCCATCGCATGGATCCTGTACCTTTAAATAACAATCTTCCTTTATTTTCCGAAAAAAGAATCCAGTAACCAGAAATTTCCTGTATTTAAGGCTTGTCCTAAGAATAAATCACGAGCCCTGATATTGCTTATTTTTGATAAAAAATGCCATGAAGTTTTTTTATCAATCTTTGGCTCAAATAGTTGAAAATCATTTTCCGGCTGTATTATGTCTTGTAATCGAAACCAAAGGTTCGACGCCTCGCAAGACCGATAGCAAAATGGTTGTGATGCCCGACGGAAAAGTCATAGGAACCATAGGAGGTGGAAAAAACAGAATATCAAGTCATCGAGAAAGCACTTGCCATTAAGCCAGGCGACCCTCCCCTCTTACTTCATTTCAACCTTCATCCCGACCGAGGACTGTTCTACGGTGGAGAAATGAAAATCTATCTCGAACGTCTTGATGCAGGCACCCGTCTATTCATCTTCGGAGCAGGCCATGTTGGAAAAGCCACTGCACGACTCGCTTCCTCTTCGACTTCCAAATATTCCTAATCGATGAAAGACCAAATATTTTCTCCGAATCCGACCAGCAAAATTTTCATTGCATCGAGGGAAATTACAGCGAGATCATCACAAAATTAGATATCAATACAAATGACTTTGTAGTAGTAGTTACTCATGAACATGCCCTCGATATTTCTCTCACAGCAGCCATCGCCACTTTACGACCAGCCTATATTGGCATGACAGGTTCGAAATCGAAAAGCCGGGAGGCACGAAAAACCTTACAAGAAAAATATTATCTGGATAAAGAACTCATCATAAAAATCGATCTTCCGATTGGTGTACCCATAGCCGCCGAGACTCCCGAAGAAATTGCTCTTTCTATTGTTACAGCCTTAGTGGATACTATAATCCGCCTTAATGGCATTCACCCTAAAAAATAACAAAACAATGCATTGGTCTTGTTTTCGAAAAGGCCAAAAAATATCGAAGTGCGAGGTGAGACATGGAGAATGGCGGATAGAAAACTGCCTACGAGAAATGGAAAATGGAAGAGGCTTGAGACGAAAAGTCAAGGAGACGGAGAAATGTCAATATTCACATAATCCTATATTGAGTAGATCACATGAGAATTCTTAATAAGGCGAATATCATCCTCTTCCGTTTCATTAAGTTAAATTGACAATGAATAGTTATACGGGATGAAATCCTTACCTTTGCAGCAAAATTCGATAATTTATGGATAATAAGGAATTAGGTTTCAATTCTCTTTTGGTTCATGCCGGAGGAGTTGAAAATGGAATGAATAGTGCTATTACGCCTATATATCAAACTTCCACATTTACTTTCGAGAATGCCGATCATGGGGCAGCATGTTTTGCGGGGGAAGAATCGGGGTATATCTATACCCGTTTGGGTAACCCCACCATTACCGATTTGGAAAAAACCTTAGCCATACTCGAGAAAGGATATGGAGGTATTGCCACGGCTTCGGGCATGGGTGCTGTAAGTACAATTTACGCAGGTTTACTCGGTGCGGGCGAGCACATGGTCGGTCATGAGGCCGTTTATGGTTCATCGCGCTTGATTGCCGAAACCATTTTCAAACGTTTTGGCGTCGAAAGCGACTGGATCGACACTTCTGATCTGGAATCTGTAGAAAAACATATACGGCCTAATACAAAACTTATTTATTTGGAAACCCCGGCCAATCCAACAATGACCATTGTAGATATTGCCGCAATAAGCCAGATGGCTCATGCCAGAAACATCAAAGTTTGCGTGGATAACACTTTTTGCAGCCCTTATCTGCAAAATCCTCTCGAATTAGGTGCCGATGTCGTTTTGCATAGTCTGACCAAATTTATCAATGGACATGCCGATGCCGTAGGAGGAATGATAATTACCAAAACCGAAGCCGATTACAAAGCTTTACGCATTGTGATGACCAACATGGGGCCCAACATGGATCCTCATCAAGCCTGGCTGATCAGAAGAGGTTTGAAAACTTTAGCCTTACGCATGGAACGTTCTCAGGCCAATGCCATGAAAGTGGCCGAATTTCTGGAAAATCACCCCAAAGTAGCTTGGGTGAAATATCCAGGTTTGAAATCTCATCCACAATATGAATTGGCTTGTAAACAAATGAGAGGTCCTGGAGCAATGATTAGTTTCGAGGTAAAAGGAGGCCTACCCGCCGGTAAAATCGTGATGGATAATGTAAAACTTGCCTTATTGGCAGTGAGTTTGGGCGGAATAGAAACGCTTATTCAGCACCCCGCCAGCATGACTCATTCAAAAATGAGCCCCGAGGCTCGACATCAAGCCGGAATCAGTGATGGCCTGATTCGTCTTTCGGTTGGAATAGAAGAAGCAGAAGATATTGTGGCCGATCTCTCTCAGGCTCTCGATTTAATTTGAATTCCCCATCTTCTTCGAAACTTCATCCCTCGATGGCTCTTGAAGATGAGAATTTTTCATGAATTTCGAGCGGACATTCAATTCGTGTTTTTTGAAAAGCATCATATAGTTTTGTGTAACTGCTCTGCATCATCATATCAACTATATAGCCTAATTTTGGAAAAGAATTTTTTTCGATGCGAAATTTGACATATAAGGCCTTTATGGTTTTTCTTTTATCCCTATTTAGTTTTTCTGAGGTTTATGCCCAGAAAGTGGCCGTGGTATTAAGTGGAGGTGGAGCAAAAGGAGCATGTCATGTAGGATTGCTCAAGGCTTTGGAAGAAAATGACATTCCCATTGATTATATTGCCGGAACCAGCATGGGAGCCATAGTAGCCGGGTTATATGCAGCGGGCTATTCTCCCGAAGAAATGGAAGTCCTTATGACATCCGAAGAATTCAAGAAGTGGGCAAAAGGAGTTATCGATACTGAATATATGTATTACTACAAGAAAGATCCCAATGATCCTTCATGGGTTTCAGTGCCTGTGGAAATTAGTCCTAAGAAATTTAAACCCAAACTACCCACCAATCTGGTTTCACCTTACGAAATGGATTTTCAGTTTATAAGGATTTTTGCCGATGCCGGGGCAGCAGCAAATTACAATTTTGACAGTCTCTTTGTTCCCTTTCGTTGTGTAGCTGCCGATATTACTGCTAATCAGCCCTATATTGCGCGCAGTGGAAATCTCGAAAATGCCATTCGGGCTTCCATGACCTTTCCATTATATTTCAAACCGATTACTATTGATGGCCATCTTATGTTTGATGGAGGAATTTTCAATAATTTTCCGGTAGATGTGGTACTGGAGGATTTCAAACCCGATTACATCATAGGTTCAAAGGCTGCCGGCGATTATTCCATCCCTAATCCCGATGATATCGTTTCGCAAATCGAAGGTCTCGTCATGAATAAAGTGCCCTATCAAATTCCCGAAGGAGTGAATGGAATCATGGTAGCACCTCAGCTCATCAAGGTTGAAGTGAATGACTTTAGTCAGGCCAAAGCTTTTATCGACAGTGGATATGTAGCAACTACGGCTTTGATGGACAGCATAAGGAGAAATATCGGCCGGCGAGAAAGCAAGGAAGAGAGGATAATGAAACGGCAGGCCTTCAACAATAGAAAACCCGATATGTTCATCGATCAGGTTATTGTAACGGGTGTCAATCCTGCTCAGGCCGATTATATACGCAAATTGATCGTTCATCAGCCCAGACAGCGCCTTTTCCCCGAAATGAAAGAAGATTATTACCGGTTGATAACGGATAGCAGATTCCGAAGTGTATTTCCGCGACTGAAATTTAACCCCGAAAGTGGTTATTATGATTTGACGCTCGAAGTGGAAAGAGCTACACCCTTCGAACTGCAGTTTGGTGGAGTAATTACTTCATCACCCAATACCGAAGGGTATTTACAGGGAACATATTACCTTTTGGGTGAAAATGCCTTGAATATTTCGCTGAATGGATATTTTGGACGTTTTTATCTGGGTGGCCGCCTGCGAGCACGTTTCGATTTCCCCATCAAAAATCCCTATTTTATCGAAATGGATTTGGTTTCATCTCGATATCATTATTTTCCCAGTGGATTGATTTTTCTAGATGATGTTTTATCGTCTAATCTGTCACGTTACGATTATAATGTCACGGGTATAATAGGATGGCCTGTTACCAATAAAGGCGTCTTCAAAATCAATGGAATATTAGGAGATTGGGAAACACGTTACTACCATACCAACGCAGTGAAAAGAACGGATGTTCAGGATAAGACCTCTCTGGAATATTTTAAATTAGGAGCCGAGCTCGACTTCAATACCCTGAATCAACGGCAATATGCTACAGCTGGCTCGAGATTGGATGCCTGCCTCAATTTTGGCGGCGGAACTGAATACCACACACCTGGAACTACTTCCTTCGCAAAACAAAAAGCGGAGTTCTATCACTCGTTTATGGACGTAAAATTTACTTACGATAATTATTTCGCAAAATCAGGACCATTCACCTTTGGCATGCTCTCCGAATTCGTGTTTACAACCCTGCCTCGATTCCGCAACTATACTTCTACAATGATTCTCATGCCACAGTTTAGTCCTTTCCCCGATGCCAACGTTCGTTTTCTCGAGAATTTGCGCAGCCAGTCGTACCTTGCCGGTGGATTGAAAATTTTATATTCATTCAGCGATGCTATTCATCTACGAATAGAAGGATATTATTTTCAGCAATTCAGGAAAATTTTTCAAAACAGTAAGCAAGGCGCTTACTTTGGCCCCTGGTTAAGTCACCATACCTATACCACGACTTCAGCTCTGGTAGCACATACATTTTTAGGCCCTTTTAGCTTGAATCTGAATTATTTCGGCGGAGAAACTAGCCCATGGAGTTTTACGGTCAACTTCGGTTATTATCTTTTTCATAAAAAAGGATTAAATTGAGAGTATGGGAGCATGTTTTCTCAATATAATGCTCTAAAAGTCGAAGTTAGGAAAAGTTGAAAAATAGGGAAGAAAAATTATTATCTGGGTGTTGTGGAGCGGAGCTCCACAACACCCAGATTTATTTATCACTCACCAATAGCATATCAAGGCATATCGAGACGACCTGTTTTTCTCCTATTCAAAAAATGCTTGAATTGAATTTCACATTTGGTGAAATGTTTTAATTTTACTCATTGAGATTGAAGTTCATCATTATGACAAAAAAATTCCAAAACATGCCATTGTTGTAACTCTTCTCTTTTCCGAACATATTGTTTATTAATGAATTAGAAATTAATTAAAAATTATAAAACTATGAATGCCGATGATTTGGAAAACTTCCTGAACTCTTTGGAGCACATGCACTTTAAAGACTTAGATGAACTTAATAGGTATGCTGCCAAATATTTTCAACAATACAACCAAACTCCCCAACCTAATTTTGAGGGTTATTCACCTACGGAAATGACGTATCTTTTTCGTAATCCATACGATGATAAATCTCCAATGAAATTGCAAAAGCTTGATGAATCGGATTATAAACAAATCCCATTATTCAATCTGGTGAAATACCTTGCAAATCGAATTGCTTCCGAAGGTGAACTCAAGCTGACGCAAAAGGGAAATTTACCTAAAAAAATTGTAAGCGAATTATACGACCAGGGTTTTATCCAAGATTATTTTATCGAGAGTGGTTTATCGAAACCTTATTATGAAGAAAAAATTAAAGGTATTCATCTTACCAGAATAATATTACAACTTTCTGGAATTACAAAAAAAAGAAATAATCAATTAAGCCTCACCCTAAAGGGGAATCGACTTTTATCGAATAACGATGAATTGTTGAAATTAATTTTCAAAACTTTTACTCAAAAATTTAATTGGGGCTATTTTGATTTATATGAAACGGAAACTGGCCAAATGGGATTTGCTTTCTCCTTGTTCTTACTCTCCAAGTATGGAAATTCTAAACAACTTGATAATTTTTATGCAAACAAATATTTTAAGGCATTTCCCAAGTTATTGGATTCTTTCGAGACCCACTATCTTTCTTTAAAAAATGAACCTGAGCGATGTTATTCTACTAGAACTTTCGACAGATTTATTGATTATTTTGGATTGATTCATATTGATACCGATGATAAAATAATTCCAAAGGAAAAATTTGTTACCAAAACTGATTTGTTAGATAAATTCATACATTTTGAACCTCATCGAGCTATATGTGAATGATCGTTTTTGAATAATTAATCAAATCTTCTTAATTCTCGAGGAAATAAATATTCAATTTTCAATTCTTTAAATAATGAAACGTTTTATTTCTTTTCTATTTGCAGCATTTTCCATTATCGGTCTGAGTGCCCAGGACAATCGAGTTTTGATGATCGATAAAGGATGGAAATTTATCCCAGGAGATCATCCACAAGTTTTTTTACCTGATTATGATGATGCTAACATGAAATCCATCGAGGTAAATAAAATTTGGGAAGAACAAGGTTATGACCCGCTGGATGGATTTTGTTGGTATCGTTTGCATATGGTTATTCCATCCGAATTAAAAACTAAGGCTATTTTACAAGATAGCTTATTCATCTATCTTGGCAAGATCAACAATTTTGATCAGACTTATCTAAATGGACATTTGATTGGTGTGAATGGCTTTAAAGTTACTGACAGCCAGAAAGATGATCTTTCCTTCATTAAGGCTCCTACCAATTATTGGGACCGACCAAGAGCTTATAAGCTCGCTTTGAATGATTCTTTAATCCGATGGGATAAAGAAAATATTATTGCAGTGAGGGTATACGACGAAGGCGGACAGGGTGGCATGTACACAGGCGATCAATTTATTCGTCTAACCTGTTTCTCCGATTATATTTCTCTCGAATGTAACGGTACTCCTTATCACTTCAACGGAAATACCCTTTCAAAGCAGATCAAAATCCGAAATGTTTCATCCGCATACTTTATCAGGGGTAAATTAGAAATCATAGCTATAAATAAACTTACGGGTCATGAAACTTTTCATCAGTCATTGAAGGTAAAACTCAGGCCTGCCGATGTTTTCGACTTTCATCTCGAGCTCCCTCAAATGGACCATTCTCAGGTGGTAACTTATCGTTATTCCATAAAAAGTGAAGGATCCGACAAAATCTATCGTGACGAAACTCCCTATATCTTGACACCTCCGGTAAAAGATACTCCTCAGATAAACGGTCCTTATATCACGGGTGCCAGGCCGCATCATCCTTTTTTATTTACTATCCCAGTTACCGGGGAAAAACCCTTAAATTTTGAAGTGAAAGGCTTGCCAAATGGCCTTGTTCTGAACAATACCAGCGGGATTATTTCTGGAATGGTCGAAGAACCCGGCGAATATCGCTTGAGTATTAAAGTTAGCAACGCTTTGGGATCGGATTTTAGGGAAATGATTGTCAAAATTGGACCTGACATTTGCCTCACTCCGCCCATGGGATGGAATAGCTGGAATTGTTGGGGCCTGGCCGTCGATCAGGAAAAGATTGCAGACGCTGCCAATGCCTTTGTCAATGAAGGTTTACGTGATCATGGCTGGACTTATGTGAACATCGACGATGGATGGAATATACATAAAGATGCAGAACCCAAGCGTGATGACTTGGGTAATATTCTTCCCAACGAAAAATTTCCCGATATGAAAGGTTTGGGCGATGCAATCCATTCTTTGGGCTTGAAAATGGGAATTTACAGTTCGCCGGGACCTTATACCTGTGGTCAATACACAGGAAGCTACCAATTCGAACAAAAAGATGCCCAAAGTTATGCCTCATGGGGAGTGGATTATTTGAAATATGACTGGTGTTCATATGATCAGATTGCACGCGATACTTCACTTGTTGAACGTAAAAAACCATATCACGTAATGAAAGAAGCACTAAATCAGGTGAATAGGGATATCGCGTACAGTTTATGCCAGTATGGTATGAGTAAGGTATGGCGTTGGGGGGCAGAAGTAGGGGGAAATTTATGGCGTACGACAGGCGATATTACCGACACATGGGGAAGCCTGAAATCAATTGGATTCTCTCAGGTCGAGAATCAACCTTATGCAGGGCCAGGGCATTGGAATGATCCAGATATGCTCGTAGTGGGATGGGTAGGATGGGGACCAAATCTTCATCCGACCAGGCTAACACCTGATGAGCAGTACACCCATATCTCGTTGTGGTGCCTTCTTTCCGCTCCCTTATTGCTAGGCTGCGACCTTCAGCAGCTCGATCCATTTACCCTAAATCTTTTGACCAATGACGAAGTTTTAGCTATCAATCAAGATGCTTTGGGTTATCAGGCAAAACAAATACTCGTGGAGGGAGATATTCAGGTTTGGATTAAAAAACTTTCAGATGGCACATTTGCCATAGGAATTTTCAATCTGGGCGATAAAACCCACGGCTATCATTTTGATTTTGCCAAAACAGGCCTGCCTCAACAAATGTATCTACGCAATGTCTGGAAAAATGAAAATTTAGGGCATTTTATCAAAGGGATGGGAATGAAAATACCTTCGCATGGAGTAATTCTTTTGCGCCAAATTCCATAATAATAACCTTTCCTATCATCAAGGGACTTTTCAGGTTTTTGCTATTCTAATTTCAAATGATCAACACTAAGATTAATATTCTCTCAACGTAGAAGCGGGGAGCCATCCTATATTCCCATTAGCAATCTTAATCTTAACCCAATTGTCCAATTTATCCTGTATCTCAACTTTAGTGCCTTCGTGTAAAACAAATAAATCTACACTGGCATTATCAGGCGAACTTTTCACCACCACAGCAGGCTCAAAGATAATTCCATTTTGTTTTTCACTTTGACGTTGTTGCCCTTTCCATGCAAAAGCAAAACTAAATGATGCGAAAACAATGAGTACAACTGCTGACCATAAACCTATCTTTCGATAACTTATCCTTTTGCTGAGGAGAAAAATGCCAAGAGCTAATAAAAAAAGTCCTAAAAAAACAAGACTGAGTATAGCCCATGTATCAGTCGGGAAAAAATTATAAAATGATTCCCACCACCTCTGGAAAAAAAATTCCGGAACCACATCTATCTTATCGGTAATCCGGCTGTTGGCAATCTTAAGATTGAAAAGAATATCTTCATCGCCCGGCTTTAACATCAAAGCCTTTTCATAATTGTAAATGGCAGGCGCCAATTCATTCAATTTAAAATAAGCATTCCCTAAATTATAGTAAACCTCGGCCGATTCAAAACCCATGGATAGAACTTTCTCGTAATAAACCACCGCATCGGAATAAAAGCCTTTTGTATAAGACGAAGTGGCTGAATCAAGCAATGCCTGTGGATTGCTATGTCCTCTCAAGATTCCAGTCGGAAAAATAAATCCAAGTAAAATGATTGGAAATAAATATTTAAAATATGTTTTCATAAAATGGTCTATCTAATTTATTATGAACTTTATTTTAATTCCTGCTCAATACGTGAGATAGTGGAAAGAGCTTCTTTGTAAACCTGTTCCATGTTCTCGGATTTGTTTCCAGGAGCAAAACGGGCAAATTCACAATTATTGAGCGTATCGATGAAAGCTTTTATAGTTTGAGGATCGACATTCTTCTGAAGAAGTTTATTTTCAACATTTTCCATCGAAAGTTCTGCCATAGGAATGTTGAATTTGTCGGAGATATAGCCCCACAAGGCAGCGGATATCTCATTGTAGAACTGGGCTTCCTGCTGATTTTTGAGATAGGTATGAGCCGTCTTCAACCGCTTGGTAGCCACACTAGTAGCTTTGCGCAAACGCATCAACCCGGCATCCCCTCTGCGCTTTCGCATGGTTTTTATCCCAAATATCAAGAGGCCAAACAATACTATTAAGCCAATTAATATTCCATAATAGAGTTTGGAAGCGAAGAAAGTTACTCCAACAGGTCGCAGATGAAAGGGAGGTAATTTGATATAACGAATATCGGTTCCAATATATTTAATATCTTGCTGATTTACTCCACTATAGGTGATTCCTGCAGGCTGTTCTGCGCCTTTGAGCACTTCTATGGTAAATTCAGGCGAGGTTTCGGTATAATATCTTCCTGTCGAAGGATTAAAATAGCTAAAGGTGAAAGGTTTTATAGTATATTTTCCAGGTGTTCGTGGTATAATGAGGTATTCGAAGGTTTTGCTACCCGAAAACCCCGAAGAAGAAGTAGAGATGTTGGAATTAACCTTTGGATCGTAAGTATCGAATTCGGTAGGGAATTTGATATTGGGAGCCTCTATCATGTCAAGATTCCCACTGCCACTAATAGTAACCTTGAGATTGAGCGCTTCATTGGTTTTTAACTGAGTACGATCGACCTGAGCCGAAAATTTGAAGTTACCCACAGCTGAACTAAATTCGGAAGGTTTACCGCTTGTGGGTAAAGGCTTAGCAGTGATGGTAATGGCATTACTGTAAACTTTCTTATTGACGCGTTCATAGCCTGTATTGAAAAAAGCATCGTTGAAAAATTGGTCAAAAAAAGGATCGCCTGTAGAAAACCGTTTGCGCTGTTTAATTAAGGTAGCAGTCGCCTCCATTTCGAGTGGAGGTATATTAAAAGTTCCTGATTTTAAAGGGAAAAGAGCACTCTTTTTAATTTCTGCGGTAACATATTCCTGCCCATTGATAATTTCGGTAGATTGCTGCAATTGGTCGCTTTTAATAAGATCCTGTGACCAAAATCCAGGAAAGGTTCCCAAATTATTGATGCGAATATTAGCAAGAGGAACTTTGGTATAAAGTTTATAAGTAATAATTACCTGTTCGCCAACATAAGGATTAGATTTGCTAACATAAGCCTTTACGAAGATATCCTCTTGTGAGAGGTCGTCAATGCTTTGAATGGGTTCGGTAGGCCTGCCAGGTGTTGTGCGCGGTTTAGATGGACTTTTTGAAGTGCTCCCACTCGAAGATTTTTCTACCGTAATTCGCAGTGTATTCGAATAGTAAGTCTTTCCTTCCACTACAATGCTTGCTGGCTTTATATCAAAAGTTCCTACTTCGGAAGCATGAATGAGATAAGTATAAATTTGTTCGTTCGATTGACTCATTTTACCATTGATGAACTGAAAACTTGAACTCTGTGAGACATTCGGGCCCGAAACTACATCAAATCCTTTGAAATCAGGGCCGTTGAACTTTTCCCCTTTAGCGTTGACTTTGTAAGTAACCTGAAACGTTTCACCTTGGCTTACGGCAGAAGGAGCCGAAGCCGTAAATTCAACATTCTGACTTTTTAGCGAAAAAACCGGAACAATGATAGACAAAATGAATATCAGAGTTTTTATTCTTTTCATGTTTGGGTCGAGCTTTCTATTTTTAATAAAATTATATCACAAACGTAAGTAATTCAGCCGGAAACGGTGGCACAAAATTTATGCCTTTACCAATCTTTTTCTGGTTTTTCGGTAACTATAGCTTTCTTTTCTTTTTTAAGTTTTTCTAAAGTTTTTTGTTCGGCATTTTTCATGGCTTCGAGCATACGTTCGGCATCTTGTTTCGAAATTTCTTGTGGTTGACCTTGTTGAGGCTGCTGTTGGGCTTGTTGCTGATCTTGCTTCTGCTGATCTTTTTGTTGATCTTGCTTTTGTTGATCTTGCTTCTGCTGATCTTTTTGCTTCTGCTGATCTTGTTTCTTTGCCATTCTGAGCGCATACGACAGGTTATAGCGCGTGTCCTCATCTTTAGGATTGAGCCGCAGAGCATTTTTATAAGCCTCTATGGCTTCATTATATTTTTTTGATTTTAGAAATGCATTTCCTATATTATGCCAAACATGAGCCGAATTCTGGGATGAAAGGTCACTACGATTGGCAAGACTGCTCCATGCTTTTACTGATTCCTCGAGATTGTTCTGCTTATAAAGTGAATTGCCAAGATTATACTGAGATACGGCAGAAGAAGGATTTTTTTCAAGAGCCTTACGAAAGGCTATTTCGGCTTCATTATATTTGTTCGACTCGTACTCTTTTGTTCCTTTACGTATAAAACGATTCTCCCGCTGCGCTTCAACAGTGCTGAAGTGAATTAATAATAAAACTAACAAACATAAATATCTTTTTTCCATCACTATAAATAGTTTATTGTCCAAAAAGATTTATCCGTTTTGCCCAATGGCTTTTTCGTGCTGGAATCAACATTTCCAGAACTAAAAGCACAAACGCAATCCATAAAAAGTAAGGATACCAGCTTTCATATTCCGAAAATAACTGAGTATCGAATTCGGTTTTTTCGAGCTTGTTAATTTCCTCGAAAATTTTTCTTAAGGCTTGATTGGTATTTTGTGCCCTGATATAAATGCCTTGTCCGGTCGATGCTACTTTTTGAAGTGTAATTTCATCGAGCCGTGTAATAATCGTATTGCCCTGAGCATCTTTCTTGTACCCAGTTATTTCTCCTTTTTCATTGACGATTGGGATAGGTGAACCTTCAGGTGTACCAATTCCAATGGTGTAAATACGAATGCCTTCAGCAGCTGCTTTTTCGGCTTCTGTCAAAACATCTCCCTCATGGTCTTCGCCGTCAGTAATCAATATAATGGCTTTGCTACGTGTTTCTGATTGTAATGAAGCCTTTGCCATGCTAATGGCTTGAGCAAGAGCCGTTCCTTGAGTAGGAATCAGTCGTGTGTTGATGTTGTTGATAAACATTTCTGCGGCAGCATAATCACTAGTGATGGGCAACTGAATATAAGCCTTGCCTGCAAAGACAATAATACCTATCCTATCGCCCTGCAATTGTTCGACTAATTTGCGTATGGCCAGTTTGGCATTCTCCAGCCGATTAGGTTTTACGTCTTCGGCAAGCATACTGTTCGAAACATCCAAGCAAATCATCATGTCGATGCCCTTCTGTTTGGCTTTTACAAGTTTTGTTCCTATTTGAGGGTTGGCCATAGCTATGGTCAATATAATCATGGCTATATTCCATAAAATAAGTTTTAAAATAGGACGCACATTCGAATAATCAGGCATCAACCGGCTCAAAAGGCTTTTCTCTCCAAACCGCGCTAGCATCTTTTCGCGTATGATTCTTCCTACCACAAAAAGAGCCACCGAAATTGGAATTATCAATAAAAAATAAAAATATTCTGGATTTTCAAATCTGAACATATTATTCAAAATTTTAAAAATAACTTTAAGGATAAACCCTTAAAAAAGTATGCGACAAGATGAATTCAATGATGAGGAGGATTATAGCCACTAAAACGAAGGGGCGAAATTCATCGGTTTTTTTATGAAATTCCGAAACATCTATTTTCGATTTTTCCATCTGGTCGATTTCATGATAAATTTCACGCAAAGTAGCATTGTTAGTAGCTCTAAAGTATTTTCCTCCTGTCATTTGAGCTATTTGCTGCAAAAGATTTTCATCTATTTTAACCTCTACATTTTGATATTGAATCCCATAGGGTGTTTGGAAAGGATAAGGAGCCATACCACGGCTTCCGACGCCAATGGTGTAAATGCGAATTCCATATTTTTTTGCGATTTCAGCAGCCGATATAGGATCGATATTTCCACGGTTGTTTTCACCGTCGGTAAGCAAAATAATTACTTTGCTCACTGTAGTGCTTTCACGCAGGCGATTGATAGCTGTAGCCAATCCATCGCCAATAGCTGTGCCATCTTCTATCATTCCACTCTTTAATTCACGAAAAAGTTCCAATAAAACAGTTTTGTCGGTTGTTAGCGGGCACTGGGTAAACGCTTCTCCCGAAAATGCAACCAGTCCTATTCTGTCATTAGGCCTACCTTCCACAAATTCTGAAGCTACAATTTTTGCTGCTTCGAGGCGGTTGGGCGAGAAGTCTTCGGCAAGCATACTGCTCGAAATATCGAGTGCTATGGTAATATCAATTCCTTCTATGCTTACATCTTGTCGGCTAATACTGCTCTGCGGCCTTGCTAAGGCAATTATGATGAAAATAAGAGATAAAATTCGTAAAATAAAGGGAATATGACGAAAGCGCTGTCTGGGTGTATGAGGTAGCTTGCTAAAATAACCTGTTTGAGGAAATGATAATGTAGGATGAAGCTTTTTCCCTCTGTAAATGTACCAGCCCACAAGTAGGGGAATAGTCAATAATAAGAGTAACAACCACGGATGCGCAAAAGTGATATTATGAATGAATCCAATCATAGTGGTTTATTGTTGCATTTCAGATGGAGAAGAAGGATGGGGTTCCGAAGCATTTTCAGGTTTGGGCATGGTTTCTTCCACAAACCTTCGACAAACATCAAATGAAAATGAATTCTCATCGGGTAAAGGTATGTAACGTGCAAATTTTACCAGATCAGCGGTTTGCAACATTCTTCGGCAATCACTGATCAATTTCGTATCAAAGCCCGCATTTTCTAAAGCTATGATAATTTCTTCGCTAACCATTTCGGGAGCATTTATTTGAAATTGATTGTCCAGATAATCCCTAAAGATATCTGTAAGTTCAGAATAGAATTGCTTATAATGACCTGACTGCCATAATTGTTTGTTTCTGAGCGTATCTAATGCTTCCAGCGCAATTTGCCAAGCCGGAATTTTGGGCTTAGGAGCAATGAGGAAATATTTTCGCTTGCCTCTTCGGTACTGAACATAGCGGTAAATTAGAAATGCCACAATAGCAATCAAGAGGGCATACCCTATCCATGGCAAGATTTCTTTCCAACTATATCCGATTTTCTGTATGCCTTTAATGTCGCGGATGTCTTGAGTCGTATCGACTGGCATAGCCATTACCTCCAGCAAAATTGGTTCGGTTTCGGCTATTTGCGTAATTGTGTCCTGGGGAAGTTGCCAGTAGAATCTAATGGGTTGTACTACAATGTATCCCGTATCAAAAGATGTAATGACAAGATTCTGGCTTCTTTTAACCATTCCATCGGGTGTAACTGTCGAATCAATAGCAGATTTTTTAATAATTTCGATTTGGCGACTTAGTGTATCTCCTCTAATTCCCCATCCTATCTTAGCCTTAGGTGGATGGGTAAAACTGATATTCATTCTCACCTGTTGGCCAATCATCAAGCGAGTTGAATCAATTTGGACAGTTGCTTTGGCCTCGCCTGTTTGAGCTCTTAATTGTATCCCAGCAAGCAAGAGCGATAATGTTAGAATAATTATTTCCTTGAAAGGTATTTTTTTGTTCATCTCAACAAGTTGGTTGCTGAATATAACGACTGAATTTTTTTTGACATCTCCAATGTCTTTTTCTGGATTAGTTTCTTAAAAGATTTGATGGACTTTTACTTTCATTTATTTCCTTCTTTCTCTTATTTGGAAAAGGCGAATAAGAGGAGGGACATAATCTTGAGCAGTATGTATGCTAATGTTGTCTATTCCGCAGCGGGTAAACACATCTCGCAGATAGCGCTGGTGGTGTTTGCGCATATTGGCGTACCTTTCTCTAATCTGAGAATTGGAGGTGTCTATCCATGTAATTTCCCCCGTTTCAGGGTCTTTAGCTTCAACCAAGCCAATATTGGGCAGTTGGTCTTCTCTTTCATCATACACCCGCAGAGCCACAACGTCGTGCTTGCGTGAGGCTACTTCCAATGCTTTATCAAATCCTTGGTCTTCAAAATCGGAGATTAAAAATGCAATGCTGCGTTTTTTAATAGCATTGGTAAAAAACCTCAAAGCTTCGGCTATATTGGTATTAGAATGTTTGGGTTTAAAATCTATCAATTCCCGTATAATGCGCAATATATGCGTGGTTCCTTTCTTGGGTGGAATAAATTTTTCAATACCCTGGCTGAAGAATATCACCCCTACCTTATCGTTGTTACTGATAGCCGAAAAAGCTAGGACTGCAGCAATCTCTGTCATAAGTTCCTGTTTGAACCTTTGCCGCGAACCAAATTCATTTGAACCACTTACATCGATGAGCAATATCACAGTAAGTTCTCTTTCTTCTTCATAAACCTTTACGAAAGGGTGATTCAATCGGGCGGTAACATTCCAATCGATATTACGGATATCATCGCCATATTGATATTCACGAACTTCGCTAAATTCCATTCCTTTCCCCTTGAATGAACTATGATATTCTCCAGAGAAAATCTGATTGGAAAGGCCACGGCTTTTTATTTCTATTTTTCTGACTTTTTTGAAGATTTCAGAAGTATCCATCGTAAAAAAATTAAAATGTGATAAGAAAATGATAGATTCAATTATCAGGGTACTTCGACGGTATTCAGTATCTGGCTAATAATTTCTTCGGTAGTGATGTTTTCGGCTTCGGCTTCGTAGGTTAGTCCAATGCGATGACGCATCACCTCGTGAGCAACGGCGCGAACATCTTCTGGAATAACATAGCCACGTCTTCTAATGAATGCAAAGGCTTTTGATGCAAGAGCCAGATTAATACTTGCACGTGGGGAGGCCCCATAAGAGATCAGGCCTTTGAAACTATCTATTTTGTAATGTTCGGGAAAACGTGTGGCAAACACGATGTCAGTAATGTAGTTTTCGATTTTCTCGTCCAGATAGACTTCTCTTACTAAGCTACGTGCCTTGATGATGTCCTCGGGTTTGAGCCGTGTTTCGGTGAAAACCTCCTCGTTGCGAATGTTTTGCCTTAAGATGAGTTTTTCTTCTTCCTTGTCGGGATAAGTAATCACTACCTTTAGCATGAAACGATCAACTTGTGCTTCGGGCAAAGGATATGTACCTTCCTGTTCGATGGGATTCTGAGTAGCTAATACCATAAAGGGTTCTTCGAGCTTGAAAGTATGTTCCCCTATAGTAACCTGACGTTCTTGCATGGCTTCGAGCAGCGCACTCTGTACCTTGGCTGGCGAACGATTAATTTCATCGGCCAGTATGAAGTGGGCAAAAATGGGTCCTTTACGGACAAGAAATTCTTCGCTTTTCTGACTGTAAATCAACGTACCGGTAAGGTCGGCAGGTAATAAATCGGGCGTAAATTGAATGCGGCTGTATTTCGCATCAATAATGTTTGCCAGAGATTTGATGGCCAATGTCTTCGCAAGTCCAGGAACACCTTCCAGAAGAATGTGCCCGTTACTGAGCAATCCAATTAATAATCGCTCTACCATTTGCTTCTGACCTACAATGACCTTTCCCATTTCCATTCGGATGATATCGACAAACGCACTTTCCTGCTGAATACGCTCGTTAAGTTCTCTTATATCTATGCTTTGCATATCATTTTATATTTTGATGTGGCAAAATTAGCAGCCTCTTTCGGGCTGAACAACTTTCATTGGGTTAAATAGTGTTAAATAAGTCGTTAAAAAATGTTAATTTAAGTGATTATGAAGAAGTTATAAAAAATCTCCTTTTCGCTCGACATTTCGAGGACTCGAGACAAACTATTTTCTATCTAAAGCTCTTCGATGAAATGTTGCAGCTTTATCCTCACTTCGTCGGTAATGCATTTTACTTCGGGGTTATTCACGGCCATCATGGCTCCTTCAGGGTCCATGACCGAAACTTCGGTCAGCTTATCCCCAATTTGTTGAATAAGAACATTGCAGGGCAGCAAAACACCCAGTTTGTCTTCCTTGAGGATAGATCTGTAAGCATGACCGGGTGAACAAGCTCCTAAGACCTTATAAGGCCTGAAATCGACATTGAGTTTTTCCTTGAATTTTTCACGAAAATCTATTTCCATCACTATACCCATGCCTACTTTCGATAGCCCTTCACGAACACGCGATTCGGCTTCTTCAAAAGTACAATTCAAAGTTTTGGTAAAATAATAGTTCATGGTTACATCATTTATTGCAAAAATAAAAAAAAATTGCTCATCTTCAATATCAGGTTCAATATCAGAAATCTTATTTGCCAAAAAGCCTGGGAAATGATTTTCTGCTTCCATTGCGTTTCATCCGAAAAGAATCTTAACAAC
>MWFC01000037.1 GCA_002071415.1 Bacteroidetes bacterium ADurb.Bin012
AAGAAGCCTGCTGACGGATATCAGTCGAGGAACTAGCAGTTAGAATCTTGTATTTTCCACTCTGTATGACCCACTTTCCTTGGGTTTGATCATAATAAGAGAAGGCACGTGGATTGAGAAGAATCTTTACGTTTTGGCTTTCGTTGGGTTGAAGCGTAACAGCCGCAAATCCTTTAAGCTCTTTCACTGGTCTGTTGCTGGCATCGGGAGGAACAACATAAATCTGAACGATTTCAGTTCCTGCCATCTCTCCAGTATTTTTTATATCGAGACGGATAAGGCACGAATCTTTGGATAGGGGTTCCACCTGCAAGTTGCTGTATTCGAATTCGGTATAGGATAATCCGAATCCGAAAGGAAATGCAGGCTGGATTCCAAATTTCTCATAATATCTGTAACCCGCATAAATGCCTTCACTGTAATGAGCAATCTTAGAAGGATCCTGATAGTTTTTATAAGCAGGCGATTGCTGAGGCGACTGAATGAAAGTGAAAGGTAATTTTCCCGAAGGATTCGCTTTACCCAACAATATATCAATAATTGCTCTCGAACCTTCTTGCCCAGGGAAGAATACATCCAAGATGGCTGGAACTTTTTCTCCCCATTTACTCATGATTATGCTCGTTCCTCCGTATGAAACCACTATGGTTTGTGGATTAACCTTCACCACAGCATCGATGAGTTCATCCTGGCCGGCGGATAGCTTCATACCTCCAATCCTGTCGTATCCTTCACTTTCAATAAATTCGCTCGAACCAGCGAAAACAACGGCTATATCACTCTTTTTAGCAACCCGAACTGCCTCGGCTATCATTTCACCCGTTTCGCCCTCAGCACCAAAGTAATCCCAACCCAACTGACATATTGCAGAGCCAGCGTTTTCAAAAAATTCAAGCCTGATCTCATATTTTTCACCAGCTTTCATAAAAATCCGAGCCGAGTCGATGGTTGTACCATGGTCAGTCCAATTGTCTATCATCAACTTGTTATTTACATAAAGCCTGATGCCATCGTCGCTGGCAGTATATAAAACGTAATTCCGGCTTTTGGGAGCCAAAAGATACCCCGTCCATCGTACCGAAAAATGGTCTTTGCCCAATGAAGGAACTGGCTCGTTCTCTTCCCAAATAAAATCAATATTGGTATCTATACGTCGAAATGCAGGAGAACCTTGCAGTTCGATTCCTTTGAAGTATTCTCCAATAATACCGTGTTTACCATCCTTTGTTATAAGAAATTCTGAAGGGACTGCCTGCAAAGGACTTGCACCGAGTTTTACTCCCTGTGCGTAGTGAATTTCTATCTGGTTGCCGGCAACATTTTGGAGTTGAGTTAGAGGATCGATGGCTCGCCAAGGAACGACATGCGAGCTCCCGCCTCCACCTGTCCTTGCAACAGCAGCATTAGGTCCAATTACCGCTATGGACCTCACTTTGGAGAGATCGACAGGTAGAATATGATTGGAATTTTTCAGCAAAACAATGGAACTTACGGCAACATCATAAGCCAGTTCTGCCGATGCCTCGGAAGGGTCGGGATAAGAAAGATTCTGCGGGCGATCAAAAAGACCTGATTGAAATTTAACCCAAAGTATTCTTTTCACCATTTCATCGATATCAGCCTCAGTGATTTCTCCCTTGTGGATGGCCTCTAAGATTTTATCATGGTTAAGATATTCGCCCGTGGGCATTTCCAAATCCAGACCATTGCGGATAGCATTGGTGGTAGAATGTGTTGCACCCCAGTCGGATACCACCAGACCCTTGAATTCCCATTCATTTTTTAGAATATCTTGTAACAAATGCTTGTTTTCTGAAGCATACCAGCCATTTACCTTATTATAGGATGCCATAACCGTATAAGCACCACCTTCTTTTACAGCCATTTCGAAGGCTGGCAGGTATATTTCCCTCATCGTTCGTTCATCGGCTGTCACGTCAACTTGAGTGCGTTCCCATTCCTGATTGTTGAGGGCATAATGTTTTACCGAAGTGATTACGCCTTCTTTTTGTACGGCTTTTATGTAAGCTGAAGCAATTTTACCAGCCAGAAATGGGTCTTCACCATAACTTTCGAAATTTCTTCCTCCAGTAGGCAAACGATGAATATTGACGCAAGGAGCCAAAATGTAATTTCTTCCCTTAAACAATGTTTCTCTGGCTATCATTTCGCCATATCGCCTTGCCAGAGATGTATCGAAGGTTGCTGCAAGTGAAACTCCCGAAGGGAAAGCCGTCGAAGTATCCCACCTCACGCCAACCGGGCCATCACACATCCTGAAGTCGGGTATGCCCAAACGTTGATTATAAACTGTTTTCATGCCTGTAGAGTCGGGAAGACCAGCCAATTGTTCAATTTTCTCATCCAAAGTCATTCGTTTGAGCAAATCTTCAACTCTCTGATCCACAGTAAGATTCTTGTCTTTATAAGGAAGCTGTTTTTTGCATCCTATTGACAATATAGCTATGGATGCAATCATTAATAAACAAATCTGAAATTTATACATTGTGTAAAAGATGATTTTTTTGCAGAAAGTATCAATAAACAATGGTTTGTATAGCATGAGCCGGAATACTCAGTTGAGCCAAACCATCGGCAACGATGAGAAGGTAAGGAATATTCTGGTCGGATTTGTTCATAACGATGGTTACAATGCTTCCATCCGGGTTTAGAAATGAAGTGCATAATAGGGCGCTGCGGCTTGGTGTGCTCATTATGCGATGCGCACCTCTATGAATAAATTTGGAAAAATGGCCAATATAATAATAGGCAGGGGTGAATATTAATTCGCCGGTTTGTGTGTCTCCATGTACAGGAGCAAAGCAGAAATTCTTTACATGGTTTGGTCCGCCCATTTCATCGAGCAAGATATTCCAGTCGGTCCAACCAACAGTACCATTATTGAAATCATGAATCATGGAAGTGCCATAATCCTCGGCATTAGGCCAGTAGTCATAATGGTCGGGTCTAAAACTTTCGGTACATCCTTCGGTGAAGAGGATATTCTTATCGGGCCAAGCTTCGTGTACAGCTCTAACATTATTGAACATTTGTGCTCCCCCCGACCAGTCTTCATACCAGTGGAAGCCGATACCCCAGGCATATTTTGCTGCTTCGGGATCGCTAAAGATGACTGAGGCTCGGTAAGGCATTAGATCACGGTTATGATCCCAAACGATGATTTTCTTGTCGGTTAAACCATTTTTCGCAAACGTAGGTCCGAGAAAATTCTTCAGAAAATCACGCTCTTCTTCTGCCGTATAGATACATGATTCCCATATTTGAGTAGCCATGGGCTCATTCTGAACCGTGATGCCCCAAACAGGTACACCTGCCTTTTCATATTCCTTGATGAATTTCACGTAATAGTTAGCCCATGCTTGATAAAATTTTGAGAGAAGTTTCCCTCCATGCAACATGTTATTGTTACTTTTCATAAATGCAGGCGGGCTCCATGAACTGGCAAATAAAACTGCATTTCCACCACTTTCGTTTATGGCTTTTTTGATGAGCGGAATACGATAGACCGTATCATGGGCTATGCTGAAGGATGCAAGAGTAGAATCGCCTTCTTCAATGTATATATAACTATTACTACTGAAATCGCAACTGTGTATATTGGTTCTAATGATAGAATAACCAATGCCTTTATCTTTGTTGAAGTAAGATTCAATTAGTTTTTGCTGATTATTTGGGGTCAATTTGGCAAAGGTTTCGGCTGCAGCATCGGTAATTGCTCCACCCACTCCTAAAAACTCCTGAAAACTTTTGTTTGGATCAACGTGAACCACGTATTCCGTTTCGAGGGGTTGCCTCTGGTTAGTAAATACTGAAGTTTGGGAAAGAGTCAAACGCGAATCTGTGTTTTGGGCAGTTAGATAAACATTCAGTTTTTTGCCTTCGTAATTCCCTATTGATCGGTTTACAAGGTTTGTTTCCTGCTCGTTTTTACATGCTACTGCCAAAAATATCAGGGCAAAAAAGATTAATTTGATTCGGTTCATAAGGTTAAAAAATTTGATTATGCTTCGATGATTGATAAAAATATTTACAGGTAAAGATAGAAAATTATCGGACAATGAATAAGGTCCATAAAAATATCGAAAACTGAAACCATTATTCCCATATATTACCAGTGAATTTGTTCTCAATAAAAACAAAAAGAGGCCACACTTTTGGTAAGAGCCTCTTTTCAATATCAATAGCGAACAGCTTATTTTAAGAGTTTCTTAGTAAAAGTGGTTTTGTAAGTTAAGGGGATGGTCATGTTTTGCTGGCCGCTGAGTAAAAGTGTCATCTGACTTTCGGCCGTGCCATCTATAAAAACTGGTATGGCCGTTTTTAAATCAATCCATGTTGTTCCTTCCATGATGGTAGTTCCTTCTATCAAAAAATCCATTCCTTGCATCGTAGTTGTCCCTTCATTGTCGGCGGTTGTTTTATGATTGATCTTCAAGCATTTCATTCCCTCTTTTTCATCGGTTCCAATAAGAGTATATACGGTTTTTGAGTTGGTAATCAAATCGCCACCCATAAAGTTCACGGTATCATTTTGAAGCGTTTCCCAACTTTCGCCTTCCGAAATTTTTCTGTCGGGAAATTCAATAAAAGGCGAACTGGCTGTAACATCTCCAAAATCATTACCCATTGTTTGACCTTTTTCATTGGTCGAAACCGATTTGCGTAAAATGGTTCCCTTTTTACTCATTACTAATACTGGAAGATTGGTAATATCGGGGACGAGCATGGTGCTATCCATCTGATCCATTTTCATTTTAACCGTCATTTCTTTGCTTAACTGGCTTAAATGGTAATATTTATCCTTATCGATATCACTTACGGCAATGATGTTTTTCGACTGAGTGGAAACGTTCATTTTCATTTCCTGTCCCATCATGCTTTGAGTCATATCGACATTGGTTTGAATTAGATAGGTTATTGAATCGCCTTTGTTGAGTTTGACCTCGGGATTGTATTTCTTTTGGGCAATACCCATCAGAGGACTAAGAAACAATAGAAGCAGAGCAAGATGTTGGTGTTTCATAAATTTTAGGTTTTATGTGAAAAGATCGTGTGAAACAATTCATGAATCGAGGGTGTTGTTTTAATTCTAATGAAAGATAAGTTTTCGAATGATTTTGGACCTTTAATTTTTTATTTCTGAATAATGATTTGCAAAGGTAATATTTGAATTGGCAATTTCCCATGCAAGTTTCCAACCGAGCCGAGCCACTTTGGAAGCTTTAACCGAATCGCAGCGGTCGGGATTATCGCTTACTTGATGATAATCTGCATGAAGTCCAGTGAAAAAATGCAATGCGGGTATATTTTTATCCAGAAATGGCTGGTGATCGCTTCCACCAAATGAAATCATGTTTTGTTGTACCGTTTTGAATCCTTCTGCCATGGCTTTTTCTTTAGCCATTAAATATAAGGCTGAATTGGTGGATTCGGGAGAAATATATAGCGTATCGCTTCCACCGCGGCATACCATATCGAAATTAAGCATGGCAATGATGCTGTCTAACGGGAGAGGAGGGTCGAGGACAAAACTACGCGAGCCAAGCAATCCTAATTCTTCACCAGCAAAAAACACAAAAACCACACTTCTTTCTGGCAATTTTTCGGCTTTTGCAAAAGCTCTGGCGATAGCCAGTACGGCGGCCGTACCCGAAGCATTATCGTCGGCACCATTGAAAATAGTATCCGAATTATCAGTTCCTTCGGATTTCATTGTTCCAATATGATCGTAATGAGCCCCAATGATGAGATACTGCGACCTCAATTTTGGGTTGTTGCCTTCGAGAATTCCAATGACGTTGTCGGCTTTTATAAAACGTTTGTGAAGACTTGTTGCAATGGATGCTGTAAATCCGGGAATTTCAAAAGAATAAGGTTGAAAATTCTTGTCGATTTTTTCTTGAATCTTGATGAGGTTTTCTTTGCTGCCAAACAATAATTTCATCGTTTCCTCACCAGCATGTATGGCAGTAAATGATTCCTTGTGAAATTTCAAAATCAGCGGATCGGAATCTTCTTTTGCTCTTTTCAAAAGGGCTGCCCAAGTGTGCCCCTGAGGTTTCAACAAGAGATGATTCTTGGGGTTTGTAAGTAAAATCAGGCCGATAGCTCCTTTGTTTCGTGCAGTAGCAATTTTCTCATTGATAGATGTTTTCCCTGATTTTTCGATCAGTTTTGCTCTGTGATCATCAGAAGTTTCACCAGGAAAATGGCTTAGTACCACCACAATCTTACCTTTTACATCAATATTGCTGTAATCGTCATATCCCAAATTGGGCAGGTTGAGTCCATAACCTGCAAAGACCAATACTCCTTCAACGGTAGTATCGCCTATAGTCTGAAAAGGAATATAACCTGTTTTCAACGGGACGACAACTTTCCCTGAGGGTGTATTCAATTCGAAGTGCTGTCGTTTGCCCAGACCACATCTGCATAAATTCAAGGAATGGAAGTAAGTGCCGTTCAGGGAATTAATTCCAAGATTTTGCAATTCGTGAGCAATATAGCTTGCAGCAGTATCCAGACCTGCACTTGGAGTTTTTCGTCCTTGCAGCTTGTCGGATGCCAGAAAATCTATGTGATTCTTTATGATTTCGGGAGAAATGCCTTCCTCCTGTGCTTCAACTATGGAAAATATTCTCAGAATGAACAAGATGATGAGAAACGACCTAAATAAAAAATTTTTAAAGAGTTTCATAAATTATACATTGGAGTTCATTGATTAAAGTCTATCCAACAAAATCTGACGGATTTTTACGGGAGTAATGCTTTGGTTTTCGCCCAAACAAATCATTCGAGGTTTAGAAAAGCGTTCGACAATGGTTTCGATGGCATCCTGGTCTATACCATTTTCACTCAGGCGGGTTTTCATCCCTAAAGAGCGGAAGAATTCATCGGTTTTTAATATGGCCTGCTCTATTCTTTCCTTTTCGGTTCCTTGAGTAATTTTTAAGACTCTTTCACCATACTGAAGAATTTTTTCGCGTTTTTCATCCTGCATCACCTTCATCACGCCGGGAAAGACAATGGCAAGCGTCAAGGCATGGTCGAGACCATGCAGAGCGGTGAGTTCATGCCCTATGCCATGAGTAGCCCAATCGGTGGGAACACCACAAGCGATCAATCCATTCAACGCCAAGGTAGCACACCACATGATATTTGCACGTGTGTCATAATCATAGGGTTTTGTGAAAGCTTTTGGACCTTCCTCCATTAAAGTATTCAGTATGCTTTCTGCCATGCGGTCTTGTAAGGGTGCACTCACAGGATAAGTAAGATATTGTTCCATGGTGTGAATAAAGGCATCAACGATACCATTGGCTACCTGCCGTGGCGGCAAGGAAAAGGTAAATGAAGGATCGGTGACCGAAAAACGTGGGAAAACCAAAGGACTGAAGAAAGAACATTTTTCTTTGGTGCTTTCTTTCGAGATTACCGCTCCTGAATTCATCTCACTTCCCGTTGCCGGCAAAGTAAGCACTACACCAATCGGAAGAGCTTTCTGAACCCTTATGCCTTTTGATATAAAATCCCAGGGATCTCCTTCATAAAAACTCGCTGCCGAAATGAATTTCGTTCCATCGATAACAGAGCCACCGCCCAGGGCTAATAAAAAATCTACTTTATTTTCCTTGATGATAGGTAAAGCCTTGATTAATGTCTCATATCGTGGATTGGGCTCTATACCTCCAAACTCGAGTACTTTATAATTGGCCAAGGCCAACTTTACCTGTTCATAAACCCCATTTCTGAAAATACTGCCCCCACCGTAAGTCATCAACACAGTGGCATCTTTCGGAATTTCATTTGAAAGTTTCGAAATTTGTCCTTCCCCAAAATATATTTTCACAGGATTGTAAAAAACGAAATTTTTCATTGTGTGGGTTTTTCGATTTCAATTTTTCGATGTAAAGTTATTATTCACTATGTTAGTTGCAAAAATAATAGGATTTCATCGAGAGAATTATTTTAATTGTGATTCGATTGATCGATCGAGGTGTAGATAGCATATCTTCCTTAATCAATCATTTTTCATGACATCAGCGGAATCTTAGGCTATCCTCCTTAATTTTGTGTAATCATTTCTTTTTATCTTTTTTGCACGAAAGATGACTTTCGGTCAGATTCAGCTTGTTTGCCCCTATGAAAAAATTGATGAGACGTGTTTTAAAGTGGATCAGGAATATTATTCTAATTCTTATTGGTTTGTCTTTATTTTTCACTCTACTCTACAAGTTTGTTCCCGTATATTATACTCCATTGATGTTTATTAGGTATTTCGAGAATGTCAAGGCAGGAAAGGAAGCAAGAATAGAAAGGAATTGGAAAAGACTGGATGAGATCTCGCCCAATTTATGGTTGGCGGTGGTAGCTTCGGAAGACAATAATTTTTTGAAGCATCATGGATTCGACATGGATGCCATAAAAAAGGCCCAAAAACACAATCAGACGCATGCCAGAAAAAGAGGAGCAAGTACCATTAGCCAACAGGTAGCTAAGAACGTTTTTTTATGGCCATCTCGTACTTGGGTTCGAAAGGGATTGGAGACATATTTCACCTTTCTGATAGAAACTTTTTGGAGCAAAAAACGAATTCTCGAAGTTTATTTGAATGTAATAGAGATAGGCCCTGGGATTTATGGGGCAGAAGCAGCCAGCCAGATTTACTTTCACAAGCCTGCTTCAAAACTTACACGTGGAGAGGCTGCACTTATTGCGGCAGTGTTGCCGGCTCCTCTCAGGCGAAATCCTGCTAAACCATCTCCTTATGTACTTTCACGTCAACAATGGATTCTTTGGAATATGAATAATATCGGTAAAATTGAATTCGATTGAATTTACTTATATGATGAAAAAATTTCTAATAGTTTTATTATGTTTAGTCATGGCCGCCTGTCAGGTTACCAAAAAATCGTCAATTCAGGGACACGACGATAATGACCATTTGATTATGGCGACGCTTTGGTTTCAGCAAGCGGCCGAAGTTCGTGCTTTATATTATCAGGCTTTTCATTTGGCTCAGCTCCAGCTCGAGCACGACCTTGCCTTTGGAGATAACTCAACAAAAAGAGCCGTGGTACTCGATATTGATGAAACCGTGCTCGATAATAGCCCTCATGAAGGTTATTTGATTCAAAACGGGAAAAGTTATCCAGAAGGATGGAGTGAATGGGTTTCTCTGGCACAGGCCGCCGCTCTTCCAGGTGCACTCGACTTTATCAATTTTGCCATAAGCCATGATGTTGATGTTTTTTATATCACTAACCGTAAAAAAGATGAACTGAATGTTACCATCCTCAATCTTCGGCGATTAGGGTTCTCTATGGCCGATTCTTCGCACATACTCGTAAGAACCGACGGGGCTAACAAGGAGAATCGCCGGCAGAGAGTTCGTCAAACTCATCGAATCGTTTTATTGATTGGGGATAATTTGAACGATTTTAGTAATTTATGGGAAAAAACTTTGCCCCAACGTCGCAACTTCCTTGCCGATTCACTGCAATATGAGTTTGGCAAGCGCTTCATCATTTTACCCAATCCTATGTACGGAGACTGGGAAAACGCACTCTATCAATACAATTATCATCTGTCCCCTTCTCAAAGAGACTCCATACGTCGTTCATTTATAAAGGCTTTTTCACCATTATAATTTTTTAGCACGAGAAGGCATCATCTTGAAGAATGTCGTGTAAAACTCGAAAACTGGTTTATTTCCTTTTGGATAATAATTTTTTTCGATTGAAAATAACTCCAAAAAGTCAACGAATTTCTGTTAAAATCAAGGAGACTATCTTTGTAAAAAATAGGAAAAATGCCTTCACCCCTTTCTCGATTGATTGCTAAAGAATTGAATTTAACTGAACAACAGGTTGAAAACGTCATCAACCTGCTTCAGGAAGGAGCCAGCATTCCTTTCATTGCGCGTTACAGGAAAGAACTTACGGGCAGTCTTAACGAACTGAGTATTATTGCCATACGCGACAGGCTCAAACAGCTTACCGAACTTGAAAAACGACGTGACTCGGTAATTCATTCGGTAAGAGAACAAGGGAAACTGACTGAAGAGCTGGAACAAGCACTTCGCAGGGCTACCACTTTAACTGAAATCGAAGACCTATATCTGCCTTTTCGTCCCAAACGAAAAACCAGAGCCAGCATGGCTATCGAAAAAGGGTTAGAACCATTGGCAAAAATCATACTGGCACAAAAAGAAGAGGATATATTAAGGTTGGCAAAAAGGTTTATCGATGTTGAAAAGGGAGTCGAAAATGAAGATGAGGCATTGCAGGGAGCTCGCGATGTCATTGCCGAATGGGTAAATCAGGATGCAGTGGTACGTCAGAGATTGCGCAGGTTATTTCGAAGTGAAGCAGTAATTGCTTCACGCTTGGTGAAAGGTAAGGACGAGGAAGCGCAAAAATACCGTTCATGGTTTCATTGGGAAGAAGAAGTGAGAAGGATTACTTCGCATCGTTTGATGGCGATTTTACGAGGTGAAGCCGAAGGATACCTGAAAGTGGAGATTCAACCCTCTCTGGCTAAGGCACTCGAAATAATCGAAAGAATTTATATGAAGGCGAGAAACATGTCATCGGCTCAGGTCCGCTTGGCTTTATACGATGCTTATAAGCGTCTTTTGCAACCTTCACTCGAAACCGAAATCCGCTCGGAATTAAAACTTAAGGCTGATATTGAAGCCATCGGGGTTTTTTCGGAAAACTTACGCCAATTGTTACTTGCACCTCCATTAAGAGGGAAAAACGTTCTGGCAATAGATCCGGGTTTTCGAACGGGATGTAAGGTGGTTTGCCTCGATCAGCATGGCAATCTTTTACACAACGAAACCATCTATCCTCATCCTCCCGAAAACAAGGTAAAAGAAAGCATGCACAAGATCAAGAATCTGGTGAATGCCTATAAAATTGATGCTATAGCCATTGGTAATGGAACTGCGGGCCGCGAAACCGAAAGATTCATCCGCCACATCCCCTTCGAAAAAGATATTATCGCAATTGTGGTGAATGAAGCCGGAGCTTCAATTTACTCGGTTTCTGATATTGCCCGTGAAGAATTTCCCGATTATGATGTCACCGTGAGAGGCGCAGTCTCTATTGGCCGCAGGCTTATCGATCCTCTGGCAGAACTGGTGAAGATCGATCCCAAATCTATTGGAGTGGGACAGTATCAACACGATGTCGACCAAAAAATGCTTCAGGAATCCTTGCATGATGTGGTAGAAAGCTGCGTAAACAGCGTTGGAGTCGATGTAAACCATGCAAGTAAGGAATTGCTGACCTACATTTCGGGAATTGGACCCGTTTTAGCCAAAAATATTATTGAATACAGAAAGGAGAATGGTCCATTTCCCTCGCGACAGCAACTGCTTGAAGTGCCAAGATTGGGAGCAAAAGCCTTCGAACAGTCAGCAGGATTTCTACGTATTCCCGATGCACCCAACCCTCTCGATACCAGTGCCGTTCACCCCGAAAGCTATCCCATGGTCGAGGCAATGGCAGCAAAACTTGGAGTGAGTGTCAATGAACTCATCCAAAATAAAGAACTTCAACAAAGTATCAATATTGAGGATTTTGTGACAGAAAAATGTGGCATCCCAACTCTCACCGATATTATGAAGGAACTTGCTAAACCTGGCCGCGATCCCCGTGTAAACTTTGATTTTTTCGAATTCGATAAAAACGTTCATCAAATTGAAGACTTGACAGTAGGAATGATTTTGCCTGGTATTGTTACAAATATTACTCGCTTCGGTGTTTTCGTAGATATTGGAGTGCATCAGAACGGGCTGGTACATATCAGTCAATTGAGCAAGAATTATGTCAGTGATCCTTCACAGGTAGTTCGTCTCAATCAAAAAGTAAAGGTAAAAGTACTGGAGGTCGATGTTGCCAGAAGCCGTATTAGCATGAGTATGAAAGATGTGTAATTTATATCTCCATTGCTTCTTCATCTGTTTTTATCTTTCGGCCTAATGGTTTTAATTCGGTACTTTTGCCAACGAATTTATTCGTCGAACGAACAACTCGATTGCAAAAATTTTCGCTACATCACTAATAAAATTTGTTGCTATCAAAGCCGTCTTTCTATGAAGCAAAAAAAAATTTCCCGGTTATTCTTTATCCTAATTATTAGTTTTTCGGTGTTCATTTCAAAAGAATCAGAAGCCCAAGTATTCAGGGGTATTCTTATAGGAGGCTTCAACCTAAGCCAAGTTGATGGAGATGAAACCTACGGCTTCCACAAGTTAGGAGCAAATATAGGAGCAGGGGTAATGTTGCCCTTTACCCGAAAATGGTCGGTGACCCTCGAAACGTTTCTTTCACAGAAAGGATCTCATCAAGATGCGTTTTATGTGGATACGCTCCCCACAGGTAATATTCTGACAGGAGAATATGATTTGAGAATGAATTACGTCGAAATACCCTTACTTATTCATTTTACGGATAAGGAAACTGTAAGTGCCGGCGTGGGTGTTAGCTATGGCCGTTTGATAGGCGTTACGGAAAAGGAACATGGCAAAAAAGTAGAATCTACTTCTGTAAATAATGGCCCTTATAAAAAAGATGACTGGGATATTATTGGAGATATTAAGTTACCACTTTATAAAAATCTAAAAATCAATCTAAGATATTCGTATTCGCTTGCCAAGATTCGCACACGGGATTTCTACGATCGTAATGGCGAATACCTCAAAACCCGTGACCAGTACCACAACCTGTTCTCAATACGTTTTTTGTGGGTCATCAACGAAAAAACACGTACCTTGCAGGAACAGAAGAATGAGTAGCCTAATCAGTGAGGGCTGCATCAGGATAACAAGCAAAGGCAAGTAAAATAAGAATGAATCGAGTGTGAAAGTTTTTCAGAATGGCCAGAATCGGTTATAATTCTATATTGGTACTTTTCACTTCATCATTAATCCGTTCGAGCAACTCATGATGGCCTTTCCTGCAACCAGCATGAATTCGGTACAATTCTTCTTCATGAGGCTCGTCCAACTATTTAGCACGGCTTGAATAAATCTTTATGGTTCGCATTTCGAAATCCATTGCCGCATCAATAGTGGCTGCTTTATAGTCGGCAGCAGTTATCTCTTTCTTGAATTCTTCATTCAGAACCTTCATGGCTAAATCTTCTTCCTTATTGGTGGAAATAACTTCGGGTTTTAAAAATTCGGAGATTTGGCAAAAGGGTGAAAATGAGTTGAGAGATAATGTAAATGCTCATACCCACTTCCAATATTGCCGTAATTATTTTTACCGGTTCAGTCTTTAAACTCGCATCTTTCGATGCATTAAAATATCTTTTCTATCCCTTCCCGCAAAATGGCTTCGTTCGAAATTTCGATCTCTTTCGAACCTTCCACATGCTTTGCCTTTTTGAATTTTTTAGGAAGAGGATGGCTTTTTATTCAATTTTTATACCTAATTCGTCGAACTTCCTATAAAACTAAGAGAAAGGAGATAAATATAGGACTAATTTTGCATAATTAAAATTTATATGTCATCAACCATAAGCCATGAAGGGATTGTAACTCGAGTAGCCCCTGAAGGGATTCAGGTAACTATTATTTCGCAATCGGCTTGCTCAGCCTGTCATGCAAAAGGAGTTTGCAGTATAAGTGAAATGACCGAGAAAATCATCGATGTATCGGTTCCCGATTTCCAAGAATATCATCAAGGGCAGAGAGTCGTTGTCGAAATAAAAGAATCAGAAGGTTCTACAGCAGTATTATGGGGCTATGTGATACCATTCATCGTTTTAGTGGTTGCATTCTCCCTCCTTTATTTCCTGACCCACAATGAACTATACGCAGGTCTGGGTTCTATTTTAAGCCTCATTCCCTATTATTTGGTTTTATTTATACTAAGAAACTGGATGCACAAAAAATTTTCGTTTAAAGTTCATCCATTGGAATAAAATGAATTATTTTACAACATTTCATGTTTTCTTTCCTGCATTTTGAGGAATACTTAAGAAATATCTGTAATTTAGAAAGAATTTAAAGAAAGTTTGTTAAAATAAAGTAAATCAGGACTTAGGCTAATATGTAAACAATCGGTGTTCAGGAAATTTTATATTGATAATCAGTCATTTACTATAAAGATAATATTTTTTAGTAGAAGACATCTTAAAACAATGAATCTTCAGGGTTTTATACTTTTGTGGTGAAAATTCAGAAATCTAACTAAGGTCGAAAAATCTCAAAGCTGTGAATCCATCGATTTTATATGCAGTAATTACGTTAGCAGTTATAGGAGCTGGCTCTGGAGCTATACTTTATTGGGTAGCCAGTAAATTCAAGGTAGAAGAGGACCCTCGCATCGATACGGTAGCAGAGGCCTTACCGCAAGCAAATTGTGGAGGTTGTGGCTATGCGGGTTGCAGGAATTTTGCCGAAGCTATTGTAAAAACAGGTTCTTTGGATAATTTGTTTTGCCCTGTGGGGGGCGATGAAGTCATGAAAAGAATTGCAAGCATCTTAGGGTTAGAGGCTCCAACCATGCAACCCATGATTGCTGTTGTACGATGCAACGGCAGTTTTCAAAACAGTCCTTCCAAATTTCATTATGATGGAGTTAAGAGTTGTGCCTTTGCCCATATTACTTTTACCGGTGAAGGAGGCTGCCCCTTTGGTTGCTTAGGTCAAGGGGATTGTGAAAGAGCGTGTAGTTTCGATGCTATTCATATCAATCCTAAAACCGGACTTCCCGAAGTAAACGATAAGTGCACAGCCTGTGGCGCATGTGTGAAAGCCTGCCCGAGGAATATCATCGAAATGAGGCCAAAAGGGAAAAAAGACAGACGGATTTTTATAACTTGCATGAATCAGGAAAAAGGTGCCATTGCTCGTAAAAATTGTGAAGCAGCTTGCATTGGATGCAACAAATGCGTCAAGGAATGCCGCTTCGATGCCATCACTGTCAGCAATAATCTAGCCTATATCGATCCTCATAAATGTACCCTTTGCAGGAAATGTGTCGAAGTTTGTCCTACTAACTGTATACTCGAGGTGAATTTTCCCCCGCGTAAACGTACTACTCAATCCGATTCACCCGCAGAAATTACAGCATGATATAAATTTTCAATCCTCTAAAATAGGAGATCAGATGTTGAAGACATTCAAAAAAGGTGGTGTACATCCACACGAAAACAAATTTTCGGCAAATAGTCCCATTCAGCCCATTGATCCCCCCCAAAAAATTTTCGTTCCATTGAGCCAGAGCTTGGGAGCTCCTTCAAAACCCGTCGTAAAGAAAGGGGATGAAGTAAAGGCAGGTGATATTTTGGCTACAGGAGAATCATTTATTTCTTCTTATCTTCATTCCCCCGTTTCGGGCAAAATTGAAAACATCGATGATTTCATCGATGTTTCGGGATACCGCAAGCCAGCCATTTTTATAGAGGTTACCGGAAGCGAATGGAATGCAAGTGTGAATTTGAGTGATGAATTAAAAGAAGACATAACCCTTGAGGGGGCCTCAATCATTCAAAAGGTCAAAGAAATGGGTGTTGTGGGATTGGGTGGTGCCACATTTCCCACACATGTAAAATTAATGATACCTCAGGGTAAAAAGGCCGAATTATTGATCATCAACGGGGTGGAGTGTGAACCATATCTTACCTCTGACCATCGACTCATGCTAGAAAAACCTCGTGAGATCATTACTGGAACACGCATTCTAATGAAAGCGTTGGGTGTTACCAGAGCTATAATAGGTATAGAAAATAATAAACCCGACGCCATCAACCTTCTTTCGAAACATGCCAGCTCTTACCCCGGCATCGAAGTTTGCCCATTAAGGGTCAAGTATCCTCAGGGAGGTGAAAAACAACTCATACAGGCCTTGACGGGAAGAGAAGTTCCTTCGGGAAAGCTTCCCATAGAAGTAGGCTGCATAGTTCAAAACGTTGGAACTGCCTTTGCCGTTTATCAAGCCGTTCAAAAAAACAGGCCTTTAGTGGAACGCGTGGTTACGGTTACAGGAACCAATGTGCTTCATCCATCTAATTTTTTGGTGAAAATAGGGACTCCCGTTTCGGCATTGCTTGAAAAGGCTGGTTGGCAGCCTGAAAAGGCCGGAAAGGTAATAGCAGGTGGGCCTATGATGGGTAAAGCCTTATTAAATGCAGACGTGCCCATTGTTAAGGGAACTTCGGGTATTCTTGTGTTGAACGGTAAAGAGTCTTTACGACCAAAGGTTCAGCCTTGTATCCGCTGCGCTCAGTGTGTAAGTGCCTGCCCTATGGGGCTCGAACCTTATTATCTGGCAAGAGTTTCAGAAGTAGAAAAATTCGACTTGGCTGAAAATGGAGCTATACTTGATTGTATTGAATGTGGCTCATGTCAGTATATCTGTCCCTCAGCCCGACCACTTCTCGACCATATCCGATTGGGAAAATTGAAAGTCAATCAAATTATTCGATCTCGAAATCAATAACAATATGAATCCATTGATTGTATCTGGTTCACCACATATACATGGTGAAATGACGATAAAATCCATCATGTGGGGAGTAGTAATTGCACTTCTTCCCGCATGGCTGGCAGGCGTATGGTTCTTTGGAATTGGTGCAGTCATTGTAACCCTGGTATCAATAGCCTCATGTGTATTGTTCGAATTTCTTATACAGAAATTTGTCTTGAAACAGGAACCTACCGTTAATGATGGTTCAGCCGTTGTTACAGGCCTGCTTTTAGCCATGAATGTTCCCAGCTCATTACCTTGGTGGCAGGTCGTAATAGGTAGTTTAGTAGCTATTGGAATTGTAAAGATGGCCTTTGGCGGCTTGGGTAAAAATTTATTCAATCCCGCCTTGATCGCAAGGGTGTTTTTACTGATTTCATTTCCGGTAACCATGACTACTTGGCCATTGCCCATCGAAAGCCGAGCCAATGTATTTAATTTCGATGGAGTTACTGGCCCTACACCTTTAGGAACTTTAAAGACCCAATTGGCTATGGGGCAAACAGTAGCTCAAATCAAACTTCCTTCTTATACGAATTTATTATGGGGTAACATTGGAGGATCGTTTGGCGAAGTATCGGCCATTGCACTGATTATTGGAGGAATTTATATGCTCTACCGCAAAATCATTACTTGGCATATTCCAGTAAGTTTTATACTGACAGCATTTATCTTTTCTGGAATTCTATGCTTAGTAAATCCAAATCGATATGCTGATCCTGTATTTCATATATTAGCCGGTGGTTTATTAATTGGAGCAATTTTTATGGCCACCGATTTGGTTACTTCGCCTATGACAGCATGGGGTAAAATCATCTTCGGAATTGGTTGTGGAGTGTTTACCATCTTGATACGAGTTTTTGGTGCCTATCCCGAGGGAGTATCATTCGCTATTCTAATCATGAATGCTTTTGTTCCTTTAATCGACAGAGCTTTTAAACCTAAACGTTTTGGGGAGGTAAAATAAAATGGCAAAAAAAGAATCGACTCTTAAGAATATGGTAATTTGCCTTTTGACCATAACAGTTGTTGCGAGCGCAGCTTTGGCCGGAGTTTACAATATGACCAAGGAGCCTATTGCAGCCGCTGCCAACCAAAAAAAAATCGATGCCATTCATCAGGTCATCCCTGATTTCGATAGATTAAAACGTATAGCTTACTTGCCTCCTGATGGGAAAGATTCTGTTATCCTTTATTATGGATATAAGAATGATTCATTAGTAGGCGTAGCCGTCGAAACCTATTCCGAAAGGGGTTTCTCGGGCCATATTGGCCTTATGGTAGGTTTCAAGGCCGATGGTACGATAAACAGCATAGAGGTTCTCGAGCAAAAAGAAACTCCAGGCTTGGGAACAAAAATGACGGAACCCGCATTCAAGGATCAATTCAAAGGTTTAGATATTTCCAAACTGCCCAATGAGCAGCCAAAAGTGAAGAAAGATCAGGGAACGATAGAAGCCATTACTGCGGCTACCATCAGTTCGCGTGCTTTTTGTGATGCTGTACAACGCGCTTATCAAGCTAAAAAGAGAGGAGATGAAAAATGAACCAATGGAGTAATTTTACCAAGGGTTTTATTAAAGAAAGCCCGACTTTTGCGCTCATCTTAGGAATGTGCCCTACACTTGGGGTTAGTTCTGCGGCCATTAATGGACTGGGGATGGGCTTGGCTACGACTTTTGTGTTAGCCATGTCGAATTTATTTATTTCGGCCCTCAAGGATTTTATCCCCGATAAAGTACGTATCCCAGCTTTTATTGTGGTAATAGCTTCATTTGTAACTATGGTGGATTTGGTAATGGCGGCTTATGTACCTGCCTTACACAAAACACTCGGAATATTTATTCCGTTGATAGTAGTGAATTGTATCGTTTTAGGTCGTGCAGAAGCCTTTGCCTCGCGTAATTCGGTGATTTCTTCCTTAATCGATGGATTGGGTATGGGACTGGGATTTACTTTTGCCCTCATTCTGTTGGGCTGCATCCGCGAAGCCTTAGGGAACGGGTCTGTTTTTGGATATAAATTCATTAACCCAACCTCCGATGGTATCCTTATTTTCGTGCTCGCCCCGGGTGCTTTTATCACCCTCGGTTTTCTTATTGCTTTCATTAACCGATTTCGTAAAACCTCTTAATATTTTATACTATGGAATATATCCTCATCATTATAAGTGCCATCATAGTCAATAATGTTGTATTAGCGCAATTTTTAGGCATCTGCCCTTTTCTGGGTGTATCCAATAAGCTATCCACGGCCATTGGTATGAGCGCAGCCGTCGTTTTCGTAATGACATTGGCTACCATTGTTACTTTTCTAGTGCACCATTATATCCTCATCCCTCTGCAAATCACTTTCCTTCAAACCATAGCATATATTCTCGTCATTGCAGCCTTAGTTCAAATGGTAGAAATTATCCTCAAGAAAATAAGCCCTTCCCTCTATCAGGCTTTAGGAATATTTCTTCCTTTAATCACTACTAATTGTGCAGTATTAGGTGTGGCCATTTTGGTTATCCAGAAGAATTTCAACCTCATGGAAAGTGTGGTTTATACAATTGCTACCGCCCTAGGATTCGGACTGGCTTTAATCATCTTCTCGGGTTTACGTGAACAAATAGAACTCAACCAGGTTCCCAAAGGAATGAGAGGCACACCAATAGCACTTGTTACTGCAGGACTGCTTTCACTTGCCTTTATGGGATTCACGGGCATTGTAAAATAAAAAATTCAAACTTTTACGGAATATTCCAAATTTTGCTATGAAGAAGGGAGAAGTCGAACGCCGATTTCTCCCTTTGCTGTCAAATAAGCTGTGATGATTTCAGGGGAAATCTGTATGTCATCTACACTGAAAGAATTTATTTTCCCATTTATCTCGATATGATTCGTTCTTGAGAGTTCATTGAGGAATGAACCAAAAACATCTTGCAAAAAAGCTATTTGCTTACTCAAGTCGAAAACCAGTAATTTATACAATGAATTTTCTATGTTCGTTCGTTTTACCCATGAAGCAATGTCTTTCAATATATTGTCCGTCTTGAGGTCGAACTGAAAATCACGAAGACGAATAGACTGGGTGGTGGTATCGTAATATGGATATCCCGTAAAATAAAGTTTCCCATTTATTTCTCCACCGATCTGCGCTTCCACGGCAAGCTTGCTTTCGCTTCCATATAATTTGATGGATCGAACGATGAATTCCTTCTGGCCAAATTTGAATTTCTGCCCTCTTAACATCTGATTAGCCAAATCTTCGGCGGTTTTCATGCTGGCTTCAACACGTGTATGCACTATCGATTCTCTATTTTGGGGAAAATCGAAACTTAAGGCTGGAAGTGAAACCGAGTCTTGATAAGGTGGATTCTCATTTACAAGAGCCGTTAGAATACACGAAATTCCCAATCGGTAATCAATATTGTTGTTTTGCGCATGAAACGGAAGAGCATAAAACCCTAAGGGCTTCATTTGCAGCCATACCACGGGATTAGCATTAATTTTTATAGGCTGCTGTATTGCATTCCATAAGCTCGAAGCGTAAAACTTTATTTTAAGCTCCTGCATGAGCAATGTATCGACAGCAGAAGCGAGCCTTTGTTGACCCGCTTGCATGAGGATGTTGGCAAGCCTTGTTATACCAATATCATAACTGCTAAATTTCATCGTAGGCGATTTTAGCCACGCATAGCCATCTGACTGCGTTTGTGTAAGAACTGTCCAGTCGGGTTGTAATTCTACTCGAGTAGAAAACTTCAAAAGAATTTCAGTATTCAATTCTCGGGAATCGGAAAAATTAAGACCAAATTTCTGAATCTTAAACCCTGTCCTGAGCCAAACTCTCAATGGTGCTTCCCAATGAATAATATTTTCTTCTATAGTCAATCGGATTTCATCCTTTTTCCAAATCTTCATCATAAAATTATCATCATCTTTGTCGGGAAGCGTATCTGCCCATAATAGCCCCTGAAAATTACGATTGATGATTTGTTGGATTACTACACCTTCGAGCGGGATGTTTACCTGAATAAAAGATGAGCGAGCCTGTTGCCTTGCAATGGGATACGATTCGATAGGCTTTTCGGGAGCCAAGGTACGGCACGAGGTAACTACAATTGCCAGCGGAATAATAAATAACCCAAGAAAATGACCCTTCATATAACATTATTGTGCTGACAAATTTACTGGACTTTGCAAAATTTACCGAAATCAAGTTCTTAAAACTCCTCTCACATAAGAGTGATATGCCATGTTATTGATTTTAATCATTGTTCTATATTTTTACTACTCTCATGCCTTTCACTCCCTGATTTTCAGTTACTCTGAATAGATAAATCCCTGTTGGAAGATTTTTTAACGACACATCCATGAAAATACAACCTTGAGGTACAAGCCATTCTCTTATTACTTTACCTTGAAGGTTGTATAGTTGAATTTGCCTTGCTCCAAGACCAAAATGAATATGACAACTTTCTTTATCAAGATACATATCCAGTTTTCTATCTTTTGCTTAATGATGATCCTTAATAAATAAATTTTAAAACCTAATGATAAATAATTTTCCAATAGAGAAGAACCCATTACAAGGAGCAAACGGGAATTCTGCGGCTATCCATAGAAAATGCATAGCTGGCTGATAAACTTTCGATTAGAGAAAATTTTCGGGATAAAAAGAGATAGAAGTTGGAGGGAAGTAATTTTTTCAGGCTAAGCTTTGATAGAAAGTTTTGGGTTATTGCTCATGGTTTGATTGCCAAATCTCCTCAAACAAGAGCGATTGAGAAAAATTCACATCCAAATATGATTGTTTAATACAAAGAACAATCAAAAAAGACTGATATCTTTGTAGGTGATAATTATTTAAAATATACCGATTTTAATGGAGGAAGTGATTCGTTTCGAAGATGCGGCCATATTTCAGAGGGATATTCTTGTGCTCAACGGAATCGATCTGGTAGTAAAACCGGGAGAATTCGTGTATTTCATTGGGAAGACAGGGAGTGGCAAGTCGAGTTTGTTGAGGACCATTTATGCCGATTTGCCACTTCGAGCTGGCAAGGGATGGGTAGCAGGTTTCGATTTAACTCGGCTTCGAAAGCGTCAGCTACCTTATCTACGTCGAAAGATAGGAATCGTTTTTCAGGATTTTCAGTTGCTTTCCGACAGAACTGTGGCCGAAAATCTGCTTTTTGTAATGAAGGCTACGGGCTGGAAAGATAAGAAACAGATGAAACAACATATAGAAGAGTTACTATCAAAGACTGGAATCCCTACCAAAGGCTTTAAGATGCCCCATCAACTCTCGGGAGGGGAACAACAACGCGTGGGTGTAGCCCGAGCACTCATCAATCAGCCCGAAATCCTCATCGCCGACGAACCCACCGGCAACCTCGATCCTGAATCGTCGGACGGCATTCTACAGTTAATTCAGGAGATTAACCGAAGTGGAACCACTGTCATCATGGCCACTCACAATTACCGGCTTATTCGCGATTTCCCAGGACGCGTAATCCGCCTCGAACAGGGAAAACTCCTCGAAACGCCTCAAACTATGGAAGAAGAAAATATCACAGAAAACCCTGATAATCTTGATAATGAGCCGTGAAGCATAAAAAACAACTTTTATTTTGTAACTAGTATTTAGGAGATGGTGATTGGTAAGTTAAAAGTTCATAAGGGAGGAAGGGAGACGAGGAGACTGCGGGACGAGGAGACCGGGAGACAAGCTGGATTGGTGGATGGTGGATGGATGAGTTAAAAGTTCATAAAGTTGAAAATGGAGGAAGGAAGGAAGGAAGGAAGACGAAGAGACAAGGAGACGGTGTGACAGAGATTGAAATTTGTAATTTGGTAAGTTGTTCGTTGTTAGTTGTAATTTGGGATTTAATGTTTAGAGGATTGGTTGGTGAATAGTAGGAAAAGGTTAAAGGTTTGAATTTAAAAATATATGCAAATCAATAGAGTGTGATAGGATGTGTTGTCTGAATTTAATTTCTCGAGAAAAGATTAATTTTGAAAGCTATTGGAATTTCATTCAAGAATGAAGCCTAAATGTGAAAATGATCTTTATCCCATTCTCGACCAATTTGGAATTCAATACCATATTTACCGGCATCCTCCTGCTCCTACCATACAGATTGCTCGTGAATTCTGGAAAGACATTCCCAGTTCTCATTGCAAAAACATCTTCCTGAGAAATCATAAGGGGAATCAGCACTATCTGGTTGTTTTGGAACATACCCGGGAATTTTCGATACACTCTCTCGAAAAACGCTTGCATCAGGGAAAACTTACCTTTGCCTCAGCCAAACGACTGATGCAGTACCTGGGCGTTACCCCTGGCAACGTTTCTCCTTATGCCTTAATCAATGATGTGGAACATCATGTTCATCTTTTTTTAGATGGAACTCTCCTTTCGGCTAAAAGCATTAGCTTTCATCCGCTCACCAATACAGCTTCACTGGTTACTTCTTTCGAAGATTTTCTGCGATTTTTAAACTGGACTCAAAACACCTATGAATTTATCAACCTAACCGAAGATTATCATGAATAAGAAATTATGGATAGGTATCTTATTGCTTATCCCATCCTTGTTATTTTCACAGAAACCCGTCGATGAATTGAGATATCAAAGCATCACCCCTAAATTTTACCGAAAAATACTAGCCGATACAGGTTTGAGGATGACTCCTTCATCTGTGGCCTTTGCACGTATGGTGGCTATTACACAAAAATCCATGCCCACAAACATTGATTTGTATCAGAGGTTATGGCACCAACCTTCTCTAAGCCAAGGCGAATCGGGAACATGTTGGTGTTTTGCAGCAGTATCTTTTCTTGAATCAGAATGTAATCGGTTGACAGGCAAAGAAATTAAGCTTTCGGAAATGTTTTTCGTTTATCATGAATATCTCGAACGAGCCGCTCAGTTCGTAAAAACACGTGGAGAAACTGATTTTGGTGAAGGCTCTGAAACATCCAGTATTCCCATTCTTCTGAAACGTTATGGCTGCATGCCTGAATCGGCTTACCCTGGAAAACCTCCTACCTCCCAGTTTCATCATCACAGGCAAATGGTGGCCGAAATGAAATCGTATTTAAAAAACGTAAAACAAAATAATGCATGGGATGAAGAAACTGTTCAGAAAGTCATAGCTTCTATCTTGAATCATTATATGGGACAGCCTCCAGCTTCTTTCCCGTATCATGGAAAAACATATGATCCATATTCTTTTGCTAATGAAATAATAGGTCTTCGCCCCGACGATTATGTGCATTTTATGTCGAATATCCGGCAAACACAAAATCAACGTGGAGAATTGATCGAAAACGATAATTGGAGACATTTCGATGAATATTATAATATTTCGCTCGATGAATTCTCCAATCTGGTTCATTCGGCTCTTGAAAAAGGCTATTCAATAGTTATTTGTGGAGATGTTTCCGAACCAGGTTTCGATAGAACTACAGGAACAGCATGGATTCCAAATTTCGACATTCCTCGTTCCTACATTGATGCTTCTGCAAGAGAATTGAGATTGTATAATGGCTCCACTACCGACGATCACTGTATGCATGTTGTGGGTTACAAAAAATTGAACGACCAATGGTGGTATCTTTTGAAGGATTCGAGCTCAGGTGCTTTCGATTCTCCTTCACCGGGATATAATTACATGCACGAAGATTATGTAAAGCTCAAAATGATGAATTTAATGCTTCACAAGGAAGCCGCTCGTCCGGTACTCGATCATGTCATTAAATAACAGTTCCCCCTATCCAAGTATCAATGCTTTAATATTTTAACCGTTTTCGGACTAATTATGGTGAATGCCTAGCCTGACTTCGACAATGCGTCACCCTAAAAATTTTTCCAAAACTTTTCATCAAAAAGAGGTGCGATTAATTTGTGT
>MWFC01000038.1 GCA_002071415.1 Bacteroidetes bacterium ADurb.Bin012
TATGTTGTACTTTGTTCTAAATATTTAATAAATGTCTATTATAAGCCCCTTCAGAAAAAAAACATTAGGAAATTTATAGAGAAAATATTGCTATTTATGTTTAATATTTCGGCAAAAGATATATTTATGACAAACAAAACTACAGGGGAGTCGCTCGGATTCTTACACTCAAATTAAGGAAAATACTCCTTTTATTCACATTATCTTACTTTTGCATGAAATTTCGAATAATGGCCGAAGACCACAAAATCATCTTTTCTATGGTGGGTGTCAGCAAAATTGCCCCACCCAACCGGCAAATACTTAGGAACATTTATTTATCCTTCTTTTATGGGGCAAAGATTGGCATCATCGGATTAAACGGTGCTGGCAAGTCGAGCCTGTTGAGAATCATTGCCGGAGCAGATACTTCCTATCAGGGAGAAGTTGTGTATTCGCCAGGTTACACCATAGGATACCTTGAGCAGGAGCCTCGGCTGGATGACGACAAAACGGTTCGGGAGATTGTAGAAGAAGGGGTTTTGCAAATCGTAAACTTGCTCCACGAATACGAAGAAGTAAACAATCGTTTTACGGAACCTCTGAACGAGGACGAGATGACCCGATTAATCGAGCGCCAGGGAGAGCTTACCGAGTTGATAGATCATTTCGATGGATGGGAGCTCGACAACCGGCTCGAGAAGGCCATGGATGCTCTCCGTTGCCCCGAACCATCCTTATTGGTCAGAAATCTTTCGGGAGGTGAAAGACGAAGAGTGGCTTTGTGCCGCCTGCTGCTCAGTCAACCCGATATACTTCTTCTGGATGAGCCCACCAATCACCTCGACGCCGAAAGCATTGAATGGCTCGAGCATCATCTGCAAAACTACAAAGGCACAGTAATAGCCGTTACTCACGACAGATACTTCCTCGATCATGTAGCCGGCTGGATACTCGAACTCGACCGTGGAGAAGGTATCCCATGGAAAGGTAATTATTCTTCATGGCTCGAACAAAAGACCCAACGTTTGGCTCAGGAAGAAAAAAGCGAAAGTCGACGCAGAAAAACCCTCGAACGAGAACTCGAGTGGGTTCGTATGGCTCCACGTGCGCGTCAGGCGAAATCCAAGGCCCGCTTAAATGCTTACGATAAACTTCTCGATGAAGATATTGCACAAAAAGAAGAACGCCTTGAAATATTCATTCCTAACGGCCCTCGTCTGGGAAATAAAGTCATCGAAGCTCAGCATGTGTCAAAGGCTTATGAAAGCAAGCTGTTATTCGAAGATCTGAACTTTTCTCTTCCTCCCGCTGGAATAGTTGGAGTAATAGGACCAAATGGCGCAGGAAAAACTACTCTCTTTCGTTTGATTATGCAGCAGGAAACACCAGATTCTGGAAAATTCGAAATAGGAGAAAGCGTAAAACTGGCATACATAGACCAAGTTCACTCTCCTATCAATCCCGACAAAAGCGTTTTCGAAGTGGTGAGCGAAGGAAATGAACAATTCTACTTAGGCGGAAGGATTATCAATGCAAGAGCTTATCTGGCGCGTTTTAACTTCACAGGTGCCGACCAGGGAAAGAAATGCGGAGTTCTCTCGGGAGGCGAAAGAAACCGCCTCCATCTGGCACTTACCTTGCGCTCTGAAGCCAACGTGCTCCTTCTGGATGAACCTACCAACGATATCGATGTGAATACCTTGCGTGCCCTCGAAGAAGGCTTGCTCAACTTCGCCGGCTGCGCATTGATTATCTCGCACGACCGCTGGTTCCTCGACCGCGTAGCTACCCATATTCTATCTTTCGAAGGAAATTCTCAGGTTTATTTTTTTGAAGGAACCTACAGCGAATATGAAGAAAACAAAAGAAAACGCATAGGCGACGATAACCCCCATCGACTCCGATACAAAAAACTCCAGTGATTTCTTGTTTGGTTTCTCTCTATGAAAAAACCTTTACTCACCCTAAAAACCAAAAAACAGAGTTTGGTTCAATAGGCATTCCCGTCGTATTACCCGACATCATTTCTCCTTCATTTTTCTTGGCCTTAAACAGTAGCACGCCTTCCATCACCTCTAACATCTGCAATGCAACCCTATGCTATCTCTTCTCTTCATTTACTATGTAGTTCGCTCTTGCTCTCAGAACTTTTATCGCCGTAATTTCGGGTTGCTATTTTGGATGGACTGGATTGCCATGATGTGGGTATATAGGCTGCCTGGATAGATATCGCTTTTGGCAAAGGAACCAATAAACTGGCAATGGGTTCCACTACTTTTATCGATCCAGCACTTTATAGATTCTTTGACTATCTTTCCAATCAACAATTTCTTCAATTTTTCTTCTGTTGCCTCTCTCCTGCCTCGCCTTTGCCATGACCACCTTTGCTTTGTTATGCATGGAGATTCATCTTGCAAATTACTTTGCCGGTACAATGTCAGGCATATTCTCACGAATTTTTCTATTTTTTCTGGCTGTAACCCAACCTCGTAGCCTCGCTGTTTTCATCGAATCACCATCCCTATAGAACTCCCATCAAATCTTTATCCTCATTTTTATACTCGTTTCCATTTTTGTTTTGATTTTGATCCTGAAAAAAACCATCCACAAAATGAGTGAAGCAATATCGATGCATGAAACCGCTATGAGAGAAATGAAAAAAATTCTATCAGGCATAAGTGCTTACCTTTGCAAAAAAATTCATTCCTTTGATACCCCCTAACACCCATAATTTTGTAGCCAAAACTCTTGCCGGCCTCGAAGAGGTTCTGGAACAGGAACTAAAAGAGCTTGGAGCCACCCATACACAAATTCTTACCCGAGCAGTTTCTTTCGAAGGCACGCGTGAAACCGTCTATCGCACGAATTACCACTGCCGGACGGCTATTAAGATCCTTGTTCCTCTCATTCAATTCAAAGCAAGCAACAACGAAGAATTATACGAAGGCGTGCGTTCTTTCCAATGGGACCAGATCATGAATTTCAGAGATACTTTTATGGTGGAAACCGTCCTGGTTCATTCAGCCTTCCAGCACTCGCACTTCATCTCGCTGAAAACCAAAGATGCCATAGCCGATTGGTTTACCAACAAATACAAAAGAAGACCGAATGTAGATCGTGAAAATCCCGACATTCGTCTGAGTTTATATATTCATCGCGACGAGTGCACGCTATATCTCGATAGTTCGGGCGACCCCCTGTTCAAACGAGGTTACCGCATGGCTCAAGGACCTGCACCCATGAGCGAAGTTCTGGCCGCCGGCCTGATTAAGCTATCGGGGTGGAATGGGGAGGTGAATTTCGTGGATCCCTTTTGTGGTAGCGGAACGCTATTAACCGAAGCTGCACTTATTGCTCATAACTTGCCCGCAGGACTTTTCAGAAAAAGTTTCGGATTCATGCATTGGCGCGACTTCGACCGAACACTCTGGAACGATATCAAGGCAGATGCCCGTAAGCATAAACGAAATCAGGAATGTGAAATCTTCGGCAGCGATGTCTCCGAAGAAGCTATCGCGATAGCTTCGAGAAACATACACCGTGCTGGATTTTCCAGCGAGATTACCTTGAAAAAAACACGTTTCGAAGATACTTCCTTCGATGGCCCCGGCGTTCTGATTACCAATCCTCCTTATGGCGAGAGATTGCAAACCAATGATATCGTCGCCCTGTACAAAAGCATAGGCGATACTCTCAAACACAACTATAAAGGCTTCGACGCCTGGATCATTACTTCCGACTTCTTTGCATTGAAAAATCTGGGCTTACACCCTACCAAAAAAGTTATCCTCTATAATGGGCCTCTCGAATGCCGCTTTGCTCACTTCGAAATTTACGAGGGAAGCAGAAAACAAAAAAACGACCTTTTCAATACTTTAGAAACTCTTCCCGATACCTCCATCGAGGAATGAAAACATGAAACAACGTGCCACATATTTTGCCGATATTTTACTTCCCCTGGCCGTCGAGGGATATTTTACTTACCGCATCCCCAACGACCTCGCCAAGGATATTAAATTAGGAATGAGGGTGGTAGTTCAGTTCGGTAAACAGAAATTCTACACCGGATTGGTCCGACGTATTCATCAAAACATCCCCAAAGATTACACGCCAAAATACGTTCTTTCGATAGTCGATCCTTATCCCTTGGTAAGCGAAGTGCATTTTCAGTTCTGGGAATGGTTAGCTTCTTATTATATGGCCAATGTGGGCGAAGTGATGAATGTGGCTCTACCTTCCTCCTTGAAACTGGCCAGCGAAACACGCCTCGCTCTCCACCCCGATTTCGACAAAGATTATAGTGGCCTGACTGAAAAAGAAATGATGGTGGCCGAAGCCTGCGAAATCCAAAAACAAATTACACTGGCCGACGTGGCACGAATCACCGAAATGGCCTCTGTATTCGGCTTGATCAAGAAATTGATCGACAAAAAAGTCATCGTACTCGAAGAAGAACTCCAAAACCGTTTTCAACCTAAAACAAGGATCTATCTATCACTTCACCCTGATTACAAAGACAATGACGAAAAATTGAACAAAATCTTCAATGAATTAGAAAAACGAGCACCTCGTCAGAGTGAAGCCTTGCTCATGTTTCTGAGTATGACACGCGACAGGGAAGAAATTAGCCGCAACAGCCTTCAGGCCATGGCGAATCTTGGACCTTCTCCCGTAGATGGCCTCATCAAAAAAGGAATATTCGTGAGCAAGGAACACGTGGTAAGCCGCTTGGGTGAACTTTACAAAGGTGAAACACAGGAAGTAAGATTAACTCCTCTTCAGCAGAAAGTCTATGAATCCATTCGAAAACAATGGAGCGAAAAACCAACGGTTTTACTTTACGGAATAACTTCGAGCGGCAAGACCGAGATTTACATCAAATTAGCCACCGAAATAATTCAGCAGGGAGGCCAAGTGCTTTATCTGCTTCCCGAAATTGCCCTCACAGCTCAAATAGTCAACCGACTGCGAAGATTCTTTGGCGACGATGTAGCCGTTTATCATTCCAAATTCAATGAAAATGAAAGAGCCGAAATATGGAACCGGGTTACTGAAAATCCACTCTATGACCTAAAACCCTTTAAACTTGTCGTAGGAACACGTTCGGCTTTGTTTCTTCCTTTTTCGAACCTGAAACTCATCATTGTGGACGAAGAACATGATGCTTCATTTCGTCAGGCACAACCTGCACCACGCTACAACGCCCGGGACGCCGCCATCTATCTTGCCGGCTTGCTACATGCACGAACCCTTCTGGGTTCGGCCACTCCTTCACTCGAAAGCTATTTCAATGCTCAATCGGGTAAATATGGCTTCGCACAAATTCTTACTCGTTATAGCGACATCATGATGCCCGAAATCATCTTGGCCGACCTGAGAGAAGAAAAAAACAAAGGAGCCTCGAAATCTTTATTTTCACAAACTTTATTACAACTAATCTCCGAAGCCCTTTCTCAAAAGGAACAAATTATCCTGTTTCAGAACCGAAGAGGTTATGCCCCTCGCATCGAATGTGGAAAATGCAACTGGATTCCGCTTTGTAAAAACTGCGATGTTTCTCTAGTCTATCATAAAGAATATCATCAACTACAATGCCATTACTGTGGTTATACGGCACCTCTGCCCACTGAGTGCTCCGTTTGCCACCATACCGCACTCTATTTGAGAGGTTTTGGAACAGAAAAAATAGAAGACGAACTTTCCATCTATTATCCCGAGGCACGTATTGCGCGTTTCGATCTCGATTCGACGAGAAATAAAAATGCACATGTCGATCTTATTCAACGTTTCGAGGACAGAGACATCGATATTCTGGTTGGTACGCAAATGGTAACCAAGGGACTCGATTTTGACCACGTTTCACTAGTAGCCATCTTAAATGCCGATAATATGCTGGCTTATCCCGACTTCAGAGCTTTTGAACGGGGTTATCAATTGATGGCACAGGTGGCAGGCCGGGCAGGACGAAAAAACAAAAGAGGAAAAGTTGTTATTCAAACCTATAATCCTCAGCACCCTGCCATACTTTTCGTCTTGTCGAACGATTACGAGGGAATGGCTCATCAGCAATTGAGTGAACGAGCTCATTACCATTATCCTCCTTTTACACGCTTGATTCTTGTCGAACTAAAATACGCTGACCAGAAAAATCTATTCGAAGGAGCTGACCATCTGGCAAAGCTGCTGCGTGATGAACTTGGGAAAAAAGTAATGGGGCCGGAACAACCAGTCATTTCTCGTATCAAGGGCTTATTTATTTACCAGATCCTTATCAAACTCGACAGAAATCATCTTCTCAACGCAAATAAAGAATTTATTCATCGAACCATACGCCAATTTCAAACCGAAAAAGAATTTCGCCGTTTTATCGTTCAAATTCATGTTGACCCCATGTAAAAAAATGAATAGTGGATGGTGATTGGTGGATGGATGAGTTAAAAGTTGAAAGTTGAAAGTTTATAAAGGAAAAAGGGAGGAAGGGAGACGAGGAGACGAGGAGATAGGGAGAATGGTGGATGGTGGATGGTGAATAGTGATTGGTGGGGGATTGTAGATAGCAGTTAGTGATTGAAGCTTGGTGGTTGTTAATTGTCAGTTGTAAGTTATTTGTTGTTAGTGGTTCGTTGTCAGTTGTTAGTGGTTCGTTGTCAGTTAATTTGCAAGCCAAATTCATTAAAAAATATGATCCTTTAAGATTTTTCTTTTTATTTTTACGGTCAAACAATGAGGGATGCATAGAAAATCGTCCTCTTTTTTCCGCCGCAAATCCGTTGAACTGATTATCGAACATGCCGAAGACAAAGTTGAAGGACAAACGAGTCTGAGGCGCAATCTCGGGGTTGCCGATCTTACCGCTCTGGGTATAGCCGCCATTATCGGTGCGGGTATTTTCAGTACGATTGGTACTGCAGCAGCTTATGGGGGGCCTGCTGTTTCACTTTTGTTCATCTTTACGGCTATAGCTTGTGGTTTTTCGGCCCTGTGCTATGCAGAATTTTCTTCGGCCATACCTATTAGTGGCAGTGCTTATACTTACGCTTATGCTTCATTTGGTGAACTCATCGCCTGGATTATTGGCTGGGACCTCATCATGGAATATGCTATCGGAAACATTGCCGTAGCAATTTCCTGGTCGGGTTATTTTACTGGATTGATGGAGGGTTTGGGCATACCCATCCCTCAATTTTTATGTATCGATTATCTGACTGCCTCCAGAGGTTTTCATGAGATTATCGAATCGGGAATATCTGTCGAACAAGCCAGCCGGCAATTGCAGGAAGCTTTTCAGGCATGGACTACGGCTCCACAGATAGCAGGAATAAGGTTGATAGCCGATATTCCTGCCTTTGGCATCGTGGTGCTCATTAGCTGGCTGGTTTATGTTGGAATTCACGAAACCAAGGTGGCTGGAAATTTCATGGTATTGCTCAAACTCATTACTTTACTTGTAGTCATCGGAGTGGGAGCATTTTATGTAAATCCCGACAACTGGTCGCCTTTTGCTCCCAATGGAATATCGGGAGTGCTAAAAGGTACTGCTGGGGTATTTTTTGCCTATATTGGTTTCGATGCAATCAGCACGACTGCCGAGGAAGCACGCAATCCAAGGCAAGATTTGCCCCGGGCCATGATTTATGCCTTGCTGATAACTACAATCCTATACATCCTCATCAGCCTCATTCTCACAGGTATGGTTCCTTACAGTCACCTCGAGGTATCCGATCCTCTGGCCTATGTTTTTTCGTTTCATCACATCAACTGGCTTTCGGGGATTATTAGTTTGAGTGCTATTATAGCCATGGCAGGTGTACTTTTGGTCTTCCAAGTAGGGCAACCCCGCATCTGGATGAGCATGAGCCGCGATGGACTGCTTCCTAAAATCTTTTCGAAACTACATCCCCGACATCGCACACCGGCTTTTGCCACCATCGTTGCAGGCATTCTTGTGGCCGTTCCTTCCCTTTTCCTCAATCTTACTGAAGTTACCGATCTCACCAGTATAGGTACTCTCTTCGCCTTCGTCCTCGTTTCGGGTGGAATTTTAGCCGTCAATCCACACGGCAAAAAACAAAAAAAAGACGACATCAACCGAAAATTCGTCGTACCTTATTTGAATAGCAGAATCTGGCTCCTACCTATCTGGACTATCATGATAGGTAGTTTGTTTTATTTCCAACCCGAAGGGTTTATTAAATCTGACGGTTTGACTTCATTGATAGGAAATATACCCATTTTATTATTTGCTATCTGTTCCATCATTATCTCGATATTTGCCATCTTGAAGGAATGGTCGCTGATACCTGTATTGGGACTTCTTACCAACCTGTATCTGATGTCGCAGTTGGGGATAACTAACTGGATGCGATTTTTGATATGGTTGGTGATCGGGTTAATCATTTATTTTACTTATGGATATCGGAAAAGCCGCTTAAAAGGCTGGCTCAAACAAATAAAAACAGACTGATATGTTGACTTGGCAGGCAATTGCATTGTTCTTGGGTGGAATATTTGCGGGTTTTGTAAACACTCTGGCTGGAGGTGGAAGCATTGTGAGCCTTTCGCTCATGCTCCTGTTTGGTTTGGATGCCAATGTAGCCAATGGGACAAATCGTTTGGCCATTATTTTTCAAAGCCTTACCTCAAGTGAGACTTTTCGGGTTAACAAAATTCTGGATTTTAAACGTGGGAAAGCTGCTGTATGGAGTGCCCTGATTGGCTCACTGGCCGGTGCCTGGGTAGCAGTCGACCTGAATAAGGAAATCATCGAAAAAATAATTACCATCGTCATGATGGCCATGCTGTTGTTTATTTTTTATAATCCTTCGAGATGGCTGAAGGGAGACCCTGAACGTAATGCCAAACCGGCTAACCTGTTCGAAATCTTTTTGTTTCTGGTCATTGGATTTTATGGTGGATTTGTGCAGGTAGGAATCGGTTATTTACTTCTGGCCGGGCTTGTACTTCAAGCGGGTTATGATTTGGTAAAAGCCAATGCCTTGAAGGTTTTCATCACTTTTGTCTATTCACCTTTTGTCTTTGCCATATTCGTATGGCATCACCAGGTGAGCTGGATTCATGGAATTCCATTAGCCATTGGGGCATCAATCGGAGCATTTATTGCCTCAAAATTGGCAATTAAAAAAGGAGGAGGGTTCATTCGCTGGACAATAGTCGTAATGATCCTGATTACAGCTCTTCAAACTTTCAATGTCATCGACCTAACCACCTTATTCTCCTTTCTGAAACCGAAATAAAAATTGAAGGAGAGATTTTTTTATTTTGTCTCGTAAAGTTTTTCTCTATCGACTTTTTCGACCATTTCATTATTCTTCAGCTTGCGCGAAATTGCCGAAAAAGGAGCTATGATGACGTCTTCTCCTTCCTTCAAACCCGATATAATTTCGATGTAATTGTTATCCTGAATTCCTGATTTTACTTCTCTGAGCCGGGCTATGCCATTATCGTAAACGAAAACATATTCCTTGATAATTTCAGGCAATTTATTTTCGCTTTGTTCGGTTTGTGATTCTTCCTCGGGTTTGGAAGCTTTACGGGTAATTCTACCCGTAGTATCAGAACGAGTAGTTACTGCCTGAATAGGAACCGAAAGTACGTCGAAACGTCTTTGGGTTTGAATCTCGGCGGTAGTCGACATTCCTGGCCGAAAAGGGCTATAATCGGGCTGATCAGGGGGTATTAAATCGAGATAGGAGGATTTGAGCAATTGAATTTTTACCTGAAAATTGGTAACTTGGTCTATGCTCACGCCCGTGGTGGTGGCCGAAGTAGCTACTTCGGTTACTATTCCCTTGAATTTGCGATTCAAATAGGCATCTACTTCTATCAATGCCGTATCACCCAGTTTTACCTTAATGATGTCGTTTTCATTGACATCTACTTCGGCTTGCATCTCATCGAGATTAGCTATTCGCATGATTTCGGTACCGGCCGAAAATTGTGAAGCACCCATTACCCTTTCGCCCTTTTCTACACTCAGTTTTGAAACCCTTCCATCGGCAGGCGCATAAACCGCCGTCTTCGTTAGATCTTCACGGCTTTTTTTCAGGGCTGCATTGGCACTGCTTATGGAATATTCCGCAGCTTTTATCGTAGCCTGAATTGCATCCAAATCGGCCTTGGCTACTTCATAATTGGTCTTGGCAGTTTCAAAATCGGCATCCGAGATTACCTTCTTCTCCCAAAGCGCTTTGTTACGCAGATAAACGGTTTCGGTATTCTGAAACCTTGCTTCCAACTGAGCCAACTGCGCCTTGGCATTCACCAGATTTGCCCTTTGTGAGTTGAGCTGAGCTTCTGCCTGCTCGTAAGCCGATTTATAAATCTCCGGATCTATGCGTACCAAAATATCACCAACCTTTACTCTGTCGCCTTCCTTTACAAAAATTTCTATTACTTCTCCCGAAATATAAGGACTAATCTTAATATCCTTTACCGGCTGAATTTTACCCGTAGCAGATATCGCCTCAATGATATTCCGTTTTTGTACCTTTTCGGTGGCAACTCGCTGATAATTATTGTGATTCTTTTTATTTACGGCCAGAATAACCAATAAAATCACTACTAAACCCGCCCCAATTATCCAATAAAGTCGTTTATTCTTCTTCATGATAAAAATTTTATGATTGATAGAATAATTAATTCAATACTAATGGTTTTCCCTCATAAAAGTCCAAAATCTTGACCTTGAAAATAAAATCATATTTTGCCTGAATAAGTTCCGACTGTGCCTTGTTGAGGTCTTCCTTGTTCTGGTTGTATTCAACGGCATTGAGCAAGCCCACGGCATATTTTTCACTGGCGTAATTAAAACTTTCTTGCTGGGCATGTAACTTGGTTTCGGCGGCTACATATTTTTTCAAGGCAGCACTTGCATCGGCATAAGCTTGTACGATGAGTTTACGGAGATTGTTTTGCGACAGTTGAAGGTCAAGTTCGGCATTGGCAACTGCAATTTTCGTTCGCTGTACATTGTTCCTGGAACGGTAACCATTGAAAATGGGTATGTTCAAATAAAGCCCAAGCGATTGATTTTCATTGGCTTTTAACTGATCACCGAAAGGTTTTACCCGATAGGAATATTCCGGTGAAATTCCTATGACCGTATCCCCGGTAAGTTGAGTAATCCCAATGGGATAAGCTATGAGAGTGGGAGGCACATTGGGGTCCTTTTCGAGTGAAACTCCCGAATAACCCGTTCCCCAACTGCCGTTGAGTGCAAGCGTCGGACCATAACTTCCGCGATTGATGTCGAATTCTTTTCTGGCAGATTCTATTCTGTATTTCGAAGAAATGATTTCGGGTTGATGCTGCAAGGCATAATTAACCACCTGATCAACGGGCGAAAGGCTGATATTTACCGAAGGAGCCGCCAACTCAGGAGCTACAACACTAAAACCGCGCGAATCTTCCAGATCGATGAGCTGAGATAATTGCAACAATGCCAGTTCATAATTATTGCGAGCTTCAACCAACTGCAACTCGGCAGATGCCACCTGCGCCTCCATGTTCAACAATTCACCCTGTGCCAGTGAACCCGATTCTACTAAAATCTTTATCCGATCACGCTGTAATTTCACCACCTTTAACTGACTCTCCGATATATTCAACAACTCTGCATTATACAAGGCCTGAAGATAAAATGTGGCAACATTCAGCGATATGTCGTTCATCATTTTTTCCACCTCCAGTTCACTTATATTCAAATCGAGCTGGCTCTTACGCAAGGTGTTGAGCTTCTGAAAGCCACTAAATAACACCATTTGCGTAGAAACATAAAAACTGTTAGACCTTACCCTTTCGGTTGCAAACTGATTCGTAAATGGATCGATGGTTTGTCCCCAATTGTACACATGCGTGGCATTACCTCCCAAAGTGGGCAACATCGTCAGCTTCGATTCCGTCGTATTAATCTTCTGAAGCTGAACATTCAACATTTGTTTCTTGACGTTAATATTGTGATTGCGGGCATAGGTAATACATTCTTCCAGCGTCCATTCATGAATTTCCTGACCGTAACCTAAAAAAGGTAAAAAGAAAAGCAGCATCAATAAAATGACCTGCTTCAAAATCTTAAAGGAATTCATCATATTTAGACCAATTTTCAAATTGTAAAATCTAATTTCCTGAGTTTTGATACAATTTATACTTCCACGTTTAGACGATAACCGAAAAATGATGTTACATTTTCAGGCTCAAAACGCTTCAAAGGTATGACTTTCTGGTATAGCACAAAAGAATGTGAGATGAAATTATTTATTCTCCTTGGCAAACATCGATAAACACCCGATGAGAACTTCATTTCTTTTTTTGAATTTTCTTCAAGATAAGTCAATGAATTAATAAGAGTGGCTTATATTTGTGCATTGATTCCTTTAGAACTCTATGATGAGAAAAATTCGCATCTCGATGATTTTGTTGCTCACGGGTATTCTATCCTCGGTGCAGGCACAGCAATTGAAAAGCGATACCTTCGACGTGGTACATTATGATCTCCATTTGGACATCATGAATTTTCAGGCCAAACAGCTGAATGGATTTGCCATTCTCACCCTTACTCCCAAGATGAATCAACTTTCATACATTTCACTCGATTTGCTGAGTCTTCAGGTGGACTCGGTAAAAGTGGAAGGACAGCCTGTAGTGTCATGGTATCAGGATGACACTCTGTTGCGCATCCCTTTGATATCGCCGGTTTCAGTGGGCGATACCTTTCAGATGCGAATTCGTTATCATGGCACTCCCATTGTTGAACCTGCCGGATGGGGCGGTTTTCACTTCGATTCATGGATTGCCTATAACCTTGGTATTGCCTTTCAGGCTAACCCACACAACTATGGTCGCGCTTGGTTCCCCTGTATAGACGATTTTATCGACCGCGCCACTTACGATTATTATATTACTACCGAAGCCGGCAAAACTGCCGTATGTGGTGGCTTGCTCATCGATTCTATCGTCCATCCCGACAACAGCATTACCTGGCATTGGAAAATGAACCAGACCATCCCAGCTTATCTGGCTTCCGTAGCCGTGGCTTCCTATATCAAAATTGCCGACATTTACAACGGTATCCAAACCGATATTCCGATTTCATTGTACTTCAGACCTTCCGATACTGCAGCCGTCAATAATCTTTTCGTAAATCTGAAAAATATTCTTTCGGTATATGAGAACCATTGGGGCGCTTACAGCTTCGACAGAGTAGGCTATGTAGGTACCATACAAGGAGCTATGGAACACGCTGCTAATATTGCCCTTCCGGTGAGCACCCTTTCGTCGGGCTATGAATGGCTTTATGCGCATGAACTCTCGCACATGTGGTTCGGCGACAAGATTACCTGCTCATCGGCCGAGGATATGTGGCTCAACGAAGGATGGGCAGTCTTCAACGAATCTCTGTATCGTGAAGGAATATATGGCTATCCGGCCTATCGCAGCAACATGAACTCCAAACTTGCAAACGTACTGCAATATTGCCATATCAAGGACAACGGCTATAGAGCTCTTTATGGAATTCCCAATGAATATACCTACGGAGAAACCGTTTACCAAAAAGGTGGCGTTGTTGTTCATACGCTCAGAAACTATCTCGGCGATAGCCTTTTCTTCCCTGCCATTAGCAATTTTCTACAGGATTATGCCTTCCAACCCGTTTCTTCTTTCCAATTGAGAGATTATCTTACCCAATATACCGGGATAGACATGACACCTTTTTTTGATGGATGGGTGTTCTCCCCAGGATTTCCCTGCTTTGTGATCGACTCCTGTCAGATGGTTCCTTCAGGACAAAATTTTCTTACTACGGTTTTTGTTCATCAAAAGCTGAAAGGAGCGCCTGAATATTATCATAACAACCGTTTGTTCATCAGCTTTATTGATTCTTTGTGGAATACGCATGATTTTATGATGGAATTTTCGGGAGAATTTGGCAGTCAGACGTTTGTCCTACCTTTTAAACCCACACTATGTCTTGCCGATTATTACGATAGAATTGCCGATGCAACCACCGATGCTAGTTTACGAATACATAGTTCCGGAGATTACGATTTTCCAAATACTTTTTTCAGGCTTAGCATAACCTCCCTTGCCGATTCGGCATTTTTCAGAGTAACACACAACTGGGCAGCTCCCGATAGCCTTAAGACTCCTCTGCCGGGATTGACTCTTTCCGATTATCGTTATTGGCGCATCGAAGGTATTTACCACGTACCTTTTCAAGCCAAGGGACGATTCTTCTACTCCCGTCCTTCCCACCTCGACGATTCTCTGCTGCAAAACCTCAACGATTCTCTCGTCATCCTTTATCGAAAAAATGCCTCCGAAGAATGGCAGGGAATACCCTTTACTCGCACAGGCACTCTTGCAGGCTATATTACCGTAAATGATCTTCAACCCGGTGAATATACCCTCGCCTCATGGGACGAATATTATGTTGGAAAAACCGAAATCATTCTTACCGACAATAAAATTTCGATTCATCCTAACCCAGTTCTTGGACATTGTACGATAAAGGTTGCATCGAATCATTCCTCCGTGCTCAAAATATATGCTTCTTCGGGTGTACTGTTGCTGAAAAAACCACTTCCGTCAGGTACACATGAATTGAATTACGATTTCTCCCGATTTCCTGCAGGCTTTTACATCGCCAGACTCGAAGACACCAACGGACATTCCCTTGCACATGAAAAATTTATAGTAGGAAAAAGATGATTTGTTCTCTCATCAAAATACAAGATCACCACATTGAATTTCATTGTGTTATAAAATAAATCATCCGTCAGCATCATCAAAATATGAACCTTTTGAAGAAAGAATTTTTTCATTCGGGAATATTGTTTTAAATTACATACGCGCGCGAAAAAGCATTGTCCTGTGGGCAACCAAATTTCATCTTTTGCTGCCGGAATGAATGTTTCCAACAAGAAGCGGAGCTATATGTTTACATTATCTCCCGGCGATTCGATGTTTGAAAAGTGTATGATTCAATATACTCCTGCTGAAAAGAGATTTCTAATATTTATGCGACCCCAGCCCATGTTGGAGGCTACTAACAACAACATGGTGCACTTTGACAACTAATACAATTTTTCTTACCAGAATCAGGTTGTAAATGTGTACAAGCCTAAAACATGGTATTTTGAAAGCCAGAATATGCAGACAACATACAGCGAAATAAGCATAGAACAAGTTTTAAAGAAGGCCACGAAGAAAGCTGAGATATGCAAACCCGTTACCTTGCCCAGGTCACGGCACAGCTATACCACAGATTTGCCTGAAGCAGAAACCAATGTGAGGTTTAACTAAGAATTGCTGAGGCACAAGAACTCAAAAAACAATGAGATTTACACACAGATGAGCCAAAAAAGTTTGTAGAAAATAAAATCGCCTTTTGATGATATGTAAAATATTTATATTTTTGTTGAATATATGAGGTACGAATTACATATATACACCCAAAATGGATGGTATTATATGGTTTTATCACATATATAAATGAGTTATGGTGCATTTTAAATGACGACAAGACAACATAATGATGAATGCGATTACAGATTTATGCAATACTTTAAACAGGACGATACACGAGCCTTTGTATCATAATTTCTATAATATTCCAAACGAATTAAAATACAACCAAACATTTACTTCAATCGACTTAATAGAAGACAGCCAAATAGCAATAGAAGAATTTGAAAGTGCTAAATCATTAGGGAAACAAGGAAGAAGCACGTTGCTTATTTATGGACTTCTTCAATCCCTTTTTCTTCAACAAGACGGACTTTATCATTTGTATAAATGTGTTGTGGATGAAAATATTAAACAAACAGACTTTTTCGACACATTTTCTTTTGACAAGAATATTAGGGAAGTCCGAAACGACATTGCAGGACATCCTACAAACAGAAAAAATATAGAGTTTTATTTTATTGCTAAAGGACCAATTTCAAAAGACAGGTTTACATACGCTGGATATACACCAGAATTTAGAAAAGTTGAAGTTGACTTAAAAACATTCATTTCAAAACAATCTGAATTTACAATAAATGTACTTCAAACAGTTCTTGACAAAATCTTAAAAAAAATTGAAATGAAAAAAGACGAGCATAAAAACAAAGCACTTAAAGAAATGATAGTTGGTGCAGACAGAAATATTCAACTTATTTATCGTGGAATTAGAGATACAGACAGAAATTTTCAAGGAGAATGGGGTATTTCAGGAGTTAAAAATGCTTTAGATGAGATACGAATAGAGTTGAATATAAGGTACAATAACAACTTGCCAAGTGGTATTTCCGAAGTATTTAGACTAACTGACTACATTATTGCTCGTTTCAATGAGTGGTGGACAGAAAATAATCTATTAGAAAATAATGATGCAGAGATATTTCTTGATAGTTTAGGGAAACAACTTGACGAGCTAAAAGAAATGTTGATAGAAATTGACGAAGAATTTAATAAATAGAAAAACGCACCATAACAGGCGTTTGGCTCAATGGCGGGTGAAGTGGTTAAATGAACATACTAACATTGTTATTCACCGAGAAGCAAGTAAGGTGATTAATAAAGACATTGGACAGTTATTCTTTTGGCTGGATAAAACTAAATATGAAAAATTTATTCATCCTCTGACTGTTGACGAAATCAATAAGTATAAGGATAATAATACTGTCGAAGCTATGAATATAAAGTTAGACAGTTATAATATTTTAAAGACCACCGCCCCATTTGATGAACCAATAAAAACGATTAGCGAAAAAATTGATAAAACGCCAAATGATATAGAAGATTCTAAATTACTGAGTGAAGTTATCCATGACCGAGTTGATATACTAATAACTGAAGATAAAAAGATACATTACAAAGCAAGATTGGCGGGTATTTCTAATAGGGTTTACAATATAGAATCTTTTCTAGAAAAGACATTTGCGGAAAATCCTTCTTTAGTTGACTATAATGTACTTTCTGTAAAACAACAGCTTTTGGGGAAAGTCAAATTAGCTGATAGTTTTTTTGATAGTTTTCGTGAAGACTATCCTGGATTTGATAAATGGTTTAATGGGAAATCAAATGAAATTTCTTATACATGCTATTATGGTGATGAAATTGGAGCATTTCTATATATTAAGAAAGAAGATGAAACTGAAAACTATTCAAATATATCACCGTCATTTCAGCCCAAAAAACGGCTTAAGATTGGTACTCTTAAGGTAACTCTTAATGGATTTAAAGTCGGAGAAAGATTACTTAAAATAGTATATGATAATGCTCTAAAGCAAAAAGTGGACGAAATTTATGTGACAATTTTTGATAAGCGACCCGAACAAATAAGGTTAATTGGACTTTTAGAAAGTTTTGGCTTTAAATATCATGGAGTTAAGTCGTCCTCTGCGGGTGAAGAAAAAGTCTATATTCGAGATTTTAAACCAAAATTCGATAAGGAAAATCCAAGATTCACATATCCATATTTTTCTAAGAAAACTAATATTTGGTTTGTTTCAATATTTCCAGAATATCACACTGAACTTTTCCCTGATTCAATTTTAAAAACCGAATCTCTGATTGACTTTATCGAAAATGAACCACATAGAAATGCAATAAGCAAAGTTTATGTATCTCATTCAAAGGAAAGAAATATAAAAAGGGGAGATACAATTGTATTTTATAGAACGGGTGGACTATATAAAGGCGTTGTTACAACTATTGGAATTGTTGAAGGTGTTATTAACCCTGTAAAAAATTTTTCACATTTAGTCGAATTATGTAAAACTAAGTCTATCTTAACAGAAGCTGAATTAAAAAAATTTTGGGAACAATATGGAAATTATAAACCATTTGTTGTAACTTTTTTATATGCCTATTCATTTCCCAAACGACCTAATTTGGCAAAATTAATAGAATTAGGTATTATTGCCGGACCCAACCAAATGCCAAGGGGTTTTTCTAAAATAACAGAAAATGATTTAATTAAATCATTAAAAGCATCTGAAAGCAATGAAAGTATTGTTGTCGATTAAACCACAATTTGCAGAAAAGATTTTCAACGGCACAAAACAGTTTGAGTTTAGAAAATCTATTTTTAAAAATAAAAAGGTAAAAAGTGTTGTCGTTTATGCTTCTTCTCCCGTCCAGAAAGTAATAGGAGAGTTTGAGATCGAGGAAATTTTAATGGAAAATCCAGCAACACTCTGGGAAATTACACATAATTTTTCAGGAATAACAAAGGAATATTTTGACTAGTATTTTACTGTAAGAGACATTGCGTATGCTATAAAGATTATTAAAACTAAGAAATATAATAAACCTCTGAATTTGAAAGATGATTTTGGGATTAATTTTCCACCGCAATCATTTATGTATTTGGAAGAAAAAAAAATGCACTGTGCACAACACATGGTATAGTGCATGCGGGTTTAAGTGGTTCGCGAAGGTTTGTAGCTCGTAAAAAAAGTCGGTGTACCCCTGATAAGAAATCGCTTCGCACTCCCGCACGACACCATACCGCAAACCGTTACCACCAAGTATAGAAAACAGAAACAACAGACTGAATATTGAAAAGTAAACCATTGTGAAAGGACAGAAAAACGAAATATTGACAAGACAAGAAAGCCGACCGCACCAGCCAACCCGATAAAGTTTTATTTTTTGCCGATATACATTTTTTGTTTTTTAAGAGCCAACCCACATTGCACACATTGCCAAAGCCACACAAGCCAACGCTCGAACCAAAGCTTGCAAAAGAGCTGCAATTTTGTTTACCATCCGTACTAAATTGTTACTTTTGAGTGCTAATTGAAACTTGTTGAATTTTAAAAAAGAAAAAATATAAATGACAAAGAAAAACGGAAACGGCACAGAAGAACCTTTAGAAAAACAATCGCTCGGCAAGCTCGAGACAACGCTCTGGAAAGCAGCCGACAAATTGAGAAAGAATATTGATGCTGCTGAATATAAGCATGTGGTGTTGGGATTGATTTTTCTGAAATACATCTCTGATGCTTTTGAAGAATTATATGCCCGACTAAAAACCGAAGAAGAGCTGGGAGCCGATCCTGAAGACAGAGACGAATACAAAGCAGAGAACGTTTTCTTTGTACCGCAGAGAGCACGTTGGAGTTTTCTATTATCCAAAGCAAAACAACCCGATATTGGCAAGTATGTGGATGAGGCTATGGATGCCATAGAAAAGGAAAATCCTTCACTAAAAGGTGTTTTGCCCAAAGTATATACGCGACAAAACCTCGATCCCACCAGTTTGGGAGAATTGATCGACTTGATTGGCAACATTGCCCTTGGCGATACCAAAGCCCGCAGTGCCGATATACTGGGACACGTTTTTGAATATTTCCTTGGTGAATTTGCCCTTGCCGAAGGCAAGAAGGGAGGACAATTCTACACCCCACGGAGTGTTGTTGAATTGCTGGTTGAAATGTTGGAGCCCTATCACGGGCGGGTGTTTGACCCCTGTTGCGGTTCCGGCGGTATGTTTGTTCAATCGGAAAATTTTGTAACCGAACATCAGGGAAGGGCAAACGATATTTCCATTTACGGACAGGAGAGCAACCAAACAACCTGGCGGTTGTGCAAGATGAACCTGGCTATTCGCGGCATCGACAGTTCGCAGGTGAAATGGAACAACGAGGGTTCGTTCCTGAACGATGCTCATAAAGACCTGAAAGCCGATTATATTATTGCCAATCCGCCATTTAACGTGAGCGATTGGGGCGGAGAATTATTACGAAACGATGTCCGCTGGCAATATGGTGTACCGCCGGTTGGCAACGCCAACTATGCTTGGATTCAACACTTTCTTTATCACTTGGCACCCAACGGACAAGCCGGTTTTGTGCTGGCTAAAGGTTCGCTCACAACCAAAACATCGGGAGAAGGTGAAATACGAAAAGCATTGGTTGAAAATAATTTGATTGATTGCATTGTAAACCTGCCGGCAAAGCTTTTTCTGAATACACAAATTCCTGCTTCGCTTTGGTTTATGAATCGCAACCGTACAAATGGCAAATTCCGTGACCGGAGCAACGAGATTTTATTTATTGATGCGAGAAACCTTGGCCATTTAATAAACCGCAGAACCAAAGAACTTTCGCAAGAAGACATACAGAAAATTGCAGAAACCTATCACAACTGGCGAAACCCTGATGGAAAATATGAAGATATTGCTGGTTTTTGCGCCTCTGCTCCAATTAGTAAAGTAAAAGAACTGGATTATGTGCTTACGCCCGGTCGGTATGTTGGTTTACCCGACAACGACGACGACTTCGATTTCAACGAACGTTTCACTGCCCTGAAAGCCGAACTGGAAGAGCAGCTGAAAGAAGAAGCACGGTTGAACGAAATCATTCTTGAGAATTTATCAAAAATCAAACTCAACAACAATCAATAATCATGGATAAAATTCGCATTTCACAATTAAAATCGGTTTTCGACGAAATAGGTCACTTTATTACAAGTAATGATGGCAAGGAACAAGTGGAAGTTTGGTTTGCCCGGGAATTGATGGTTGCATTGGGATATGCCCGTTGGGAGAATTTTCAGGTCGCAATCGGCAGAGCTGTTGAGTCATGTAAAACACAGAATATCAATGTCGATGATCATTTTCGTGAGGTCACGAAAATGATCGAAATTGGGAAAGGTGGTCAACGTGAAATTACCGATTATATGCTCACCAGATATGCCTGTTATCTGATAGCACAAAACGGTGATCCCAAAAAAGAGGAGATTGCTTTTGCGCAAAGCTATTTTGCCGTTCAAACCCGAAGAGCCGAATTGATTGAAGAACGGCTTAATTTGATTTCCCGCCTTGAAACCCGCGATAAACTGCGAGCTTCCGAAAAGCAGCTTTCGCAAAATATCTATGAACGCGGTGTTGATGATAAAGGTTTTGGACGTATCCGCTCTAAAGGTGATACCGCGTTATTTGGTGGACATACTACCGAAGATATGAAAAACAGACTTGGCATAAAGTCGAATCGACCGCTGGCTGATTTTCTTCCTACTTTGACTATTGCTGCCAAAAACCTGGCTACCGAAATGACCAACTATAATGTAGAAACCAAAAATCTGTATGGCGAACAGCCTATTACTCAAGAACACATAGAAAATAACGCCAGTGTGCGAGAAATGTTGGATAAGCGAGGTATAAAGCCTGAGAATCTTCCGCCTGCCGAGGACATCAATAAACTTGAACGTCGTGTGGCTGCTGAAGAAAAGCAAATTGAAAAGGCAAGTCCCAAATTGCCCAAAAGCGACAACAAACAATAAATCCATTTTTTTGAGATAAAACTTACCGAATGAAGAAAGGGTACATGTACATATTGGAATGCAGCGACGGGAGCTATTATACGGGAAGCACGACCAATTTGGAATTGCGATTGCAACAACATCAAAGCGGCGAAGGGGCAAATCACACGAAGAAACGACTGCCTGTAACACTGGTGTATTACGAAGTATATTCGAGAATTGATGAAGCGTTTTATCGCGAAAAACAGGTTCAAGGCTGGAGCCGAAAGAAGAAAGAAGCATTAATAAATGGAAATCCTGAATTGTTACCGCAATTAGCCGTCGCCTATAGAGATTTGAAAAGTAGTGGTGGTTTTGAGAATATTAATGGTGGTTTCGAGAATATTAATGGTGGTTTCGAGAGCCTCAACCACCAAGAAGATACGGTGTCTTCGAGAACCTCAGACACCGTATCATTAAGTGCCTCAGATGCCGTTACAGTACCGCTGCCTGAGGCTCTCGAAGGCAGCGACAAAGAAACCCTCGAAGACACCGTCACCCCATCTAAAAATGAATGCAAATGAGTGAGTGGAAGGAAACGACTTTGGCTGATTTATGCACTGATATTTCTTATGGCTATACCGAAAGTGCAAAACAGGAAAAAATTGGTCCTAAATTTTTAAGAATTACAGATATTGCATCTGGACGGCTTGAATGGGATAAAGTTCCATATTGTCCAATTAACGAATCTGATTTTGAGAAATATAAATTATTACCTGGAGATATTGTTATCGCTAGAACTGGTGCAACTACAGGTGCTAATTATACAATAAAAGAATCTGACCCTAAAGATGTAGTTTTTGCTTCATACTTGATTAGATGTAAAATAAATCCTCAAATCGCAAATCCGTATTATATAGGACAGTTATTAAGGTCGCCAAACTGGTCAGATTATGTAGATGCTATTGCTGGAGGTTCTGCGCAACCTGGAGCAAATGCTAAACAATTAGGCAGTTTTGAATTTTTATTACCATCAATTGATATCCAAACCGCCATTGCCTCCATTCTTTCCAGCCTCGATGATAAAATAGACCTGCTTCACCGCCAAAACGCTACGCTCGAAAAAATGGCCGAAACACTTTTCAGGCAGTGGTTTGTGGAAGAAGATAATGATGATACTATTTCTCAATTAATCTCTATCCAAAATGGATATGCTTTTAAAAGTAAAGATTTCAGAGAGAACGGTATTCATGGTGTAATAAAAATCAAGAATATTTCTGACGGAATTATTGATATTGAAAAAACTGATTTCATTGAAAATGAAATTGCAAAATCGGCTCAAGAACGATTCAAGATTAGAACTGGAGATATTCTTATTGCAATGACAGGTGCAGAAATTGGTAAATTGGGCATCATTCCAAAAACAAATAAAAACTTATGGTTGAATCAAAGAGTTGGATTATTAAAGGAAAAGTTCCGCGGGTCCAAATATTTGGCTTATTTACAATTAAAGTCAGAGTTTGGACAGGACTATATTGAGAACACCGCAACAGGTAGCGCACAGCCTAATATTAGCGGAACAGGAATTGAGAATTGCGGTTTCCCAAAGCTTTCAGAGAAACAAATCAAAGAATATTCCTATCAAATAGGAGAATTATTTGAAAAAGTAATTTTTAATTTAGGTCAGATAAAAACCTTAACCGAATTACGAAACATGTTGTTGCCCAAGCTGATGAGCGGGGAGATAAGAGTGGAGTCCCATCGGGACGAAACCTCTGTAGAAACAAATAACGACACCGCCACCCTCAGCCCCGTAGGGGCGGCATTTAAAACAATCAAACATGGCTAATACATACACACAATTATTGGTACAAATTGTATTTGCTGTAAAAGGTCGTCAAAACCTTATTTCTGAAAACCATCGGGAACAGATAGAAAAATACATTTGTGGCATCATTAAACATAAACAATCCAAGCCATTGGCTATTTATTGCAATCCCGACCATTGCCATGTGTTGATAGGGCTTCATCCTTCACAATCTCTTTCGGATTTAACAAGAAACATCAAAGCCAATGCGTCCAAATA
>MWFC01000039.1 GCA_002071415.1 Bacteroidetes bacterium ADurb.Bin012
ACAAGCCGTTGGAATTTGCACGGTCTTGATTCTTATTTCAGCGCAAGGAATTCAGCGAAATTTCATGTAATTTTGAAATGCCGAAACATAAAAATCACCTGGAATAATAAATTTCACATTATTCATTAATATTTTTATTTCGATGGAAATAATGGATACCGGCTCGAAAAAAATACGGATGATATTTTATAGATTCACTATGCTGATGATTTCGATTATAGTGATGGTTCATTCACTATGGTCACAAGACACTCTGCTTACTTATTGCAATCCGTTGAATCTCGATTATGTTTATTGCCCAATCCCTGATTTTACCCAGCAAGGAAGGCATCGTACCACAGCCGATCCCTTGATTGTGCCCTTTCAGGGAAAATATTTTCTGTTTTCGACCAATCAACATGGATATTGGTGGAGCGATGACTTGGCTCGATGGAATTTTATTCCACGGAAATTCCTTTTGCCACGGCACAGGGTTTACGATGAGTTATGTGCGCCGGCAGCTTTTGTTTTGGGAGACAGTCTCCTATTGATAGGTTCGACTCACAATCCCGATTTTCCTATCTGGATGTCGCATCATCCTACGGGCGATGAGTGGAAAATAGCCATAGATTCTTTTCCGGTTGGAGCTTGGGATCCGGCCTTTTTTGCCGATGACGATGGGAAATTGTATCTTTATTTTGGTTCGAGTAACTTCTATCCGATTTACGGATGTGAAATCGATCGCAAAACTTTAAAGCCACGGGCAGAACCTGAACCACTCATTCGTTTAAATGATAGTTTACACGGTTGGGAACGGTTTGGAGAACACAACGACAATACATTTTTACGGCCATTTATTGAAGGTTCATGGATGAACAAACATCTCGGATATTACTATCTGCAATATGCAGCCCCTGGAACTGAATTCAGCGGTTATGCCGATGGAGTTTATGTGGGATTGCATCCCTTGGGCCCATTTCAGTATCAGGATCTCAATCCATTTAGTTATAAACCAGGAGGTTTTGCAAGGGGAGCCGGGCATGGAGCCACATTTTGCGATTATAACCAGCAATGGTGGCATATTTCGACCATCACCATCGGGGTAAAGAACAATTTCGAACGAAGAATAGGCTTATGGCCAGCCTACTTCGACCCCGATGGAATCCTTTATGCCGAAACAGCTTTTGGAGATTTTCCTCATTATTACAATGGAAAATTTACTGGATGGATGTTGTTGAATTATCAGAAACCCGTGACCGTATCGAGTACTTTAGGCGGCTATTATCCCAATTTTGCCGTTGATGAGGACATTCGTACCTATTGGAGTGCCAAAAGCGGAAAAGCAGGAGAATGGATCTGTACAGATTTGAGCGATACCTGTGTGGTTTATGCCTTTCAAATAAATTATGCCGATCAGGATGTACCATTTTTAGGAAAAACTTCGGGCTTGTATTATCAGTATAGAATATGGGGCAGCCTGAATGGAAAAGATTGGACGATGATATGCGATAAATCTGATAATCGAACTGATGTGCCTCACGATTATGTCGCACTCGAATCGCCCGTCGAACTACGATATCTCAAGCTCGAAAATCTTCACATACCTGGAGGAAAATTTGCCTTGAGTGGCTTGCGAATATTTGGGAAGGCTAATATTTTACCACCCACTCAGGTAGAATATTTTACAATTCTAAGGGGTCATTCCGAACCCCGCAATGCATGGTTGAAATGGAATCGCAAGGATGACGCAACAGCTTATCTCATTCGTTTCGGACTGGAACCGGATAAATTATATGGAAGCATCATGGTATTTGGTGAAAACGAATACTATTTCACCGGGATGGACAGAAACAAAACCTATTATTTTACGATTCAGGCCTTTAATGAAGGAGGTTGTGGACCACAAAGCCAAACGGTAGAATCATCTCCCTAAAGATAAAGATTACTTTTCAAGGTTCTTCTGCCGAAACTTTCGATCGCTTCGTATAAATCTTGTTTATCTATTCGATATGAAGCTGCGAGAAAGGTATTGAATCCAACTCTGGAGAAATGAAAAATCGAAAAGGCGGTTTTCCCTTTATTAAAGCAAGCCTATTACCATTTCACAAGCCTTATCGAGATATTCCCTGTTTATGGTATGAAAGCAAGGTAAAGAAGGCATATCGGGAAAATTATCAAGATGGAATTGGTTTTGAGGGATAGTTGTAAAATATCCTGAGTGGGAGCTGAGTCTTGCAAGGTATTCCTGTTCCGGCTGGCCGGGGGTTGGGACGAGCAGGGCAGTTCGCTCGAGCTGAGTTAGATCCATAAGACTGGAATACCCCGAACGGCACACAAGATGTCGGCTATTTTTCAGCACTTCGATAAAATCATCGTCTTGCAAATGCGAATAAAGGGTAATTCTATTGATTTTTACAATAGATTCTTGATGTGAAGGCAATCCTCTGAGAATAATCGTTTTCAGATTAGTACCTTCGAAGGTTCTAGTAAGAATATTTTCAAAGATCGTTCGCTGAGGTTCTGGCCCAGAAATAATGGCCATAATATCATTTTGAGGATGCTCGTAAATCGGTGCCGCATGTTCGAATCTTGATAAAGGACCTAAATAGCGGTATTTTAGCCGAGGGCTCTTATCGTGCGATAAATCTCCGGCCAATCCGGGGAATTGAGGAAAATCGGGTATCCATATTTCATGAAAATGATTCAAAAATCTACGAATCCCGGCATGGGCAAATGGTTCGCCAATCCTCCACAATCCCTTCCCTCTAACGTTTATTTGATGAGTGATCATAAATGATGGAATATTTTCGTCCCATAAACCATATCGGTTATCCGAAATAATAGCTCCCAATCGATATTTTTCAATCAAATCTTTGATGATATGATGTTCGAGCTCTATATTCCGTAGGAACCCTGGAAAAGATTTTGCCAAGGCAAGGATCAAACTGCCGCGAATTTGATAGGTAATTCTTTGTCCCGGAAGGTTGATAATGGGTAAAAAAGGATAACGATGTCGAAGAAAATCGAAAACCAGACCTTCGCCCGCAAGTATAATTTCGACATTACGTTTCAGGAAAGCCTCTATCAGAGGAACACAACGTGTGGCATGACCAAGGCCCCAATTCAATGGCGCTATCAACACCCTTTTCATACTTCATTCCCGCTCGAACGTTTTGCAATTCCTTTCCGGAATTCCCGACGTCGATATTGATGGATTACGAAAAACATTCCGAATTCTGAATTTTTCCAAGATCTTTCATTCGAGAATGTGGCAAAGGTAGGCATTCAAGTCGGAAGAATTTGCTTTGAACGAATCAAAATAATGAAATTGGAAACATTAATTTAGAAATAAAATTTGACATAAGCCGATGATTCCGATAACATATAGGTGAAAATATAAGAGTGGAGGATGGTTTCGAGTTTTTATTAGTATAGGCCGATTTTGGTTATAATGTTTAATTTCGCTTACCAAACAACAGCTTATGTCGTTACTTTATGAAATAGCCTTGACGCTTATTCCAGGTGTAGGTGATATCAATGGGAAAAAACTGGTGAATTATTGCGGGAGTGCCGAAGCGGTTTTCAAGGAAAAGAAATCTGCTTTAATGCGGATTCCGGGAATTGGTGAATACACGGCAAATGCCATTTTGAATACAAAACCTTTCGACAGGGCACAACAAGAAATCGAATTCATCAAAAAATACAAGGTTAATGTTTTCTATTACAAGGATAAAAATTATCCCTTGAGACTGAGGAATTGTGAAGATGCTCCGATTTTGATTTACTACAAAGGCACCGAATCCCTTAATCCGCCTTTGTCTTTGAGTATAGTAGGCACTCGACGTGCAACGGACTACGGGAAATGGTACATCGACAAGCTGATGGAAGCTCTTTCATCTTATTCGGTGGTGATTATAAGCGGATTGGCGTTCGGGATAGATACGGCCGCCCATAGATCGGCTCTGGAACACGGTTTGCCGACGATTGCCATTTTAGGTCATGGCCTTGATAGAATCTATCCCAGCCAAAATCGACAATTAGCTAAAAAAATTCTCGACCACGGTGGGCTATTAACGGATTTTCCATCTCAAACCAAGCCTGATCGTGAGAATTTCCCGAAACGCAATCGTATTATTGCCGGTTTATGCGATGCATTGCTGGTAATAGAAACGGGAATAAAGGGAGGTTCATTAATCACGGCCGATATTGCAAATTCATATAATCGTGATGTTTTTGCCCTGCCGGGCCGTTTTGGAGATCAAATGAGTGAAGGCTGCAATTGGTTGATACGCACCAATCGTGCTTCATTACTCGATTCTCCCCAAGTATTGCTGGATGATTTGGGATGGGCACAAGTGGAGGGTGGCACTCGAACGGCACAATCGAAACTTTTTATAAATTATACAGAAGATGAAAAGAAGATCGTCGAAATCCTGAATCGAGATTCCACGGTTAGTATAGATAAAATCTGCATCGAATCTCAATTGCCATCCACCAAGGTAGTTGCTGCTTTGCTCAATCTCGAATTTCAGGGTATCGTAAAATGTTTGCCGGGAAAAGTTTATCAACTTATCTAAGTTTCCTAAAAAAACCGCTTGATTTCATTCGGAAGCAGTTTTTAAATTAAGCAATAGAATACTTCTTATTCTTTGATACCCAGTTTCTTTTTTACCAAAGGCAGGATGTCGTCAGAAGGAGGAGCAACAAGGATTAAGCCTTCGGCACTATTGAATACGTAAGTGTATCCGTTTTCTTTAGCCACGTCCTGAATGGCTTTTTTTGCTCTCTCGATCAGAGGAGAAGTAAGTTCGGTTTCTTTATTCTGTAAATCGATGCTGGCTTGCTGCTGAAAAGCTTCGATACGGCTTTGCAGGTCTTGAAGTTCCTTTTCCTTTGTCCTGCGGATCAAATCAGTCATGCTGGAAGATTTTGCCTGATAATCTGTTATTTTGGTTTCCCATTCCGTTTGCATGGCTTCCATCTGCACCCTCAACCCATCGGCATATTGGCGATACTTTTCCTGTATGGTGTCCTGTCCTGGCATCACCACGAAAAGTTTGGCAAAATCAATGTGGCCGAATTTTTGAGCCGAAACTCCTCCAAAAGCAAATACACATGTAGCAAGTACGAAAAATTTAACAAAAGTCTTCTTCATTCTTAATGTTCTTTTTAAGATTATGCGCCAAAATTAAATAATTTCGAGCAGACTATTTCCTCGAGTTCCTATTTTAATAAAAACATTCTTCTTTTCGCAAAAAAGTTCAGGACAGATAGCATGTAATATTTATTGTGTTACAAAGTGGTTTTTACTTATTCTTTCGTGTATTGAAGCCATAACCCATTTCTTCGAGTACTTCGTCGCTGATATCATATTTGGCATCGGCATACATCACTGTAACATTTCCAGCCTTATCGAATATCATGGCATAATTTTTCGCTTGAGCGATTCTTTCGATAGCCGAATAGATTTTATCTTGAATGGGTTTAACCAGCTCTTGACGTTTCTTGAATAAGTCGCCGTCTTTACCGAAGCGTTGTTTTTGCAGATCTTTTGCGGCTTTTTCGGCCTTCATAATTTCGTCTTCACGTTTGCGTTTCATCTCTTCGGGCAATAAAACAGCCTCGGCCTGGTAATCTTTATACATCTTATCGATGGCTGCAAATTTAGCTTCGAGTTCCTGCTGCCATTGGGCGGCAAATTCATCGATTTGAGCAAGGGCGTCATTATATTCGGGGATATTTTGAAGAATATATTCCGAATCTACATAGGCAAATTTTTGAGCACTGACTCCAATAGCCAGCATTATGGCCGTAAATAGAAGAGCAAGCCTTTTTCTTATCATAATTCCTCCTTTGATTTGAATTTTGAAACGAATTTACAAATTTTATGCCTTATATTCATTAATCAATGGACTGATTGATGGAGAAATGGAATTGACCTCCATTTGCGCTGGGGATTCCGGGTACCTCGTCGAATCCGTACCCATAGTCGAGTCCAAGAACGCCAAACATAGGCAGAAATATCCTCAATCCAAGACCAGCACTTCGGTAAACCTTGAAAGGATTGAAGCTGGTGAATTTATTCCATGTATTGCCTCCTTCCATAAAAGCAAGGGCATAGATGGTTGAGTTGGGGTTGAGCGATAAGGGAAAACGCAACTCGAAAACATAGCGGCTGAAAATCGTGCCTCCTACCCCGTTGTTTTCGAAATATTCAGGAGTAATGCTTTCGTTGGAATAACCCCTCAGAGCAATGATTTCTCGTCCATCCAAACTGCCATATCCTGAGAGCCCATCTCCACCAACATAGAATCTTTCGAAAGGAGTAACGCCTATTTCTTTGTTAAAATAGCCGAGAAATCCAAAGCGGTATTTCGTTGCCAATACCAGGTTGCCTACCAGTTGAGAGTACCAGTTACCATAGAATTTCCATTTATGATATTCAATCCATTTATATTTTTCCTCGGCGCTCATACTGCTATAGTCCTTATTGCTAAAGAGGCTATATGGAGGAGTGAGTTCGAGGCTGAGGTTTACGGTCGAACCTCGTCGCGGGAATATGGGAGAATCATCGCTACTTCTTCCGAACGAAATGGTATAGCTAAAATTATTATATTCGCCATTGCCGGTTCCAAAAGTAAAAATATTGGGGTAGTTTATTAATCTGTAACGTTGCAGATTGATGGAGTGATAAATCTGAAAATAATCGTCGGGCCATTCGAGTCGTTTACCCAAACTAAAGCCAAGTCCATCTATAATAAAGGAGGCATAAAGCGTGTCGCTACTTTTGAGACCATTGGTATATTTGGAGTGATAATAGGAAACGGTAAAGGCATTAGGTTTTTTCCCTCCTAGCCAGGGTTCAGTAAATGAAGCAGAATAGCTGGTATATCCAACGCCATAGGTTTGAAATCGGAGACTGAGTTTTTGTCCATCTCCTGATGGTATTGGTTTCCATGCATTCTTATCGAAAATTCTCCTCATGGAAAAGTTATTGAACGACAAACCGAGTGTTCCAACCAATCGGCCATAACCCCAGCCAGCAGAAAGTTCGATCTGATCGCTCGATGTTTCCTCTACGGTATATTCCAGGTCAACTGTTCCATCCTCGGGATTAGGAGTGTAGTCCACGCCCAGTTTTTCAGGATTGAAATAGCGCAATTGAGCTAATTCACGTTGTGTACGAATGATATCGTTACGACTAAATAGCTGACCAGGTTTGGTATAGAGTTCACGGATAATGACATGATCGCTGGTTCTATCGTTACCTTTCACGGTTACCCTGTTCAATGTGGCTTGCTTGCCTTCATATATCCTGATCTCAAGGTCGATGGAATCGTTTTCTACATTCACTTCTACTGGCTGAATATTAAAAAACAGGTAACCATCATCGAGATATAACGAGCTCACGTCGAATCCATTAGGATTATAAGAAAGGTTGGTTTGCAGCATTTGCTGGTTATAAACATCACCCTTTCTAATTTTCAGGTAAGCATTCAATACATCAGAGGAATATTTGGTATTACCCACCCAGGTAATATTGCGGAAGTAATATTTATGGCCTTCATTGATCCATAGCTCGATATTCAGATTATTGTTGTCTACAAAATAGATGGAATCTTTCACGATTTCGGCGTCTCTATAGCCAAGTTCATTGTATTTCTTTATGATATTTTCCTTGTCGGTTTCAAAATCTTCGCGAATAAATTTTGACGACTTAAATATTCTTAATTTCAGATTGGTGTAGTAGTAATCGATAAAATTATCAGTAAGGCCTGCCATATCGAGCTTGGCGGCGTTTTTTACGGTATTCCATACGAGCTGGTCGAGGCCTCCCAAAGGGCGGAACGCGCTTTTTTCCTTGGTTTCTTTCAAGGCATTTTTAATGGTGGAGGTTTTAACCTGTTGGTTTCCATGAATGATAATTTCGTTGATTTTAACCTTTTGTTTTTTATCGATAGTAAATTTCAGAATGACATTATTGAGTTTTGTGGTATCTCTAATTTCTTGGATATCAACCTGAACATTCAAAAATCCTTTATCGGTAAAATATTTTTTAATAGTTTCTTCGGCTCTGACGAGGCTGCTGCGGGTAACAACTTCACCTGAGGCGAGTTTTAGCTTATCGCGCAGATCGTCGGCTTCGCCTTTCTTGATTCCGATAAATGTGAATTTGCTCAATCGGGGTCGTTCAACGAGTTGAATTTCGAGGAAGATGAGGTTATCTTCGATGCGTTGTGCAATTATTCTGACATTATCGAACAATCCTTGTCTCCATAATTTTTGTATCGCCAAGGTAATTTCTTCTCCGGGCACTTTTATCCTGTCGCCTATCTTCAAGCCGGTAAGCATAGTTAACACGGATGCATCGAGATACTGCACACCGGTTATTGTAATTCCTCCTATCTCGTATTCTTTGGGATTGTCGTAATCGATGGATACTTGAGGAGAACCTATTGTAATTTGTGCTTGAACATAAAATGGGACGAAATAGATAAACAGGGTAAAAGCAATAGGCAGAATGAATCTGTTGGACTTCATGGAGAATATTTTTCCGATTAATGGAGTAAGAATTTTACTTTGGTCATGACGACAATTGTTCGCTTATTTTGCCGAAGCGGCGTTCACGGCGTTGATAATCGGCTATGGCCAAAAAAAGGTCTTCTTTACGAAAATCGGGCCAAAGAACAGGTGTAAAATAGAGTTCGGTGTAAGCAATTTGCCAAAGGAGGAAATTGCTGATGCGATATTCGCCGCTGGTACGAATTAAGAGTTCGGGGTCGGGAAGGAAAGGCGCATTCAAGTATGCCGATATAATTTCCTGAGTAATTTGGCTGGGAAGTAAAGTGCCATTTTCTACTTCACGGGCAATTTTCTTCACCATTTCAGTAATTTCCCATCTTGCACTATAGCTGATGGCGAGTACCAAATCCATTCGTGTAAAAGAAGAAGTAATTTCGATGGCATTTTCCAAAGCTTGACGGGTCGATTTTTCCAATTGGTCAAGATCTCCAATGGCTCTGAGTCGGATGTTATTTTTTGTGAGGGTATCGGTTTCATTATGAATGGTTTCAACCAGTAAACTCATAATTGCATCTATTTCACATTGAGGCCTTTTCCAGTTTTCGGTGGAAAAAGTATAAAGAGTTAGATAACGTATGCCCAATTCGGCGGCTGCTTCAGCGGTTTCTCTAACGGCAGTAATAGCATGCTGATGCCCCATCACGCGGTCCATGCCTCTTTGCCTCGCCCAGCGTCCATTCCCATCCATAATAATGGCAATGTGTCGAGGAAGCTTTCCCATGTCGAGTGAAGCTTTGATTTCCTGTAATCTGGATGTTTCTGACATTCCTTAAGGCATTTTTCCCTTCATCAAGGGTTGAATATGAATTTTTGGCAAATTTACAATAATCAATTTATCGAAGAAGGTAATAACGATCTATACTATTATTTAGCTTCTGATTTCATAAATCATAGATGTTCATTCAAACCTCTGAATGTTTTTAAAATCATTGCAGGGTGGTGCTTTGTATAGATTAAACTTGTAAGTGATAAAAATCCCTCCATAAGCATACCAATCCTTGTTGCGCGAGTTGCCTCTTTGCATACCCGGTGAATGATTACGCAAGGGGTCGGAAAGTATTTCTTCGGGGATGGTAGCATCGATCTTGTCTCCTTCGAGATAATAAGTCGTTGAAACATCATCGATATAATCGGTAAGCGTTTTCCGGTAACCCGTTTCAAGTCCTATGCATAATCTTTTCCCTATTCCGTATTTTATTCCTAAACCAAAGGGCATTGCCATGCTGATTTTTGAATAGGGTTTTCGATCAGGGAAGGCCTTAGTGTCCTGTCCTTCGGTATTCAAAGGTTGAAGTTCTGTCCAGTTCCCTTCGAAAGGTGCTTTGGGATTGAACATAAAGAGCGATAAGCCGGCAAAAAGATAAGGAGAAAAATTTTCGCGATGACTCCCGGTGAAATAATTTAGGAAGTTGAATTCAATTTGTGAGCTTAATTCTGTGAGATTGCTTTCGAATTGCAGGTTTCGTCCCCAGAGGTTTTCTCCCTTTGTATCGTCACCTTTGAGTTTGCCGAAGAGCAGACTATTTTTCCATACCCAGCGAGTAGTAAAGTTATATCGTAAAAGAATACCTGCAGCAGGTTGAGTGAGCGAGAGAGCCGGCGAAGGGTTCAGATCACCCGTATAGAGAGAACCTCCCGCAGTAATCCCACTTTCGAGATATTGTGCATTCGTGCCTACTACCATCCATAGTAGCAATAAAGTAATAAAATTGCGTTTCACCAGGTACATTGCATCAATGCTCTTCTTCCAGAAGCGGTATTCTTCATTAGACAAAGAGATAACGTAAATTTTTCTGGAAATTGCACACGGCAAATGCTCAATTTCTGATGTCGTGTCCCCAGGTAAGCTTGGCTCGTAGCGTGGTACAGAAATTCCGATCGGGAAGGCGTCCCAGATTCAGTTTAAAATCGGCACACTTTAAAATAATTTTTCCCCCAGCAGAAAAGGAGGTGATACGCGAATCGAGCCCAAGTAAAAATTTACCGGCTTTTTTATCCACTTCTATATCAATTTTACTGCTATCAGGAACGACCACAGGCCGTACCGTAAGATTATGATTGGCTACAGGCGTAATGACAAAATTTTCGGAACTCGGCATTAGTATGGGGCCTCCGCAACTCAACGAATAGGCTGTAGAACCGGTCGGTGTAGCCACTATCAAACCGTCGGCCCAGTATGTATTTAAAAATTCTCCGTCGATAAAAGTCTTGATTGAAAGCATGGAAGCCGGAAGCTGTTTGAGAATGCTAATTTCATTCAAAGCAAATTTGTATCCATCGTAGTCATCGGATTTTATCTCGAGAAGGGTTCGTGGTTCGAGCATAATCTTTTTATTGATGATGCAATCAAGAACGGTTTCTATTTCATCGCGGGAAACGGCCGAAAGGAATCCTAATCTCCCGATATTTATTCCTAAAACTGGAATACCAGTGTTGTGCACCAAAGGTAAAGTGTCGAGCAAAGTGCCATCTCCTCCTATCGAAAGCAGATAATCGGCCGATCGTAAGTCGTGATAAGTGGCAAAAGTATCATAAGGTATTCCTGATTTTCTGATGGTTTCGATCGGACTCTTCCATTGTTCATAAATCAGAATATGACAATCTAAATCATGTAACCGCTGGAGTAATTTCTCCAGAAATGAATGATGATTTTCAATGATGTTCTTTCCAAAGAGTGCAATTTTCATCTTCTTTATATTTCGCCCTTAACCTTAGGCTGCAAATATAATGTTTATTTTTCCCGATAACTTCAGGCAGAGCTCAAAATCAATGTCGTGCAGAGAATTTTCTGACTTATAGAACCAATCCTGCCTGATTACCTATTTCGTGAAATAATAGTAAACTGAAGAAAGTATTATAAATATGACCCGTAAAAAGGCTGTCGCCATTACATAAGTACATAAGCTCGTTCTTTAGCGATGAAACTTATGGATGCAAATTCCTCAACAGGACCCTCTGTTGGCTATCTAAAAATTTCAAATACGATTTCGAGGTTTCCCGTCGGTTTCCCAATTTTCGGCATACCAACTCGCATACATATTATAGGCATTGGCGATTCGCAATACATCGCCCTCGAGCAATTCAGTATCTATTTCCTTGATCTGGCGGGCAGGCACACCGCCCCACACCGTCCCTGATTTTACGATGGCATTTTTCGAAATCACAGCTCCGGCAGCAACTATGCTGTTGCTTTCAATGATCGCATCATCCATCACTATGGCTCCCATCCCAATCAGGACATTGTCGTGAATCGTACAGCCATGAACAATAGCTCCGTGAGCAATAGATACATTATTCCCGATATTGACGGGTGATTTTTTATAAGTGCAATGAATAATGGCTCCATCCTGTATATTCACGTTATTGCCGATTCGAATGCTATGAACATCGCCTCTTACCACGGCATTGAACCATACAGTGCAACAGTCTCCTATTACTACATCGCCTGCAATAGTGGCATTAGGAGCCAAAAAAACATTCTTGCCTATCACAGGGCTTATTCCATTTACTGAGAGTATGAATGCCATAAAAAAACAAAAATTGTTAATTCTACCATTAATTGATTTTTCCTCTAAGGTAACAAGTATTTCTTTTGAATGGTCCGATTATTCAATAAACTTTCTCCAGCGTCTTCCGTAGTGCATTTTTTGTCAATGGTTGTTTGAAGGCTTTTATGGAATTGATTTGAAATATTGGTTTTTGTTTTGGTGAGAAATTCGTATAGATGATTTTTAAACATACTAAGGACATACAGTTCATTATATCATTGAAATTTCTTTAAATAGCTGCCATAAAATGGAGGTAAATTCCGGTTTCTCCTTTGTGATTCAAGGTGCATTCCAGCCGAAGCACCTTGTCGTAATAGGTTACAAAATCGAGTCCTATCCCTATACTGTAAAGCAATTGATTATTAAGTCGAGTAGGTGTAAGTTCTGACCATGGTTTGGAATACCCCAGGTCGCTGAATAGATTCAAGTAAAATGCATAATGCAACTTCGAAAATTTTTCGGATTTGATTCCATGCAATCGAGTAATCTTTTGAGGTATGAGTGTGTATTTCAAGGTGGTTTTTGCCAGAGACTGCCAATAGCCTTCGATTACATAATATTCGTATCCTCTTACAAAATATCGTCCATAACCTAAACCTGCATTCAAAGGGTAAGGGGGCAATATGTCGGGTTGAAAGCTCGAATACAAGCCAAAAGCCAAATATAATTTGTTGGAAATCGGCGAAAAGATTCTATAATTGGCAGAAAACTTCCATAAATCTATATTTCCATCGTCGAGGATTCCCAGACCGTACTTATCGACTTCCAAATCCATATACCATCCTTTGAGAGGATAGTGCTTGTAATCGCGATAATCGGCCTTGAACAGGTAAGATACCGAAAGATAGCTAACATTGCATGGTCCATACATGGGATTGAATTTTACGAGAGTATCTTCGGCATGGTAATGATTATATGAGGCTTCCAGTCTATGCGAAATGTTGAAATTTCTTCTATAAGTGAATGCTACAAATGCCTGATGATCGGTTTTGATATATCTTTCGTCGGTTTTGATGAAGTCGACCTCATTATTCAAGTTTGTAAGGGCTGCGGCTTCGTGTATGCCTCCTGTAGAGAATCCAAACGATAACCCAAGTCTTCGCTTTTTATCAATAAATGGAACTATATATTCGAATGTAATTTTATGGTCGTATCCCAATCGGGTACAGATAGAAAGAGTCTGATTGCTTCCTCTAAAATTATCCCATAAGATTTTGATACCATAATTCAACCTGTCGAAATTTCTGGCTCTCCACCATGTGTTGAAGTTACGGTCGGCGATTTCGAAGATAGGATAAGGCCATACATACCATCTTTCGACAACCGATACTTTCAGGGCGAAGTGATTAATGCCCAAATTCATAGTGTCAATATCGACAAAATTAAAAAGAGAAATGTTGCGTAAATTATCTCTGCTTCTTTCCAGAATAAGAGGAATATGAGTTTCAGCCACACTATCGCCTGGTTTAACTACGATTTCACGTTTTATTACCGACGCTTTGGTGATATGATTTCCTTCGATAAGGATGGTATCAACTATCCATTTATGAGTAACCGATTGTGCATGAATGCAATATCCTGAAAGTGACAGACAAGCTATGAAAAGCACGATCCGCTTCATGCCGCTGTTAGATGTTCAGAAAATTCATGAGCGAGTCGTATCGATCGCGCAGTAAATCATCCCAATCGCTTTGTCCGAACGATGCTTTGATGATGTAGTCGTAACGATTAAAAGTAGCGATTATAGGGCTGAGGTCAAGCAGATTGATTTTGAGGGTAACTTCCACTTTGGTGCTATCGGGAGGTGAAATGGTATAAAGTCCGAGGACTTTTGCATCGTTGGCTTCCAAGATTTGAGCTATCTGTGTCAGGCTATAATCGTGCAGATTAAGTTCGAGCACAAGAATTCCTCCTGGGTTTTGAATCATGTCGAGATGATAGAGTGCTTTTAGGATGTCGTACAGACTGATGCAGCCTTGATACATATTTTTTTCGTTGACCACGGCAATAATTTCGAGATTATATTCGGCCATGATCTCCAAGACTTCGAGGAGATGCTGATTGGATAATGCAGGAGGGATACGCGAAGAAAAGGTAAATTCTTTGAGTGGTGTATCGGGCAGGTTGTATTCAAAAATTTCATCTTCACGAATAAGATTGAAATATTCTCCGTTAGAAATTACGGGAAGCTGCCCTATGTGATAATCATCCATTCGATTGAGAGCATCGTATCCGGTTTGATGGATTTCGAGAGGGAGAATGAGTGAATTGAGTATATTCTTGGCAAGCATAAACAAGGGTTTTAAGATGAAAAGGCGTTTTCGATTTCTTCGCCATGAATCACGCTGAGATAATTATGGTAGCGCCATGAGGCAATCTCACCATCTTTGACGGCTTGTTTTACGGCACAGCCGGGTTCATGATCGTGAGTACAGTTGTAAAATTGGCATTGCGGCAATAGTTTACGCATCTCAGGAAAATACAAAGCCACTTCTTCTTTCTTGAAATCGATGATGCCGAATTCTTTAATGCCTGGGGTGTCGACAATAAAGCCACCATGAGAAAGAGGATGCATCTGGGCAAAGGTTGTAGTGTGTTTCCCTTTTTTATGATAGGCCGATATTTCGCCAATCTTTATGTTCAACGAGGGTTCGATGGCGTGAATAAGTGCCGATTTCCCTACACCAGAATGCCCTGCCAGTAAAGTGGTTCTATTGTGAAGCACTTCCTTGAGTTCGTCCAATCCTTGATGCATAACGACAGAGGTAAAAATGATCCCATAACCGCAACTGGCATAATATTTTGCAAAAGTATCCAATAGCTCGAGATCATCATCGTTGTATAGGTCCATTTTGTTAAAAACCAGATAAACTGGAATCTCATAGGCTTCTGCCGTCAAAAGGAAACGGTCGATAAATCCAGTGGAAGTAGGGGGTCGATGAAGCGTTACTACCAGAAGAGCCTGATCGATGTTGGCAGCAAGAATGCTAATGGGTGATGACGACCTTGGGGCCTTGCGTATGATATAATTTGTACGTGGATAGATTTCGGTAATTATGCCAATTTGATGCTTCTCGTCTGTTACAACGCGTACTTTGTCACCTACAACAACTGGATTGGTGTTTTTCAATCCCTTTGTTCTGAATTTTCCTTTCAGCCTGCATTCCATTGTTCGACCATCTGCAAACATTACCGTGTAATGACTTCCTGTTGACCGTATGACGCTGCCATCTTGTTCCATGATGCAAATATGGTTCATTTATTCTAAACTTTTGCCATATAAATTGTCAATAATCATATATCTTGTTGATTATCAATATAAATTTAGAAGTCCAATTTGTTAAATGACGCTGTTCTGCGGTATTGCTTCTCGCTAAATTTTCCCATCTCATGCATGGAAATAATATTCGGGTTTTGGCTTTTATCCATCATCAGGGCAAATAGCAACCTTTGATGAATTCTTTGAAACACAACACTGAAGTTACAAAATTTGCACAAATCGTCAAAGTTTTGAGGTTAAAAAATTATTTTTAAAAATTTTTCGAGAAATGTTACATGGAAAAAATATTTCATAACTTTGAGTGATAAAATAAATTGAACAACAAACAGGAGGAGCACTCATGAATTTAATTGAAATCGTTTCTGCAGCTATACCACTCGTCATTGCGGGGGGACTGATTGGTATCATTAAATATAAATTTCCCAAAGGCAATATTTCTTCATTGAAGTATGCATTTATCTGGGGAATAATAGCCGGCCTTGCCTCGGTGTTCATTCAATATCTGGCTCATTGGATGAATCTCGATTCGCTGCGAAGCCTCAAAAGAATGACTTTTTTTGCCTTCATTGTAATAGGTGGGGGACAGGAATTTTTCAAATTTCTCGTGCTGCGTTTTTATGCCTTGCCTAAAAATAGTTTTAAAGGTTCATCGGATGGCATTATCTATTCTATCATTATTGGCATGGCATGCTGCTTCGTTATTCTAATATACTATATACTGAGCCCTACTATGAAAAACCTGCCATATTATAACCCCATGATTACCACTATGGGTCTGGTAAGTGTTATTTTTGCCATATTCATGGGATTTTTTACTGGCTTGGGCAAGGCTCGTAAAAATAAATTCGTCGATTCAATGACAGGATTGTTTGCAGCCGCATTCATTCATGGACTTTATAAGTTTTGTTTCTACACTGAGGAATATACTTTAGGAGTTATTGCTGCTATAGCCGAATTGATCATAGCCATAATTTTAATCATAATTTCGGTGAGAACCCAGGAAGTTTCTTGATACAGTAAAGTGTTTGTGTATGGTTAAAACGCCTATGCAAATCTTTCGTCAAGAGCAAATTGGGTTTGGAGTTATATCAAATTCGAATGAACCAACCGGCTCCATGGTTCGGGATGCTGAATCATGGGATGCCATTTTTCCCTTTTCTCAATAAACCATTCTTTTGAAATAATATCCAAAGATGAAGATTTTGTAATATTTTTCACCATTCATTGAAATTAGAATAAGAGTTCAATTAACTATATATGAGGTAGATACTATTGGAGGGGTTGTCCATAGCTCTTCTTTAATAATATTACGAAATTTGAAGTCCCCTGAATATGTTCTTCTATAACAAATAATGAGGTTTTTATGACATTAAGATCGAAGAGAATAATACGGATTACGATGACGATTGCTGCAGGGGTGGTCATACTTCCCTTGATTTTTTATCCCAAGATCAAGCCACTATGGAATAAAGCTTCTGAAGGTGGTCAATTGATGCCGCAGCGTGGTGCTGGAAGAGGCAATCAACCTTTGTTTGCGAGTGGTTATGTCATCATTCCGGTTCAGATGAGCGAAATGATACGTAGCACGGGTACATTGCTTCCTGATGAAGAAGTAGAATTAACTTTCGAAACACAAGGCAAAGTTGTAGGAATTTATTTTGATGAAGGCAGAAGGGTGAAGAAGGGTGAGCTTTTAGCCAAATTGAATGATGCACCTCTGCAGGCTCAATTGTTGAAGCTACAGGCTCAACATAAATTGACTGAAGAAAAGGTTTTTCGCCAGAAACAATTATTAGACCGGGATGCCATTAGCCGTGAAAGTTACGACCAAGTAGCTACTGAGTTGCAGACCATAGAAGCTGACATTAAACTCTTAGAAGCGCGAATTTCGGAAACCGAGCTGCGTGCTCCTTTCGATGGAATCATCGGATTGCGTCTGATAAGCGAAGGCGCCTACGCTACCACTCAAACACCCCTAGCTCGATTAGTAAAAATCAGTCCCTTGAAACTCGAATTTTCTATTCCCGAGCGTTATGCTGGCGATGTTTCACCAGGATTCCCGGTTAAATTTTCCATCGACGGAATTTCAAAAGAATTTCAGGCCGATGTTTATGCCATAGACCCCAAGATTGAAATCAATACCCGAACTATAGTGGTAAGGGCTTATTACCCAAATAAAAACGAAGAACTCAAGCCGGGGAGATTTACCAGTGTAAGTCTTCTTCTTTCACAAATCGACAATGCCGTAGCTGTTCCATCCGAAGCTCTTATCCCGGAGATGAATGGTGTAAAAGTGTTCGTTTATAGAAATGGGAAAGCCGAACAAGTTAGAGTTACTACAGGTTTGCGCACCGAATCACAGATTGAGATAAAATCGGGTTTGAAATTTGGCGATACGCTGCTTACAACGGCTATCTTGCAACTCCGCCAAGGTATACCCGTAAAACTCGACACTCTTATAATAAATAACGAAAATTTGCGCACCAACCTATGAGCCTTTCTTCCACCAGCATTAACCGGCCTGTATTAGCTACGGTCTTTTCTCTCATCATTCTTTTACTGGGAGGAATAGGAATTACTTTTTTAGGCATCAGGGAATTTCCCAGCGTCGATCCTCCAATCATTTCGGTAAGTACAAGTTATCCGGGTGCTAATTCGGATGTGATAGAAACCCAGATTACCGAGCCTCTCGAACAAACCATCAATGGAATTCCTGGAATACGAACTTTGACAAGCGTTAGCAGTCAGGGATTTAGCCGAATTACTGTTGAATTCGAATTATCGGTCGATATGGAAGCCGCGGCTAATGATGTAAGGGACAAGGTTTCGCAAGCACAAAGATTTCTCCCACGCGACTGCGACCCGCCTATAGTTTCGAAAGCCGATGCCGATGCCCGACCTATCATGCATATTGCAATCCATAGTCCTAAACGATCGTTGCTCGAGCTATCTGAAATAGCTGAACTAACCTTTAAGGAGCAGTTGCAAACCATCTCGGGAGTCAGTGCCGTAAATATTTGGGGAGAAAAACGATATGCCATGCGTATATGGCTCGATCCTTCCAAACTGGCCGGATATCAAATGACACCCCTCGATGTTAGAAATTCCTTGCAAAGAGAAAATATAGAATTGCCAGCGGGTAGCATCGAAGGAAATAATACCGAACTTACAATACGTGTTCTTGGATTGATGAGCAGCCCAGAAGAATTCAATAATCTTATCCTGAAACGTTCAGGCGATCAACTGATTAGAGTAAAAGACATTGGCCGTGCCGAACTTTCGCCCGAAGACCTCCGTAGCATCATGAAGATGAACGGAATTCCTATGGTTGCTACGGTAATTGTGCCTCAACCCGGCGCTAACCAAATCGAAATCGTGGATGAAGTATACAAAAGATTGGACTTCATCAAAAAAGATCTTCCTCAAGACATCGGAATCGAATTTGGTTTCGATAACACACAATACATACGCTCATCCATCAAAGAAGTCCAAACCACCATTTATGTGGCATTTTTCCTCGTAGTATCTATTATTTTTCTTTTCTTGCGCGATTGGCGTACTACCCTTATTCCTATTCTCGCAATCCCAGTTTCACTCATTGGTACGTTTTTTATCATGTATCTGGCTGGCTTTAGCATTAATATTCTTACCCTGTTGGGAATAGTACTTTCGGTAGGTTTGGTGGTTGACGATGCCATAGTGATGATGGAAAATATCTATGTAAAGATTGAACAAGGCATGAGCCCATGGGAAGCAGCCATCAAGGGATCGAACGAGATTTTCTTCGCCATCATAGCTACCACCATTACTTTGATTGCAGTTTTCTTTCCCATAGTTTTCCTGCAAGGCATGACAGGAAGGCTCTTTCGTGAATTCAGTGTCGTCATAGCAGGTGCAGTGGCAATATCGGCATTTGTAGCGCTTACATTTACTCCCATGCTTTCGTCGAAAATGCTGAAAGCCAGGCCGTCACATGGAAAACTCTATGATTTTACTGAAATATTCTTTATTCGATTGAATGCTGGATATAAAAATTCACTGGATAATTTTCTGCGCAGGAAATATTTACCATTGACGATAGTGGGGGGTACAATTGTCCTCATAATCGTCCTATGGAAAGTGATACCGGCCGAAATGGCTCCTCTGGAAGACCGTTCCCAGATCAATCTGAGAATGATTTTCCCCGAAGGTTCGACTTATGATTATAGTTTTGCTTATACTGAAGAGATTTCGGCTTTGGTGGATAAACTCGTTCCTGAAGCAGAAAAGTCAACCATGAGGGTTTGGACGGGTGGCTCTTCCATCGAAATTGTTCTGGTCCCTCCTTCTAAGAGGAAACGTTCTCAACAAGAAATTGCCAATCAATTGACGACTGTCTTGGGTAAGAAAACCAAAGCGCGAGTGAACGTATTACAGCAATCCACTTTTGGTGGACGACGTACTGCGCTTCCTGTTCAATACGTTATTCAGGCTCAGAATATAGATAAATTGAGAGAAGTCCTGCCTGAATTTATGGCACGCGTTCAGGATAATCCATACTTTACTATGGCCGATGTCAATCTGAGATTTACCAAACCTGAACTGCAAGCCCAAATTAATAGGGACAAGGCCAATATTCTGGGCGTTTCGACACAAAATATTGGTCAAACCTTGCAACTGGCTTTAAGTGGACAGCGATTTGGATATTTTATAATGAATGGGAAACAGTATCAAATTCTTGGAGAACTTCCCCGCAATGATCGGAATGAACCTCTCGACCTCAAATCTTTGTATGTAAGAAACGATGCAGGGCAAATGGTTCAGCTCGATAATTTCGTCGAATTGAAAGAAGCTACTGCCCCTCCTCAGCTTTACCGCTACAATCGTTTTGTTTCGGCTACCATATCGGCAGGCCTGGCCGAAGGAAAAACCATAAGTGAAGGAATCGAGGAAATGGACAAGATTGCTGCCGGTGTTTTGGACGACACCTTCCGCACGGCTTTGTCTGGCGATTCGAAAGATTTTATGGAAAGCTCATCTAGCCTCGTGTTTGCCCTTACTATAGCCATAGTCCTTATCTTTCTGGTACTCTCGGCCCAATTCGAAAGTTTCAAAGACCCCGTCATCGTTATGATGACCGTTCCTCTTGCACTCGCAGGCGCCTTAGTTTTTATGTGGTATTTTAATGTTACCATGAACATCTTCAGCCAAATAGGAATCATCATGCTGATAGGACTGGTTTCGAAGAACGGAATTCTCATAGTGGAATTTGCCAATCAGCGAAAAATGGCCGGAATGAGCAAGAGTGAGGCCATCCGATATGCTGCAGCCGCCAGATTTCGTCCTATTTTAATGACCAGTCTTTCTACCATTTTAGGCATTCTACCTCTGGCACTCGGTCTGGGTGAAGGGGCACAAAGCCGTGTAGCTATGGGTATTGCCGTAGTGGGTGGCCTCACCATTTCTACTTTTCTTACCTTGTACGTGGTACCTGGAATCTACCAGATTATTTCAAGCGAAACTAAAAATAATGGCAATGAAATTTCAAATCTTTAAAATAACTGCTTCAGCAAAAAAATCGAGATTATTTTTTCTGATATTTTGTGTGACTGCCTTCGCATCAGTTCATGCACAGGAAGTTTACAATTTGCAACGCTGCATTGCAACCGCCCTCGAGCAAAACTATAATATAAAAATAGTTTGCAACGAGGAGAAAATTGCCAGCAATAATTTTACACGCGGAAATGCAGGATTTCTTCCAACGATTAAGGCTACAACAGGCCATGAGGGAAGCTCCCTTACAACTCACCAAACCTTTCGCGAAGGTAACGAATCGAACAGTAAAACTTTATTCACTCCTTCGGCCGATGCCGGCATCAACCTGAATATGACCCTGTTTCAGGGATATCGGGCACAAACTACCTATCATAAACTCGATGAACTCAAACAGCTCGGTGAACTCGATACCCAAATGGCTATCGAAAATCTTATCTCACAAATTATCTCGGAATATTACTATTACATTCAACAACTCAATCTCTATAAAAACCTGGAGTATGCCGTGCAACTTTCGCGCGAACGCGTCAGAATCGACGAAGAACGCTACATATTAGGATCTTCGTCAAAAGTTGATCTCTTGCAATCCATCGTGTATTTGAATTCCGATAGTTCGAGGTTTTCAAAACAAAACGAAGTATTGAGAACTTCTCAAATCCGATTGAAGAAATTGATGGGAGAAAACCAAATTGAAGGTGAATTTCTCGTAATAGATACAAGTATTCCTATAAATGCCAATCTTGATTATGATGAACTCCTCGATAATACTTTAAGCCATAATACAGCTCTGCAAATCGCCTCGAAGAATAAAACTATTACCGGCCTTGATTATCAAATCATCTCTTCATGTTCATATCCTTATTTGAATCTTAAGGCTGGATATAATTATTCCTATAATGGGTACGAAACAGGTAGTTTGAAGAATCAACAGGTTTACGGATTTAACTATGGATTGACGTTGGGCATGAATGTGTTCGATGGTTCCAATCAAAAACGTGAAAAAGCCAATGCACGACTCGAGGTCGAAAATAAGGAGCATAATTACGATGATATTTTGCTTCAGATAAAGGCCGATTTAGTTACAATTTACTATGCTTATCAGAATAATTTAAAATTGCTCCAGCTCGAGCAGCAAAATTTAGCTGTAGCCCGTGAAAACCTCGAAATTGCCATGGAACGATATAAATTGGGCAATTTATCGGGGCTCGAATTAAGAGAGGTTCAAAAAAGCCTCCTCGATGCCGAAGAGCGGCTCATTTCGGTGAAATATCAAACCAAGCTGGCCGAAATTTCCTTATTCCAGATTTCAGGAAAATTACTTGAGTACTTGTAGTAAGTAAGTCTAAGAGAAAAATGGTGAATGATGAATAGAATTTAAAAAGTTGAAAGTTAAAAGCTTATAAATGCTGAATTCAAGTCACAAATGCAACTTTTTGGTTAGACAAATTTAGTGATAAAAATTCATTTGGTGTTAAAAAAT
>MWFC01000040.1 GCA_002071415.1 Bacteroidetes bacterium ADurb.Bin012
AACCATTATATTGCTATCTATCTCACTTACACCATACTGTATAATCCTATCTATATCATATTCCTGTCGCATATACCTGAAAAAATTCTCCTGTGCCCAGCGCGAAAACATGTAAAGAGCTATTAACACCATGGATAATTTCCTGTGAGTAGTCAACACACTGGTTTGATGCCCTTGCGCATTGAGCTTGCGCACTTCACGCATCTTTACTCCATCTATCTCTACCTCTTTCTCACTTAACTGCATCTTTACCTTATTATAATACCCTGACTTGCGAGCCGAATAGTAATCCCTATAACTGAAAAGGCCATTGGCTATAAGAAAAGGCAACAAAAATAAAACCCCTCCATATTGTAAACTTTGACAGGGTTCAAATATTACAGGACTCGATTTGAGCTCCCCAAAGGCTGCAGTATATCGGAGAACCATTGAAAAGAAAATACACAAATTCATCTTTCGAAAAAACTCCAACGTTGGAATTAATCATTCGAGTATCGGTCGGGAAAAATGGTAACGGAAGTTGCATATCAAAAAATTTTTGTCCGAAAATACGACAAATTGAAATACGGTGGTACTTTTGTAAAATATTGATATGCAATTATAGGATCAGGAGTTCTGAATTTACAAAATCTTACGAATTGCAGGTTTTCAATGCTTTTGGTTCTTGCATTTATAATAGAAAGATATCACGTAACGATTATCAGTTAAATCTTTCTAATCAGAGCTCGGATATTTATTTTTATCGGGCTTACGATGAATCAGGAACTTTGGGAACTGGTAAACTGATAATTAGGAAATAAGGAAGGACTGCATTGTAATTGTTGAATCTCTAAAGAGACTAATAATTTGTCAATGCTCAAATGACTTTAGTCTTTTTTGGGCTAATTATACGTGATGCGAGAGAAAAGTTCCCGCAAAATGACACAATTTCTGAACTTTCAAGACTTTTACTCACCATCCCTTATCCACCTATACCTATTTGCCATCTTCTATCCCGTACCCGTCATAATCCTATTCATGAGCAGAGTGTATATAAAAACATACAGTATGACTTAATTCGTAATATACAATCTGCCAAAATTCGGGTCATACATCGTTTTGTATTGTTTTAATGGAATAGTGGCTAAACTTCCTTCCATGGGCGAACCATCTATAAGTAGAAAACTCGATTTGCAGCATGTATCGCGGGCAATCAATCCCGAAGCATCTATTATTAATTTCGAACAGGGTTTTTCCCAATCGTAAGTGCAGGTTCTTTCGTATGCCATGTATTGATTGTCGATTACATGATAAACGATAATTCCACGGTATCCACCTTTAATCAATGCATAATTGCCAGGTATATTCAAATTGCCATACTCTATCGAAGCAGGATTGATTACAATGTTCACATACACATCGGGAATGGGCGAGATGTCATTATCGTCGGTACAAGCCCAAAAGGAAACAATCAAGCAAAATACAAGGGTTAGGTTTGCTAACCTGGTGAAGCATGAAAATCTGTCGCAACCGCTTAATAAATTCATATTGATTTATTTTGTTTAAGTTTGCAAAGATAATGCCCTTTTATATGCGAGGAATGAGATTTCGGCGGATAATCATAATGATGTTTCTGGTGATGCTCGTAGATATTTCTTGTAGCACCCGAGAGAGTCAGACCGCAAAACAGCAAAAGGAAATCGAAATGCGAAAGGAAGAAAGACGAAAGAAGGAAGAGGCAGCTTATCAGAGTAAAATTGAAAGACATGAAAAAATTCAGAGCGAAGAAGGGCGGAAATTGATTCAGCAAGCCAATGAACATAGAAACAAGCTGGACAAGCAAAATAACAAAAAGAAATTTTCGTTGAAAAATCTGTTTGGCAAAGATGAACCGGCTTGCCATTAACATACATCACACGAAAAGTTTATTTGGTTTTACTTCTTTCTGTGAGGAGAGGATATCAAGAATTTATTTAATTTTACCATCAAATTTGCTATATGGAAGATCTGATCGTTTTGCTCATATTTATTGCATGGATAGGCTATACATTCTATAAGGAATCGAAGAAACACAAGAAAACGGTGGGGAAGCCTCCGACCTTGCCTGTTGATATACCCGAACAAGCAGATAAAAGAAGAATCAACCCCCAGATGGAAGAATTCGACTATGATACAGACTTCGAAGGAGGAATTCCGGTTACAGAAGCAAAGGAGAATGTGATAATGGCATCCCCCGAAGTTTCAAGGGCCGAAACCAGTTCACCCATCCAATTTATACCCCTGATAAATCAAATTCATCGGCCTGATTTTGAGAGCATTGAATATGTACGTGATGAGCAAACCAAAATTCATGAGTTAATGAAGGAACAACCCGAGGACGAAGCCTCTAAGGAGTTTTCTTTCGATTTAAGGCAAGCAGTGATTTATTCTTGTATTCTTCATCGGCCTTATGACTGAAAATAGAAATATAGGGGCTGACAAAATTTTTACTGAGTATAGAAAAGTCTATAATTAATTCATAATCAATAAATAACAACCTCAAAATATTCTCGAAAATTTCAAATATAAAACAAAGGTTTGTAAAATAAACTTAAATCTTTCTAATTTTACCGACTTTAAATGCACAACGCAAATCATCAATAAATCTATCTGGTATGATAAGAAAACTACTATTTACACTGGGTATTATACTGGCAACCCACGTGCTGGTATTTTCCCAGGCAACGGGTACCCTGAGGGGGAGAATAATTGACAAGGAGACGAAAGAACCCATTCCATTTGCCAATGTCATCATCGAAATGAATGGCGTACAGGCTGGTGGTGCGACTTCTGATTTCGAAGGAAATTATGTCATCAAGCCCATTAATCCCGGGAAATATGATATAAGGTGTTCTTACGTTGGTTACAAAACCCTTCTAACTAAAGGCATTATCATAGGTGCGGGGAAAATCGAATTCTATAACATCGAATTGGAGCCCACCACTGTAGCTTTAAGTGAAATTGAGGTTACCAGCTATAAAGTACCTCTGATAGAGAAGGACCAAACCACTGTGGGAGCTACGGTAACTGCGGAACAGATCGATAAGATGCCTAATCGTTCCGCTACAGCTGTGGCAATAACCGTAGGCGGTGTGTTTTCATCTGACGGTGAGCGAGGCAGTGTTAGAGGTGCACGAAGCGAAGCCACTGTAACTTACATCGACGGAGTAAAAGTTACAGGATCGGCCAGCCTGCCTCCTTCAGCTATCGAACAGGTTTCGGTAATTATTTCGGGATTACCGGCACAGTATGGCGACGCCACCTCCGGCGTTATCAATATCACCACCAAAGGTCCATCCAACATTTATGCTGGAGGTTTCGAGGCTCAGACTTCCGAACTCCTCGACAACTTTGGATATAACCGATTTGGGTTCAACTTGCAAGGCCCTCTCATCCGTAAGAAAAATAAGGAAACTGGCGAATCGAGAAGCATCTTGGGATTTTTCTTTGCTGGCGATGTGATTTTACAGGGAGATGCTGCCCCCAGCCCTATTGGAAGATGGAAAGTCAAAGACGATGTATTACAATACCTTAAGGAAAATCCTCTTCGACCCACGGGTTTAGGCTATGGAACTTACCCCAATGCCGCATTCCTCGCTTCCGATGACCTCGAATATGTGAAAAGATCTCAAAATGCCGACGCTTTTAATATTAACCTTTCGGGAAAAATAGATTTGCGCTTATCCTCAACTACCAATTTTACGTTGGGTGGTTCGACAGTGTACTATAAAAGCAATGCCTTTGGATACTCCCGTTCGTTGATGAACTGGGAAAATAATCCTTTCCATGATGAACTGACTTATCGTGGTTATGCCAGGTTTACGCAGAGATTCCCAGCCGCAGCCGATAGCAGATCTCTCATAAAAAACGTTTATTATAGCCTTCAGGCAGACTACACAAAATACCATTCAAGAACTCAAAGCGCCCAGCATAAAGATAATCTATTCAAATATGGATATTTGGGACGATTCGATACCTATACCGTACGTTCTTACGAATTGGGAAGCGATACTATTAATGGGCAAGTTTATAATAATGTATATATACATAATGGCTACAGAGATACCATGGTAACCTTCCAACCCTCCGATTTTAACAGAGATCTGGCACGCTATACTGAAACCTACTATAATTTTTACCCGGATGTTACCGGCAATTGGGAAAATTTCGACCAAATTCTTCTGGGAGGTGGTTATATCAATGGAATGAGTCCCAGTGCCATTTATTCTTTGTGGCAAGCCCCCGGAACCGTTTACAATGGATATAGTGAATATGATGCCGATCAGATTGGATTCAATGGTATGTTATCGGCCGATATTGGTAATCATGAAGTTCAGATAGGATTCCAAATGGAACAAAGAAGTGAAAGCTATTATGGGTATGCCCCTACCTATTTCTGGCAATTAATGAGAGGACTTACTAACTTCCATATTCGTGAATTGGATAAATCTAACCCGGTTCTTGTTTCCCGCGATGGGGTCTTTCAGGATACTATCTATTATTACAGAAAATATGACGCAAATTCACAACGGACTTTCGACCGCAATCTGCGTAAAAAATTAGGTCTTCCAGTAGATGGCCTTGATTTTATCAATATTGATTCGTATGATTTTGCTTCGAAAACCATCAATTATTACGATAAGGATGGAAACTTGAAAACCGTTACCATGGGTGAGGATCTATTCGATGTTAGTCTCTTCGACGCCGATGAGCTATTAAATGGAGGCAATTCGTATGTAGCTTACTATGGATATGATTATACGGGTAAGAAACTCTCCAGTCAACCATCATTCGAAGATTTCCTTACGAAGAAGAATGCCGATGGGGAGTTCCTACGTGAAGTTCCTGCTTTTCGTCCCAATTACTTGGCTACCTACATTCAGGATAAATTCGCTTTTAAGGACCTGATATTCAATGTGGGCTTACGTGTGGACCGCTACGATGCCAATCAGCTCGTTTTAAAAGACCCTTACTCGATATATCCAACCCTTTCGGTGAAAGAGGTTCAAAAAATAGGAGACCAAATAGTTAGTCATCCAGGAAATATGGGCTCTGATTATGTGGTTTATGTGGATAATGCCACCAATCCCACCACCATTACAGGCTATCGTAATGGCAGTGTATGGTATAATGCCACTGGAATCGAAATAGCCGACCCTTACATTCTGGATGCCGGTTCTGGAGTTACTCCCTACTTACGAAATCCGTCCAATCAAACCTTACAAAAGGAGGCATTCCAAGATTATGACCCGCAATGGGCCTTCATGCCTCGAATCTCTTTCTCATTCCCTATTTCCGACGAGGCTTTGTTCTTTGCCCATTATGACATCCTTACCCAGCGTCCTCAGGGAGAAAACCGATTCGATATCACCGATTATTACTTCTTTAAAACCCGTGGAACTACCCTCGATAATCCGAATCTGAAATCTCCCAAAACCATTGACTATGAATTAGGTTTTAAGCAAAAATTGACAAATGCTTCAGCCCTTACCCTATCGGCATATTATAAAGAAATCCGGAATGAAATACAGATTTATCGTTACGCGGGAGCTTATCCCAGAGATTATATATCCTATAACAATATTGACTTTGGTACTGTAAAAGGATTTACCATTAGTTACGATTTGAGACGTACGAGCAATGTAACCATGCGTGCTTCCTATACCTTGCAGTTTGCCGATGGTACGGGTTCGAGCCCAACCACTGCCGCTGCACTCATAGCTGCACGCCTGCCAAACCTTCGTACACCTATGCCCCTTGCATGGGATAGACGCCATAGCTTCAATGTCAATATCGATTATCGCTATGGAGAAGGGAAAGAATACAATGGGCCTCGTATCAGCCGGAAAAACAAGCCTCCTGTCGAACTCCTCAGAAATACAGGCGTTAATTTCACGGTAATTGGTGGTTCGGGAACGCCTTACACCCGTTCGGAAAACATTACTTCGGCAGTAAGCGGTGGTACACGTATCTTAAAAGGAAGCTTCTATGGCTCAAGACTGCCATGGCAGTTCCGAATCGACGCTAAGCTCGATAAAGATATCCACATAGTCTGGAAAAAGAAAGAAGGAGAAAAGCCTAAGGAATCCATGCTGAATATTTATTTGCAAATGCTCAATATTTTCAATTTCAAGAATGTGATGGCCGTTTATCCAGCTACAGGCAACCCCGACGATGATGGTTATCTTGCTGCCGCCGAATGGCAGAAGGAAATCAATCAGCAGCTCAATCCCGATACCTATCGCCAGCTCTATCGTATCTATATCAATAATCCATCTAATTACAGCAGTCCACGAATGATTCGCCTGGGCTTGATATTCAATTTTTAATCTTACATTATTGAAAGATGATGTATAAGCTTTGATATGATAATAAACAAAACGAATAATATGATGAAAATGTATCAACGCATTCTACTAATCGCCACGATAGCTTCGCTTATTAGTATAAATATCTACGGTGAAGAATTTGTGGGCGACAAGTTAAAACAATCGAAAAATGTAAAGGCAAGCACAGCAGGATGTACTGCAGCTTCTGCTTACCAATTCCTCGATATCAATAATGTGCGCTGCCGCATTAATACAGGAGGAGATATGTGGTGGAATCTCGATACAGGTGCTGGAAGCCGTGGTCAATATTTTATACCTGCCAATACCACTAAGTCTTCTCTTTTTGTCGGCTCTTTGTGGATTGGTGGCCTCGACGTCAACGATCAGTTAAAGCTTGCTGCTTTGCGTTATCGACAAATTGGGAACGATTATTGGACTGGTCCTCTTACCATTGATGGCACAGCGGCTGTGGATGCTGCCGTCTGTGCTGAATATGACAAGTTTTTCGTCATCAGCCGTGCCGAAGTAGATGAATTCCTCGGATGGTGGTACAGTACGAATCGTTCCGAAGAATATCCCGGTTACAGCATTCCCAAATCCATCATGGATTGGCCAGCTCATGGCGACCCATCGAAGTTTCAGAGTTATTACCTCGCTCCATTTTACGATATGGATGGGAATGGAGAGTACGACCCCAACCAAGGAGACTATCCCTATTATGATATTCCCAATGAACTTTGCCATAGCCCCGTACAAACCATGGAAGGGATCAATGGCATCGTAAAAGGGAGTATCTTGGCCGACCAGGTTTTAAAAGGAGATAAAACCCTATGGTGGGTATTTAATGATAAAGGAAATATACATACCGAATCGAGCGGACAGGCTATTGGTCTTGAAATTCGTGCACAGGCTTTTGCTTTCTCCACAAACGACGAAATCAACAACATGACTTTCTGCAGTTATGAAATTATCAACCGTTCCACTTTTACCTTAACCCAAACCTATTTCGCTCCTAATACTGACCCTGATTTAGGTTATGCATGGGATGATTATGTAGGATGCGATGTATTGAGAGGCATGGGATATTGCTATAATGGAAAGGCCGTTGACGGAACAGGTCAATCAGAAGCCTATGGCGATCAACCTCCTGCCGTGGGGATAGACTTTTTCCAAGGGCCTTACCTTGACCCTGATGGGTATGATAATCCTTCTTTCTTGGCGGATGGCATTCTTGGTCCTTCATTTAACGGAGATTGCTCCATCGTGAACTTCGATTCTACGGTTATTGTAATGACTTATGGTAAACCCGGTGAAGAAAAAACGGGGAATTTCATGGTGAGAAGTGCAGCCATCAATGGAGTGAATTTTGGGAATGGAATCGTTGACGACGAACGCTTTGGAATGCGCAGGTTCGTTTATTATAATAACGCCGGTGGTATTCAGGGCGACCCAAGTATAGCCGCTGAATATTATAATTACCTACGTGGAATTTGGAAAGACAATACAAAAATGGTTTATGGCGGAAATGCACACCCCAGCAATCCCGGAGCCGTTGGCCCCGAAACCGATTTCATGTTTCCCGGTGATTCCGATCCCTGTAACTGGTCAACTGGTGGTGCACCTCCTAACGGCGGTCTTAACCAGAATGGGCTATACTGGACAGAAGTTCTTGCTGGAAATGCACCTTCCGACCGTCGTTTTGTTCAATCAGCAGGTCCATTTACTCTTGAACCCGGAGCCGTGAATTATATCACTTTTGGTGTACCATGGGCTAGAGCCATTTCCGGAGGACCTTATGCCTCCGTTGAACTCCTGCGGGTAGTTGATGACAAGTGTCAGGCTCTTTTCGACAATTGCTTTAAAGTTCTCGATGGTCCCGATGCTCCCGATTTGACTATTCAGGAACTCGACCGCGAACTTGTCATTTACATCACCAATAAGAAAACTTCCAACAATCATCGTGAAGGTTATGTCGAACGCGATATCACCATTAAAACAGGTGATTCGGTCTACCGTTTCGAAGGATACCAGATATTTCAATTGAAGGATGCCTCAGTTTCGGTCGAAAGCATACACGATCCTGCTAAGGCAAGACTGGTATTTCAATGCGATATTCGTAATGGCGTTACCAAACTGGTCAACCACTATCCCGATCAGGCTATAGGCTATAGCGTACCCGTTGTTGAAGTTGCTGGCGGTGATAATGGTATCAGTCATGTATTCAGAATAAGGGAAGATGCGTTTGCTACCGGAGATAATCGTCTGGTCAATCACAAACAATATTACTATTTAGCCATTGCCTATGCTTATAATGAATTTAAGAAATATACGGTAGAACCTACAGGATTAGATGGTCAGAAAAAACCATATCTGGCTGGACGTAAGAATATAAAGGTTTATACGGGTATTCCTCACAAGACAGTCAATGGATTGGTTACTCAATCTAATTTTAATGATGGCCCAGTTATTACGAGAATTCAGGGTCAAGGAAATGGTGGAATGTCATTGGAACTTTCGCAAGCCACAATAGACGAGATTTTGTCCAAACCTATGGCTTCCATTGACAATACTTATGGCAGTCCCGATTATCCCATCGCCTATCAACCTATATATCAGCCAGGCATGGGTCCTCTCAACATCACCGTAATCGATCCCTTGAATGTAAAAAAAGGTAGATTCAGCCTGCAATTCATAAGAAACGTCGAACAGAATGGAGTGCTGACAAACGCAGCCTGGATCATGAAAGATGAAGAAGGGAAGATTTATAGATCAGATAGCACGATCAATTATTACTATCAACAGCTTTTCCTCGATTTAGGACTTGCCGTTCATGTTTATCAGGTTTTGTACCCGGGCGATTCGCTCTCTATTAACAATGGTTTTATCGAATCAAATTTGATTTATGCTGACAGTTCTCGCCGGTATCTTTCGGGAGTTTACGACAACAATATCCCCAGCAGTCCTCAAAACTGGATACGTGCTGGGACTTACAAGGATAGTGAAAATCCCAAATATAACGACTGGAATATGTCGAGTTCTCCTCAAAAGCCTTGGGATGCCAATGAATATTACGAAAAGGTAATCGGAGGTATGTGGTCACCTTATGGCCTCTGCGCTTACCATGATCAAAGCAATGAAGGCCCTGCATATAATGTTATCTCAAAGAATCTCGATCCCTTATCGAAGCTTGCCAGTGTAGATATTGTGCTAACACCAGACAAATCGAAATGGACCCGATCTGTGGTTATTGAAATGTGTTCCGATCCAAAACTTTCGGAGGGAGGTGTCAAACGTTTTAACATAAGAGCTGCACCTTCGGTGAACAAGGAAGGCAAGAAAGCCGATCCCAATTCTCCCCCCAGTACTAACCCCGATGATCCAAACTATATTTCTGCAGTTGGATTTAGTTGGTTCCCGGGTTATGCCATCAACCTCGAAACGGGTGAACGACTCAACATTATGTTTGGCGAAGATAGCTGGCTGAGCGGCCATAATGGGAGAGATATGCTCTGGAATCCTACTTCGACATTATACGAAAATAACCAACCCATTTTTGGTGGCAAACATTATGTATATGTCATGCAACATACCCAAATAATCATTCAGGGTGATTCGATCTATGAATTTCCTGCTTACGACGGATGCAGATATATCAGCCTGATATTGCAGCGTAGCCCTGAAAACATCATGAAAACAGCGGTATATGGAAGCACCATGTGGGTTGGAATGCCTATCATGGATGGCACGCATTCCGAAAATTGGCTTTCGAACGATGCCCGTTTCAGAATAAGGGTTTCTAAGCCGTATTTGCGTTATTATTCCAGACCTTTACCCCCGGGAAGTACCGATACGACCAATAATAACTTCCCATTGTATGGATTCTCGACCGAAGGTCTCGAGCCTATTTACAATGATATTGTAAAAATCCAGAAGGACCTCGATTTGATCAATATTGTCCCCAATCCTTATTATGCCTATTCTTCTTACGAAAACAATGCACTGGATAACAGGGTGAAATTTACCAACCTGCCCAAAAAATGCATTATTACGATTTACAATATGAGTGGAACTCTTATACGTCAGTTTACTAAAGACGATCCAACCACTTACCTCGATTGGGATTTGAAGAATTTTGCCGGAATTCCCGTTGCAGGAGGGGTTTACATCGTTCACGTCAAAAGCGATGGAGGTGAGCGAATTCTGAAATGGTTCGGTGCTTTGCGGCCTATTGATCTTAATACCTTCTAAAATTCAACGATATGATAAATGCTAAACGTTTAATCACTCAAAAAACAAAAGGTATGAAACAGATTTATAAATATATTTCCGCAATAGTTCTGGCCATTATCATCTTTAACCCCTTTGAGGAAATTCAGGCCGGCAACAAGGATCGTTCCGGACAAGCCGGAGCATCAGAACTTCTTATCAATCCCTGGGCTCGCAGCAGCGGCTGGGGTGGTGTGAATACGGCCTCGGTCAGAGGCCTCGAGGCCATGTTTGGCAATGTAGCAGGTGTTGCTCACACGGGCAGCACTGAATTGATATTCGCACAAACTCAATGGTTGAAAGGAACCGATATTACCATTTCAGCTTTTGGTTTGACTCAAAGAATCAGTGAATCGGGTGTTTTGGGACTGAGTGTAATGTCGATGTCCATAGGCGATATCATGATTACCCGAACCGACCTTCCCGAAGGTGGAATAGGTACGTTTTCTCCCAGTTATCTCAATGTAGGAATTTCTTATTCTCAGGCTTTTTCCTCCAGCATTTATGGAGGTGTTCTGATCCGCATTATCAATGAATCTATTTCAGATGCTTCGGCTGGTGGAATTGCCATAGATGCAGGTATCCAATACATTACAGGAGATCAGGAAAACATCAAGTTTGGAATTGCTCTGAGAAATGTGGGGCCAACTATCTCATTTTCGGGAGATGGTTTTGCAACTCGCGTGAGTATTCCAGGCCAAGAAACTTTATTTACCTTGACGGAACGTCAGAACAAATTCGAGCTTCCCACAACCATGAGCATTGGAGCAGCTTACGATTTTCTTTTCGGTGGTTCGAGATTTACCCTTGCCGGAAATTTTCAATCCAACGCTTTCAGTAATGACCTGTTCATGCTGGGAGGAGAATTTTCTTTTAGAGATTATGTTATGCTCAGAGCTGGATATGCCTACGAAGACGGTATCTTCGAAGATATAGAAAGCAGTAATAAAATCACTGTTTCGAAAGGATTCAGTGGCGGATTGACAGTTCAAGTTCCTTTCAACAAGGAAAAAGGCTCGAACTTCTCAGTTGATTATTCTTACAGATCGACCGAGCATTTCGATGGCACCCATACTATTGGAGTTCGGATAGCTTTGTAAGGACTTTTTAGTAATTTTGCAACATCAAAAAAGAGGACCCTTTCATGCAAAAAGGGTCTTCTTTTCTTTAGTACAAAAAACCAAGGTAAATTGTTTACAACATGAGCGAAATTCAGTATTACACAAAACAAGGGCTGGAATCATTGAAACAACAGCTCGATTACCTAACTACTGTGGAAAGGTCGAGAATTTCTCAGATGATAGCCGAAGCCCGCGATAAAGGCGATTTATCAGAAAATGCTGAATACGACGCAGCTAAAGAACAACAGGGATTATTGGAATTAAAGATATCGAAACTCCAGAATCTCTTACTGAATGCTCGTATAATAGATGATGTTGACATAGATGTACATCAGGTTTCCCTCTTTACTACCGTAAAGTTGAAAAATATCAAAACGGGTGCTATTACATCCTATTCTATTGTACCCGAAAGCGAAGCCAATTTAAAAGCGGGAAAAATTTCGGTCACATCACCCATTGCTAAAGGCTTGCTTGGCCATAAATCCAAGGAAGAAGTCGCAGTAAAAGTCCCGGCAGGAACTTTGCATTTTCAAATTCTTGAAATAACCCGTTAATCCCAACCTAAAAATGCCAAGCATATTTTCGAAAATTGTGAATGGTGAAATTCCTGCCTATAAAGTAGCCGAATCCAATGATTATCTGGCCTTTCTCGATATCAATCCTCTTTGTAAAGGTCATACCCTGGTCATTCCTAAAAAAGAAATAGATTATATTTTCGACTTGAATGATGATGACTTACAAGGACTGATCCTCTTTGCCAAGAAGGTGGCTAAAGGAATCGAAAAAACCATTCCTTGCAAAAGAATTGGAATCGCCGTAATCGGCCTCGAAATTCCACATGCCCATATTCACCTTATTCCTCTGCAGGGTATATATGATATCGATTTTTCGAAGCCTAAATTAAAGTTACCGGCCGAAGAAATGAGAACCATAGCCGAAAAAATAGCAGCGAATATTGGCTAAATACTTTATTTTGAGTATAGAGAGGAAGAGGGTTCAATAGCCTCTTTCATTTTTTCCTTCTATAAAATTGATGAATGATTTATTGACTACTTTGTTGCCACCAGGCGTAGGATAATTACCCGTAAAATACCAGTCGCCCGAATGGTGTGGTATAGCCTGATGAAGATGATCAACGGTTTGAAATATTACACTCACTCTTGACTTGACCTGATGGTTCTTGACCAATTGACTGATTTTGTTCGAAATTTCTTCATCGCTGAAGGGTTCATAAATTTTTTTTACCGGGTTTTGAATTTGTTCCCGGGGGAGATTTTCTTGGGCTTTCGCCATGCGATAAACCTGATTGATGATATGTGCTTGATTTGTTTCTTTGAGCAGTTCGATGGCAGCCTTAAAAGCTATAAAATCGGAAAGTTTGGCCATATCTATTCCATAACAGTCGGGATAACGGATTTGAGGAGCAGACGAAGCAACGATGATATGTTTGGGCTCTAAGCGATCGAGTATTCTGATGATGCTTTTTCTAAGTGTAGTACCCCTCACAATGGAATCGTCCAGAACTACCAGATTGTCGATTCCTGCACGTATAGCTCCATAAGTCACATCGTAAACATGAGCTACCAGATCATCCCTTTGTTCGTCTTCGGCAATAAAGGTCCTGATTTTGATATCCTTTACTGCAATTCTTTCGAATCGAGGCTTGATATTGAAAATCTCATCTATTTCATTCTTAGTGGGAGTATAATCGAGTGCCAGTAATTTTTCCTTCCGTTTTTCATCACAAAATTCGGCAAGGGCTTCCATTAAACCCTGAAATGCAACAGCGGCAGTATTGGGTATATATGAAAAAACTGTATTTTCCAGATCATAATCTATTGCCTTCAGAATAGAAGGCAGGAGCATTTTACCCAATTGTTTCCTTTCGTGATATATTTCTTGGTCGGTTCCTCTCGAAAAATAAATTCGTTCGAATGAGCATGAGGCAGTTCGTATCGGTTCAGCAAATTGCTGTAATGACCATTCTCCATTGCTTTTTACCTGCAAAAAATGAGCTGGTGGTATTTCATCTATCTGATGGGCTTTGACATTCAGAGTGGTTTGTATGACAGGCCTTTCGGAAGTTGCTATTACTACTTCATCATCGGCATAAAAGTAGGCCGGCCGTATTCCTGCCGGGTCACGCATAATAAAGGCATCTCCATGACCTATTATGCCGGCCATTACATAGCCTCCATCCCATTTCGAAGCTGCTCTGGTTAAAACACTCTTCAAATCGAAATGAGTGATGATAAAGTCGGTAATCTCTTTCTTTGAATAGCCTTTAGCTCTAAATGCTTTGAATAACCTTTCATTTTCTTCATCCACAAAATGTCCAATTCTTTCGAGAACAGTAACCGTGTCAGAAGTCTCGACAGGATATTGCCCCAAATCGACTAAAGTCTTGAAAAGTTCATCTACGTTGGTGAGGTTGAAATTGCCCGCTAAAACAAGATTTCTGGTTTTCCAGTTATTTTCCCGTAAAAACGGATGAAGATTCTGTATGGAATTTTTTCCGTATGTACCATAGCGCAAATGTCCCAGGAAAATTTCTCCGGTAAAATCAATATTTTCCTTCAGCCACTGCACATCATTCAGACGATGGGGATGATCTTCGCGTAGCTGTCGGAAGGGCGCAAAAATCTGGTCGAAGACATCCTTTATGGATGTAGTTGCATTGGAACGAACTCTGTTGATATATTTTTTACCAGGTAGTAAACCGAGTTTTATACAAGCCACACCCGCTCCATCCTGTCCGCGGTTGTGCTGCTTTTCCATTAACAATTGAAGTTTATTTAAACCATAGAGAGAAGTACCATATTTCCCAAGATAATATTCTAAGGGTTTAAGGAGTCGAATAAAGGCAATGCCGCATTCATGCTTGATCGGTTCGCTCATGATAGAGGATACATTACACAAAATCAAGCTGCAAAATTACGTATTTTAACCCCTCAATAATTCCCAATGATAGAAGAATATCAAATGGTCACAATCATCGAAGGAATGTTCCTTCCGAAGAAAAATGAGATTTCATGAAAATTTTTCATAAGAAATTTGGCCTGCTATAACTGCTTCATAAGATTTTTGTGAAATTTTAATAATAAATTCTTGTATTATCAGAAAAACTTTACCTTTGTATCCGATAAATCTCAAATTTTTTGAGGCAGTATCAAAAACACCATTATTCACATTCAAAAATAAAATTTTTATGGCAGAAGAAAAAATTTACTTTGATGAGGGAAATGTAAAAGTTACGAATGCGCGTTTCCTGACTTATGGCAAAATGCACTCAATGGCTAATGTGACTTCGGTGGCCAAATACGTTATCAAGCCTAAGCGTACGGGTCCTATTGTTTTAGGAATAATTGGCCTAATCTGTTTTGCGTTCAAATGGTGGCTTGCCGTATTGTTGTTGGTTGGAGCAATTGCATGGTGGATGACGCAAAAGAATAAATATTTGGTTTCTTTGGCGAGTGCCTCAGGAAGCGAAGAGGCTTTAACCAGTGCTGATGAGGCCTTCATCGACAGGGTTGTCAGTGCGCTGAATGAAGCCATTGCAGAAAGAGGTTGAAGATGTTTTACAAACCTGCCGGTAATTGATTTACTGGCAGGTTCCTTTAATTGTAAATTTCCGATCGAAAATCATTAGTCGTTTCGTGTTGTATTTAGTTCCTTTGGTAAAAAAGGAAGATAGAGAGTTATGTCTTTATTTGTTCTTCAAGAATTATGAGAACGAAGGGGAATTATGCGAATAGGGTTTCTTGCGGTATTAGTTTGTTTATCAAGAGATTATAAATTCAATAAAAAATAGTTAAACTATGGCCGGAAAAAATTTTCAATTTTTCAAAGCCTTTCCCGAGGATCCCATATCCAAGGCATGGGATAAGGAAGAATTGATATATAGCCTTGCTTATGGAGAAGGGAAATGGGTGTTGATTACCGATCCTTCGAGTCCTTACTCGGGGCAGCGATGGAGCACAAGAACCGAATTTCCGAAGGATGTTATTTCTACTGGATGGAATGATGGTCTCGATATTAGCTGGATTGGCTATGGAGAAGGAGTTTGGTTTGTGGTGATGTCAGGTAACACCGGTATTGAAGACCAAAGATGGATAACCAATGGGGATTTCCCGTCTGGCGAGATTAAAGAAGCTATTAAGGCGGGAGAGTCAGTTTTACAGCTGGTTTACGGAAACGATAGATGGGCCGCAGTGTTTGGGAAGACCGAACATTATGGACAGCAAATTTTCGGCCTTTACAGTGATTTTCCTGCAAAAACCATAAAGGAGTACTGGTCGAAGGGATATTATATTACTTCGATAAGTCCATGCAAAGGGAAATGGGGTTTGGTAATGACTAAGGATGCTCCTTTCGAGAATCAATTTTATGTATCGGATAAAAAATTCCCCGAGGCCGAAGTCAAATCGAAAATTGCCGAGGGTTATGAAATTACAGATATCGGTTATGGGAATGGGATTTGGCTGGTAGTTATGTCGGTACCTATAGAAACTCGAATCCCTGGAGAAGAGGAAGAATTTACTTATGATCCCGATGAAGCTGAACCATCTCAGAGGGCTGCTCCCCAAAAGGAGATAGAAGTCAATCCGAAGGCCATTCGATATTTCCAAACGGGCATGGAGTATTTCAATCGAAAGGAATATCAAAAGGCTATTTCGTACTTTGAAGACGCCCTGAAGATTACTCCAGAATTTCCTTCGGCTCTAAATGGCATAGGAGCTGCCTGGTCGTGGCTTGGAGATATGGATAAAGCCTTGAAATATTATGAAGATTCGTATCGACTCGATCACTCCAATCCGGTTGTTTTCAGCAATTTAGTCTATACGTTGAATGATATGGGGAAGACGGAAGAAATTTATCAGACTGCCTTGGAATGCCCATCGGCTACCTTGAAGGAAGTGGAAGACGCCATGCCGTTGTATCATGCCGGAAAAGCGCTTCTCGAAAAAGGCAAGGCCAAGAGGGCATTGGAATATTTCAAGCTGGCATCGAAGCTCGAGCCCGATGAATCCCTTTTCAAAGACGCCATAGCCGAGGCAGAAGCCAATCCCGAGGATAAACCCAAGCCATCTTCATCACCTGCATCTCAGCCCGAAACCAATAAATCGCTCGATGAATTGCTGGCCGAAGTCAACAAACTGGTAGGGCTCAACAATATAAAGGTGGACATTGACAATTTGATGAAATACATCAGGATCGAAAAAATGCGTAAGGAAAGAGGAATGAATCCCAACCCAATCTCTTTGCACTCGGTCTTTCAAGGTCCTCCGGGAACAGGAAAAACTACCGTGGCTCGTTTGCTGGGAAAAATATACAAATCCATGGGACTGCTTACTAGTGGACATCTCATCGAGGTTGACCGCTCGGGCCTCGTAGGAGAATATATCGGCCATACCGCCATCAAAACCAATAAGGTAATAGATAGCGCCCTCGATGGAATTCTTTTTATCGACGAGGCTTATGCCTTGATTCCCGAAGGAGGAAAAGGGAATGACTTCGGCCAGGAAGCCGTCGACACAATTTTGAAACGTATGGAAGATCTACGAGATAGATTGGTAGTTATCGTTGCTGGATACCCAAACGAGATGAACCGTTTTATTCAGTCGAATCCCGGACTTCAACACCGTTTTAACCGATATTTTACTTTCAATGATTATACTCCTGACGAATTGCTCGAAATCTTCAGACGGATTGCCGAATCAGCTCATTTTATCATAGCTCCCGATGCCATGGAAAAAGTTTCGAAATATTTGAACTATGTATATCAATCGAGAACCGACACTTTCGGGAATGCCCGTTTGGTTAGAAATCTTTTCGAAGAGGTGGTACAATTGCAATCGGCTCGTCTGGCCGAAATGGAACATATCACCGATCAGGATTTATGTACTATTACACTTGATGATATCAACAAGGCCATTTCCGACGAGTATCAGGAGGAAATTACAGAGAGCCTCGACGAGATAATGGCTGAACTGAATGGACTGATCGGCCTCGATAATATCAAAAAAGACGTTGAACAACTTTTGAACTATATCAGAGTTGAAAAACTGCGTTCCGAACAGGGGATGACCACACAAAGTCTGAGTCTTCATGCAGTATTCCAGGGACCTCCGGGAACTGGGAAAACTACGGTTGCGCGTTTAATTGGCCGTATTTATAAATCTCTGGGTTTATTGCCTAAAGGACATGTGGTGGAGGTATCACGCAACGACCTGGTTGGCGAATATGTAGGACACACTGGTCCAAAAACTGAAAGAGTGATTGACTCAGCCATGCACGGAATCCTCTTTATTGACGAAGCCTATTCACTCAATCCCAAGGGCAGTCAGGGCAATGATTTTGGCCGAGAAGCCATAGAGACTCTCCTAAAGCGAATGGAAGACGACCGCGATAAATTTGTCGTCATTCTGGCAGGCTACCCCGACGAAATGAAAGACCTCATCGAAACGAATCCCGGCCTGAGATCTCGCTTCAATCGCTATTTCAACTTCGTGGATTATAAACCCGATGAGTTGATGGATATTTTCGAAGGTTTCATAAAAAAACGTGCCATGACCTTGGAGCCTGCTGCTGAGCAACGACTAATAGGTCATTTCATCGACGTTTGGGAAGCACGAGATAAACATTTTGGTAATGGACGCTTTGCCCGAAATCTCTTCGAAAAAGTATTACAAGCTCAAAGCGACAGAGTGGCAAAAATGACGGAAATTTCTCCCGAAGACTTGCGCCTTATCCGCTTAGAGGATGTGGATAATGTCATCTCGTTCGTAAAACCCGATCAACCTAAAGAAAGAAGTACTATCGGATTCAAACCCAAAGGTTAAGTATTTATCGTTGTACTTCCTACATTTTTTAATAACCCTTCCTATCATCATTTTTCGATAAAATGTTCTTTCTTTGTCAATCATTCTTTCTGCAAAATTTTTTAGAGAACATTTTTGAATAGCCTTGTAAATTTGCAAATGAAGAATCTTATGACATACAAATAGAACTAATGAAGGCAAGTATGATAAAAATAAGGATCAAATTTATGCTGGTATTTCTGGCAGCCATAGCCGGAAAATTTTGCGTGGCACAAGAATTAGCCTACGATGCCATTTACAATTTCATTACAAAAGAATATACCCTTTCGAAGGATGGCAACGTAGATTATCATTATTCTTCTTCGCTTAAACTTCTGACACATCAGGCATTTCAGAGGTATTTCGGTGAATCATTTATCGTATATAATCCTGAATTTCAGAAGCTCAAAATCAATAAGTCGCGTACTATAATGGCCGATGGCAAGAAGGTAGATTCACCACATAATGCGTTCAATGAAGTATTACCAGGTTTTGCCAGTGGTAGTGTGGCCTACAATCATCTCAGGGAAATGGTAGTTTCGCATACTGGTCTCGAGGTAGGTGCTACTATCGAATTCGACTACAATCTGATGAGTCAAGCCAAAGGAATGCCTTATTTGATGGGAGAAGAAATTCTTTCCTTTCCCGTTCCGGTGGAATCGTGCAAAATAATTGTGAAGGTTCCCGAGGGCACGATATTGAACTATAAAATGTTGAATTTGAGGCTCAGTCCCGAAATAACCACTGCAAAGGGAATGATGATTTATACATGGAATTTTGGTAAGGTTGAAGCAAATCCCCATGAAATCTACATGCCCGAAGCATCCTCTTATTTCCCCTTCCTGACTTTTTCTACTTCTCCATCCTTACAACGAAGTTTGGAACTTTTTACCAACCAGCCTGCTTTTACGGATACTCGACTTCCTCAAACTGCAGTCGCTCGTATCGAGCAAATCAAAAGAAGTAATTCATCGGATTCTAAAAAGATCATTCAAATAAGAAATTTGGTCATCAACGAGTTGTCTTATCTTCAAATTCCCTCTGCTACCATTGCATTCAAATTCAGGACACCTGCCGAGGTTTGGGAATCTCTTTCTGGAACAGAAATCGAAAAGACCATACTCTTAGCTGCACTGCTCAGGCAAGCTGGTTATCAGGCCGATATTGTAGCTTCTGTTCCAACCCATGTTCTGGATACGAAATGGTTCAATCCACTCGATATCAATGCATACTACGTTAGAACAGAAATTCCGGAAATAGCTAGTATTTATCTTTCGGCGATATATGAACATCCTTACAATTTGTTACCCAACCTATATGGAAATACGCTCTTATTGGTCGATCCTGCAGCCGAAAGCGAAAAAAAATGGGAAATCTATCCCGAAAATAGTACCATAAAAGTGAAAGGCAGTTTCGATATTAAATCTTTTTCCGTGGAGGGGAAAGCCGAACTCGAAGCTACCGGCCGATACCATCCTTTTTATCGTATTCTCGAAAACGATAAGGAGATAAACCGAATTTTAACGGGATTGTGTAGCGGAGAAAATGTTACTGCTTTCAAATTGAAACAATCCAATCTCAAAAGGCTTCAGACCGAGATTTCGATGAAAGCCGATAAAAGTTTGACTCAGCTTGCCCAAGGCTTCTATGAAATGGAAATACCTTTTGCTCGGACAGGTGTAAACAGCTGGAATGTTGCGTCATTGCCATCTTCGAGAATTTCTCCTTTTGCTATTCCTTATTTTTTGATAGAAGATTACGACTATACTCTATTAATTCCTGATAGTCTCGAATTGGTTACCCCTAAAAAAAATCTTGAAATTCGCAGAGACTTTGGTGCAATGAGAATTCAATTGAGCAAGGATGGGAATACAGTGAAAATACGCCGCATGATTGAATTTGTGGAGAATGAAGTGAACCCTTTGAAATATGCTGAGCTCAGGGAAATATTCATCGAATGGATGGACCCGCAAAATCGGAAATTAATTTTTAAGAAGAAATAAAGAGAAGCAATTTTAAAGAGTTATAATTTAAAAAAGAGGCTGTCGTACTATTTTTGACGACAGCCTCTATCTTTACTTGCTTACTCTAACTTTTTATGGCAAAACCACCAATCGAAACATTCATACTCGCTTTTGCGTTTTTTGGCTGTTTGAACGTCTCGTGGAGGCGAAACAATGACGCGATCTCCAATTAGGTTGTTATTTGGCCAATTAGCCGGTAAGGAAACCTTATTCTTATCGGCCACTTGGAGGGCTTTTAGGGCACGAACGATTTCATCCATATTACGCCCAATCTCCTGTGGGTAATAGAGGATGAGTCGAATTAAGCCTTTTGGATCGATTATAAACACTGCCCTAACAGTGTTTGACCCTTTACCGGGATGAATCATGCCCAACCTCGAAGCCACTTCACCTGCTGCATCAGCAATGATGGGGAAAGGAATTTCTACATTCAATTTTTCCTCAATCCATTCATGCCATTTGATGTGCGAAAAAACCTGATCCATAGATAAACCCAAGAGTTCAGCGTTGAGTTTGTCGAACTCAGATTTTAATTGAGCAAATGCTACGAACTCGGTTGTACACACTGGTGTAAAATCGGCCGGATGGCTAAACAGAATTAACCATTTCCCTTCGTAATCGTTTGGTAAACTTTTGATCCCATGAGTGGTTTCGACCTTTATTTCGGGCAATCTTTCCCCTAATAAGGGAATTCTGAAATTTACTTGATTTGTTTCCATCATTTGTTTTGTTTTAAAATTTAACGAATTGAATAAATTATCATGCATTTAGAAAAGCTTCATACATCCATACGAGCTTATCGTGTTCACTAATGTACTGACTTACAATAGCGTTAGTACCATCGTCAATCATTTCGGCTGACAGCTTCATAATAGCATGCTCTTTTTCTAAGATAATTTTAAGAGAATCAACAATAGATTGAACGCACGAACGGGCATCGGAGAGATTTTCTATCTCTTTGATCTGAGCCATTTTTATGTATTCCGAAAAGATATGGATGGGCGTATGACCAAGAATGCGAACTCGCTCGGCTACCTCATCCACTTTTACCAGAAGGTCATCATACAAATCTTCAAATTTTTGATGAAGTTCAAAGAACTTCTCACCACGAATGTTCCAATGAAATCCTCTAACATTCATGTAGAAAATTTGTAAATTGGATAATAAATCGTTCAGTTTTTCGACCATTTCGGCCGTTTTCTGGGTGTTGAGCCCAATCTGATTCAAATTGTTCATATTAAGCAGATTTAAGATTAAATATCACTATTAACCGACAAAATTCTAAAAAACTCCTAAACATTTTTTATATACCACTTATTCAGTTAGTTATACATTAGCTTTTCCTTCTTTAAAAACCTACCCCTTATCAAAATAAGGACAATTGTACGCTTGTCGGACTCTTATTCCGGCTTGAAATACGTTTAGCATATGCCCGCCTGCCCTCGGTTACAACCCAC